>NZ_JSBW02000036.1 GCF_000772705.2 Xanthomonas vasicola
GGACAGCGGCTATACGGGGCTTGAGAAGCGCGATGAGATGAAGGGCAAGCGCAAGTTGCGCTACCTGATCGCGGAGAAGCGCTCGAAGCTGAAGCAGATCAAGAACAAGCGCGAACTGAAGTTGGCCAAGCGCTGGGAGCACACCAAGGCCAGCCTGCGTGCGAAGGTGGAACACCCGTTTCGGGTGATCAAGCGTCAGTTTGGTTACGTCAAGGTGCGCTATCGCGGTTTGGCGAAGAACACCGCACAGGTGCTGACGCTGTTTGCACTGTCGAATCTGTGGCTGACGCGCAAAGCGTTAATGCCTGCTGCGGGGAAGCTGTGCCTGTAACCCAGGCAACACCCCGCAAACGGCCGAAACCGGCAAAAAATCGGCGATTTGAGCGCCCTCAGCGCGGCGGATGCGGTTGCTTCGTTTTCCGGTCGCGTTGATCAGACCATCCTTAAAGGTCGTCGCAAGAGACATCGAAAAAAATTATGCTCGGACGCGCCTGAAGGGCGGAGAAGTCCTTCTTGCAATTCGCGGCTCAATAGGCAACACAGCCGTAGCGCCGAAATCACTCGCGAATTGCAACATCAGCCGAGAAGTCGCGATGATTCCTTGTATCGAAGATGTTGATTCCATGTTCGTTGCATTGGTTCTTCAAAGTAAACGAGGACAGCAACTGTTGGCAGGGAAAACTCGTGGCGTTGCACAAAAGGGCATCAATCTAGCTGACGTCCGAAGACTTCCAATTGCATTGCCTTCGCGGACTGCCCAGAGGGAAATCGTCGACCGCGTCGAACAACTCTTCACCTACGCCGACCAGCTGGAAGCCAAGGTCGTCGCCGCCCAGCAGCGCATCGACGCCCTGACCCAGAGCCTGCTCGCCAAGGCCTTCCGCGGCGAACTGGTGCCACAGGACCCCACCGACGAACCGGCCAGCGTGCTGCTGGAACGCATCCGCGCCCAGCGCGCCGCCGCACCCAAACCCAAACCCAAAGCGCGGCCGCAAGGCGGCGACAAGCTGATCTGATCCATCCCATCCATCACAAGGAAGCGAACCCATGACCACGTTCGACAGCACCAAACTGCCATTGAAGGACCTGCTCAAGGACGTCGTCCAAGGCAAGATCCAGCTGCCGGATTTCCAGCGCGGCTGGCGAACATGTGCGCAGCCTGCTGGTCAGCCTGGGGCGCTCGTTCCCGGTGGGTGCAGTGATGCTGCTGGAAACCGGCGGCGAGGTGCGCTTCCAGGTCCGCAGACCTGATGCACAGCTTCATGGCGATCAAGCGCCACGGTCGCGCCGACGAAGTGGCCGGCATGGTGGCCTGGCTGGCGGGCCCGGAGCGGGCTTTGTGACCGGGGCGATGCATACGATCGATGGTGCGTTTGGAGCATGAGATGGCGACGTCTGCGTTGAGGGCGCTGCGGCTCGACACGTATCGCGACGGGCGGCGGCAAACGCCCTCGGTCGACACATGGCGAGCCGCCATTGCACCGGCAGCATCGTGGTCCACGCGCATTATTTTGCTGGCAGCGGGTGATCGTCTTTTCACGTTATGCGGCGCATTGCATCCGCAATCGCCCGCTGGGCTTGGGCTGTCGCATTGATTCTGATTTGCCTATAGTTGCGGCGAACCCTGCAATGGATTGACCAATGCACATGATGTCATCCGGTCGGTGCCTGGCCCTTGCACTTGCCGTCGCCGTCACCGGCAGTAACTGTGCACGGACGCCATCACCCGAACAAAAAAGGACTTCCACCATGTCAGGCACCGTCACCACCGGCCGCACCATCAACGGGCATACCTATACGGATGCGCCGGTTGACGTGAAACTCGGGCCGCACATCTTCCGCATCCCCGCCAACTATCTGGACAGCCAGATCGCACCATGGCCGGGCGAAGGCGTGACGCTGGTCATCGAATGGCCGGACATGACCCCTACTCCGCCCGGTGCGCGGGCCAATCCGCGTACGAATGATTTCAGGAAGGAGATCCACGCAGCGATCGACTACGTTGACCGGGTCCCGATTGAGGCATTGCTTGGAAGCTATTCGTCGAACGAAGCACTTACCAAGGCTGATTGGGTCGAACGAGGTAATCCTGCGGAGAGGCTCGATCTACGGATTGCACAGCCTGAAACACTCGGATTGACGCCCTATGCCATCGATGAAGAAAAGATGGCGGTGTACGTTAAAGCGTACGAAGCCCGCTACAGCAAACCTCCGACACGCAATCCTGCGTTTGAGGACGATTGGTATGTTGCGCGCGATTCTGGCGGCAATCTAACCACTTTTATCAAGTGCGATAGCGTCAATTTTCGTAAAGATGGCATCCGGCTTGAGGGCGACCAAGTCATTGACGAAGAAGAACCAGTTATCGCCGGATGTACGCACTACCTTGTGGATGTCGAGAAAAAACTATCCATCACGCTCAACTACCATCGCGCGTTCCTAAGAGACTGGAAACGTATGGAAAAAGCGATTCGGGACGTTTTGGTAAACACCAAAGTTGGATGATCGACACTTTTTCAAGGAGTAAATCATGGGTGGATTAACTCAGCAGAACTTGACGATCCTGCGCAGCTACGCAAAAGCAGGCAATCGTGAGCTGTACTGGAACTACCTCTCGCAACTGCCCGGCGCAGACGGCTACGGAACGCTCGCGCTTGGTGTCGTGCGTAATGACAGTTTGCCGGGGCGCGTTGCGAATCGTTACGCGCAAGATTATGCGAACACGCAGCACGAGAGCGGCTCGCGCTTTGCTAATGCTCAACTGAGCGAACGTCAGTGGGAGAGCTTCGGACAGACGTTGCTGGAGAGGGATTTGGAACTTCGGCAAGCATGGCTCCGTCGAGAACGTCCGGATCTGGCACTGAACCTACCAGGCGCCTCCGTCATGCTCGCGCACGACCGCGCGTTTGAGCAGCGCCGGCTCGACCCTAACTGCTGGACACCTCGCGTGCTACTGCAAGCGGCCCTAGAGAAAAGCGGTCCCCAGAAGCTGGAGCAGATCTGGACCAACATGCTCGACAACGGGTACGCCGGCGCCAGCCGCATCGGCAACACGGGTTACGAGACCTTCTCACAGATGGGCATGGCGGCCGGGAGCGAGTACCTGGCCAAGCTCGGCACCACCGAAGCGATCCAGATGCTGGAGGGCCGCTCCGCCGTCGACCCCAATGTCATCGGCAGCAACAGCTTCTACGCGATGTACTTCGAGCAGGAACGCAAATGGGTGAACGTCAGCGCCAGTGGCGGGCATCTTTCCATGCGCGAAGAAACCAATCCTGCACGTATCGCCGAACTCGACGACGCCCGCGCCGTCCGTCTGGAGCGGCAGCAGAAAGCCACGCAGTTCCACGAAGAAGATCCGTACCGCTCCATTACCCGCAGCCCGTTCACTGCATCGGTCGATGGTGTACCCAATCAAACACAGGCGCCGACCAAGCTGGCCGATATCGGCCCGGACCATCGGGACTACAACTTGCTGCAGCAGGTGCGTACGGGCGTGGGTGCGATCGATGCGCAAGCCGGGCGCACACCGGACGAAAACAGCGAGCGCCTCATCGCCAGCGTGATGACCCTCGCCCGCCAGAACAATCTGGATCGCGCCGATCATGTTGTGCTGAGCAACCAGACCGCCGAACACCCGGCGGGGCGTACCGTCTTTGTGGTGCAGGGCGAATTGAACAACCCTGCCCATCTGCGTGCCGCCATGCCCACCGATGTGGCGGTGCGCACACCGGTGGAGCAATCGCTGCAGCAACTGGAAACGGCCAGCGTGGAGCGGCAACGGGCCCTGATGCAGGGCCAGCAGCAAGACATGGACAATCGGGTGCGCGAGAATATGTCGATGCGCATGGCGTGATGCATGTAGCCAACCGCAGCCGGTCGGCCGGCGCGCTGGAGCCAGGTGCGGCGCGCAGCGTTGCAGCACGCAGCACGCAGCACGCAGCACGGCTCAGAATCGCTCGACAACGGAATCGGCAGTTACAACGCGCGCGTTGCACATTTCAGGCATCCACACACCAGATCCATTCTCTGCTGTTCCTGGCCAATCCGCTTCACCTGCAATGGTGGCCACTGCACCAAACAAAAAGCCCGGAAAATACCGGGCTTTTTGTTTCTCTACGCTATTCGTCACGCTTTGCGCTTTTTCAACCAGGCCGCAATCTGCGGCACCCGCCGTTCGCGCAACGTCACCCGCGTCTGGATGGTGCTGATGGCGGTTTCTGCATCGCGGCGTGAGGTGGGGGCCAGGTAGGTGCCCGCGTACGCCTTGATCTTGTCGATGGTCTCCAGCTTGCTCGAGCCTGCGGCCAGGTGCGGGTAGTAGCGGGCGCGCGAGGTGGAGTCGATCAGCTTATCCACCTGGGTGCGATGCGCCAAGGCGAAGTCGAATGCCAGCTCCGGATGCTCGCTGCCGACATCGCCGATCATGCTAGCGCCGGTGGTGGCGCCGGGCTCGTCGGTGAGTGCAAGTTCAAGGGCGCGCTGCGCCAACGCCGGGTCCCTGCCTTCAGCCAGCAGGGCGTAAAATTGGTCGCGCAGCATCGACGAAGTTTCTTTCTTCGCCATGGCATGCAATGCGTCCCAGGTAGCGGAGTCGGCGTGGCGAGCGACGATGCCCAGCACCGTGCTACGTAACTCTGGCGACAACGTGCCCGGGTCGGCCTGGAACGAAGCGAAACGACGCTGCGCTTCGGCGATCACCTGTGCATCGTCCAGCGCGCTCAGGCTGTTGAGCAGGCTGGCACGCAACTGCTTGGTCTGTGCACTGTCGTCCTTGCGCTCGTCCCAGCCGAGCGTGGCGAACTCGGGAGCAAGCCGCGCACGCGCGAAGCGCCGCCAGCTGGCCTGAGCTTTCGGATCGCCGTCGAACAAGCTATCGATACCGGAGAACGTGCCGGACACCACTTCCCACAGATCCGGCGAGCTGCCGACCGGCACCTTGGCGGTGAGCTCAAGCAGGTCCGCTTCGGGCTGCAGGCCCACCGGTGCCAGCGCAGCGGTATCCATCAGTACACCCAGCTGATCGACCACCGGCAACGCATCGAACCCCTTGGTGAGCGCGGTGAATTGCGCCGGTGCATACAGCGTGCGGAAGTAACCCTTCTGCCCGGCATTGACCACGATGGGGGCATCGCAGCCAGGTCGCTGCACCTGCGCGCTGCCATCCACCAATACGCGCACCGGCGTGCCATTGGCGCCGCGCACCGTGACGGGCACATGCCAGCGCAATGGCTGTTTGTCGGGGCGGTCGACGGTGTATTCGCCTTGTTTCAGCTGCACGGTCGTGGTGCCGGCAATGCAGCTGGCGCTGACCTGGATCAACGGCACACCCGGCTGCAAGGTGAAGTCGTGCGCCACCTGGGTGAACTGCTTGCCCGGTGCCACTGCATCGATCTGCTGCCACAACGCATCGGTGACGGCGTTGCCGTATTGATGCTGTTTGAGATAGCTGCGCACGCCGTTACGCCAGTTGTCGGCACCCACATAGTCTTCGAGCATGGCGATCACCGCCTCGCCCTTGTCGTAGGTGATCTGGTCGAATGCCTGGCTGGCCTGCTCCACGGTGGCGACGTGCTGCACCACCGGGTGGGTGGTGACATACGCATCGCGACGCATCGCCGCACGGCTCTTGAACGCCGCGCCGGTGTTATCAATATCCCATTCCGGATGCAGCTTGTGCGTGGTGCGCGCCTCCATCCAGTTGGCGAACCCTTCGTTGAGCCACAGGTCGTCCCACCACGCCATGGTCACCAGGTTGCCGAACCACTGATGCGCGATCTCGTGCGCGGCAACGGTGAAAACGCCCTGCTTGTCGTTGATGTTGGACGTGGCCGGGTCGAGCAGTAGCGAGTATTCGAAGGTGAAGATCGCCCCCCAGTTTTCCATTGCGCTGAAGAACTGGCTTTGCCCGGGTGCGGCGATGTTGTCCAGTTTCGGCAACGGATACGGGATGCCGAAATAGGCGTTGTATTCGTGCAGCACGTCGCGCCCGGAATCCAGTGCGAACTGCGCCTGGTCCACCTTGCCCTTCTGCGCGATCACGCCAATCTCGGTGCCATTGTCGGCCTTGCGCGTCGCCCGCTCGAAGTCGCCGACACTCATGAACAACAGGTACGTGGACATCTTGGGCGTGGTCTGGAAGGCCACGCGCTTCATGCCACCGGCACCATTGCTGGACGAGGCAACCGGCATGTTGCTCACCGCCATCTGCGCGGCCGGCGCAATGACTGCCAGGTCGAACGTGGCCTTGAAATTGGGCTCGTCCCACGACGGAATGAAGCGGCGCGCATCGGAATTTTCGAACTGGGTAAACAACGCGCGGCGCTGGCCTTGTGGAGTGGCGTAATTCAGCGCGAATAAGCCGTTGGCCTGCGTATTGATTACACCGCTGTAGTCGATGGACAACACGTAGTTGCCCGGCGCCAGCGGCTTGTTGAAGGCGAACGTGGCGGTCTGCGCCTGATCATCGGTGCTGACCTTGGCAGTCTGCGGCGTGCCGCTCTTGCGCTGCGCCAATGTGCTGCGCGCGAAGGTGAGATTGGCCGCCTGCAACACGATGCGGTCGGTGGCCTGCAGCACGACGATGTCGATGGCGACCTTGCCGTCGAAGGTCATCTTGTCGGCGTGCGGAGTGATCTCCACCGCGTAATGCGTGGGCTTGGCCGTCCGCGGCAACTGGCTGGTGACCTGCGTGGCAGATGCGCTGATTGCATCGGGTGCAGCAGCGCCGTGAGCCGACGCAACGGCGGAGGTAGTGGCCAGGGCCAGCGCAATAGCAGTCACCAGGATCTGGCGCATGACGTTCCTAAAAAGAGTAATGAGGTAGACGAAGTCGTACAGCGGGCCAGCATCATGGCGCCAACACGCAAGGGCTCACACGGCCAAAAGTCATGCGCCCGCCTGCCAGACGCGAAGACACACACGTCAAAGAGAAGCCACTGTAACGACGGGGTGTGAGGACATCAGACCAGAGCAAGCAATCCCCACTGGCGGAAGCATGCTACAGGGCTGTGCTGAACACGCCCCGCATTGATAAGGCTTGGGCGGCCCATAGCAGTTGTCAGCTAGGTGCGGGGGGAGCTGAGGGGCGGGAGTCTTCGAGTGGTAGTGCGATCACCAACAGTGCAGACATAAGAATCAGGCCACCGCAGTTGCCGTCGCCCTACCTCGCCCCAAAGCAGCGCTCGACAGCATAACGCAAACAAAAGCCCCGCTTTCGAAGGGCTCTTGTCGTTTCACTCACGCATCAGCCGATCAGGCGAACGGGTCCTGCAGCACCATGGTGTGGTCGCGGTCCGGGCCGGTGGAGACGATCGAGATGGGGCAGCCGGCCAGTTCCTCCAGCGCGCGCAGATAGGCGCGGGCGGCAGGCGGCAGGTCATCCCACACGGTGATGCCGTGGGTGTTCTCGCTCCAGCCCGGGAACTCCAGGTACACGGGGGTGCACTCTTCCCAACCCTGCGCGTCCAGCGGCGCGTATTCGGTGCGCTTGCCGCGATATTCGTAAGCGATGCAGACCTTGAGCTTTTCCATGCCATCGAGCACGTCGAGCTTGGTGATGCACAAGCCGGAGATACCGTTGATGGCCACCGCACGCTTGAGGGCAACGATGTCCATCCAGCCGCAACGACGCGGGCGGCCGGTGGAAGCGCCGTACTCGGCACCGCGGTCGCGAATCCCCTGGCCCACTTCGTCGTCCAGCTCGGTCGGGAACGGACCGCCGCCAACGCGGGTGGCGTAGGCCTTGGCGATACCGAGCACGTAGTCGATCGCATCGGCGCCAACGCCGGTGCCGGCCAGTGCGCCGCCCACCGTGGTGTTGGAGCTGGTGACATACGGGTAGGTGCCGTGGTCGATGTCCAGCAATGCGCCCTGCGCGCCTTCAAACAGCACGCGCTTACCCTGCTTGCGCAGGTCGTGCAGAATGCCGGCCACGTCCGACTTCATCGGCTGCACGTAGTTGCCGAACGCCAGCGCCTCGTCGTAGGTCTTCTGGAAATCGACCGCTTCTACGCCTAGGTACTTGGTCAGCACGAAGTTGTGGTAATCCAGCGCGGTGCGCAGCAGCTCTTCCAGCTGCGGCGGGTAATGCAGGTCGGCGATGCGGATACCGCGACGCGCCACCTTGTCTTCATACGCCGGGCCGATACCGCGACCGGTGGTGCCGATGGCCTTGCCGCCGGCTGCCTTTTCGCGCGCCTGATCGAGGGCGATGTGGTACGGCATGATCAACGGCGCGGCCGGGGAAATCTTCAGGCGCGAACGCACTTCCACGCCGGCGTCTTCCAGCTCGCTGATCTCTTTGATCAACGCGGCCGGGGAGATCACCACACCATTGCCGATCAGGCACAGCGCGTCGTCGCGCAGGATGCCGGACGGAATCAGATGCAAGACGGTCTTCTTGCCATTGATGACGAGCGTGTGGCCGGCGTTATGGCCGCCCTGGAATCGGACGACTGCACCGATTTCTTCGGTAAGCAGATCGACGATCTTGCCCTTGCCTTCATCGCCCCACTGGGCACCGAGCACGACAACTGACTGACCCATGACGGGTGAACTCCTAAGTTTTTCTGCGGCCATCGGGGCCGCGGGATGGGACCGACGCAGGGTTGGCGGCGACACCCTGCGCGCAGCTCCATCGGGGAGCATTGCAGTGGCGCGACAGCCCTGACACGGAAAAAGCCGACCGGAGTGCTCTGATTGGAGCGTGCCCGGCCGGCTTTTGTGCATTATCCGGGTTTCCGATGGCCCGCACTACCCCTGGCGGACGGCGGATCGGGGGCTGGTGCGGCTGGCCGTCGGTTGCGCGGTGCTCCGAGCGCTGCCGGCCCCAGCCGGCCCCAGCCCGGGAGTATCACCGTAGCGACAATCACAATGGGTCGCAGGCGCGCACCCGGGCGCGACAGGCGTTGCCGGTGAAGCCGTCGCGCCAGGTGCGCTCCTGCGAGGCAGCATTCATTGCAGGGATCTTGAGTGCAGCGTTGCAGTGGCCCATGCGTGTTGTGCCATGACGGCACATACGAAAACGCCCGCATTACGCGGGCGTTTTCGTTTCAAGGCAGAGCGATCAACGATCGCTCTTGAGGTACTGCAGGAACGGATCGTTCTTGTCCAACACGATCACGCCATTGCCGTCGGTCATGGAGCCGCGGTAGGCCTCCAGGCTGCGGTAGAAGGCGTAGAACGAGGGGTCTTTGGAACCCGCCTGGCCGTAGATGCGAGCGGCTTCGGCATCGCCTTCGCCGCGCAGCTTCTGCGCATCGCGCTCGGCGTCGGCCACGATCACGGTGGACTCGCGGTCGGCTTGCGCGCGGATGGTCAGGGCCTGCTCTTCGCCTTCGGCGCGCAGCTTGCTGGCTTCCTGCTTGCGTTGGGCGCGCATGCGCTCGTAGACGTCGGTGATCACCTGGCTGTCGGTCGGCAGGTCAATCTGCTTGATGCGCAGGTCGGTGATCTGCATGCCTAAGCCCTTGATCGCGCCGTTGATGGCCTTGAGCTGGCTGGCGATCAGTTCGCTGCGGTAGCCGGAGACCAGCTGCTGCAAGGTGCGCGAGTTGATCTGGTTGCGCAGCGAATCGGTGATGATTGGCGCCAGGCGCGAGTTGGCCACCGACTCTTCACCACCGGTGGCGCGATAGAAGGCCCGCACATCGGAGATGTAACCGATGGCGAAGAAGTCCACGCTCACGTCTTTCTGTTCGGCGGTGAAGTAGCGCGCCGGGGCGGTGTCCAGCACCTGGAAGCGGCGGTCGAACACGCGCACCGATTCCACCACCGGAACCTTGAAGTGCAGGCCGGGCTTGATGTCGGCACGCACCACACGGCCCAGGTTGAGCACCATGGCGGTCTGGTCTTCGCGCACCACGAATACCGAGCCCATCAGGGTCAGCAGCACGGCGACGATCAGGCCGATAACTAGCGAATTCTTCATTATTCGGTCCCCTCACGGCCAGTCGGGCGCGGGCCGCGTTCCGGGTTACGGATGGCCTCGCTACTGGTGCTTTGCGGCGGATTCAACAGCACGTCCTGCGGCACCATCGACGGCATGCCAGCTTTGCTGCTGGGAGTAGCCGGCTTGCTGGCATCGGCCGCCAGCGGCACGTAGATGACCTGTCGGCCATCGCTGCCGATCACCTTGCGGTTCTCCGACAACACCTTCTGCACGGTTTCCAGCCACAGACGCTTGCGGGTGACGTCCGGCGCGCCGGCGTACTGCGCCTGCAATAGCGTGAAGCGATCGGCGTCGCCTTCGGCCTTGGAGATGGTGGCCTGCTTGTAACCTTCGGCACCGGTGCGGGTGCGTGCACCCTGGCCGCGTGCTTCGGGCACCACCTTGGCGGCGTACGCCTGGGCTTCGTTGATCAGGCGCTCGCGCACCTGCTGGGCACCATTGACCTCGTCGAAGGCCGGCTTCACTTCTTCCGGCGGGCGCGCATCCGGCAAGGTCACGCCGGTGACGGCCAGGCCGGTGTTGTAGGCATCCAACGCAGTCTGCAGACGGTCCTTGGAGGCGATCGCCAACGGGCCGCGATTGTTGAGCACGGTATTGAGATCCGAACGACCGACCTGCTCACGCACGGCACTCTGCGCGGCCTGCTCCAACACCAGATCGGCATTACGCGAGCCGAACAGGTATTTGCGCGGGTCGCTGATCTGGTACTGCACGTTGAGCGAGACATTGACGATGTTCTCGTCGCGCGTTAGCACAGGCACCTGGTTGCTGAAGGTCTTGATCTCGGTGGCATTGACCTTGCGCACCGACTCGATCGGCCAGGGCAGCTTGAAGTTCGGGCCGGGCTGCAGAATGCGCGAGAACTGGCCGAAGCGCAGCACCACGCCACGCTGCTGCTCGCCGATGAGCTGGAAGCTGGAGAACAGCACAATCAGCACCACCGCGACCAGGATCCAGCGCCCCACGCCGCCATCGAACAGCTCTTTCAACGGGGCGGGCAGCTTGCCCCAACCGCCACCGTTGCCACCACCGCGCGGGCCCCAGGACCTGCGACGGTTAGGATCCGGGCCGTCTCCGCCCTTGTTGCCGGGTGTGTTCCAGGCCATGCACGCTCCATGATCGAGGGGCTGTGCGGGCCAGTCCCGCAGTGCCGCCATGTTGTTTGATTCGCCGATTCTACTAGATGGGGCAGACGCACCGTTTTGAAAGGCCCCGTCCGGTGCATCGTTGGTTTAGCCGGCGGGGTGGATTTGGCGGCCTGGAAAACACCGCAGCGGTTTTGAGCAGCGGGGGGGAACCACACGCGGGAGTCCCAGCAGCGGTTCTTGGGTCGTTGAACGGCGTTACCGGGAACCAGAGGGTGCGCGTGGCACGCGCCAACTGTTGGCACAGGCGGGGGGTCCCCCGGGCGCTGTGTAGCCGCGTTGTTGGTCGCAGCCGGGCCGCTGATCGGGTCTTGGCCGGGTGGAATCGGCTTGCCGCGTGCGTACCTGATTGGCTGGGCTTGAGTGGCGGTGCGCTGATGCGTGCGGCAAGCGGGCACAGCGCCAGGCGATTGCTTAACTTGGAGCCTGTGACTTCCACCCAACTATTGGTGCCGACGGCAGAGTGGCTGCACCCGTGCCCCCGCTCTGCGCCGCGGTCCGCGCTTGCGACGCTGTCGCTCAAGCGCACGCGCGCGAATGGCGCGTAAGCCATGCCTTCTCGCGCTACGGCAAAGATGGCTGCTGCTTCTCTCTATCGGGACCTTGTTCCCCTTCATGGGGGAAAGGCTCGTGGGCAGCGACGGATGAGGGTACGGCTGCGATGCAATAGCGCGAGTCGCCTTCGACGTCAAGTTCGCATCGCTGAGCTACCGACGAACCTCACCCCAACCTCTCTTCTAGCGCAGGAGAGGGATTTTGTCCTTCTCCCAGATCCACCGTCGCCTACATCCGCCTTTCCTGACATCCGGCTTCGATCACACTATGCCGGCGCATTTACGTTTTCGTTGGTTCGTCTTTCTGATTGAACACGCGCTCCATCACTTCCAGCAGCTCATCTTCCGAAAACGGCTTGGTAATGTAGGCGCGGGCACCTTGGCGCATGCCCCACATGCGGTCGGTATCCTGATCCTTGGTGGTGACCAGAATCACCGGAATGTGCTGGGTGGTGGGCTCGCGCTTGAGCGTGCGCGTGGCCTGGAACCCGTTGAGGTTGGGCATCACCACATCCATCAACACCAGATCCGGCAGCGATTGCTTGGCAGCTTCCACGCCGGCGGCGCCATCGGTGGCGGTGATGGTCTCGTGCCCCAGCTTCTCGACAATGCGCTGAATCCCCAGCAGCTGCGACGGCGAGTCGTCGACGATCAAAATACGTGCCATGTGTTTCCCCTAGTGTGCGCGGCGAGTGTAGTGCCAAGGCTGCGCTTGCGGTAGCTGGGCCAGGCTAACTGCTCATGCTTGGTGCTTGGTGCGGCACGCGATGGACTTACACGCTGTCTTTCTTTGCAGACGAGCAATGGAGTACTACGTCGGACAGGGCACCGTTGGATTCAACGCAGACTCAAGAGCAGCGATTCCCTTCTCCCATCGGGACAATGTCCTCCTTTATGGAGGAGAAGGGGGCGCATAGCGCCGGATGAGGGTGCGGGAGCGATTCGCTGGCACAGATCAACGTCAACTGCCGCATTGCTGGCCCGCCGTACCCTCACCCCAACCCCTCTCCGGCAGGAGAGGGGCTTGCCCCTTCTCCCATCCGGACATTGTCCTCCTCCATGGGGGAGAAGGTGGCACGTAGCGCCGGATGAGGGTGCGGGAGCGGTTCGCTGGCACAGATCAACGTCGACTGCCGCGTTGCTGGTCCACCGTACCCTCACCCCAACCCCTCTCCCGCAGGAGAGGGGCTTGCCCCCTTCTCCCATCGGGACATTGTCCTCCTTCATGGGGAGAGGTGGCACGTCGCGCCGGATGAAGGCGCGGGCGCGATGCGTGGGCGCAGATCGAAGAGGGATTGGTCTGGAGAGGGGCTCAATTAGCTCGCGCTGACCAAGCCAATTCATACCGTCTCGCCAAACGCCTTGGCCAGGTTTCGGTATGCCTTTTTCTGGGCATCGTCGGTCGGGGCCGGCGCCAAAATTTCCAGTTCCACGATCTGATCGCCCGGGGTGGTACCGGGCAGGCCGCGGCCGCGCAGGCGTAGCTTGCGGCCGGCATCCGAATCTGCCGGCACCTTCAGCTCGACCGAGCCGCCGAGGGTCGGCACGCTGATCGTGGTGCCCAGCGCGGCCTGCCAGGGCATGACCTGCAAGGTGTACAGGATGTTGCGCCCGTCCACCTCGAAGTGCGGGTGCGCCGCGTATTCGATCTCCAGCAACAGGTTGCCGCCGCCATTGCCCTGTCCGCTCAGCCGGATCACCTGGCCGGGCTGCACGCCCTTGGGCACGCGCACGTCCAGCTGCTTGCCATTGATCGTGATGCGCACGCTGTCGCCCGAATGCACCGCCTCCAGCGGTACCGCCAGCTTGGCGCGGGTGTCGCCGCGCGCCTGCGGGCCGGCACCTGCACCAGGCCCGGCGCCCGGGCCGCGAGGACGACCGCCGCGCTGGCCGGCGAACAGGCTCTCGAAGAAATCGCTGAAACCGCCACCGGCACCGCCGTTGCCGAACACCTCTTCGAAATCGAAGCCCTGCCCGCCGCCGTAATTGGGCGGGGCCTGGAACTCGTCGCCCGGCCGGAAACCCTGCGCCTTCAGCTGGTCGTAGGCCTTGCGCTTGGCCGGGTCGCGCAGCGCTTCGTAAGCTTCGTTGATCGCCTTGAACTTCTCTTCGGCGCCGGCTTCCTTGCTGACGTCGGGGTGATATTTGCGCGCGAGCCGGCGGTAGGCGGTCTTGATCTCCGCATCGCCTGCACTGGGCTCCACGCCGAGCGTTGCGTAGTAATCCTTGAATTCCATCTAGTCACCTCTGGAAAAAAAAACGGCCCGCAGCCGAGGCCACGAGCCAGTTCGAGCAGCCAGCACTCCGGTAGACGGCGTGTGCGGCGCAGGTGGTGTGCAGACTGCACTGTACGGGCGTACGTGCCGAGTTCGCATACCAGCCGCGCTCGCAACGCGGTCATGCAACGGAGGTGTTGGCCAATCTATTCGCAGCCGGGCGGGCAACCGCGCCTATTCTACGGCGCGGCTGTCGCCGGGGAGCGAAGCCGCTGGCTCCGCCCCAGGTCTAGCGTCTTGCGGCGGGCAGCGCTGGCTGGCAGAGGGTGCCAGCCAGCGCTGCCGCCAATTGATGAGCCAACCTGCACGCCCAGCACAGGCCTACCCAGCAAAACCGCGCGTCAATGGAGCGCGCCGCCGCTACGTCCGCTGCGCTTACTGCACCGTGCTTCCGCTAGTGTCCTGACCGTTGCCGACCTGGATCCGGCGCGGCGTGGCTGCCGGGCGCTTGGGAATCCGGATTTCCAGCACGCCATTGTGGCCCGAGGCGGTGATGCCATCGGCATCGGCACTGTCGGGCAGCGCGAAGCGGCGATGGAAGCTGCCGTAGCGGCGCTCGATGCGCGAGAAGCGCTCGGTTTCGGTGCTGGATTCGCTCTTGCGCTCACCCTTGATCGACAGGATGCCCTTATCCATCTGCACTTCGATCTGGCTCGGATCGATACCCGGCAAATCGGCGTACAGCACGAAGTGATTGGGCTCTTCCTTGATGTCCACGCGCGGCACCCACTGCGCCGTCACCACGGCCGACTCGTCGGTGTCGCTGTTCTGCTCGAAGAAGCGATCGAACACATGCTTGATTTCGTTCTGCAGCGCATGGGTGGGAAATTGGGGATAACGAACGATGTTCATTGCAAGCCTCCAAAAGGGTTGATGAAGGGCCGGCGACCGCGTCGTGCGCAGTTGCGCCGGCCATGTGCGTCAGATAGGCGTCGCCGGGCGGATTTCAAGCGTGTTGACGCGCTTTTCCCCTGCCCTTTTCTAGAATTCGTTCAGCCACAGGAGCCTGCCGCATGACCATCCACGTTGGTGACCGCATTCCCGAAGTCGTGCTCAAGCGCATGCGCGATGGCATTGAGGCAGTCGACACCCACACCTTGTTTGCAGGCCGCAAAGTGCTGCTGTTTGCGGTGCCAGGTGCCTTTACCCCCACCTGCTCGGCCAAGCACCTGCCGGGCTATGTGGAGCACTTCGATGAATTCCGCAAACGCGGGATCGAAGTGCTATGTACCGCGGTCAATGACCCGTTCGTGATGCAGGCCTGGGGGCGCAGCCAGTTGATCCCCGACGGCCTGCACCTGCTGCCCGACGGCAACGCCGAACTGGCACGCGCCCTGGGCCTTGAAATCGACGCCAGCGGCTCGGGCATGGGCCTGCGCTCGCGCCGTTATGCACTGTATGCGGACGACGCCGTGGTCAAAGCATTGTTTGTCGAAGAACCCGGCGAATTCAAGGTGTCTGCCGCCGATTACGTGCTGCAGCACCTGCCGGATTGATCCATCGATTCACCCGTTCACTCAGAAGGAAAACGGCCAGCCATGTCTGATCAGCCAGCCACCGCAACTCCCGCCGGTATCACCGATACCGCCACCCTGCGCGCCCGCGCACGCCAGAGCATCGAAGACGGCGCCATCACCGAGAGCTACCACGCCGATCGCGAGGCAGTGATCGCGCTGCTCAACACCGCACTTGCCACCGAATATGTGTGCACGCTGCGCTATTACCGCCACTACTTCATGGCCAAGGGCATGCTTGCCGACGCAGTGAAAGGCGAGTTTCTGGAGCACGCACAGCAGGAACAGGCGCACGCGCACAAGCTCGCCGAGCGCATCGTGCAGCTGGGTGGCGAACCCGACCTCAACCCGGACACGCTAACCAGGCGCTCGCATGCCGAATACAAGGAAGGCACGGACCTGCGCGACATGGTCAAGGAAAACCTCATCGCCGAACGTATCGCCATCGACAGCTACCGCGAGATGATCGACTTCATTGGCGACAAGGACACCACCACCAAGCGCATTCTCGAAGGCATCCTGGCACAGGAAGAAGAGCATGCAGACGAGTTCGCCGACATGTTGGAAGGCTGGATCGGCGAGTGAGTTCAGGTTTAGCAATAGTAGTGATGTGGTGCGATCGATGATTGGCATCGGATCGGCATTGACGTTGCGATCGAAGATCGCATCGCGTTGAAATTCACGTCGACTCGATGACGACAGACAGGGCGGGGGCCTCGCTCACCCTGTCTGTTTTTTGCCACTGTGTGGCGTCTATACGGTTACGTCCGTGCAAGCAACGACCCACGAGTCGGCTAGCTCCCGACGCGCAGCCACCTTCGCCGCGCATACGTAGGGGCGCACCTGGGCGCGATGAGGCGTTACCGGGAATACTCCATCGCGCCCAGGTGTGCTCCTACAGGTTTGTCGCGAGTAGCAGGTATCCGTCGCTGAGCACGGGGCGGTAGCCCTTCGTTGGCCACACATTCAACGCAACACCCGAAAGCGCACCTGCGTCCATGCACCATCGTTGGCCATGGCGGTGAGCGTGTGTAACCCGACTTCTTCGAAGTCGCGCTGAAATCCCTGTCGCCCATTGGTCTGCGCGATCCAGCGGCCGTCCAGCAGCCAATCGATGCGCGCCTCACTACCCAACGCACGCAGCTGCAACCGTACCGGGCGTGCGGTGTCGTTGGCGCGCACCAGCGTGGCGCGGTCGCTCAAGCCGTCGATGCGCAGCACCCCGCCACCGGTCATGCGCCCGTCTGGCACGCAATCTGCGGCCAAGGGCGGCAGTTGCGCGGCCGCGCGTTCGGATGTACTGAGCCAAGGCGAAACCAACGCCGGCCAGCGCGCGACAGCGCGTGGCACACGCTCGTGCGCCTGACTGCATTCCTGCGACAAGCGCTGACCGCTGCGTGCATCGATATCGAAGCGTACTTGCCCGCTTTGCCAAAGACGCGCATCGCGCTCGGCGAAGGTGGGCGGCACCGCGCCGTCGAGTACGTAAGCATCGGCACGGCGCGCGCAGAGCGGTGGCGGGGTCTGATTCGCAGCGCCGCCCAGCGGCCAGCAGATGTCGATTGCCTGCACCGTGGCTGGCATCGGCAACGGCGCGCTGTCGCCGGCGCTGCGTGGCAACGCATCGATGACTTCGAACATCAACGGCAACGCGGTGACTGCACCGTATTGGCCCGGCAACGGTGTACCGTCCGGCCGCCCCACCCATACACCGACGGTGTAACGCCGCGTCCCACCAATGGCCCACGCATCGCGGTAGCCGTAACTGGTGCCGGTCTTCCACGCCACGCCCGGGCGCGCGGTGGTGTCGAACGTACCGCTGCCATATCCGGGGCGAGGATTGCTCTGCAAGATTTCGCGCACGATCCAGGCCGCACCCGGCGACATCAGGCGGCGATCGATGGGCGCGTCGTCCGGCGTGTAGCGCACACGCCCGGCAATACCACCGCGATTGAACGCGGCGAACGCGCCCACCAGCTCCTGCAACTGTGCGCCGGTGCCGCCCAATATCAACGCCAGCGACGGCGTGCTGCCGGACGGAAAATGCAGCGCAATGCCGGCATTGGACAGCCGCGCGGCGAACCGCGCCGGGCCGATGCGATCGAGCAGATCCACCGCCGGCACGTTCAACGACAGCCGCAATGCAGTGGCCGCGCTCACCGGGCCGTTGAATGCCGCATCGAAGTTGCCGGGACGGTAATCGCCGAAGCTTTGCGGCGCATCCACCAATAGGCTTTCGGAATGGATCAGGCCATCATCCAGCGCCATGCCATACAGGAACGGTTTGAGCGTGGAGCCTGGCGAGCGCCACGCCTGCACCATGTCGACATGACCCAGGCGCTTGCGGTCGCCGAAACCGGCCGAGCCTACATAGGCGCGCGCTTCCAGCGTGGCGTTGTCCACGACCAATAATGCCGCGGAGGTGCGCTCTGGCAGCTGCGAAAAATACGTGGACACGCGCTCTTCCAGCGTGCGCTGCAATTCCACATCCAGCGTGGTGACGATACGCGCCGCACGCGGTTGCGCGCTGTGCAGGCGCTGCGCCAGCAGGGCCGCAAGTAACGGCGGCTTGAGCGAGCGCGTGACCACTGGTTCGATACGCGCATCGTGCACCTGCGCACGCGACCACACACCTAGCTCCACCATGCGATCAAGCACCTTGTCGCGTGCACGCTGCGCAGCTTCCGGATGACGATCCGGACGCAGTCGGCTTGGCGATTGCGGCAACACCGCCAGCAACGCGGCCTCTGCCTGCGATAAATCGGTGGCCGGCTTGCCCAGATACGCCCAACTGGCCGCCTCCACCCCTTCGATGGTGCCGCCGTAGGGCGCGCGTTCCAGATACAGCATGAGAATCTCGCGCTTGCTCAGGTGCGCTTCCAGCTGCAACGCACGCAACAGCTGCTTGGCCTTGCCCCACGGCGTGCGCGTATGCGGGTCCAGGATGCGCGCTACCTGCATGGTCAGCGTGGAGCCGCCGGACACGATGCGGCCCTGCCTGATCCACTGCCCGCCCGCACGCAGCAGGCCCCACGGATTAACGCCGGGGTGGCGCCAGAACCAGCGGTCTTCGTAGTTCAATAGCGCCTGCAGATACAACGGCGACACGCTCTGCGGTGTGGCCGGATACCGCCACACGCCATTGTGGTCGGCGAACGCGCGCAACGGCGTGCCGTCGCGCGCAACCACCAACGTGGAGGTGTCACGCGATTTGGGCAGCGGCAAGGGGAAAGCCAGATCAAGCAGCAGCAAGACACTCAGCAGTGCGGCTATGCCCCAGCGCAGCCATCGCAGCCAGCGGCGTCCGTTTCGGGCCCTGTGTCTCGACGGCGGTGGGCGCGATCGCGTCCAGTCCATCCCTGCGTGCGCCTGCGGTTGTTCGTCCATCGTGCAAAGCATGCAGGGCGAAACGCGTTTCGGCCACTGTTACGCGACGCGAGCCCGGCGTCACGGCAGCGCGATCAGCTGCACGACCAGCCGGACAGGCTACTGGCCCATGGGCCAGGCGCAGACCTTGAGCGACATGCGGACCCTTGCGCGCAACCGCCTGATCTACCTGTGGCCACCGCGTGCAGGTGCCTGCGATGATCAGGCCACTCACACCGAAGGCGCGGTCGGCGCCCTTCGCCAGCAGCACGCATTGGCGGCAGGCGGTGGCGATGCCCACGAATACAGTTCTGTTAGACGTTATGTCTCGTTCGTTGAGTTGTTTGGTGCACGGCACGCTGTGCCAGACACCGTTGCCGCCGTGTGGCACGGCGGCCTAGTCGCCTCCGCTCAGTGCTTTTCCAACGTCGCGCGATAGCGCAACAAGGCCTCCGGCGCATCGGTCTGGATGATCGATACGCCGTCGCGGTACATCCGGCCCCACACCTTGTCCGGGTCGCGCTCGGCGTCGGCGTCGCCGCCGTAGCCTGCGATGAAGCCTTCCCACAACGAATTGACCATCAGTCGCACGTTGTGCGCTTTGCTCACTGCCGCCAGCGCCGGCAACTGCGCAGCCGCCATCTTGGGCAATTCGAATGCCATCGGGCGTGCATTGCGGGTCTGCGCAGTGGCGATAGCCGCAAGGTCGGCGTTGCCATGTGCGTTGATCAGGATCGGAAAGAAGTACACCGTATCGAACGGCTTCATCGCTGCCAGCGGTGCGGTGGCGATACCGGCTTCGGCCTTGACGATCACCTGGTGCTGCATGCCGGCGCGTGTGACCGCGTCGATCACTTGCACGTAGATCGCATCCTTGACGTCCAGGTTGAGCAGGATGTGCCCTTTGGCCTTGGCAAGCATCTGCTCAAGCGTTACCACGCGCTGGTCGGTCAACGGTGCCTGGGCCCCACCTTCGTCGCTGCGCAGGCGCAATTTCTGCAAATCGGCCAGCGTGAGCTCGGACAGCTTGCCGGTGCCATCGGTGGTGCGGTCCACGGTGGCGTCGTGCAGCATCACCAAGGTGCCATCGGCTGCACGCCGCACATCGGTTTCCATCACGTCGGCGCCGATGGCGATGCAACGCTCCAGCGCCGCCAGCGAATTTTCCGGCGCGGTGTCGGTGAAGCCGTGCTGTGGCGCGGCGGCATGGCACCCGCGATGCGCGACCACCACGAGGCCGCCCCGCGGGTTGGTCAGCCGCGCCTGGATCGCGGCCACACCGGCAGGCGCTGCACTCGCCGTGGTCGAAGAGATGGCAGCGAATAGCACGGTGACAAGGATGGCGGCGGGACGTAATTTCATCGAACAACTCCAATCAGGTGGCTCGCAAACGAGAGCGAGGTAAGGGTACCTTGCCGCGCCTGGTGCTCGTTACTGAAGTGAAATGGTAAGCGGCAGAGCGAGGTTTCAAGATGCAAGGCTTCGACACCCCTCGCCCAGCCGCGCTTACAACGTCGGCGTAAACCGCAGGCCCACCCAATACGTTGTAGGCACCGAATAACTGTCCTTGAGCAGATCTTGCCCCGGGCCAGTCACGCTGGTGATGCGGCTATGGGTAATGTTGCTGACCTGGCCGATCAGGCTCAGCTGCTTACTGACTGCATAGGTTGCAGTGAAATCCAGTTGCGAGCGCGGCGACCAGTACAAGTCCTGCCAATCGATATTGCTGACAATGGACCGCAGCGCCTTGCCTTGCCGGTTGTAAGCCGCACGGAGCTCCAACCCGCCGGTGTTGTAGAACAACGTGGCGTTAGCGGTGTAATCCGGTTGGCCAACCAAGTTGTCGAGCTTGCGCTCGCGTTGGCTCAGGTTACTACCGCTGCCGGCGCTGTAAGGCACATTCAGGCTGCCATCGAGCAACGCGACATTGGCGCTGAAACCGACGCCGCTCAACCATGGCGCGAGAGGCGCCAGCGTGTTGACGATGCCATTGAATTCCACACCGCGAATACGCGCCTTGGCGGCATTGGCCGGTGTGCTGATTAACGCATTCGCATACGTGGTGCCGTCGAAGGTGAAGCTGTCGGTGCGCGAGAGCGTGAAAATCTCGTCCTGGATATGTTTGTCGAAGATGGCAGCGGACGCGAATGCATCGAAATCGCCGGGAAGGCGCCATTCAAGTGACAGATCCAGGTTGTTGGACACGCGTGGTTTGATATCCGGGTTACCGAGGGTGACGGTGACCCCCTGCGCTTTCGGGTTGCCGGCGTCTGTCGTATTGACGAAGCCGATGGAGGTACGCGCCGCATAGGCATCGTACGGCGGGCGGCCCAACGTGCGGCTTGCACCGGCACGCAGATCCAGCGCATCGGTCAGGTGATAGGTCATCACTGCCGACGGCAACAGATAGTCGTAATTTGCACTGGTCGGGTTATCGACATAGACATAGTGATTGCTTGCCGTATCCAGCTGCCGCTGGCGGCCTACCGTGTCGAGCTTGGTGCTGTCGAAATGCACACCGGCCTGCACATTCAAACGATCGCTGCGATAGCTGACCAGGCCGTAGCTACCAAACGTTTTTTCGGTATGGGTGAAGTTGTCCTGATTGCTGAAGGCCTGCTGGTCGGTGCTGTTGAACGCGCTCAATGGCGTAGCCGCCAGCACGCGATTGGCCTTGTCCGGATCGATGCTCAGCAGGTTCAAACCGGCATAGCGCATCGGCGCCCTACCGGTACCCACCACATCAGCCAGGCCAAACGCTGGCGCCGTTGTATTGGGCTGGTATTCGACGCGATAGATGTCATACGACGGCTTGTCGGTGGTGTACGAGACGCCTGCCGCAAAACCGATGCCTTGATCGCTTTCGCCCTGGTTGAAGCCGTAATCGAGCCGGCCGGTGAGAATGCGATCGGCCGCGGTGCGTTTGTAGTCCGGGCGCCAGTACGACGGGCTGTAATTGTCCAGGTTGTTATAGGCCTGTGGCGACACGCCGAAGCGCTGGTCGAAACCGGAAGTGTCGTAATTGAATGCGTAATTGGGCGTGGCATTGATGGTCACGCCACTGCCGGTCTGCCCCACCGGCACCGGCGCGGCGCGGGTAATGCCGGTGGCGTACTTGATCATGCGAATCGGCTCGTCATAGGTCGCATCCGACCACGCGCCACGTGCGGAAAACTGCTGCCGATCGGTCGGCCGCCAGATCGTGCCCAGCTGCGCAACCTTGGTACGCGTGGTGACGATCTGGTTCGAGTAACCTACCTCGATGTCGCCGCCGGGATAGCTGCCAGAGGTGGCCGTTTGATTGAAGACCTGACCACGGTTGCGCGGGTCGATCAGGACCTCGTTGCGCTCCATGTTGTCTTTGAAATAGTAGTAGCCAGCCATGGCATACGCTTCGAGCGCCGCACTGGGCCGCATCTCGAATTTACCGGTAACGCCATAGCGGTCGCGCTGATCTTGCACGTACCAATATTTATCCTGCTGCGGCACCGCCCAGCCATTGCCGAGATTGGCGCCGGTCTGCAACACACCACTGTTGTCGTAGAACCCGTAATGCACCGTGTCGGTGGTCATATGGGTTTCGGTGTAGCTGCTCAGCGTTTGATAGTTGGCCGAGACGGTGACGCCATATTGCTGCTCGCTACCGAAGGTGCGGCTACCGGTGGCATTGACGCGATACCCGGGATCATCCTGATCGCGCGGCTTGCCCACATCGTTGGCGTGGCCAAGTGCCGCATCGGCGCTGAAGAACGGCTTGCCGCCGTTTTCGAACGCGCTGCGGGTTTTCAGGTTGATCGCACCGCCGGTGGCGTTTGGATCCAGGTCCGGCGTAAAGGTCTTGACCACCTGCAGTTCGCTGACCATCGATGCCGGCAGCAAGTCCAGACGCACGCCGCGGGTGATCGAACCGAGCGTCCCGTTCGGTGTGCCGGGCGAGGCAATGGTAAGCCCGTCGATGGTGACGTTGTTGTACGACGGCCCCAGGCCACGCAACACCGGCGTGGCGGCTTCATCGCGCGGATGCTCGTTGTCGGTGGCCGGCAATACCGACAAGCCCGGTACACGGCGCAATGCCTCGACGATGGTGCTGTCGGGCAAGGCGCGCACATCGGTGGCGCTGATCACATCGGTGATATTGGTTGCAGCGCGCTTGCTTTCCACTGCTGCCGCATTGGCGCGACGCACGCCGGTGACCTGCATGGCATCGAGCGTTTTTACGCCGCCTTTCGCCGCGTCTGTGGCAGGCGCATCGCTGCTTGCTGCGTCGTTGAGCGAAGGTGTGCGTTCGTTGCTTGAGAGTTGCTCTACCGCCGACGCTGTTTCGGCTGGAGGCTGACTCTCGTTGGATGACGCACTGTCTGGACGCGTTGCCGACGCAACGCGCGCAGAGTCGGATGACGGTCCGACGCTTTGAGCCTGCACTGCAGGCGAGCATGCGGCAATGGCCACGGCGAGAACGGACAAGTGCATACGGTACGAATTGGAGCGCTGCATGGAATCCCGTAAGTCGCGCAGCAATCACTCTGCGCCGATGAGAAAGCACGCCACCGTAGAGCGTAAAAATGACCTTTGCGTGTCGCTAACATCGCACCGAAAAGACAAGGCGTAGCGATGTCGCTGAATGCGAAGCAAGCACTCAGCGGCTACCGGGAAACATCGCAAGCGGCCTGCAAATGCCCCTCTCCCCGCGGGAGAGGGGTTGGGGTGAGGGTACGGGGCGAGGCCACTCCTGCCATGCCAACTACACGAGGCTTCGCACGTACCCTCACCCGCCCCTTACGGGGCACCTTCTTCCGAGGGGAGAAGGGATGGTTTCGGCGGCCTGTCAGGGATAGCGCGGCCTTACGGCTGCACCACCGTCATCGTGGCTGGCGTGCTGCGCCCCACGCCGCGCAGCTCGGGGCGGTACATGTCTTCCACCAGCGATGGCGGAACCGTATAGGTGCCCGGAGTGACTGCACGCACCAGGTAATACACCTGCGCCTTGCTGCCCGAAGACAGCGCCAGCGCGGCCACATAGCGGTCGTCGCGGAACTCTTCGTGCTTGACGCCGGCGGCGCTGGAACGCTCGCTGATGCCGATGCCGTCCACCACCACGTCCGCCCACTGCTTGGCATCGCCGAGATTGAAATTCTCGATCTCCAGGCCGGCCGGCAACAAGTCGGTGAGCAAGGCATCCGGCATGCTGCTGTTGGCCGTGATGGTGACGCGTACGATCAGCGCTTCGCCTTCCTTGAGCGGACGCGGCGTCCACGGCTTGCCGTCGGTGGTGTACCAGCTGCGCTCCACAGTGAGATTGCGCGTGTCCGGTTCCGGTGCGCTGCGCGGAATACCGGCCACTTCCAGGCTGGCGTACATCGGCGCCTCGCCTTGCGGTGCGAACTGCACACCACGCGCCAAGGCGGCACTGTCGAAACTACGCCCGAACACGCGTGCCGGTGCGATCTGCTGCACCTGGTCGCCCACCGTCAAGCTGCCCGATACCTGCTTGCCCTGCCCGACCATCAGGGCCTTGCCCAACCGCGCAAGCGCCACTTGCTCCTGCGTGCTCAGCCACAGCCAACCGGTCGCGCGACGTGCGTCGAGCGCGCGGCCCAGGGCCACTGCGCGGGTGTCGTACTCGGGCTTGGACAAACCGCGTTCGTGCAGCAACGCCATCATCAACGCGTCGTCGCGGATCGCGCTGCCGTAATCGCCGAAGTAAGGCGGACGTTCGCTGCTGTCCTTGGCAAACCCGGCCTTGATTGCCGCCTCGCCACGCTTGGTGTCGCCCTGCAGCGACAAGGCGATACCCAGATGCACCAGCGACAAACCGGTCAGCGCCTTGTCGCGCTGGTTGTCGTACAGCGCGCGCAGCGTGCCCAGCGGGGCGCGGTTGACGCGCGCCAGCACATAGCCCGACCAGGCCTGATTGGCGAACTTCAAGTTGTCGCGGCGATCCTGCCCGTGGAACGCGTTGCCGCCGGAGAGCAGATCTTCGCTCAGGCGATTGAGCGCCTTCTGCAGCACGTTGTCGGGCACCGCAAAACCGGCGTCCTTGGCGTCGAGCAGGAACTCGGCGATGTACGGCGTCAGGCCCGGATTAACGTAGCCATCGTCGCCCCACATCGAAAAATGCCCGCTGGCGATCTGCATCGATGCAAGCCGGCCGAACGCACCTTCCATACGTTCGCGCCGCTTCGACGCCTCCAAGCTCTGGGTGCCAAGCGCCTTGGCAGTGGCATCGTCGAGCAGCAGTGCTGCATAGCCCTTGCTGGTGGTTTGCTCGGCGCAACCGTACGGATACTCCAACGCGCCCTGCAGCGCGCTGGCAAACGGAATCGGCGGCAGTGCGCTGACCACCATGCGCGCGGTCACCGAGCCGGTCATCAGCCCATCGGCAAAACCGCTGTCCAGAGTGATCGGCGCCAGCGGGTCGAGCACGCGCGTCTGCGCACGCAGCACCTGCGGCCAGCCGGCGCGCACCGGCAGCTCGTAGCTGCGGTCGGCCTTGAAGCCATTGCCATCCACGCGCACGCGCACCTTGGCCACGCTATAGCCTTCGGTGGCGCTCAGCGTCTGCTTGGCGTCCACGCCGAGCTTGACGCTGCGCGACGCCTCGCCGATGGCGAGCGGGCCAATGCCCTCCACACGCACGTTGAATTCGCCCGGCTTGCCGGTGAAATTCTGCACGTCCAGCGTCACCGTGCTGCGGTCGCCCGGTGCCATCACGCGCGGCATGCTGGCTTCGGCCAGGATCGGCGCACGCACGATGGTTTCCATATCGCGGTTGCCGTAACGGGTATCCGAGTACACCAACGCCGACACGCGCAAGCTGCCATTGAAATCCGGCACCGGCAGTTGCACGCGCGCATTGCCCTTTGCGTCGAGTTTTACCGAGCCGGAAAACAGGTCAACCGTCTGCACGCGCGCGGTCGGGCGCTTGGCCTGCGGCAAGGCTTCCAGCGCCATGTCGCCGCCGAACTTCAGCTTGCCGCTGGCGCCTTCGAAACTTTCGATCACCCGCCCATAGATGTCGTACGCATCGGTCCCCAGACGACGCTGCGCGAAGAACTGCGCGTTGGCATCGGGCACCGGGAAACGGGTGATGTTGAGGATGCCCACGTCCACTGCCGAAATGGTCACGTGCGCGGCCTTGCCTGCCAGTTCGGGCACGCTCACCGTCACCGGCAACGGCTGCTCGGGGCGCATCTGCTTGGGCGCGGACAAGCCCACCGCCACCCGCCGCGCCTTGCGGTCCATCGGCACATAGGCCACGCCCACCGCGCGTGCCGGGGTGATCTTGCTGGGCGCACTGCCGCCGCGGAAGACCAGTGCGGTGACATACACATCGTGGCGCTCCCACGCCTCGGTCACCGGAATCTCGAAGCTGCTGCCGGGCTTGACGTCGATGTCCTGCACGTACAACAGCTTGTCGCTTTCCACCAGCAGCACGCCCTTGCCAGCATGCGGCGGAGTCAGCGTGACCTTGAGCGTGTCGCCGGCGCGGTAGCCGGTCTTGTCCAGCGCCAGCTTGACCTTGTCCGGGCGCGCATCCAGGCCGCGGTTTTCGTCGTTCCAGCTCCAGCCTGCACGGAACGGGTAACGCGTGGTCAGCCCGCTTGCCGGGTCGAACACGTCCAGGCGGTACTCGCCCCACTCCACCGGGAACTCGATCTTGGCGTTGACGCTGCCCACATCGAGCGTGCGTGTGTCCTTGTTTTCGAAGCGGCGGGTGAAGTCGTAATCCCAATGGTTGTCGGTGTAGTTCCAGTGGTAATCGCGCAGCTCGCGCACCAGCGTGACCTTCAGGCCCTTGGCCGGCTGCGGCTTGCCATCTGCATCCACGCGGGTGACTTCGAAGCGCGCCGTCCCATTGGCATCGGCGCCGTCGGCGTCGTCGAACAACGGACGCACGCCGACCAGCGCCTTGGCCGGCCAAAGCACACGCTTGAGGGTGCGGGTGACGGTGCGCCCGCCGGTTTCGTACACGCTGCCGGAGACCACCGCAGCAATCGTGCTGACCGGCTTGGCCTCGGCCGGCAACGCGATGTCTTCGCGCAGGATGCCGTCGCCGCCGAATTCGGTGTCGATCACGTCCCTGGCTTCGCGCGGCAGTTCCAGCGTGGGGTCGCCGAAGAACCAGCCGGGCAACGATTCGAGTGGATGCTGTTCGACGCCGACCGCCAGCTTGGCGGTAAAACGGTTGCCATCGGCCGGCGCGCCGTACAGATACGCAGCGTTAGCAACCAGCTTGAACGGTTGGCCGGCACTCAAGGTTTTTTGCGTGCTATCCAGGTCCAGCTTCATGCGCTCGGGCAGGAACTCTTCCACGCGCACGGTCATGCCCTGCACGGCGTCCTTGCTGGCGGGGTCGGTGCGGAATTCCACCTGCCAACGGCCGGTCGGCGCATCGGCCGGAATCTGCTGGGTGAATTCGAAATAGCCCTGTTCGCCTGGCAGCCGTTTGGTCTCGCGGAAGGTCTTGCCGTCCGGTTGTTTCAGACGCAGGAACACCGGCTGTGGCTTGGTCGGCTTGCCGTCGTTGTCGCGCAAGATCGCCGACACCCGCATGGTTTCGCCGGGGCGGTACAGATCGCGACCGGCCCAGGCGAACACGTCGAACCACGCGCCCTGGCGCCCGGCCACGGCGAACTCGCTCAGATCCAATGCGGGCTGGTTTAACGGCAGCAGCGAGATATCGGTCTTGCTACGCGCGGTCAGCACATGGCCGGCATCGAGCGTGTAGTTGAGCAGCGCATTGCCGTTACCGTCGGTCGCCCCTTTCAGGAACAACTCGCCCTTGGCATCGAGGATGCGCAGTTCCACGTTCTTGAGCGCCTCGCCACTCTGCAACGAGGCGGTGTGCACGAACAGCTTGTCCTTGTAGGCACGCGTGTGCAGGCCGATGTCGCTGACGGTGAAGAACGCGGTGTCGAATTCGTTTTCGAAACTGCCCGCGCGCTTCATCACCGCGAAGTACAGGCCCGGTTCCTGCAATTCCTTGATGTCCTGCGTGGGCAGGTAGGTCAGTACGCGCTCGTTCTGCTTGCCGCCAAGAATGAAACGATTGACGTACACCGGGTCGGCGAGTTTCGACAACGGCTGCTTGCCGCTGTATTCGCTCTCCATATCCCAGCTGCCGCGACGACCGCCGCGCTGAAACTGCTGGAAGAACGCCGGCAGCGACTTCTCGCGCACGCGCAGGAACTCAACGTCCACTTCCGGCACGTTCACCGACACAACCGGCAGACCACGGCTCTCACGCGCCGGCAGCACACTGCCCTGCGAAGCGAACCCGGCCACAGGCTTGAGTTCGCCGGTGTAGACCTTCTGCTTGAGCGGCTTACCCAGGCGGCTGCCGTCGGCAGCCAGCAGGTTGGCGTCGACCAGCACGGTGTAGTCCTTTGCTGCTTCCACATACGGGTAACGCAGCGTCTTGCCGTCTTCGGACAGCGTCCAGCTGCTGTCGCCAGTGCCAACCTTCTCTTCGAAGCGCACCAACGCGTCGAAATCCTGCGTACCGACCAGCGGCCGCGAGAATTCCAGTGCGAGCGACAGCCCGTCGCTGGTCTGGTCGGGATAGGCGCGTGCCAGCGCGAAGCCGGTGATGGCCTGCTTGTCGGCCTTGATCGCCTCGCCGCTGGCGGCAGGCAGTTGGCCGCTTTCGTTGCGCTTGCACGCCACCGCACCGATCGCCACGACCAGCAATACCACCCACAGCAACATCCGCCGCGTGCCCGGCCGCATCATCCGTGATCCCTGGCTGTCCATTCGTGCTACTCGCAATGTGAGAACGCAAGTATAGCGACGCCGCGCATGTCGCTGATGGCAGCAGTGCGGCGACTTGAGCACTTGCCGATAGGCGGTGAGCGTGCGCTGCCGGGCGAGCGTTGCGTTTGTAGCGGTGCGCCCGACTGTAGTGAGCGCAGTGATGTGTTAGCCGCACTTGGAGCGACTGCAGAACCACGTCATGCCGCCTAGTGCAGACAGCTGGACTGCAACTGGCTGCAGGCCCTCGCCTGCCCACCATCGCAGGACACGCTGCAAGCACGTCCTTGTAAGCTCCTTGGCGGCATCCATGCCGCCAAGGGGCGCGCGACGGTAAGCGGGCAAGGACCAGTCCATTTCATCGGTGTGCGGAGTTTTCAATAAAGCAGCTACCGGCGGTCCAGCGCCGAGTTTTCGCTCTTCAATCAAAGTCACCCACCAACTGTCTGGCGCGGTGTCCTCACTGATTGCGGGACCGTTGGCGGCATGGATGCGCCATCGAGCTTCCAAGGATGGATTCACGGCGTGTCCCGCAAGCGGTGAGGGCATCGCGCACGCTACCAACCAGGCTTTTGACTACAGCTGAAAAGATACCGCGAAAAAACTGCACCGCAATCCGCTGCACTCACCAAGTTTTATTCGCCGCTCTCAGTGCAACTCCAACAACGCACGCATGTACATCTCGATCAGTGCCGGCTTGTCTGCGCGCAAACAGGCCTGCACATTCGGCGTGCCAGCACCTTCGCGGGTATAGCCCTGCGCATCCACGTCCAGATGCAGCGGCGTGGTCGGGCACAGCGCCGGGCGTAGCAACCAGGCCACCGGCACAACATCGAACAACGTGGGCGTGGCACTGGCCCAGGGCTGGTCGGTGTTGCGCCACTGGTAGTACAACTGCGTCAGCGCATCGGTCAGCCCGTCGCCGTGGGCAAACAAGGCCACGCGCTCGGGCTCTTCCAGCGTAATCTGCGTGGCGTCCAGTGGCAACAACACGATTGGCACACCAGATGAGAACACGCGCTGCGCTGCCGGCACATCGGCCAGGATGTTGTACTCCGGCGCCGGCGCACTGGCCGGACGATACGCAGACTTGCCATAACCCACCCGCACCGATCCGCCCATCGCCACCACACGCTTGAGCTTGGCAAAGCCGGCCGGGTCACGTTGTTGCGCCAGCGCCGCATCGGTCATCGGCCCCAATACCATCAAGGTGACCTCGCCCGGATGCTGGCGCGCCTGCTGCAGGATCATCGCGGCCGCATCCGGCAGTGCCGCCGGCAACTGCCCCTTGGCCGCCCAGCGCGCCTGGCTGAAGGCGATGGTGCTGGTGGTACGCGCGCCCGCTGCCAGCGGAATCTCGCTGCGCCCGGCCTGCTGCAACAACCGCTGCAGCAAATGCGCACGCAACGCGGTGTCGCCCCATGCCGATGCGATGCCGAGTACCTGCAACTGCGGGCTACGCAGCAATAGCCCCAACGCGAAGGCATCGTCGATATCGTCGCCAACGTCGGTAGACACCACCACTTTCTCGGCCTGCACCGATGCCAGCGTGGATTGCACGGCCGCGGCGGACTGCTGCGCCCCCGCGGTTGTCGCCACGCACCACATCGCCATCGCTACCCACGCGCGTTGCCAGGTCCGCTGCATCTGCCCACTCCTGCTGCCATGAAAAAAACCGCCGGCATGATCGCCGGCGGTTCGATAGTGCTCCACCAAAAATGCCGATCAGAAGTTGGCGCGGAACTGCGCACCCACGATGCGCGGGTCGTTGATGAAGCCGGTGAGGTTGTTGAAGTCGATCGCACCGGTCACGCGGATTTGATTGGTGCAGTTGCGGCAGAACACCGACAACTCGTACGCACCCGCGCCCCAGTTGTAGCCGATCTTGGCGCCACCTTCGACCAGCGGCTGGCCGGTGAATTCCTTGGAGTCGTACAGGAAGAAGTTCACTTCACTGCGGTACGACCAGTCCGTGTAGAAGAACAGCTCGCCGTCGTTGCCCATCGGAATGCCGTAACGCAGGGTGGCGTTGGCCATCCACTTCGCTGCCTGCGGCAGGTCGTTGCCGTCGATCACCGCACGGCCGGCCGCGTTGATCGGGTCGGTGACCGTGCAGGTACGGCAGATGCCCACCGACAGGTTCGGGTCGTCGATGCGAGTCCAGTTGTAGGCGCCGCCGGCGGTGACGCGCAGGTTCTGGGTGAGCAAGGCTTCGAAATCGAACTCCGCGCCGCGGGCCTTGGTCTTGTCGGCATTGAGCAGGCGGATGTCGTTGGACGCGCCACCCACCGCCGTGAGCTGCTGGTTCTTCACGCGGAAATCGTAGATGTCAAAGCTCAGGCGCGCGCGGTTGTCGAACAGGTCCGACTTGATGCCGACCTCGAACGAATCCACCGTCTCCGGCTCGGCCACGGTCAGCGGCGCGGTGCCCGACGGCACGCCGAAGCTGGCACCGCGGAAACCGCGTGCGGCACGTGCGTACACATTGACGGCGTCGTTGATGGAGAAGGTGGCCGCCAGATCGCCGGTGACCTTGGAGTTGTCGGTCTCGCCGCTGGACGGTTCGACCAGGGTGACGCGGTCCAGCGCCAGCACGTCGAAGGTCTTCTTGTCGTAGGTGTAGCGGATGCCGGCGCGCAGGTTCAAACGATCGGTGGCCGCGTAGTTCAACGAGCCGAACGCCGCCCAGGAGGTATTGCGCTGGCGGGTCAGCTGATAGCTGGCCAGATCACCGCCGCTGAGGGTGTTGTAGGTGTAGTTTTCGCCTTCCACATCGTCGTGGAAGTAGTACAGGCCGGCCTGCCAGTTGAGCGGGCCGTCGTACTGCGATTCGGCGCGCACTTCCTGGCTGTACTGGTCCAGGCTCTTGATGCCGCCGGCGGTTTCCACCGGGAACGGAATCACGCCCGGGCCCGACGGCGGCGCAAACACCGCGCCGAAGCCACCGTCGATATCGCCACGGCTGTAGTACTTGCCGATCCCTTCGTAGGCGGTGATCGAGTGCAGCGCGATGTCGCCCAGGTCCCAGGTCAGGTTGGCGCTGCCGCCGTAGGTCTGCAGTTCCTGGCGGTTGGCACCGTCGATGAAGGATTTTTCCGCATCGAAGCCATCCACCAGCTGATTGGTACCGGGCTGGATGATGTTGGCGCGGAACAGGCGCGCGGTACCGTCCAGATGGCGCGCATGCGCATTGAACAAGGCACTGAAATCGTCGCTGGCCTGGTACAGCAGCTGCAGGCGCACGGCCGAATCGGTATAGCCTTCCAGATCGCGGCCGTCGCGGTTTTCCACCCAATCGTCGCGGCGCTGGCCCAGCGTGGACAGACGCGCTGCCCAATGGTCGCCCATCGCGATGCTCAGGCCGCTTTCCAGGGTCATGGTGCCGTAGGTGCCGTACGACAGGCTGGCGTAGCCGTCATTGGCGCCGATGGTCGGCTTGACCGAATTGAACTTGACCACGCCTGCCGGCGTGTTGCGGCCGAACAGCGTGCCCTGCGGGCCGCGCAGCACTTCCAGGCCTTCCAGATCGAAGATCGGGAAGCCCTTCAGGAAGGCGTTTTCCTGCACCACGTCGTCATAGATCAACGACACCGGCTGCGAGGCGTAGGTGTTGAAGTCCGTATTGCCGTAGCCGCGGATGTACACGCGCGGGAACACACGGCCGTTGGACGATTCGATGTTCAGGCTGGGCGCCTTGCCGGCCAGCACGCGGATGTCCGAGCCGCTGGTGGAGATGGCATCCAGGAACTCCGGGCGCAATACCGAGGCGGAAACCGGCACATCCTTGGAGTCTTCCGAACGCCGCTCGACCGTGACCTTGACCGCATCCAGACGCACGACGCCGTCGTCGCCTGGCGTCTGCTGGGCAGCGGCATGGAGCGGAAGAAGGGAAACGACGGCAACGGCAAGCGCGCTGATCTTGAGCGACCGGCTGGCGGACATGGGAAGAACTCCGGATTCTGGTGGCGGGGCGGCCCGGCCTGCGTGCCGCGGTGCAACAGAATTAACACGATTTACACAATTATGGCAGGGCGCGTGCGAAAGTTTCCAGAATTCGAAACAGCGTTCGAATTATTGCAACACAGTGCGTTTTACACGATGGCGAAAAAGGAGGCTCGTTAGCGACGCTGGCCACGCTGCCATTTACTGCTGTGGTGGCCAGCGCCAATCGCTTGGGGCGCAACAACATCGATCAATGGCATCGGGAATGACCATCCAGGGTGGACACACGCCGGACTGAAACGCAGATGTTCCGGGTTCTACGCGCATGCCTGGAAGAGCCGATGCGGAGCAGATCCGGCTAATGCGGGCAGCGCGACGCCGGCTCCGCATCGCCACCAGGCGTGCCCGACCGACGCGATGCACATCTCGCACACCAGCACCGATGAAGCGCCTCGCACGCCAGGCATGTGTCGCCTGCATCCACGCGCGCCAACACCCTGCGCAGGCCTATCCAACCTCGGCAACAGGCGCCGGCACCCTGACCCACCCCTCCATCAACACCCGCGCACTGCGGCTCATCAGCGCCTTGGTCACCTGCCACTGGCCCTCGACCAGCTGCGCCTGCGCGCCGACGCGCAAGGTGCCGGATGGATGCCCGAAGCGCACCGCCGAGCGCGCCGCACCGCCGGCAGCCAGATTGACCAGCGTGCCCGGCACGGCTGCAGCGGTGCCGATCGCCACTGCTGCAGTGCCCATCATCGCGTGATGCAATTTGCCCATCGACATCGCACGCACCAGCAGATCGATTTCGGCCGCGTGCACCGGCTTGCCGCTGGACGCGGTGTAGTCGGCCGGCGGTGCCACGAAGGCGACCTTGGGCGTGTGTTGCCGTGTCGCGGCGTCTTCCACCTTCGCAATTAAACCCATCCGCACCGCACCGTGCGCGCGCAATGTCTCGAACATGGTCAAGGCGCGCGGGTCGCCATTGATGGCGTCCTGCAGCTCGGCCCCGGTGTAGCCCAGGTCGCGCGCGTTGACGAAGATGGTGGGAATGCCCGCATTGATCAGCGTGGCATCGAGCGTGCCCAGCCCGGGAATTTCCAGTGGATCGATGACGTTGCCGGTGGGAAACATCGCCCCGCCCTCGCCTTCGGCATCGTCGGCCGGGTCGAGAAATTCCAGCTGCACTTCGGCTGCTGGAAAGGTCACGCCGTCCAGTTCAAAGTCGCCGGTTTCCTGCACCAGCCCATCGGCCATCGGCACATGCGCCACAATCGTCTTGCCGATATTGGCCTGCCAGATGCGCACCGTGGCTACGCCATCGCGTGGCACGCGTGCGGGATCGATCAAACCGCCGGCGATGGCGAATGGTCCCACCGCCGCCGACAGATTGCCGCAGTTGCCGCTCCAATCCACGAACGCGCTGTCGATGGACACCTGCCCGAACAGGTAGTCCACATCATGCCCATCGCGCGTGCTGGCCGACACGATCACGCTCTTGCTGGTGCTGGAAGTAGCACCGCCCATGCCATCGATCTGCTTGGCATACGGATCCGGGCTGCCGATCACCCGCAACAACAGCGCATCGCGTGCAGCGCCCGGTTGCTGCGCGGCCGCGGGCAGATCCTGCAGACGGAAAAACACGCCTTTGCTGGTACCGCCGCGCATGTAGGTGGCGGGGATGCGGAGTTGGGGAGCGAATGCCATGCATGTTCCTTGGAAACGACGTGCGGACGTGATGTCAATGATTTTGCCTAATGCATCTGTACGGCCTGGTCAAGCGTCACCATGACAGTCGCAGGCACGCCTTGCTGCTCAGGTCATAGCGGCAGTTGCGTCTGCTCCGGCATGAGCCCCTCAGGTCGCAATGGCCAAGATCCGATGGGTCCATAGCGATACGGTCGCCCACCGCCTTCAACCAACAGCACCTCGGTGGCGTGCCAGATGATGGGCACGATTGGCTGGTTGAGCTTACCGGGCGCTGCATAGCTGATCGTTACGTGCGGCGTGTGTCCGCCCCCAACATGCAGGCCTTCCGCACGCAGCGCTGCTGCGATGGCAGCCTGCAATGCAACGAAGGCAAATGGCGTGCCCTCTGCCCGGAATGCCCAATGCACCGGGTCGGTTCCGCCACTGGTGATCCGGTTCAAGCAGAACGTCACTGCCTGAGCATCGAGACGATCGCCCGCGCGCAGCATTGCGGCACGCGCAGCCGACCCTTCAAACCGATCCGAAACCGATTGATGCCAGTTGCCTGGATCGAAGTACGCCTCACCAAGCAGTGCATCCAGGCGGTGTGCAGCCACGACACCGGCCATCGCTTCAAGCACCTGCGGTGGCGGCTTGAGCATGAAGATCAATCGCGAAGAATCGGCCATGGTGCTGCCCTATGCGGCCTTGTTTGCCTCAAGAAAATCCTGCGCAAACCGCTGCAAGACGCCACCGGCTTCGTAAATCGACACTTCCTCTGCAGTATCCAGGCGGCAAGTCACCGGCACCTGCAGTTGCTCGCCATTGCGCCGGTGGATCGACAACGTCAGCGTGGCGCCGGGCGTGCGCTCACCCACCACGTCGAAGGTTTCGCTGCCATCGATGCCCAAGGTCTTGCGATCTGTGCCTGACTTGAACTCCAGCGGCAACACGCCCATGCCGATCAAGTTGGTGCGGTGAATGCGTTCAAAGCCTTCGGCGACGATCACTTCCACACCGGCAAGCCGCACGCCCTTGGCCGCCCAGTCGCGCGAAGAGCCCTGCCCGTAATCGGCACCGGCAATGATGATCAGCGGCTGCTTGCGGGTCATGTAGGTTTCGATCGCCTCCCACATACGCAGCACCTGGCCGTCCGGCTCAAGACGCGCCAGCGAGCCAGCTTTGACCTGCCCATCGACCACCGCCATTTCGTTGATCAATTTGGGGTTGGCAAACGTCGCACGCTGCGCGGTAAGGTGGTCGCCGCGATGGGTGGCATAGGAATTGAAGTCCTCCTCCGGCACGCCCATCTGCGCCAGATATTCGCCCGCCGCACTGCCGGCCATGATCGCGTTCGATGGCGAGAGGTGATCGGTGGTGATGTTGTCGCCCAGCACCGCCAACGGGCGCATGCCACGCAGCGTACGCGCGCCGGCCAACGCGCCTTCCCAATATGGCGGGCGGCGGATATACGTGCTGGCCGGGCGCCAGTCGTACAGCGGGCTCACGCTTATCCCTTGCCCCACGCTGCGCTTGAACATCGGGTCGTACACACTGCGGAAGTGTTCCGGCTTGACGCTGCGCGCCACCACCGCGTCGATTTCGGCATCGCTCGGCCACAGATCCTTGAGCGTGACCGGCACGCTGTCGGCATCGATGCCTAGCACATCCTTTTCGATATCGAAGCGCACCGTGCCGGCGATTGCATACGCAATCACCAACGGCGGCGATGCGAGGAACGCCTGCTTGGCATACGGGTGGATGCGTCCATCGAAATTGCGGTTGCCCGACAACACCGCCGTGGCATACAGATCGCGATCGATGATCTCCTGCTGGATCGCTGGATCTAACGCACCACTCATGCCATTGCAGGTAGTGCACGCAAACGCCACGATACCGAAGCCCAACTGTTCCAGCTCGCTCAGCAAACCGGCCTCTTCCAGATACAGTGGCACTGCCTTGGACCCCGGCGCCAGCGAGCTTTTCACCCACGATTTGCGGGTCAATCCACGCGCATTGGCATTGCGCGCCAGCAAGCCGGCGGCGATCACGTTGCGCGGGTTTGAAGTATTGGTGCACGAGGTGATCGCCGCAATGATCACGGCGCCATCGGGCATTTGCCCCGGGATGGCTTCCCATGTACCGGCAATGCCGCGCTGCGCCAGCTCGGTAGTCGCCACGCGTTTGTGCGGATTGGACGGCCCGGCCATGTTGCGCACCACGCTCGACAGATCGAACTGCAGCACGCGCTCATACTGCGCGGTGGCCAGATCGTCGGCCCACAAGCCGGTATGGCGCGCATAGGTTTCCACCAACGCGACCTGCGCATCGTCACGACCGGTCAAGCGCAGGTAATCGATGGTTTGCTGGTCGATGTAGAACATCGCCGCCGTCGCACCAAACTCTGGTGTCATATTGGAAATGGTCGCGCGGTCGCCGATGGTCAGTGCACGCGCGCCATCGCCGTAGAACTCGAGATACGCACCGACCACGCGTTGCGCGCGCAGGAATTCGGTCAATGCCAGCACGATATCGGTGGCGGTGATGCCCTGCGCTGGCCGGCCGGTCAATTCCACGCCGATGATGTCCGGCAAACGCATCCACGAGGCGCGCCCCAGCATCACGTTCTCCGCTTCCAATCCGCCGACGCCTACCGCAATCACACCCAGCGCATCCACATGCGGCGTGTGGCTGTCGGTGCCCACACAGGTATCCGGAAATGCCACGCCGTCCAGCGTGTAGATCACCGGCGACATCTTCTCCAGATTGATCTGATGCATGATCCCGTTGCCCGGCGGAATCACTTCCATGTTCTCGAACGCACGCTTGGTCCATTCGATAAAGTGGAATCGATCGGCATTACGGCGGTCTTCCACGCTGCGATTCTTGGCGAAGGCCTGCTTGTCGAAACCGGCGTATTCCACCGCCAGCGAGTGATCGACGATCAGTTGTACCGGCACCACCGGATTGACTTGCGCCGGGTCGCCGCCCTGCTCGGCAATGGCATCGCGCAGCCCGGCCAGATCCACCAGTGCGGTCTGGCCCAGGATGTCGTGGCAGACCACGCGCGCCGGGAACCACGGGAAATCCAGCTCGCGCTTGCGCTCGATCAACTGGCGCAGGAACGCCTCCAGCATGTGCGGCTCTGCACGCCGCACCAGGTTTTCGGCATGCACGCGCGCGGTATACGGCAAACCTGCATACGCACCGGGCTGCAGCGCATCGACGGCAGCGCGTGTATCGAAGTACTCCAACGAGGTGCCTGGCAAGGGCTTGCGGTACTGGCTATTCATGGCTGGCGATATCGAAGCGGACGGATGTGAATCGGGAATCGGGAATCGGGAATCGGGAATCGACGTAGCGTTTCAGAGGTCTGCAGGTTTGCTGTCGCTGATCTGGCTTGCGAGGTCCAATCGCCTTCATTGAAGAAGGCGACCGAAGCGCAGACGTCAGCGGCTGCGCAACGCGTTATCAGCTGCGCTGATCCAACGGCACAAACACCTGATCTTCCGGGCCGGTGTAATTGGCCGAGGGGCGAATGATCTTGCCGTCCGCGCGCTGCTCGATGATGTGCGCGCTCCAACCGGCAGTGCGCGCGAGCACGAACAGCGGAGTGAACATCGCGGTCGGCACGCCCATCATGTGATAGCTCACTGCACTGAACCAATCCAGGTTCGGGAACATCTTCTTGATGTCCCACATCACGCTCTCCAGACGCTCGGCGATGTCGTACATCTTGCGGCTGCCCTGCTCATCGGAGAGCTCGCGCGCCACGTCCTTGATCACCTTGTTGCGCGGGTCGGACACCGTGTACACCGGATGCCCGAAGCCGATCACCACTTCCTTGCGTTCCACACGCGCCTTGATATCGGCTTCTGCTTCATCCGGGGTGTCGTAGCGCTTCTGCACTTCGAAGGCCACTTCGTTGGCGCCGCCATGCTTGGGTCCGCGCAATGCACCGATGCCACCGGCGATTGCGCTGTACATATCGCTGCCGGTACCGGCAATCACGCGGCTCGCAAACGTGGACGCATTGAATTCGTGCTCGGCATACAGGATCAGGCTGGTGTGCATCGCGCGCACCCACGAGTCTTTCGGCGCAAAGCCATGCAGCAGATGCAGGAAGTGACCGCCGATGGAGTCGTCGTCGGTTTCCACATCGATGCGCTTGCCGTTGTGGCTGTAGTGATACCAATACAGCAGCATCGAACCCAGCGACGCCATCAGCTTGTCGGCGATGTCGCGCGCGCCAGGGTGGTTGTGGTCGTCTTTTTCTGGCTGCAGGCAGCCCAGCACCGATACGCCGGTGCGCATCACATCCATCGGATGCGCCGACGGCGGCAACTGTTCCAGCGCAGTTTTCACCGCAGCCGGTACACCGCGCAACGAACGCAGCTTGGCCTTGTAACCGCGCAGTTCGCCGCTGTTGGGCAGCTTGCCATGCACCAGCAGGTACGCAATTTCTTCGAACTCGCTGGTGGTGGCCAGGTCGAGGATGTCGTAACCGCGGTAATGCAGATCGTTGCCGCTCCGCCCCACCGTGCACAGCGCGGTGTTACCGGCGGCGGTACCGGACAAGGCGACGGATTTCTTCGGCTTGAAGGCGGTGGCGTTTTGCGGGGTGGCACTGTCGTTCATTGAAAATCTCCAGGGAGACGCGGTCGTGTGGACCAGGCAGTCAGTGTGCGGACGGCGATGTGCCGGCACGATCGATCAATTGCTGCAGTAAGGCGATCTGGCGATTCTGCTGCTCGACCAGCGCCAACCAATCCTGCTCGCGCAGTTGGTTAAGCTTTTCGTGCACCTGCAGAATCTCCAGCTCGGATTTGATGTTCACTTCGTAATCGTTCTGCGCGCGCATCCGGTCCACGGCTGCCTGGCGGTTCTGGCTCATCATGATCACCGGCGCCTGGATCGCAGCAAGACACGACAGGCACAGATTGAGCAGGATGTAAGGGTATGGGTCGAAGGCGTGCGTCATCAGCACGCTGTTGAGCACGATCCAGAATAGAAGCACCAGACCAAAACCGATGATAAAGCTCCAGCTGCCGCCGATTTCGGCCACCCGGTCGGCAATACGCTCGCCCAGGGACCGCTCGCGGTCTGCCTGTTTGACGATGTCGCGCGCCACGTGGCGTTTGGCAATGAAGCGTTCCACCACCTCGCGCTCGGCGTCGGGCAGTTTTTCCATTTCGGTTTGCAACAACTGGCGCGCAGTCTGGCGACGATCGATACGGCCACGTGGAGACGGTGCACCGCCGGTTTGGCTGGTCATGCGTATGCTCAGGCAGGGAGTCGGCGTGGATCATGCGCCCTTGGCGGCGAACAATGCATCCAGGCGCTGCTCGAAGGCGTGATAGCCGATGCGTTCGTACAGCTCTTCGCGCGTCTGCATGCTGTCTAGCACCGCTTGTTGATGGCCATCGCGCCGGATCGCGGTGTAAACCGCCTCAGCGGCCTTGTTGGCAGCACGGAACGCCGACAATGGAAACAACTGGATCGCAACGCCGGCTTGCGCCAATTGGTCGCGCGTAAACAATGGGGTCTTGCCGAATTCGGTGATGTTGGCCAGCACCGGCACGTTCACTGCATCGACAAAGCGCTTGTAGGTTTCAAGATCATAGGCGGCCTCGGCGAAGATGCCATCCGCACCCGCCTCCACGCAGGCGATGGCGCGCTCGATCGCCGCATCCACCCCTTCCATCTGGATCGCGTCGGTGCGGGCGATCAGGAAGAACGCTGCATCTGTCTTGGCATCGGCTGCCGCCTTGACCCGGTCCACCATCTCACCCTGGCTCACGATCTCCTTGCCCGGCCGATGGCCGCAGCGCTTGGCGCCGACCTGGTCTTCAATATGGCAGCCGGCCGCGCCCGCCTTGATCAGCGATTTGATGGTGCGCTCGATGTTGAACGCGCTCGGCCCGAAGCCGGTGTCCACATCCACCAGCAGCGGCAACTCACACACATCGGTGATGCGGCGCACGTCGATCAACACGTCTTCCAGCGTGTTGATACCCAGGTCCGGCAAGCCCAGCGAGCCGGCCGCCACCCCGCCACCAGACAGGTAGATCGCCCGGTAGCCGGCGCGCTGGGCCAGCAGCGCATGGTTGGCGTTGATCGCACCGATCACCTGCAGCGGCGATTCGGCAACCAGCGCAGCACGGAAACGTGTGCCGGCCGAAGAGGTGGACGAAGGCGTCATGACGGTTCCTTGGATGGGATATCGCGGTGGGCGCAAACACCGTGCCAATCACAAGCCTTTGATTCTTTTGGGTCTTGCCGCTCCGTATGTTGCAAGTACGCAACATCTGATTCACTATGAAACGCTACTGAAACGCGGCACCTTGATGCGCAGCCCTTCCCTCCCGGAGACCGCAGAGGCCTCCCTACCTGTCATCTGGACCGTCAGCGTCTCGCGCCTGACCGGGCTGCTGGCCGATGTCATCCCTGAGTTCGATCAACGCGCCCGCATCGAGCAGATCAACCTTGGCTTTGCCGAAGCAGTCGAGGTCGTCGGCCAGCGCCTGCGCCGCGAACGCTGCGACGCGCTGGTGGCCGGCGGCTCCAATGCGGCCTACCTGCGCAGCCGGCTTGCGCTGCCCTTCGCGCCCATCCGGGCCACCGGGTTCGATCTGATGGAAGCGCTGGCGCGTGCGCGCCGCATCGGGCCGCGCATCGGTGTGGTCACCCACGCCAGCGATGTGCCGTCATTTCGCGCCTTCCAGCACAGCTTCGATCTGGATATCGAGCACCGCCGCTTCGTCACCGCCGAAGACGCGCGCGACTGCATTGCCGACCTGCGCGCCAGCGGCATCCAGGTCATCGTCGGCACCGGTATGGCCATCGATTTCGCCGAGCAGGCCGGGCTGCCCGGCGTGCTGCTGTATTCGGCCGATTCGGTACGCCAAGCACTGGAACAGGCCATCGCATTGGGCACTGCTCCAAGCACGGACCGCGCCGCTGGCTGCAGCGCCACGCGTCGTGCACGACGAGCTGATGCCCTGCTGGGCGAAGACAGCGCGATGCTGCAGGTGCGCGAATTGGTGCAGCTGTACGCGCCGCATACCGGTACCGTGTTGATCAGCGGCGAAACCGGCACCGGCAAGGAATTGGCTGCCCGGCAACTGCATGCTGGCAGCCGACGCCGCGGCCGCTTCGTGGCGATCAACTGCGGCGCCATCAGCGAGTCGCTGCTGGAAGCAGAACTGTTCGGCTACAGCGATGGCGCCTTCACCGGCGCGCGCCGCGGCGGCCACACTGGCCTGATCGAAGCCGCGCAGGACGGCACCCTATTTCTCGACGAAATCGGCGAGTTGCCGATGCCGCTGCAAACACGGTTGCTACGGGTATTGGAAGAACGCGAAGTGCTGCGCGTTGGCGCAACCGTGCCCATTGCGGTCGACGTGCGCGTCATCGCCGCCAGCCTGCAGGAACTGCAGCACCTGGTCGAACAGGGCCGCTTCCGCCGCGACCTGTTCTATCGCCTTGCCGCGCTGCGCATTGCACTACCGCCGTTGCGCAATCGTCACAACGACATTGCGTTGTTGCTTGCGCATTATTTCCAGCAACTTGGCAGCATTCCATCGCCGCTATCGGCAGCTGCATTGCAATGCCTGCAACAACACACCTGGCCCGGCAATGTGCGCGAACTGCGCAATCTGGTCGAACGTCTCTGCATTCACTGGAAAGCCCAACCGCACGACAGCCTCAGCCTGGAGCAACTCGAACGCTGGGCCCCGGAATTATTCGATGCACAGCTCGGTAACCGCGACATACCACATGAGCAGGCCGATCTGGCGACTTCTCGCCTGCAGCTCACTGCCAGCGCAGTCCGCGCGGCGCTCGATCGCGCAAACGGCAACCGCGCCCTCGCCGCACAAACGCTCGGCGTTTCGCGCACGACGCTGTGGCGCTGGATGCAGGCGCAGGCCACAGCGTCACGGGCATAAAACCCAGGAGCGAAGTTGCATCACCGATCTGGCTATTCGCGCACGCCTAGCCGTCCCGCTCAGCCCGTAGGAAAGCCACGGCACTGCGCGCTTAGCTCATGAATGCGTGATCCACGCTCACGACGGCATGCTCCGCAGCACGCAGCACGCAGCACGCAAGACATGATGCTACCAACTGATGAAGCGATCACCTCGCCACCTGCAACGTCGCTCACTGCATCGCATGCCCGGCCTCGCCCTCACTTGACCCGCGTGTACTCGGTATCGCCCGTGCTCAACTTACCGGTCGCCTCATCGATCGCGTAGTTGACCGTGCCAACGCCGTTGGACATCTGCAGCACGCCATTGGTCAGCAGCGCCGGATGATTGCGGGTCTTGACCCCGTTGCCGAACAGCTCCGGCTGGGTATCGCGAATAATGAAGCTCTCGCCGTTGTGCTCGATGCTCAACACGTTCTTTTCCGACTTCACATTGACCCACTTGCCCACGTATTGCTCGCCTACATCGCGGGCACAGCCGGCCAGTAATGTCATTGCAACCAGAGCACTTCCAAGCAGCGCCTTCATCGCTACACCTTCTTCAACGCGGGGACCTGCAGGATGGCAAGTCCTTGCTGAGCTCGCAACAAGCAGGCACAAGCGATCAACCAGGCTATCGGCGACTTGAACACTTCCAGCAGCCCGTCGGCTCGACAGTTGACTCCCCAGTCCAATACGTACAATTTTCTGTACATACCCAGATGACGTCATGAATATCATCACCTACAGCGCCGCGCGCCTCTCTCGCAGAGACCATGGACCGCGTTGTCAACGACCACGAGCCGGTGATCATCACGCGCAGCGGCGAACGAGCTGTCGTCATGATGCCCTGGATGACTACAAGGCCATGGAAGAAACCGCCTACCTGCTGCGCAGCCCGAAGAGTGCACAGCGCCTGCTGGAATCCATCGCCCAGCTTGAAGCCGGCCGCGGCAAGGAACGGGGACTGACCGAGTGATCCTCCAGTTCTCGGATAATGCCTGGGAGGACTCTCTGTACTGGCAGCAGGCCGACAAGAAGATGCTCAAACGCATCAGCGAATTGATCAACGCCATTCAGCGCGATCCGTTCCAAGGCAGCGGCAAACCCGAGCCACTGCGCCACGCGCTAGCGGGTTATTGGTCGCGCCGCATCAATGACGAACACCGAATCGTCTACAAAGCCGCAGAAGGAATACTACTGATCGCCCAGGTGCGTTATCACTATGCATAGCGTCAACGAGCTGTAGCCAGCAGCATCCGCTGCAGTGACATCCAGCAAGCGTGATCTACGGGGTCCGGTGATTCACCCGACTGCTTCAACGAGTCCCATGCACGGGCTCTGCTGATGGTGGCAAGGCAACAAAAAGCCGGCGCATGGCCCGCTCTTCTTCTCGCGTTGAAACCCTGAATGCTGCTGGATTTCAATGGTGGGCGGTACAAGGTTCGAACTTGTGACCCTTGCCGTGTGAAGGCAATGCTCTACCGCTGAGCTAACCGCCCGATGACGCGAGCCGCACATTATAGGGCAGCTGTGGCGATCGTCAACCGCTTCATGCGGTGGCGCCGAAACTGCTCGAAACCGCTGTACCCAGAGGCTGGGCAGACCGCTCAGGCTAGCCACTGCGACCCACTTCTTTGGAGCGATTCCAATCAACCTCGTATGCCGCAAGCATCGCGCGATGCGGCGCCCGAAGCCAGCTGCATAGCACCGATATTTCGGTGATCAGCGCAGCGCCGAGCGCAGTCTGTCTGGACCTGACCCATTCCGCACAAACGCAGCCTCACATCGTATGCGTCAGCTTGTCCGAGGTGGTCAATCCCGCCAGCAGCGTCTCGATCTTGTTGCGCACCGCCTCTCCTTCCGGGCCATCAGGGAACTGCACGCCGATGCCGGCGGCGCGGTTGCCCTGGGCGCCTGCAGGCGTGGTCCAGATGACCTTGCCGGCGACCGGCAGGCGCTCGCTGGAATCCGGCAGGGTCAGCAGCAGGAAGACTTCATCGCCCAGCATGTAGCGCTTGGGCGTGGGCACGAAGATGCCGCCGCCTTTCACAAACGGCATGTAGGCGCTGTAGAGCGCTGGCTTGTCTTTCAACGCCAGTGACAAAATGCCTTGGCGTGCATTCATTGCACTCATCGAGTTCCCCTAGAACGTGGCTGGCGCTCTCCCTCGCGCCAGGCCAGCAACAATTCCGTCACTGCCAGGTCGGCACGGACGGTGGTGCGCAGCAGATCGCGGGTGCGGTTGGCGGCGTCGAACCAGGTCGCCAGCTTGTGCAACCGCGAAGGATCGGTCAAGCCGGCCGATGCCTGCGCCAATGCCAGATCGGCGGCATGGCGCAAACGTTGATCGGCCTGGCCGTCGTTGGCCCAGCGCTGCGCGACATCCACCGCGCCGGCACGGCCGCTGGCAATCTGCTCCAGATCCTGCGCAACCGCACGCCGCATGGCCAGTCCGTCTTCGCGCAACCACTGCGCGGCCAGACCGGGATGGCCGCGCGCGGCATCCAGTGCCTCCTGTGCAGCGCGCTCAGTGACGCCTTGCGAGCGCAACCAGGCCAGTGCTTCGTGCGCGGGCGGCAGCTTGAATTCCAGGCGTTGGCAGCGGCTGCGGATAGTCGCCGGCAGGCGCACCGGCTGGGCGCTGATCAACCACAGGTAACGGCCGGGCGATGGTTCTTCCAGGGTCTTGAGCAAGGCGTTGCAGGCGGAGCGATTGATCGCGTCGGCCGGGTCGACGATCACCACCTGGGCGATGCCGTACTGCGGTGTGAGCGAGAGCTTCTGCGAAATCTCACGCACCTGCTCGATGACGATCTCCGTGCGCAGCTTGTCGCCGGTGCGATTGGGAATGAACGAGATCAGCTGCAGGTCCGGATGGGTACCGGCGGCAATTAGCTGGCGCGTGCGCTGCGCAAGCGCGGGGTCAGGCGAGCTGGCCAGCACATGCTCGGCAAGGGCCAAAGCCACCGCCCGTTTGCCCAGGCCCTCCGGGCCGCAGATCAGCAACCCGTGCCCTAGCCGTCCGGCATCCAGCGCTGCCACGGTCTGGTCGAAAGCGCGCTGCTGCCAGGGTGAAAATGCGGCGGTCATGGCGTAGGCTCCATTTGTGGCGCGCTTTGCAGCCGGCGGCGCTGCAGATAGCGCGCCACCGCTGCGTTATGTTCGGCCAGCGTGGCCGAGAACGCATGCGCGCCGGTGCCATCGCCCACCGCCACGAAATACAGCGCCTCACCGGGCGCCGGACGCACCGCCGCCAGCAGCGCCTCGCGGCCCGGCATGGCGATCGGCGTAGGCGTCAGGCCGGTGCGGGTGTAGGTGTTGTACGGGGTATCGGTGGTCAGGTCGCGGCGGCGGATATTGCCGTCGTAGCTACTACCGATGCCGTAGATCACGGTCGGGTCGGTCTGCAACTTCATGCCCATCTGCAGACGGCGCAGGAACACCCCGGCGATGAGCGGGCGCTCGGAGCCCAAGGCAGTTTCCTTTTCGATGATCGAGGCCAGGATCAATGCCTGTTCCGGCGACCCGAGCGGCAGGTTCGGGGTGCGCTGTTGCCAGGCCTGCGCCAGCGCCCTGTCCATGGCCGCATGCGCGCGCTTGAGCACGTCGATATCGCTGTCGCCACGCTGATAGACATAGGTTTCGGGCAGGAAGCGTCCTTCCGGATGCTGCTTGGCGAAGCCCAGCCGCGCCATCAGCGCCGCGTCGTCCAATGCATCGATGGAGTGCTGTAGCGGCGTGGCGGTAGCAAGTGCGGCGCGGAGTTGACGGAAATTCCAGCCTTCCACGATCGTGAAGCGGTACTGGATCACCCGCCCCTGGCGCATGCGCGTCAGCAGTTCGCGCGGCGACAGCGCCGGCGACAGCGCGTACTCGCCCACTTTGAGCTTGCCGGCCGCATCGACCTGGCGCGCCAGCAGCTGCCATTCCAGCTCGGCGCCCTGTTCCAGACCGGCCGCACGCAGTTTGCGCAGCGTGGCCTTGAGCGAATCGCCGGGCGCGATCACCACGCTGGGCGCGCTCGCAGGCACGGGGGTATCGGCGAAGTGCAGGTAATGCCGCCACGCCACCACGGCGGCAATCGCCAGCAGCGCTCCGAGCAGCAATACCGTGCCCAGCACGGCCAGACATCCGCGTTTGCCAGTCACCGCCACACCCACCTCGTCATTGCCCCAGCGCCGCGCAGGATACCGCGCGCCGGTGATGTCTCGTTGAAGCGCTCATGTCTGCTCGATCGCACGCAAAACGCCACGCGCCTTGGCGCGGGTTTCGTCCAGCTCGCGCTGCGGATCCGAATCCACCACGATCCCGGCCCCGGTGCGAAAACGCACCTGGTTTCCGGCCATCTCGGCGGTGCGGATCAGGATATTCAGATCCATGTCGCCATTGCGGTTGAGCCAGCCGAATGCACCGGTGTAGGCGCCACGCGCGGTCTGCTCGAGCTCAGCGATGATCTGCATGCAGCGCACCTTCGGACAACCGGTAATGGTGCCGCCGGGAAACACCGCCGCAATCACCTCGCCGGGCGTCACCCCGGCGCGCAGGCGCCCACGCACATTGCTGACGATGTGATGCACATGCGCATAACTCTCCACGCACATCAGTTCGTCCACTTCCACCGTGCCCGGCGCACAGATGCGGCCCAGGTCGTTGCGTTCCAGGTCGATCAGCATCACATGCTCGGCACGCTCCTTCGGATGCCCGACCAGCTCGCGGATGCGCGCGGCATCGTCGTCGCCGGCAAAACGCGCGCGGGTGCCGGCGATCGGGCGCGTCTGCACCACATCGCCCTGCACCGACACCAGCCGCTCGGGCGAGGAACTAGCCACCGCACGCCCGCACGCAACGAACAGTCCGGCGAATGGCGCCGGATTGGCTGCACGCAGGCGCGCGTGCAGTGCGGCCGGATCAACCGACGCTGCGAATGCGGCAGACCAGGCGCGCGAGATATTGGCCTGGAACAAGTCGCCAGCGCGCAAGTAATCGAGCACGCGCTCCACTGCAGCGGTGAAGCGCTCGGGCGCATCCTCTTCGACCGAAAGCGGACCGGTCCACTCCGGCAACGGCGGCAGCGCGGCGCAGGCGGCCACGTCATCAACGATTTGCTGCAACAGATCGGCGCGGCCGGCCTCGGCCAGCGCCACGCAGCGCCCTTGCACGCGATCGCGCAGCACTGCTGCCGGCGCGCGCAAGGCCAGCGCGGTGGGCACGCCATCGGTTCGCGTTGGCAACTGCAGAATCGGTTCGACCTGTTCGGCCAGTTCGTAATCCAGCAGCACCGCCCAACCGCCGCGAAACGGCCACGGGCTTGCAACGTCGTGCGGCACACGCTCGGCCTGCCAAGCCGCATCCAGCGCGCCCAGAAAGCTGCCCTCCAGCACTCGCCCTTCGCCATCGCGCGTGCAGCCATCCGGATCCAGCCGCAGGCATGCGCCCTCCGCCAGCAGCAGCACGTCCCAGCGGCCGTGGTCGGTGCCGGAAGCAGTGGATTCGAGCAGGGCCGGATAGCGTTGCGGTAACAGCCGATGCAGCGCCAGCAGGTCGATGTCCGCGTGCAGTGATCGGGTAAGCGTCATCGGTCCGGCGTGGCGTGAGGTGCAGACGTGCGCCGCTGCGAGAGACGCAGCGTGCGCGATGAGTGGAGCAAGGGTTTGTAGAAGAGCTGAACACCACCGCTCGCACGCAGTACATGCGACGGTCAGGTAGATCGCGCGCCGATTCCGGCAACGCGACCGCTACGCCACACAGACGCGTTTGAACACCAGCGTGCCGTTGGTGCCACCGAAGCCGAAGCCGTTGGACATCACCGCATCCACCTGCACCTCGCGTGCCACGTTCGGCACGTAATCCAGGTCGCAGCCCTCGCTGGGCTCTTCCAGGTTGATGGTCGGCGGGATGATGCCGGTATGCAGCGCCATCACCGAGAAGATCGCTTCCACCCCGCCGGCTGCGCCGAGCAGATGCCCGGTCATCGACTTGGTCGAGCTCACCATGGTCTTGTAGGCGTGATCGCCCAGCGCGCGCTTCATGGCCATGGTTTCGGCCAGATCGCCCAGCGGCGTGGAGGTGCCGTGCGCATTGAGGTAACCGATCTGTTCGGGATTGAGCTTGGCATCGCGCATCGCCGCAGCCATGCTGCGCGCCGCGCCTTCGCCATCTTCGCTCGGTGCGGTCATGTGGAACGCATCGGAACTGGCGCCGAAGCCGACCAGCTCTGCATAGATGCGCGCGCCACGCGCCTTGGCGTGTTCGTACTCTTCCAGCACCAGCACGCCGGCACCGTCGCCCAGCACGAAGCCATCGCGCTGTTTGTCCCACGGCCGCGAGGCGCCGGTCGGGTCGTTGTTGCGGGTGGACATCGCCTTCATCGCGCAGAAGCCGCCCACCGAACTCGGCGACGACCCACGCTCGGCGCCGCCGGCCAGCATCACATCGGCATCGCCGTGCTGGATCATGCGCATCGCCGTGCCGATCGAATGGTTGGAAGTGGCGCAGGCCGAGACAGCCGAGAACGTCGGGCCTTTCAGGCCTTTGATCAGGCTCACCTGGCCGGGCAGCATGTTGATGATGGTGCTGGGCACGTAGAACGGCGAAATCTTGCGCGCGCCGCCCTCATGCAATTTGATGGTCTGCTCTTCGATGCCGAGCACTCCACCGATGCCGGAGCCGAGAATGGCGCCCACGCGTTCGGCATTGCTGTCGTCGATTTCCAGTCCGGAATCGTCCAGCGCCATGAACGAGGCGCCGACACCGTAGTGGATGAACGGATCCATCTTCTTGACGTCCTTGGCGGACACAAAAAGCGTGGGGTCGAAATTCCTGATTTCACCCGCGATCTTGGTGGTGAACTGCGAGGCATCGATCTGCGTGATCGGGCCAATGCCTGAGCGGCCGTGGACGATTCCATCCCAGCTGGTGGCCAGATCATTGCCAAGCGGCGACACCATGCCCATGCCGGTAACGACAACACGACGACTCATTGCAGATCTCCTCACCACGGAACGGACGGTGCTTGGGGTTGCGGGTGACACTTGAAAAACACAGGGCCGCATCAGCGGCCCCATGGAATGTCTGACGCGGCAGCGGCTCGATGCGCGCCACCACGATCAGGAACAACGCATCAGCTCTTGACGTGAGACTTGACGTAGTCGATCGCCTGCTGCACCGAGGTGATCTTCTCGGCCTCTTCGTCCGGGATCTCGCACTCGAATTCTTCTTCCAGCGCCATCACCAGCTCGACGGTGTCCAGCGAGTCGGCACCCAGGTCATCGACGAACGATGCGCTGGTGGTGACTTCCTCTTCCTTGACGCCGAGTTGTTCGACGACGATTTTCTTGACGCGTTCTTCGATGGTGCTCATTGGGGATATCGCTCCAGATGGAGTAGTGGTGGTTCGAGTTTTAGGATCCCCGCACATGGATGTGCGGTGCTCCTGTGAGGGACTCACAAAACGCCATCGCCGCTGCGATGGCCGCGTTGGATAGTGTAGTGGAACCGACCGGGCCTTGCATTGCATCACAACTCACGGCCGATCAGCCACTTAGCGCCTCCCGGCGCCGCACGCTCACGGCATGTACATGCCACCGTTGACGTGCAGGGTCTCACCGGTGATGTAGCGGGCCGTCGGGCCGGCCAGGAATGCCACCGCATTGGCGATGTCTTCCGGCTGGCCCAGATGCCCCAACGCAATCTGCTGTAGCAAGGCTGTCTTGGCCTCGTCCGGCAGCGCCTTGGTCATGTCGGTATCGATGAAACCGGGCGCCACCACATTCACGGTGACCCCGCGCGAACCGATTTCCTTGGCCAGCGACTTGGAAAACGCAATGATGCCGGCCTTGGCCGCGGCGTAGTTGGTCTGACCCGGGTTACCGGTCACGCCAACCACCGAGGCGATATTGATGATGCGTCCCTTGCGCGCCTTCATCATGCCGCGCATCACCGCCTTGGAGGTACGGAACACGCTGGTCAGATTGGTGTCGATGATTGCCTGCCAGTCGTCGTCCTTCATCCGCATCAACAGGTTGTCGCGGGTGATGCCGGCATTGTTGACCAGAATCGAGATCGCGCCGAATTCCGTGCCGATCGCATCGATCAGGCCATCGACCGCGGCTGCGTCGGTGACGTTCAGCTCACGGCCGTGTCCGCCGTGGGCGGCCAGACGCTCGCCGATCGCCATAGCGCCGGAGGCCGAGGTGGCGGTGCCGATGACCGTCGCGCCCTGGGCGGCCAGGGTATCGGCAATGGCCGCACCGATGCCGCGACTGGCGCCAGTGACGAGGGCGATTTCACCCTGCAGGGGCTTGCTCATGAATGCTGTTCCTCGAAGGGGGACGTCGCAACCTCGGCCGCGAACGTCGAGGCATGCCGGCACAACCGGCAGCGGCGTTGGATCAGTGTGTCCACGCGTCGAGCGCGCCGGCGTAATCGGCAGGCGTTGCCAGCGGGCGCGCGTCCAGGCTCTTGTCGATGCGCTTGATCAGCCCGCTCAGTACCTTGCCCGGGCCGCATTCGGCGATCCGGGTGATGCCCTGGCCGGCGAGCGCCTGCACGCAACCGGTCCACTGCACCGGCAGGTACAGCTGTTCCACCAGCGCCTGGCGGATGGCCGCGCTGCCGTCGTGCACGCGTGCATCCACGTTCTGCACCACCGGAATCTGCGGGGCGTGCCAGCTCAAGCCGGCCATCGCCTCGCCGAGCTGGTTGGCCGCATCGCGCATCAGCGGGGTGTGCGAGGGCACGCTCACCGCCAGCTTGACCGCCTTGCGCACGCCGCGCTCGGCCAGCAGCGCCAGCGCGCGATCTACCGCTGCAGCATCGCCACCAATCACGATCTGGCCCGGCGAATTGAAATTGGCAGGTACCACCACCTGGCTGCCTGCCGCCTCGGCGCAGACCTCCAGCACCACGGCGTCTTCGGCGCCCAGCACCGCAGCCATCGCGCCGACGCCCGCCGGCGCTGCGGCCTGCATGAACTGGCCGCGCAGCCGCACCAGGTGCGCGCCATCGCGCAGCGACAAGGCGCCAGCGGCGACCAGCGCGGTGTATTCGCCCAGGCTATGCCCGGCCAGCAGCGCAGGGCGCTGCCCGCGCTGGTCGGCCCATAGCCGCCACACCGCCACGCCTGCGGCCAGCAAGGCCGGCTGGGTGTATTCGGTGCGGTTGAGCATTTCTTCCGGGCCGCCCTGGGACAGCGCCCACAGGTCGACGCCAGCGCCTTCGGAGGCTTCGGCGAACGTTTCGCGAATCTGCGGGTGCAACTCGGACAGTTCGGCCAGCATGCCCAGGGCCTGCGAGCCCTGGCCGGGAAACACGAAGGCGAGAGTGGATTCGGTCACGCGTTGCTGCCTACAAAAATCGAGCCGGGATCATACGTGCGAAATCGCTCTGGCGTCTGTACTGCCGCGTATGCAGGAGCAGCCAGAACGTGTTCCGACTTCGCAAAATCGCATACGAGGTTTGCTCACGCACGCAACAGCAACAGCCACCCAGATGGGCGGCAGTCGGAATCGATGTTGAAGGCGCTGCCGACGAATGCGGTGCTGCCACCGCCTGCGAGGCCAGCGATGAGGCTGAAGGATTAGGCGCACCAGGTGTTGGCGCATGCGCCCGTTCTATCCAGGCAACGAGAATGCCGCCGCTTGTCCGCGCAGCACGCCGGCCTCATCGACGAGCTGCCAGACCACGCCATCAGTGATCCGGAAGCGGGAGCCATCCTTCGCGATCCGCACGCCTGCGTAGTCCTTCACCACGCCATCGCGGGTGACCGCGTCGAGCAAACGCTGACGTTCCGCTCGCTCCGGCAACTCTGCCGACAGGCGCGATGGCATCCCAACGAACTCATTCCAGTCGTAACCGAACACGCGCTGCGCCGCCCGGTTCGCATAGACGAAGCGCGGGTCCGCAGCAGTATCGTGCGCAAGCAGCGCGAACGGCGCTTCGTGATACAGCCAATCGGGCTCGATCAGCCGATCCGCGACCAGCGGGTGGCCTGCGAACCGCTGGTAGCTGCCGGCGAGCAAGGCGACGAAGATGGAGTCGTGCGTGGGGTGCATGCCCCGAATTTACCCGCTGGGCGGCTTGTCCGACGGACTGACCCGCAGGCCGGTTGCGTTGAGCGAATCGAGCGATCTAAGAGCGGGCGCTACCCTTGGCGGAATTCAAGCGCTCCGGAAACGCACAGAGGCCGCAGAAGGACAAGATTGCCACCACCTCAAGGAACGAGGCATATCGTCCTCCACGCATGGACTTGCCAGGGCAGACGCGTTCGCCTGCCAACGCAGCAGGCAAAAACCTCAGTAGCGCAGCAGCGCCGAGCCCCAGGTAAACCCGCCGCCGAAGGCTTCCAGCAGCAGCAACTGACCGCGCTGCACGCGCCCGGAGCGCACCGCTTCGTCCAGCGCCAGCGGCACCGAGGCCGAGGAGGTATTGCCGTGACGATCCACGGTGACGACCACTTGCTCCATCGGCAGGTCCAGCCGCTTGGCTGTGGCCTCGATGATGCGCAGGTTGGCCTGATGCGGGATCAGCCAATCCAGGTCGTGCTTGTCGTAGCCGTTGGCCGCCAGAGTCTCATCGACCACCGAGTCCAACGCCTTAACCGCGTACTTGAAGACGTCGTTGCCCTTCATCAGCAACGCGCCGCCGCCGTTCTTGCCTTCGCCGAAGCCGACCGACACGCCCACCGGATCCCACAGCAGCTCTTTCTTGCTGCCATCGGCATGCAGGTGGGTGCTGAGAATGCCGGTCTCTTCGTCGGCCTTGAGGATTACCGCGCCAGCACCGTCGCCGAACAGCACGCAGGTGGTGCGGTCGGTCCAGTCGACGATGCGGGTCAGGGTTTCTGCGCCAACCACCAGCACGGTCTTGGCGTCGCCACTGCGCACGAACTTGTCGGCCACGCTGAGAGCGTAGACAAAGCCTGAGCAGGCGGCGTTGACGTCCATTGCACCACAACCAACGATGCCCAGCCGGGCCTGCAGCAAACAGGCGGTCGACGGAAAGATCAGGTCGGGGGTGGTGGTACCGATGACGATCAGATCGATCTCATCGGCGGTCACCCCGGCCGCTTCCATCGCTCTCAGCGAGGCGAAGTACGCCAGATCGCCGGTGGTCTGGTCGTCGGCAGCGATGTGACGTTCACGGATACCAGTGCGCGAGAAGATCCATTCATCGCTGGTATCGACAATCTTCGACATGTCGTCGTTGGTCAACACCTTTTCGGGCAAATAGCTACCCGTGCCCGCGATTCTGGAATAGATCCGCTTGCTCATACTGTTCCCTGTTGCCAGAGCCGCGGCGACCGGCGGCTCCTGAAGAAGCGAGAGTCACCCGGCCGCGTCGAACGCGGCGGGCGCCACGGATCAATCTTCTTGAACGGCCGACGACTTGGTGGTGATCACCTTCTTGCCGCGGTAGTAACCGTCAGCGGTGATGTGGTGACGCAGATGAATCTCGCCGCTGGTCGGGTCGGTCGACAGCTGCTTGGCGGTCAGGGCATCGTGCGAACGACGCTGGCCGCGGCGGGACGGGGTGACACGGGATTTCTGCACAGCCATGGGATTGCTCCAACTTTAGTTCGATAACTTGCCTGTTGAGTCGAACAGCACGCTCTACGCCCGCGTCGACCTGTCTTACCGCCCTTAACAGCGGCGGTTACTGTTTCTTCAACGCAGCCAGCGCCGCGAACGGACTGGCCTTGTCTTGCTCTTCCTGGGTCGGAACCCATTCGGCATCGATTGCTTCGCTACCCGGCGCCATCGGTACCACCGGCACTGCCAGCACCAGCTCGTCCTCGACCATGTCGACGGCCCGCAGCAATCCATCTTCCGGCACCAGCAATGCTTCGTACTCGGCCGGCAATGCAGCTTCGTCGGCTTCGTCACGGATCAAACCAAGACGCTGTCTGACTTGCACCGGATACAGGAAACGTTGCAGGCTGCGCTGGCAGGCCAGCGGAAGCTCGACATCGATACTGAGTTCGACATAGGCGACCTTGAGCAGAGTGTCCTCATCGAATTGAAGCGAATAGACACATTCGCCTTCTGTATCGACAAGACTTCCCTGCAGACGGGTCATCGCGGATAGCGGGATGCGGCCATCGAAGCGCCTGCGCGCTGCGACCATCCGCCAAGCATCCAGCATTTCGGGTACGTTCGCGGACATAAGCCGCAGAATGTTAAAGACCCGCAGCGACCCTGTCAAATGGCCCCATTCATGCGATTGCCGCGGCGCCCTCAGGACGGCAGACTCCGCTGCCCGCCCTGTGTAGCGCGCCATGATGCCACGCCTGATCCTAGCCTCCACGTCTGCCTACCGGCGCGAGCTCCTAAGCCGCCTGCAGCTGGAATTTGACACTGCCCGGCCGGAAGTCGATGAGCAGGCGAAACCGGGCGAAACTCCGAGTGCGCTGGCCAGCCGCCTGGCCGCCGAAAAGGCCGCTGCGGTGGCGGCTCGCCTCCCCGAGGCCTGGGTGATCGGCTCGGATCAGGTCGCTGATATAGAAGGCGAGGCACTGGGCAAGCCGGGTACGCGGGAGCGGGCGCGGGCGCGGGAGCGGGCGCGGGCGCAGCTAACGACCATGTCGGGCCGGACGTTGCGCTTTCATACCGCCGTCAGCCTGATCGGCCCGGAGCGTGAACTGCACGCATTAGACCTGACCGAGGTGCAGCTACGCACCCTGACGGCCGCCGAGATAGAGCGCTACCTGGACGCCGAACCAGCCCTGGACTGCGCCGGCAGCTTCAAATGCGAAGGTCTGGGCATCAGCCTGTTCGACGCCATCCGTTCGGCCGACCCCACTGCTCTGGTCGGCCTGCCGCTGATCGCGCTGGCGCGGTTGCTGCGGCAGGCGGGGTTTCAACTGCCTTGAGTACCCGGCAGCGATGGCTGAGCCGGCAACGATGGCTGAGGAAGCGACAAGCCCCCCACCCTTCCATGCAGTGATGGTGCCAAAGGCCGACCCAGCCATTTGCAACGCAGTCGCGAAGGCAAACCTAGAACAGAGCGCCGCCCTTCACTTTAAGAGCCCGAAGGCAGGATGGCGCGACAGTTCGTGCCGACCAACCAACCCACTGCGCACGCACTCCAACACGCGTCGCCATTCCGATCGGATTTTTATCGCACATCAGCACCAGACGTGCCGCCGACGTCTCTGCCTCGAAATCAAATCGAATCGCTGATTCATCATTTAAAAGATTACGAACAGGGGTCGTAGCAACATCGCTGATCACCACTGGATCGGTAGCGACCTGCGTGCCGTCCAGATAGCGTGTTTCCGGCCAAGCAAAGATGGACGTATTTTCTGCCTTCAGGACAGGCAGCGCATCGGCAACCTCCGCAAGAACGGTCTCTCCGTGGACGGCGTCAACATCAATCACTCCTGCAGCTGCTGCGGTTGCCGTCATGTTGGCGGCAGCCTGCATGCGCTGGGCAAGCAATGCCATCCAGACCGTACTTGGCAACAAGCAACATGCCAGCGCGAGGCCCGCCACTGCGACACGGCGCGGGTGAAAATTTCCATACCGAACGAACGACCACAACAACAGACCGCTCCAAAACAGAACCGACCAAGGCACATAGCGCGTAGCAAGCAATTGCTCGGGAAAAGACTGGAAATAGATAGCACGCGCCAGAGCGATTGCCGCTCCGATGGCAAGCGCAAAACAGGCAATTGAGAGAGCTGTCAGTTCTGCCACCGATTCCGCACGCCGACGCCAGCTAGAGTAGGTGATGCCCATCAAACAACCCACACCAACGAACCCTAGCAGCCTGTGCGGCCAAGCCGAGACCATGACCGGGCCGAACACCGATGCGTAGCCACTAGAAATCGCAACCACAACCGTTCGCAATGACTCGATTGGCAATTGTGCTGCGACACTCACGTCAACCAGTGGCAGGCAGGCGTAAATAAAAGGCGCAGACAGCCAACGTAAAACAAGATCCAGCTGCGTAATGGGCGAGATGATGCCTGCACCTCGTACGTGCGTATCGCCAAAACCAATGACCAGCAGCAGCGACAGAGCAAAGCCCGATAGCACAATGCACCACTGGACCCAAGATGCCCTGCGCAGCAGCAACATAGCGAGTAACGCGACGAACGTGGCGATGCCCGAGCCAAAACAGAAGGTCGCCGCGAACCCGCAGAGTGAAGCAAGTACAGCGCGCCACCAACCGTCACCATGACCAAGCAACCAACACCCGGCGACCAGAAACGTGGTGATCAGATAGACATGCACCGACTCATTTGCATGCACCAATGCCCGCTCGTTTCCCAGCCAGAAAATACTGATCGTACAAACCAAACCGGCGGCAGCGTACGCCATAGCACCCAGACGCTCATTACGCACCAGACGTAGCAACATCCATACGGTGAGCAAAGCCAGCGCAACACCCACACAGATCTGCAGCCATTGATTTCCACCAAACCATCTAAGCTCGGCCAAACGTAGCAGATTGGGCAGGACCTCACGATGACCGTTATCCACCGCAAGCACGTTGCGCGGCCAAGGCCGGCTCAGGAGGTTTTTTGCAAATCGCCACGGATCGGCATATAGCACCTTTGGCGACAGCATAATCATCGCCAACACACCGATTGCGAGATAGAACCATTGGACACCAAGCAACAGCACATCCGGCAACTTGCTCCAAGCCCTGCCTGCTCCACGGCACTCACTGGAATCGCTTGGTAAATGCTTATCTTTGCGCTGCAATTGCTTGTCCTTTTCCTTTTTGACTATAGCCAGCCGCTGCACAACCATGCAGCCAAACACACATGGCCTCATCGTTGTATTTTAGTGACCACCATCACCGCTAAAAATTTTTGTCCGCGCATTATCTCAGGCAAATTTTGCAGTCCATCTTCCAACACCCTTCACCTTCGCCTGGTAAGACAGCATCACCCGGAAGGCTGCTTGGTGACTCGTACGGCGGCTTTACTCGGCGCTGGAACTTACAAGCCACCTCATTTCTCGACAGTAAGCGGCTGTTCCCACCAATCTTCCACGCTGCCGTCGTGGCCGTGCAGGCGCAACCCTAGCCAGTGCATGCCGGGCGGCAATGCGTGGGTGTCGAGTGTGGCGGTGAAACCGACATTCGGGTGCTGTGGGTCGGTGGAGATTTTCCAGTACGGGCGCACATCGAGCGGGTTGCCGTAGGTCGCTTGCGCGACCGGGCGACCATCGAGCAGCAGCTCGACATTCGATAGCCCAATGCCGTCCTTGAAGGCCCAGCCACGCACCTCAAACTTGCCGGACACGGTGACGTTTGGCAGCGGTGTGTCGATCCACGCCATCGCCGGGGCCACGCTTGGCCCGGGCTGGCGTTGTGCAGGCAGTGCGAACAGCAGGAAGCGCTGATACCCGTGATCGGTGGAGACCACGGTCGGCGGCGGCAGCGGGCCGACCATGTCGCAGATGGCGTGGTAGCGCTTGAGCAGATCGCGATAACGCAGATCGCTGGGCGAGAGCACCAGTAGCCGCGGCCCGGTGCGCGTGCCGTCGCTGAGCAACCCCCACTGCTGCAACTGCGCGCTACGCCCATGCTTGTCGTTCAACTCGGCAGGCAGGACCTCGATATTGGCGTCGTGCAATTGGAAGCCGAGTTCCGCGCCGACTTTGAAATTTTCTGCCAGCACGCGCGTGCCCGGCGGCATCTGTGCAAGCCGGGATTTGACCGCACGCGCCAAATCGTTCCAGCCGGCGAAGTTGCGCGGGTAGTATTTTTTGCCTGCGGCATGCGCGCGAATCGACGGCACCGACACCGCCAGGTAGTAGCCATAGGCGCCGAGCATGCCGAGCAGTGCGATCAACCACGCCGCGCGACGCAGCGGATGCGGCCAGCGCATCAGGATCACCGGCACCGCCACCAGCAGCGCCAGATAGCCGGGCAGCGGCCAGTGGAAGCTGATCCGCTCGGCATCGCTGAAGAAGCCGAGCACGAAAATTGCCACGGTCGAAATGCCGCCCAGCAAACCGAAGTAGCGCCACTGCGCACGTGAGCCGCCGCCGCTGCGGGTGCCGGCCAGGCCGACCTTGACCATCGCCCACGCCAGCAGCGGCGTCACCGCCACGGTCTGGATCAGCAGGAACCAAAGCCCGCCGATCTGGAACCGCCATGGATGGCGGTCGACCAATTGAAAGCGCAACCCGGCATCGTCGTGGTCGGTATTCCAGAACAGCAGCGGCAACCAGCTCACCGCGCCTACGGTCAACGCCATCCAGATGCGCGGATCGCGCATCACCGCACGCCCTTGCGGGATGCACAGCAATGCAATACAGCCCACCCCGATCACCCCGACAAAGCGGTAGTGACTGAGCGCACCGATGACCAAGCCGATGGCGAGCTCCAGCGCGCTGGTGGCATCGACCTCGCGCAGCAAGCGCGCGCCGGCATCCATGCACAGCACCGCCGCCAACGCCATCGGCACATCCGGCACGGCCAGAATGCCCAGCGTGGCCGATAGCGGCATCAACAAGGTCAGGCTGCCGGCCTGCCAGCCCAGCGTTGAGCCGAACCAGCGCGTGGCGATATGCGCGATCAGCCAGGGAATCAGCGCAGAAATCACCAGAAACGGCAGTCGCAGGGCCAGCAGGTGATGCCCGCCCAACTCCACGCCCAACCGCGCCAACCAGGCGGTTATGCCTGGCAGATCCGAATAGGCCGCGGCCAGATGCTGGCCTTCCTGCCAGTAAAACGCCTCATCCACGAACAGCGGCAAGCGTGCCGCGATCAATAGCTTGACGGCCGTCGCCAGTGTCCACAGGATCACGAAGGTGCGATGTGCGCGTTGGTCCCCTTGCATTGCCCTGTGCACTCTTCTTTTCACCTACGGAATTGTGATGTCGACACCGCTGCGTTCCACGGAAATGCTAACCGATGCGCTGCGCCAATCGCTGCGGCGCGCACAAGACCAGGTCAATTCGCTGCTGCTGGGCAAGGCGCAAGAAGTGCGGCTGGCATTTGTGGCGCTGCTGTCCGGTGGACATTTATTGATCGAGGACCTGCCTGGCCTGGGCAAGACCACCCTCGCCCATGCGATGGCCTCCAGCCTGGGGCTGGGCTTTCAGCGCGTGCAGTTCACCTCCGACCTGCTGCCGGCCGATGTGTTGGGGGTCTCGGTCTACGACGCTGCCTCGCGGCAATTCCAGTTTCATCCCGGCCCGGTGTTCACCAACGTGCTGCTGGCCGACGAAATCAATCGCGCCCCGCCGCGCACACAGAGCTCGCTGCTGGAGGCGATGGCCGAGCAGCAAGTGACCCTGGATGGCGTGACGCATGCGTTGCCGGAACCGTTCTTCGTGATCGCCACGCAGAACCCGGTCGATCTGTCCGGCACCTTTCCCTTACCTGATTCGCAGCTGGACCGCTTCCTGTTGCGGCTAAGCCTGGGCTACCCCAGCGCCGACGCCGAACGTGCACTGCTCTCCGGGGTGGATCGGCGCGAGCTGATCGCCCAGGCCGCCCCGCAACTCAGCGACGCCGAGGTGGTCACGCTGCGCGCGGTGGTCAACCAGATCCACACCAGCGATGCGCTGATCGGCTACGTGCAGGCCTTGCTGCTACGTAGCCGCCAGCACGCCGGGGTGCGCGTGGGCTTGTCGCCGCGCGCAGGCATCGCACTGCTGCGTGCGGCCAAGGCCTACGCGCTGCTGCTCGGGCGCGAGCATGTGCTGCCCGAAGACGTGCAGGCGCTGTTCGTGGCGGTGGCCGGGCACCGCCTGGTGCCGGAAGCCGAATCTTCGTCCGGGCCGGCGCTGGCCAAGGCGCTGCTGCACAGCGTGCCGGTGGACTGACCCACGTGCGTGCGCGCCTGCGCGGCATTGGCCGCCGACTCAGCCTTTTGGCACGTCCGCGGGGCCCCGAGGCCGTGCCGATCGTGCTGGATCGGCGGCGCATCTATGTGCTGCCGACCCGCTTCGGGCTGTTCGTCACCGCGTTGCTGCTGGCGATGCTGCTGGGCGCACTGAACTACAACAACAACCCAGCACTGCTGCTCGCGCTGCTGCTGGCCACGGCCGGGATCGCCAGCACCATCATGGCGCACCTGCAGTTGTCGGCGCTGCGCATCGAAGCGGTGTCGGCCGAACCGGTGGTCGCCGGCGAACCGCTGCGTATGCGGGTCTCATTGGCGCGTCGCGACACCCGCACGCGGCGCGGCCTGCGACTGGATCATCTGGATAGCAGCGGCTTCTGTTCGCTGATCGCGCACGACATGGTCGAGGTCGACCTGCTGGTGCCCACCGAGCGCCGCGGCTGGCAGGACATCGAGCGCATTCGTCTCTCTAGCACTCAGCCGCTGGGCCTGGTGCGCGCCTGGTCGTGGGTGTGGCCGGAGACGCCATTGCTGGCGTATCCCAAGCCCGAAGAACAAGGGCCTGTACTGCCCGATGGTGCAGGTTCGCCCAACCAGACCCGCTTGCACGCACAAGGCGAGGAATTGCATCAGCTGCGCCCGTATCGCGCCGGCGATGCGCCACGCACGATTTCCTGGAAACATTCGGCGCGGCGCGACACGCTGCTGGTGCGCGAATACGAACAGCCGCTGGGAATCGAAGTCACGCTGGACTGGCGCGCGCTCAACGCGCTGCCGTACGAACGCCGCATCGCGCGGCTGGCGCGTTGGGTCAACCTGGCCGAACGCGACGGGCGCCGCTATCGCCTGCTGTTGCCGGGACAGCCGCCGCTAGGTCCCGCGCAAGGGCCTTCACACCATCACCTGTGTTTGCGCGCCCTGGCACTGCTTCCGCATGACTGAGCTCTTCCTCCCGATCAGCCAGGCCAGCCGCGCCTGGGTACTCGCCACCAGCTGGCTGGCATTGGCACCGCTGTTGTTGCAGCTGCCCGGCTTGCTTGCCACCACCGTGGCCGTGGCCGCGGTGCTGGTCGGCGTGCTGAGCTGGCGCGGGACCTTGATGGCGCCGGTGCGGTTGTTGCTGGTGATCGCGATGCTGGCGGCGGTGTACTGGCAGATCGGCATGCGCTTCGGCCGCGACACTGGCTGTGCGGTGCTGGCATCGATGCTGGCAATCAAGGCATCCGAACTGCGCACCCTGCGCGATGCCCGCAGCCTGCTCGGCTTTGCGTTATTCGCTCCGTTTGCGGCGTTTCTGCTCGACCAGGGGCCGGCGACCATGGGCCTGGCGCTGCTGGCGGTGGTCAGCGCCTTGCTGAGCATGCAGCGGCTGGCCGACGAAGAGCATCGCACCACCACGCCAAGCCTTCGACTGCAATTGCGTGGCATCGGCAAGCTGGTTGCCATCGGCGTACCGCTGGCCCTGGCCACCTTCTGGCTGTTGCCGCGCCTGAGTTCGCCACTGTGGGGCGTGCCCGAACGCGCGCTGTCGCGGCCCGGACTGTCGGACAACATGTCGCCTGGCGAATGGATCGACCTGATGGCCGACGACAGCCCGGCCTTGCGCGTGCAATTCACCGGCAAGGCGCCACCGCCGAAACAGCGCTACTGGCGCGGACCGGTGATGTGGGACTTCGACGGTCGCACCTGGCAGCGCGCACGCTGGACCGGCCGCGCCCAACCCGCCTCGATGACCGCAGGCCCGCAGACCTATCGTTATCGCCTGGATTACGAGCCCACCGATCGCCGCCAGCTGGTGTCGCTGGATCTGCCCACCCAGGCGGTAGCCAACGCCGAGTTATCGCCCGACTACGAACTGGTCGCGCAACGGCCGTTGAGCGCACTGACCCGCTGGGACCTGCAATCCGCACCGCCTGCGCGCTTTGATACCGACCTACCCGAGCAATTGCGCAAGCGCGCGCTTGCACTGCCGCCCGGCTTCAATCCGCGCACTGTCGCGCTGGCACGGCAATGGCGTAGCGAGGGCGGCAACAACGACGATGCGGTGGTGCAGCGCGCGCTGCAATGGATCACCCGCGAATTCGCCTACACACTTGAAACGCCGCTGCTCGGCCGCAACAGCGTGGATGAATTCCTGTTCCAGCAAAAGGCCGGTTTCTGCGAACACTTCAGTTCCTCGTTCGTGGTGCTGATGCGCGCGGCCGGCATCCCGTCGCGTGTGGTCACCGGCTATGCCGGCGGCACCTACAACCGGCTGGGCAATTACTGGGTGGTGCGGCGCATGGACGCGCATGCCTGGACCGAAGTCTGGCTGGCCGGACGTGGCTGGGTGCGCGTGGATCCCACCGCCGCGGTGGCACCGGAACGCATTTACGACACACTCGAAGATCGCCTGCAAACCGGCGGCGGCAACAACTTCGCCGACCTCGGCGCATGGGCCAGCATTGGCCAGGTCAGCGACTGGCTGCGGCGTGGCTGGAACGAGCTGGTGCTGTCTTTCGATGCAGACCGCCAGCAGCGGCTGCTGCAACCGTTCGGCATCGATCGCCTGGACACCTCGCAACTGGCCGCCATCTTCGGCGTGTTCGCGGTAAGCGCGCTGGCGTGGATGGGCTGGCTGCTGGCACGCAGCGAACGTGAGCGCGACCCGTTGCTGCGCGCCTGGCACCGGCTGAGCCGCCGCTACCGCAAGCTCGGCCTTGCCCGTGAGCCGCACGAACCGGCCGGCGTCTGGGCGCAACGTGTCGCCCGCTCACACCCGAATACGGCATTGTTGGCACTCAGCCAACGTTTCGCTGCCGCGCGATACGCTGGCGCGGATTCGGACAGCGCCACTCTCTTGAAAGACTTGCTGCAGCATCGCCCGCGAACCGGAGCTTCCTCATGAGTACCCGTTTTCTTGTTCCTCTTATCGCTGTGCTCGGGCTCGCAGCCTGCGCCACCACGCCCAAGCCGCTGCAGGGCCAGTTCCCTACGGTCAGTCCGAGTGATTCCACCGCCAGCGCCCAGGTCGGCACGTCCGTGCGCTGGGGTGGCAAGATCATCAAGACCACGCCTGCCCAGGGTCAGACATGCTTCGAACTGATCTCGCGCCCGCTCAATGCCAGCGGTCGCCCGGACCGTAATGCCGTGGATGCCAGCGACGGCCGCTTCCTGGCCTGCCGTTCCGGCTTCTACGATCCGGCGGTGTTCGAGCCTGGTCGCGAAGTGACCTTCATCGGCAAGATCGAAGGCTACGAAACCACCAAGATCGGCGAATACGACTACAAACTGCCCAAGGTCAATGCAGACGTGGTCTACCTGTGGCCAGTCGTGCGCGACGTGGACGTGGTGCCGGCTTACCCGTACGGCCCGTGGGGCGACCCGTGGGGTCCGCGCTGGGGCGGCGGTTGGGGCTGGGGCCGCGGCTGGTGGTAATGCACCGCTGACCTAAGTGTGGCTCGCAAAAACGCCGCTCGCAGGGAGCGGCGTTTTTGTATGCGCGTGACGATCGTTGCGCTACGCGGCCTGCGCGCAACCGGTGATCGAACGACGCATCACGGCGTGCCGAAGCGGCCCAGTGGTGCACCGGCCAACAAATGCAGATGGATATGGAACACCGTCTGGCCGGCATGCTCGCGGCAATTCATCACGATGCGGTAGCCGTCCTGCGCCAACCCCTGCGCGCGCGCGTATGCCGCCGCCGCGATGGCCAACTTACCGACCAGCAGCGCCTTCTCCGGCGGCACATCGTCCAGGGTCGCAATAGCGTGCTGTTTGGGAATGAAGAGCACATGCACCGGCGCCTGCGGTGCGATGTCTTCGAAGCCCAGCACCTCATCGTCTTCATACACGATGGTGGCCGGAATTTCGCGACGAATGATTTTGCCGAAGATGGTGTCAGTCATGGGATGGGAATAGGGAATCGGGATTAGGGAATCGCAAGAGCTTACCGCGCGTGCTTTTGACTTTGCTTCTCCGATTCCCTATTCACCATTCCCGATTCCCAGCCCTCAAAGCACTTCACTGCGGGTGCCGAAGGCGTGTGACAGGGTGCCGCGATCCACGTATTCCAGCTCGCCGCCCAGCGGCATGCCCTGGGCAAGCCGGCTCGGGCGTACCGCGTGCTGGCGGGCAAGTTGCGCGAGGTAATGGGCGGTGGCCTCGCCTTCCACGGTGGCGTTGGTGGCGATGATCATTTCGGTCACTTCGCCCGCAGCCAGACGCTCGCCGAGCCGATCCAGCCCCAGTTCGCGCGGGCCGATGCCATCCAGCGGCGACAGGCGCCCCTGCAGAATGAAATACAGCCCGCGGTAGCCGGTGGCATGCTCGATCGCCAAGCGATCAGCCGGCGATTCCACCACGCATAGCTGCTGTCGGTCGCGGCTGCTGCTGGCGCAGATGGTGCAGATTTCCGACTCGGTGAAGTCGCGGCATTGCACGCAATGCCCCACCTTTTCCACCGCATTGGCCAGCGTCGTCGCCAGACGCCGTCCACCCTCACGCTCGCGCTCAAGCACGTGATAGGCCATGCGCTGCGCCGACTTCTGGCCCACACCGGGCAATACCCGGAAGGCCTCGATCAGTTGTTCAAGCAGAGTGGACATTGGGTCGGGAATCGGGAATCGAGATTGGGGAATCGCAGCAGCAAAGCCAGCTCGCTCTACGATTCCCGATTCCCCACTCCCGATTCCCCGCCTTTCAGAACGGCAACTTCATGCCAGGCGGCAACTGCATGCCGGCCGTCGCCGAGCCCATGCGGTCCTTGGATTCGGCGTCGATCTTGTTGGAGGCGTCATTGAAGGCGGCGGCGATCAGGTCCTCGGCCATCTCCTGGTCGGAGAGGATGCTTGGGTCGATGCGTACCTTGCGGCATTCCTTGGCGCCGGTCAGCGTCACGCTGACCATGCCGCCGCCGGCGGTGCCGGTGACTTCCAGCTTGGCCAGTTCTTCCTGGGCGCGCTGCAGGTTTTCCTGCATCTTCTGCGCCTGCTGCATCAGTTGGGCAATGTTTCCACGCATGGGGCGTTACTCGTCGTAAGGGCGGATGGAATCGGGGACGAGCCGCGCGCCTTGCTGCTGGATCAGCAGCTGCACCGTCGGGTCGTTCATGAAGGCTGTTTCGGCCGCGCTCTGGCGCTCGCCTTTCTGCCGGTTGGCGCGCTCGTGCAAGGTCTCGACATCGGCGCTGCCCGTTTCGATGACGATGCGCGGCGTGTTGCCCAACACCGGTGCCAACGCTTGCGCGAGATTGGCGATGGAGCGCTCGGAATTGAGATATTCAAAGCCCGGCGCCAGCGCCAGCCGCAGCACGCCATCGCGATGACCGATAAACGCGGCGTTGGCGGCCAGCTGGCGCGACGGGCCGTTCAAGCCACTGCGCGTGACCAGCTCCAGCCATTGCTCGGCATCGGCGATGCGGCCGTCATCGAGCAGGGCCGATGCATCGGTTGCCGAACTTGATGCTGGCAATGCCGCTGCCGATGGCGCAGCCACCACTGGCTCTACGAGCGATGAGTGCCCGACAAGCGCGGCCTGCGAAGACGTTGCAGCCGAAGCCGGAGCTTCCACCGCAGCATCAGACGCAATCGCAGCGTGTTGCGCGAGCTCGGCAGGTGCAGACGGCGGGGCCATGGCAGCTTCAGGCGCGAGCATTACAACCGCGTCGGACGTGGGCACCGCCTGTGCACGCACCGGCGCATCGTCCACTGCCCACGGCGGCGTGTCGTCATTCCGCGCACTGGCTGCAGACGCACGACTGGCCGAAGAGGATTCCTGGGGGGCAAGCACGACAACCGTAGCCGGCACAGCAGCTGCGGCCGGAGTTGCCTGGGGCGCTGATGCTGGCAAGGACGCTTCCGCAGCCGCGACAGGCATCGTATCTGTCACCGCCGCAGGTGCGGCCACGACGGCGGGCGCAGCTGTCACCGGCGCTGCCACGGCCGGCGCAGCAGCCTGACCGCCGGCGGCGGCCGAGCGCACGCCACCGCCTGCCGTGGCGCCGCGCCCGTCATCCGAGCCGCCAGCCGGCACCGCCGCTGCAGGGCGGAAGGCCAGCATGCGCAGCACTGCCATTTCGAAACCGGCGCGCGGGCTCGGCGCCAGATACAGATCGCGGCGCCCGTTGAGCGCCATCTGGTACCACAGCTGCACCACTTCCGGCCGCAGCTGCGCCGCAAACGGGGTCGGGTCGATGCCGTCCCCAACGAAGGCCACCGAGGGCACCAACTGCTGCACTTGCACGCGGTGCAACGCCTCGGCCAGGGCTTCCAGCACACCGCTCCAATCGGGCGAAAATTCGGCCAGCGCGGCGACGACCTGCAGCAGGCGCGCACCATCGCCGTCGGCCAGCGACTGCAGCATCGCGCCGACCTGGGTGCGATCGACCGTGCCCAACATGGTGCGCACCACGTCTTCGCGCAGGGCGCCGCCGGCATAGGCAATCGCCTGATCCAGCAGCGACAGACCATCGCGCAGCGAGCCGTCGGCCGCCTTGGACAGCTGCACGATTGCCGACGGATCCGATTCGATCTGCTCGGCAGCCAGGATGCGCGTCATCTGGCCCTGAATCTGATCCTCATCCAGCCGCTTGAGATTGAATTGCAGGCAGCGCGACAGCACCGTCACCGGCAATTTCTGCGGGTCGGTGGTGGCCAGCAGGAACTTCACGTGTTCCGGCGGCTCTTCCAGCGTCTTCAGCAGCGCATTGAAGGCCGCCTTGGAGAGCATGTGCACTTCGTCGATCAGGTACACCTTGAACTTGCCGCGAGAGGGCATGTACTGCGCGTTTTCGATCACCTCGCGCACATCGTCCACACCGGTGTTGGACGCGGCGTCGATCTCCAGCAGGTCGATGTAACGGCCAGCATCGATGTCCAGGCAGGCCGGGCACTGGCCGCATGGGTCGGCACTGGTGCCGGTCTCGCAGTTGAGCGATTTGGCGAAAATGCGCGCGATGGTGGTCTTGCCCACGCCGCGGGTGCCGGTGAACAGGAACGCGTGATGCACGCGCCCACTGTCGAGCGCGTTACTGAGCGCGCGGACCACGTGTTCCTGGCCTACGAGTTCGGCAAAACGCTTCGGGCGCCACTTGCGGGCAAGAACGAGATAAGACATCGGGCAACCGGCTTTGTTTGAGCCGATATTGTGCCACGCCCGGTCTCAACGGCTGCGGCTGGAAGATTCAGCTTGTGGTACGGGCCGGCGACCGCTAGAATTTGCGGCCCTGTTCGACCACGGTCGTGCAGGCACGGAGAGGTGTCCGAGTGGTTGAAGGAGCACGCCTGGAAAGTGTGTAAGCGTCTAAACCGCGCTTCGGGGGTTCGAATCCCCCTCTCTCCGCCAGTTTCATGATTTGCGCAACGGCACCATGGCGCAAATCGCAGGGCCATATCCAATGGCCCACGTCTTATGGTGGCCCCGTCGGTCCCTCGCGACGCTAGATCGAAAATCCCGCCAGGGCCGGAAGGCAGCAACGGTATCGATTGATGCGGGCGCCGAGGTCAACCGGCGGGGACACCACCCTAACTTTCGACAGACGCCAGGCCATTAGCCGGAACGCTGGCTTGCGCCTGATTGATCGTGCAACAAGCAGAAGTCGTCTTTTGCGGCGCTGTGCGCCCATGCATAAAGCCGACCAGTCATTTGTGCCCGCCGTGATGACGGCGCGCGTATTGCCACATCCTCAGCGTCTCCCACAGCGCGCTGCAGGCGCCGAGGTCAACCGGCAGGGACATCACCTAATCTCCCAGATATTCCCTAGCACCGCTTGATTCGCAAGCGCGCATTACTGCGGCTGCGACTCCGGATGCAGCCAGCCCGCATCACCTTCCAGGTAATGCTCGTGCTTCCAGATCGGCACGCGTGCCTTGACCTCATCGATGATGTAGCGACATGCATCGAATGCGGCGCCACGATGTGCCGCACTGACACCGACCCACACCGCCATGTCGCCGATGCGCAGCTCGCCCACGCGGTGCACGCAGTGCGCATGCACGATGGCGAACCGCTGCATTGCTTCGTCAAGAACGCGCTGCCCTTCCGCCTGCGCGAGCGCGGCGTAGGCTTCGTAGCGCAATCCGGCCACGCCGCGGCCTTCGTTGTGATTGCGCACCCAGCCTTCGAAACTGGCGAACGCGCCGGCATGCGGGTGCTCCACGCCGGCACGCAGCTGATCGACCGGCAATGGCACGTCGGAAAGCGCAAAGATCGCTGCACGCTGCTCGCTCACGCTCAACCTCCCGACACCGGTGGAATAAACACCACTTCGCTGCCATCGCGGACCACATCCTCCCAGCGCGCGAATGCACCATCCACGGCCACACGCAACTGCGCAGGCGTCCAGCGCAGGCCATGCCGTGCTTCGAGTTCTGCGTATAGGCTACGCAAATCCTGCGCGCCGGTCTGCACACGCTCGTCGGCGACGCCTGCGGCCTCGCGCAGGCTGGCGAAATACAGCACCGTCACCGTGGCGGTCATTGCGCCGCTCCGATATCGCGTTTGCCGCCGCGCTTGGACACCAGCTTGGTCGGGCCGATGCTCATGCTGTGCGATAACGCCTTGCACATGTCATAGACCGTCAACGCAGCCACGCTGGCACCAGTGAGCGCTTCCATTTCCACACCGGTGCGATGCACGCAGCGCACCGTGCACCGGATATCCAGCACTTGCTCGCCCGCCCAATCAATTTCGAAACGACACGCATCGATCGGTAGCGGATGGCAGAACGGAATCAATTCGTGTGTGCGCTTGACCGCCATGGTGCCGGCGATCACCGCGGTCTCCACGATGCCGCCCTTGGCGCTGCGCAAGCCATTGGCGCACAGCTGTGCGGCCACGGCAGCCGGAAAGCGCACTCGGCTTTCTGCGGTAGCGCTCCGGACGGTGACCGCCTTGTCCGAGACATCCACCATGGTGGGAAGCCCGGCATCGTCTAGGTGGGTCAGGCGCGCGGAAGGGGATTTTGCAGGCATGGGAAGCGACGCGAAGACAGGCAATCAGGATGCGGCATTCTCGGTGAACAGGGTGCCTTGATGGAACAGCAACTGCCAGCCAGCAGCGTTATTGCGCCACAACGAACTGCGCAAAGCCTGCCGCTCCCCCTGACGGCGATCTATCGAGCGCCAGCTGCACGCATTCGAAGTCATCTGCCTGGTACTCGGCTCCAACACCGGTGCGCGCAGGGCGCGATCACCTCGCTACGCGTGTAGCGACGGCCTGAGGCATCGAACTCGACAAACGCCGGATCGAGCAGTGCTTCCAACAGCTGCACATCGGTACGCAGCTGCGGCTCGAGCAGACGCAGTTCCAGCGTGCGTGGCTGCACCAGCAGCGCGCCCTCGCTCATCCGCCTATCAAGAACATCTCGACCGGCTTGCCACGCCGTGGCACCGAGGCGCGCACTTCGCTGTAGCGGTCGCCACGCATGCTCCAGCGCTGCCGCAGATGCGTCGCCAGTGCAGGCTCGCCATTGGCCAGTGCCGGTTTGAGGTCATGACCCTGGCTGGCGAACAGGCAGGTATACAGATGCCCGTCGGCAGAGACGCGCGCACGCTGGCAATCGCCGCAGAACGGCACGCTGACCGAGCTGACAAAGCCCACTTCGCCAGCGCCATCCGCAAACGCATGCCGCTGCGCCACTTCACCGGTGTAATTGGCGTCCAACGCCACCAACGGCCAACGCGCGTGGATGCGTTCGTGCAGTTGCGCTGAAGTCACCACCGCATCCGGCGTCCAGCCATTGCAGCTACCCACATCCATGAATTCGATAAAGCGCAGTACGTGTCCGGTGCCGCGGAAGTGTTCCACCAGCGGTAGCACCTGATCTTCGTTGATGCCACGCTGCACGACGCAATTAATCTTCAGCCGCTGGAAACCTGCCTGCTCGGCGGCAGCAATGCCGGCCAGCACCTGCGCAATCTCGCCGCGATCTCCACTCATGCGCCTGAACAATGCTGGTTCCAGCGCATCCATGCTGACGGTGATGCGGCGCAGCCCCGCCTGCCGCAGCGCAACGGCCTGGCGGGCAAGCAAGGTGCCGTTGGTGGTGAGCGCCAGATCTTCGATGCCCTCGATCGCGCCCAAGCGCGCAATCAGGCTCGGTAGGTCGCGACGCAGCAGCGGCTCACCGCCGGTCAGGCGCACCTTGGTCACACCGACCGAGACGAAGGCACGCACCAGGGTTTCCAGTTGATCGAAACTCAACCGCTGCTGTGAGTCGAAGCCGTAATCGTCGGGCACACGATCGGCGGGCATGCAGTACCCGCAGCGGAAATTGCAGGCTTCGATCACCGACAGGCGCAGATCGCGCAACGGGCGGCCATAGCGGTCCTGCATCGGCGCCGTGAGAAGATCCGGCAGCAGCAAGGCGCCCATCAGGTCGCCGTCGCAGCGGTCGGGTTCGCCAGCGCGAGGTATTGCCCGGGTACGGCAACGCGGTGGCCACGTGCACGCAGCACATCGCCGTCGGCGTCGCTGGCGTAGTGGTACAGCAGCATGCGGCTCAACAGGTCCTGCGGGTATTCCCGCTCCAAGTCTTCCACGCCAGTATGCGACGGGTTGCCGTGAACGCCGCAGTCATGTGCGATGAGCTCGCTATCGTCCGCATAACGCTTCAGCATTTCCGGAATGGGCCGGGTATCGCCGGTCCAGACCAGCGCGCCCTTCAAACGCAAGCCGTAGGCCGTCTCCGGCCAGTGGTGGCGTACCGGGAACACCTCCAGCCGCACGCCGTCGTGCCAGAACGCATCGCCGACCGGCACCAGCTGGAATGCATCCCAGAAGTTTGCTCCGCCCTCGGCCAGCACATTCGGGTAATCGGCGATGCGCCGTTGCAGCAGCGGCACAACCGGCGCCGGCACGTACAGGCGCGTGCGCCCGCGGCGCTCGGAGAAATAGCTGTCGACGAACACCCGTTCCAGCCCACCGACATGGTCCAGATGCACATGGGTGATGAAGATCGCCTGCGGCAACTTGCCGTACTGGGCCTGATAGGCCGTCAGCCCCTCGCTGCCGCAATCGATGGTCAGCCATGGCGCTCCGGCGCGTTCGATCGTAGCCATTGGCGAGCCAAGCGCCACCGCCGACGCATTGCCGACTCCTTGCACCCGCAAGGCCCAGTCCATCAGTAGCCCCGGCCCCAGGCCAGTTCGTAGGCGCGATGCAGGCGCTCGTAGTCCTTGTCGACGTCCTCGCGGCTGCGTTTGGCGCGCAGCTTCAGCAGCGAACGATGCAGGCGCTTGAGATTGCGCTCGCGCCAGCGCGTGGCCGGAATGCGCAGCACGCCGCGGTCGAAATCGATCAACCAGCCATGCCCGCCGGCATCGAACAGGATGTTGTGCGCGTTGAGATCGGCGTGATCCAGGCCGGCACGATGGAAGCGCGCGATCAATTGCCCGGTTGCCTCCCACGGCGCGCCGCGGCCGGCCACCTGGGCGTGATCGGCCAATGAGCGCACGTTTTCCAGCCGTTCCATCAACAGCGCAGCACGATAGCCCATGCCTTCGCGCAGGTAGCAGGCGGCCAACGGACGCGGCACCGGCAACTTGCGTTGGATCAGTTCGCGCATCAGCCGAAACTCGGCAAAACTGCGCGTGCGCCCTGCCCCTTTCCATAGATAGCGATCGCGACTCACACGTGCGGCCATGCCGCCACGCAAGTATTGCCGCAACACGCTGTGGCCGAACGGCGCATCCACAAACCACGCACCGCCACGACCGCCTTCGTCCACCGGCCGTGCCCTGTCGCCCCACGATTGCGGCGAAAACAGGCTGGGATCAGCTTGCCGCAGCCGTTCGCGGTCGAACAGAATGGCACCATACCCGCGACCTTCGCGGTACGGCGCCAGCGCTTCGGTGGCATCGAAAGAAACCATCTATCGAGTCTAACAACACCATGGCTGTAACGCCCGCATCGCTGTGTTTGCTGCGCTTGTCCGCCCTGGGCGACATCACGCATGTGGTGCCGCTGGTGCGCACGCTGCAGGCCGGGTTTCCGGCAAGCGAGCTGCATTGGATCATCGACAAGGCCGGGCTGAAATTGCTCGACGGCCTGCCCGGCGTGTACTTCCATGCCTACGACAAACGCAGCGGCGTAGCCGGCATGCGCGCGCTACGTCAGTCGCTGGCACCGCTGGGGCGCTTCGATGCCTTGCTGCAAATGCAGGTGGCCTTTCGCGCCAATGTGCTGTCGGCCTTCGTGCCGGCGCGGCGACGCATCGGCTACGACCGCAGTCGCTCCAAGGACCTGCATGGCCTGTTTGTCAACGAGCGCATCGCCGACTGCCCCGGCATCCATGTGCTCGACGCCATCGGCAGCTTTGCCGAGCCGCTGGGCCTGCGCCAGACCCAGGTGCGCTGGGATCTGCCTGTGCCCGATGAGGCGCATGCCTGGGCACGCGCGCAATGGGACGACGATGGCCGCCCGGTGCTGATGATTTCGCCGTGCTCCAGTCACGCGCGTCGCAACTGGTATCCCGATCGCCATGCCGCACTTGCCGATCACGCCGCCGCGCAAGGCTGGCGAGTGGTGCTGTGCGGTGGCCGCAGCGACCAGGAGCGCAGCACCGCCGATGCCATCGTCGCTGCCGCACGCACGCCGGTACTGGATCTGGTCGGCAAGGACACGCTCAAACAACTGCCTGCCCTGCTCGCGCGTGCGGACCTGGTGGTCACGCCGGATTCCGGGCCGATGCATATTGCCAACGCGATGGGTACCAAGGTGCTGGGCCTGCATGCGGCCAGCAACCCGCTGCGCAGCGGCCCGTATTCGGACGTGCGCTATTGCGTGGACCGTTACGACGCAGCCGCATGCAAGTTCCTGCACAAGCCTGCCGACCAGCTGAGCTGGGGAACAAAGATCGAATTCGACGACGTGATGTCGCTGATCACCGTGGACGATGCAATCGCTGCCTTCGAGCGTTATCGCACCGATCATCCGCGCTGACGATTGGCGACCGGCGATCGATCGCAGCCCGAACACAACGCGCTTAGTGCGGCAGGCGACGTATCCAGCACTGCGATGCATTCGCTAGTGGATCGAGCAAGACTGACCAGAGGAGTTGCCGGGCGGGTGTGGACGGAGCGCTCAGAATCTAGAGTGAACGCGCAGCACTTGCCACCTCCAGGCACCAATGCGTTCGCCTTACGGCCGTGCAGTGCTTTCACTAGCGCTCTGAATCTCCTCGGCAGTCAGGCGTCGGCAAGTTGCAGCGGCTCCCCGAACTGATGCCGTGACAGCCAGCAAATGCGATTCCTGCATAACTCGCGCTGTTCAGGCCACCCGCGCAATCAACCCGTTAACGCGCTCAGGCGTCGGTAGCGCGATAGTCCTGATAAGACTTTTCTTCCACGTACGAAGAACCCAGCGCCAGGTTGATCTCTTTCTTGATGCGCGCACGCTCGTCGTTTTCGATATACACGCTGCGCGCGAGCTGCACGAAGCTGTCGTCGAAGGTCTGCGCCTGTTCCTTGAGGCGGATGTCGTCCTCGATCACCCACAGCCGCTCATTGACGGCCTTGAGTTCGGCGCGCAGGCGCACGATGTCGTGGCCGGCGGCTGGATGCGCCATCCAGCTGGTTTCCAGCGCAGACAGCTCATTGCGCACATTGGTCAACTTGGCCGCATCGCTCATGCGCTCGGACTTGATCTGCAGGATCGCGATCTTGTCGAGCAGCTCACCAAAGGACACGGGCACCAGGATCTCGGACATGACAGGCCTCCAACGGGGATCGGGCGGATTGTAGTCATCGCCGCGGCGGGCGATTGCCACACACATAAACAAAAGCCCCCTTGCGGGGGCTGATGCGAATCTGGCGACAGAGGGAGATTCACTCGGCACTGTGTGCCTTCGCCCTGCGGGCGGCTTCGCCGTGCAGACAGCTTTGCTGCCTGTCGAACCCCGGGCTTCTCACCCCCCAATGCTGCCGGCGAAACTCACGCGGCACTGGCACAACTGCTCGCCTCAATCTGGCGGAGAGGGGGGGATTCGAACCCCCGAGGCGCTATAAACGCCTGCCTGATTTCGAGTCAGGTACATTCAACCGCTCTGCCACCTCTCCAGATGGTCCCCAGTGTCCTGGGGCCGTGCATCATACGGGTACACGGCCCCAGCTACAAGCGGCCCGGGCCGGCGCCAACTGGGTCAGCGCTCGCCCAGGCGTGAACAGGCACTGCGACGCCCATGCGTGGTGTGTTGCCGCTGACCAGCCGGGCCGCGATGATGGTGGTGCATCTTCTCTTTGGCGAACCGGTCCCATGCTCGAATTCGGACACCTCACCCACGTCGGCCTGCGCCGTGACCTCAACGAGGACACCTATTACGGCGACAGCGAACTGGGATTGTGGCTGGTGGCCGACGGCATGGGCGGGCATGCCTGCGGTGAAGTGGCCAGCGCACTGGCCCGCGAAACCATCGTGCGGGAAATCCGCGCCGGCACCCCGCTGGCCCAGGCAGTGCGCATCGCCGACGAAGAGATCATCAAGACCTCGCGCCGCTGCAACGACACCTTGCCAATGGGCACCACGGTGGTGGCCGCACGCGTGCTGGGTCAGCGTTTCGAAGTGGCGTGGGTTGGCGACAGCCGCGCGTATCTATGGCGCGATGGCCGGCTGGCCCAGCTGAGCCAGGATCACAGCTATGTGCAGGAACTCATCGCCCAAGGCACGCTCACCAGCGAGCAGGCGCGCGCGCATCCGCATCGTAACGTGGTGACCCAGGCACTCGGCGTAACCGACCCGGTACATCTGAATGTCGCCACCATGCAGGGCGAGCTCAAATCCGGCATGCAGCTGCTGCTGTGCAGCGACGGCCTGACCGAAGAAGTGGACGATGCCGCCATCGCAGCCACCTTGGCGCAGGCCGATTGCAGTGCACAGGAATGCGTGGAATGCCTGGTCGCCGCCGCACTGGATGGTGGCGGTTCGGACAACATCACAGCGATTCTGGTGCGTAGTTACTGACGTTGCGACATGCCGAAATGCGTGCCTTGCAAATGCGCGCAGCGAATGAGCGGATCGCGAAAGACTGCTTCAGCAAACGCGATTGCCTGCCGCATGCGGTCAAAAAATCACCATCGCTTACCACGCTTTGCCAGCCTATCTGACGGTAAGCGAAATCATGACTTGCGTGACCCATTTACACGTAGCCATTTACCCACTACGCCGCCTACGCAGCAGCCATCACTGCAGCAGACAGCGTAGATGCAAACAGACGCCGCCGCTCCTTATCCAACGGCGGCACAACCGCGCAAACGCCTTAGATCGGCTGACAAAATGCAGTAACCAATCGGCAGGTGGGTGTAGAAAGCACGCAAGGACCGCAGTGCACATGTAGTACATGCATCACCAAGCACCGGCCGCGCCCGCCCGGCGGTGAGCGCAGCCGTTGTGTTAGCCGCGCTCAGCCAGCAACAGCGACTTCCTCGACCGGCGGATCCCACAACGCACGCCCAGCTTTCTTGCGCAACTGCGCCAGGCGCGCCTCATGCGCCTGCGATTCGGAGGCGGTCACCGCAACGCGTGGACGCGGCAACAGCAGCGCCGGGTCGAACGCGATCATGCCGCTCGCACTGTTGGTCTGCTGGCCCGCGTCGGCGCTGGCAAACCCGATTTCCTCCTGACCCGAGGTCAGCGCGATATACACATCGGCCAGGATCTGCGCATCGAGCAAGGCGCCGTGCAACTGGCGATGCGAGTTGTCCACGCCCAGACGCTTGCACAAGGCATCCAATGAGTTGCGCTGCCCCGGATAGCGCTCGCGCGCCATCATCAACGTATCGACCACCGTGGCGCGTTCGACGATGCGACCGTAGTTATCGCCCAGCAGCGACAGCTCGTTATCCAGAAAACCCAGGTCGAACGCGGCGTTGTGGATGATCAGTTCCGCGCCGTCGATGTAGGCGAGAAATTCGTCCACCACCTCACCGAACAACGGCTTATCGGCCAGAAATTCCAGGGTCAGCCCGGTCACTTCCTGCGCGCCGGGTTCGAAGTCGCAATCGGGCTTCAGATAGCGATGGAAGTTATTGCCGCTCGGGCGCCGCTCCAGCAGCTCCACAGCACCGATTTCGACGACGCGGTTGCCCTTGCGCCATTCCAGGCCGGTGGTTTCGGTATCGAGAATGATCTGCCGCATGTGTCCTCTTACGATGTTGCATGGCCATCGCGCTGGGCGGTGGCCTGATTGCGGGCGAGCACGTCGACGCGCTCGTTGTCCGGGTCGCCATTGTGGCCTTTCACCCAGCGCCAATCGATGCTGTGGCGTTGCGTGGCCGCGTGCAGCCGCTCCCACAATTCGCGGTTCTTGACCGGATCGCCGCCGGCGGTTTTCCAATTGCGCCGCACCCAGCCCGGCATCCACTCGGTGATGCCCTGGCGAACGTACTGCGAGTCGGTATGCAACACGATCTGGCACGGCTCGGTCAGCGTTTCCAGCGCCATGATCGCCGCCATCAACTCCATGCGGTTGTTGGTGGAAACGGCTTCGCCGCCGGCCAGCTCCTTTTCGCGCCCGTTGTAACGCAACAGGGCCGCCCAACCACCCGGCCCGGGATTGCCAAGGCAGGAGCCATCGGTATGCACTTCAATTGATTTCATCAGGTTCCAGAGTTGCAACGTAAACGGGTTAAATCGTGGCCACCGGTTGCGGCCAGCGGGCTGGCAGCGCAATCGGTGTCGGGCCGATCGCAGCAGCGGCGCGTTTTTCCACTTCCAGCAAATACACCGCGCGCCAGGGTGCACGGCCGGGATCGGTGGACTCGCCACCGGTGCGCCAGATCGGCCCAAGGTAGCGTTCCGCTTGCACGCTCTGCAGACCGGCACGTTGCGCCAACAGGCGCCAGCGATCCGGCCGCAGCGCCACCGGTCCACGCCGCGCCCAGCGGAAACGGTAGGGGCTCATCGGATTGAGCGTGAACAACAACAGCCGGCCGCCGGGCATCAGCAGCCGCTCGCATTCGGCCAAAAAGTCCGCCGCCCCGCCAACCACCGCATGCTGCACCACGATCGCCTGCAGGCTCTCGGTTGGCAGCGGAAACGGCATCGCACAGCGCGCATCGCCGGCGAAGCGCCCGGCACTGCGATGCAGCCGCAGACCACGCCCCTGCAGCGACTCGCGCGGGGGCAATTCGGTCGTCGGGGTCAGCCACAACCAGGGTTGCGACGGACGTGTCTGCAGCGCCTCCAGCGCCAAACGACGCTCCAGCTGAAGCAGGCTGCGCCCTGCACCTGTTTCAAACCAGGATGAGACACCAGCTTGACGGGAGAATGGCGGGGCAGGCATGGTCCCAATTCTATGCGACTGATCGCCCTGCCCGCATTCGACGACAACTACATTTGGGCGCTGGTCGCTGCAGATGGCCGCGCCATCATCGTCGACCCTGGGCAGGCAGCGCCGGTGATAGCCGCCGCAGAGCGCGAAGGCCTCATTCCCAGCGCCGTCCTGCTGACCCACCACCATGGCGACCACATCGGGGGCGTGGCCGAGCTCCAGCAGCGTTGGCCTGACCTTGAGCTATTCGGCTCGGCCGACGAACGCATCCCGGAAACTGCGCAGGAAGTGGGTCATGGCGAACGTTTGAGCCTGCTTGATGTCGATTTTCAGGTCCTCGAAGTGCCCGGCCACACGCGCAGCCACATCGCCTTCGTGACAGACAGTCATCTGTTCAGCGGTGATACCCTGTTCAGCCTAGGCTGTGGGCGGATGTTCGAAGGTACCGCTCCTCAGATGTTTGACTCGTTGCAGCGCCTGGCCTCTCTGCCCGGCGAAACGCTTGTGTGTTGTGGCCACGAATACACCTTGGCCAACGCGGCGTTCGCGCTGCACGTCGATCCCACCAACGCTGCCTTGCAGCGCCGTCAACAGGAAGCCCAGGCCATGCGTCATGTAGCCCGTCCTACCCTGCCGATTTCGCTCAAGAGTGAACTGGCCACCAATCCGTTCTTACGCACCAACCGTCCCGAGATTCGCGCCGCAGTGGCACCGCGCGCAGCCGGCGCACTTTCCTCCGAAGTTGATATTTTCGCCGAACTTCGGCGCTGGAAAGACGAATTTCGCGCATGAGGCGCCTGGTTTTAGCAGTGCTGGCCGCCTGTTCGGCTATTGCACCGGCAGCCGCTTCGCCCAACGACGCAAGCTCCACAACCGCAAGCAGCGCCGCCGCGCAGACCAGCGCACCCGGCATACGCAACGGGCGGGAGATTTTCTCGTCGTTCCTTGAGGGCCGTGCCGACCCAGGCTGCGACAGCGCACATAGCGATACCCGGTGGGAACAGCATTTTTCACGCGCCCCCGCGCGCCTGGTCGACGATGCGCAGGATGTCTTGCCACTGTTCGGTTACGTGGTCGATGAGTTGCGCAAAGCCGACATGCCCACCGAATTTGCGCTGATTCCGTTCGTCGAAAGCGGCTACCGCCCCGGCGCCCGCAACGGCAACGGCCCTGCTGGCTTATGGCAATTCGTCACCACCACCGCGCGCAACCACCAAGTGCCGGTTGGCGCGCAGTACGACGGACGCCTGTCGGCGGTGGATTCCACCACTGCGGCGGTGCGCTACCTCAAAACCCTCTACGGCATGTTTGGCGGCGACTGGCGCCTGGCGCTGATGGCCTACAACGCCGGCGAGTACCGGGTACTGCAGGCAATGCGCAGCGCCGGGATGAACGCGCAGAACGCACGCCCGTCCGAATTACCAGGCATGTCCAAGGTCACCTACGACTACGTGGAAAAACTGCACGCGCTCGCCTGCGTGCTCGATCACGCGCAGCAGCAGGGCAACCTGTTGACCTCGCTGGATCGTCCGGTGCCCGTCCTCACCGAACATGCGCTGCCGGCGGGCACCAGCCTCAATACCTGGGCTGGGCAGCGCGCAATCGAGCCGCAACTGCTCGCCCGCCTGAATCCCGCCCTTGCCGGCGCACGCGCAGCGCCGCACGGTGTGCATGTCCTGGCTCCGATTGCACCGGCGCAACCCGGTTCTAGCAGCGCCGTGGCTGCATCCGTCGATGTGGGACGTGACGTCGGTAATGACTCCGCGCCGACCGTCGTTGCCTCGGCAGCCGGCAAAGCGTCGACCTTGCCAACGCGCACCCACACCGTGCGCAATGGCGAATCGGCCTGGGCCATCGCACGCCGCTATGGCGTCACCGTGACGACGTTGCTCACTAGCAACGGCCTGGACAAGAGCGCCATTCTGAAGCCTGGCATGGTGCTTTCGTTCGACGATTCGCCTTAATTCGAATGCGCCTAAGTTGTATGCCCTAAGTTTCAGCGCGCATTAGCACGCTGCAGTGCGGTGCAAGCAGGCGACCGGCAGCGTGATCGCGTCGATCGTGAACTCTGCGCAGCGCACTTGCTTTCTTGTAAGGCCACTTCTGTGCCGGGTGACAGATTCCGAGAGCGACTGGATTCGAAAGCAACGCAGTTAGCCCTTGTCTAACGCCTAGCGCGCGTCACTCCAAAGAATCGACTTGGTCACTGCACTTGCAAGCGAAGCTTCGGCAACAATCAAAGTCTGCATTTTTCTAGACAGCACGAGCCATAACGTTGAGGACGCTCACTGCTGAATCAGCCCGCATCGCACCCAGCTGATCCAGCTGCTGCAGAGCACCGCACGAAACCCCGCGTTTTCAGTTCTACCATCCTCGCACGTGGTTGCAGAGTCGAGGGGCGAAGCTAGCCACTGCCGGAGAGTTAGCAGACCCAGCTGACAACTCGTCCATTGTTGCTTGTTGCTTGTTGCTTGTTGCTTGTTGCTTGTTGCTTGTTGCTTGTTGCTTGTTGCTTGTTGCTTGGTGCTTGGTGCTTGGTGCTTGGTGCTTGGTGCTTGGTGGGTATAAATCGCAGCTAGCGTCAGCCAGCCAAGCACGCGAACGCCAGCGACAAATCGACACGCACGCGTCAGATCGATATCCCTCGCGCATCCGCCGACCTAACTTCTCTCGCCACAAACCCAAAGAAAAGCCCGGTTACCCAGGCTTTTCTTTCACCAATCGACGCCTTACAGCTGCGCTTCTTCGATCTGGATCTTGTAGCGCTTGCGCATTTCCTTGACGTACGCCTGCGCAGCGTTGTTGCCGTCGATCTGGCTCAGCTGCTCACGCAGCATCGCCTGCTGTTCGGCCGGCATTTGCTTCAGATCGCCCGGGGTGGCCTTGCTGATGACGAAGACGGCAAAGCGCCCGCCATCCAGTTGCACCTTGCCAACCGACGGCTTGCCTTCGGTCGGTCGCGGCGCGCTGAAAATCGCGCGGTTCGCGGCCGGAGTCGGGATCGGTGCCGTCCGCGGCAGCCCCGGGATCGGCTGCACCTGCAGCTTCTCGCTGGCCGCCAGCGCCTGCAGCGTCTCACCCTTCTGCACGCGTGCCAGCAAAGCATCGGCAGCAGCCGCGGCGGCCTTCTCGGAACGGTCTGCGCGGATCGCCGCCGTCACCTTGTCGCGCACCTTGTCCAACGGCAACGCCTGTTCGGCGGTGTGATTGGTCACACGCAACACCACGCTATGGTTCGGCGCGATATTGATTGGGTCGCTCACCGTGCCGTCCTGCACCAGCGTTTCGGAGAACGCCGCGCGCAACACAGCCGGATTGGCCGCAACACCGCTGGCATCAGTGCGCGAGAACGGCCCCAGCGTCTGCACCGGCAAGCCGACCTGCTTGGCCGCCGGCTCCAGCGCGGTGGGATTCTTGTAGACCTGATCCACCAACTTGCCGCTGATATCCGCAAATGCCTTGTCCGCATCGGCCTTCAGCTGCTCGGCCGCCAGCTGGTCACGCACCTGCTCAAACGACTTGCCCTGTCCACCCTTGACCTCACGCAACTGGATCACGTGATAGCCGAATTCGCTCTTGATCGGACCCACCACGTCACCAGCCTTCATCGAGAACAGCGCGTCCTCGAACGGCTTGACCATCGCGCCCTTCTCGACCCAACCCAGGTCGCCGCCGGCGTTCTTAGAGCCCGGATCCTGCGAATTGGCTTTCGCCAGTGCAGCGAAGTCGGCGCCCGGCTGCTTGGCCTCGGCGGCGAGCTTGGCGGCCTTTGCTTCGGCAGCCTTCTGCGCAGCTGCATCGCTGCCGGCACTGATCAGGATGTGCGATGCAAGGCGCTGGTCCGGCTCGACGAAGCGCGCCTTCTCTTCTTCATAGCGCTTGCGCAGCGTTGCTTCGTCGGCGGCGGTGGCCGGCGGCATCTTTGCGGCGTTGAGCTCCACGTATTCGATGGTGACGGTTTCCGGCTGACGGAAGTCCTGCGTATGCCCCTCGTACCACTGTTTGATCTGCGCATCGCTCACCGGCGCGGTATCTACGGCCGACGGCGGCAGCATTGCCAGCTCCACGTCGCGCGTTTCACCCATCAGCTTGAGCAGACGCTCGAACTCGGCCTTGGTGGCAAAGCCCGATTCCGCCACGGCCTGCGGGATCACCGACTGCTGCAGGCTGTCACGCACCAAAGCGTCGAACTGTGCAGGCGTGCGCGGCGGCGTGCCTTGCGCAAGCGCGGCGCGGTACTGGTCAGGGCTGAACTTGCCATCGACCTGGAACGCCTGAATGTTGGCGATGTAATCGCGCACGGTTGCGTCGCCTATGACGATTCCCGCATCTTCCGCGCCCAGTCGCACCACCTGTTCGTCGACCAGTTGGTCAAGTACCTGCAGCTTGTTTTCGCGGGATTCGAATGTGCGCGGATCGAAGTTCTCGGCTTGACGCTGACGTTCCTGCATGCGCGCCTGCTCGAAACGCGCGCGGAAATCCTGCGTGCTGATTTCGTGGTGCTGCCACAGCAGCGAAACCGGCCACCACGACGGTGCCGATTTCCACCAATTGGGCGGCGCCTGCACCTTGGCCACGTTATTGGCGCCGATGCCGCCGAGGTAGCTGTTGTCGATGACGAACAGGAACGGAACCATCAGCAACCCCAGGATGGCGGTAGCGATCCAGCCTGACGTCTTATCGCGAAGTTTCTGCAGCATTGGCAAATCACGGCCTGTGGGCGAGCCGCGCAGTGTAACGCGCTTGACGCCAAGCACCCAGCCCAATGCCCGTTAGCACAGTGTCGCGGGGCCTCAATCAACGTCAGGGTTTCACTTCGGCAACCAACGCCGGACACCGAAATCGCCGAATGCATGACCCGAAGCCGAGCTGTCGACGCACGACTCAATCCGACCGCTGACTCAAACTCAAAAAAAAGCCCCCGGCACAAGGCAGAGGGCTTTCGTATAACTGGCGGAGCGGACGGGACTCGAACCCGCGACCTCCGGCGTGACAGGCCAGCATTCTAACCAGCTGAACTACCGCTCCGCTTTAAACTTGGACATCGTTCTCTACCCAACTCGCAACGCGAATGTCGTGGAGAAAACGAAGCCCCCAATTGCTCAGGGGCTTCGGTATAACTGGCGGAGCGGACGGGACTCGAACCCGCGACCTCCGGCGTGACAGGCCAGCATTCTAACCAGCTGAACTACCGCTCCGCGCTTGAAACGTTTGCCTGGTGCTTAATGGTGGGTGCTGAGGGTTTCGAACCCCCGACCCTCTCCGTGTAAGGGAGACGCTCTACCGCTGAGCTAAGCACCCTAGCTAGTCGATTAGTTTACCGCATCCTTCAGGGCTTTACCAGCCTTGAATGCAGGATTCTTCGAAGCCGCGATCTTGATGCTGTCGCCGGTCTTCGGATTGCGGCCGGTGCGCTCAGCGCGCTCGCGGACCTGGAAGGTACCGAAGCCAACGAGGGTGACGGCGTCGCCCTTCTTCAGTGCCTTGGTGATTTCGCTCACAACCGCGTCAACAGCACGGCCAGCTTCAGCCTTGGAGATGTCAGCGGCAGCGGCAACGCCATCGATCAATTCGGTTTTATTCATTCTTGAAACTCCCTTTGCGGCAGACGCCGCGGAATCGACAATCGGCGCTCTTGCCGTTAGCGAAGAACCCGACACAAGTGGTATCGCGTGACGCATCACATTTGCCGCGCCCACGAGTCGTGCATTTATACCAGCGCCCCCAAATGCACGCAAGCCAAAACCCAATAACGACGCGGGTTTTGGCTTGTTTTGCGGCAGTCTAGACAGCCCCCGTTAGTGCTTGACGCGGGTGCCGGGCGTACTACGCGACTTACCACGCACGGCGACCCGCGAGGCTGTCTTGCGCGTTTTTTCCTTGCCGGCCTTCTTCGGCGTCAGCGGACGCTCCAGTGCCAGGTCGAGCACCTCGTCGATCCATTTCACCGGCACGATCTTCAGATCGCGGGTGACGTTGGCCGGGATGTCGGCAAGATCCTTGCGGTTCTCGTCGGGGATCAACACGGTGCGGATGCCACCGCGCAGGGCCGCCAGCAACTTCTCCTTCAAGCCGCCAATTGCCGATACGCGACCACGCAAGGTGATCTCGCCGGTCATCGCCACATCGGCGCGGATCGGCACTTTGGTCAACACCGACACCAGCGAGGTCACCATCGCGATGCCTGCGCTTGGGCCGTCCTTCGGCGTGGCGCCGTCGGGCACATGCACGTGCACGTCCTGCTTCTGCAGGAAGTCCACATCGATCCCGAGCCGCTCGGCGCGCGAACGCACCACCGACAACGCTGCCGATGCCGATTCCTTCATGACGTTGCCGAGCTGACCGGTGAGGATCAGGTTGCCCTTGCCCGGCACCAGCGTGGACTCGACCTGCAGCAGCTCGCCGCCGACCTCGGTCCATGCCAGGCCGGTGACCAGGCCGATCTCGTTTTCCTCTTCGGCACGGCCGAAGTCGAAGCGACGCACGCCCAGATACTTGTCGAGATTCTTCGCGTTGACGGTGACCAGCGCCTTTGGCTTGCCCTTCTTGGCCACCGCTTTCTTGGCTGCCGGCTGCGGACCTGCCAGCGCGATTTCCTTGACGACTTTGCGGCAGATCTTGGCGACTTCGCGCTCGAGATTACGCACACCCGATTCGCGCGTGTAGTAGCGCACGATGTCCTGGATGGCGTCGCTGCCGATCTCGATCTCTTCCAGCTTCAAGCCGTTGGCCTTGATCTGCTTGGGCACCAGGTAGCGCATCGCGATGTTGAGCTTTTCATCCTCGGTATAGCCGGGGATGCGGATCACTTCCATGCGGTCCAGCAGCGGGCCGGGGATACTGAGCGAGTTGGAGGTGGCAACGAACATCACCTCCGACAGATCCAGATCAACCTCCAGATAGTGGTCGTTGAAGGAGGTGTTCTGCTCCGGATCGAGCACTTCCAGCAATGCCGACGACGGGTCGCCACGGAAGTCCATCGACATCTTGTCGATTTCGTCCAGCAGGAACAGTGGGTTCTTGCTGCCCACCTTATTGAGGTTCTGCACCAGCCGGCCCGGCATCGAACCGACATACGTGCGGCGATGGCCACGAATTTCCGCCTCGTCTCGGATGCCGCCCAGACTCATGCGCACGAACTTACGGTTAGTCGCCTTGGCAATCGACTGCCCGAGCGATGTCTTGCCCACGCCAGGCGGCCCGACCAGGCACAGGATCGGCCCCTTCATCTGCTTTACGCGCGACTGCACGGCCAAGTACTCAAGGATGCGCTCCTTGACCTTGTCCAGACCGTAGTGATCGGCGTCCAGCGTGTCTTCGGCAACCTTGAGGTCCTTGCGCACCTTGGTGCGCTTTTTCCACGGCACGCCCAGCAACCAATCCAGATAGTTGCGCACCACCGCCGCTTCGGCGGACATCGGCGACATCTGCTTGAGTTTGTTGAGCTCGGCTTTGGCCTTGGTTTCGACCAGCTTGGGCATGCCCGCCTCGGCGATCTTGCGTGCGAGTTCTTCCAGCTCACCGGGTGCATCGTCCAGGTCGCCCAGCTCTTTCTGGATCGCCTTCATCTGCTCGTTGAGATAGTACTCGCGCTGGCTCTTTTCCATCTGCGACTTCACGCGGCCGCGGATGCGCTTTTCCAACTGCTGCACGTCGATTTCGCCGTCGACCAGCCCGACCAGCAATTCCAGCCGCTCACCGATGTAGGTGATTTCCAGCAAGCGCTGCTTGTCGGCCAGACGCACGCCGATATGCGCAGCGATGGTGTCGGCTAGGCGGCCCGGCTCGTCGATGCCGGCCAGGGTCTGCAGCAATTCCGGCGGCAGCTTGCGGTTGGTCTTGACGTACTGTTCGAACAGCGACATCAGCGAGCGCGCGATAGCTTCCACTTCGCGCGGCTCGCGCGCATCGCTGGCTTCCACCTCCGTGCCCTGCCCCTGCAAGGCGCCATCCTGCTCGACAACCTTGTCGACGGTGACGCGCGACAGGCCTTCGACCAGCACCTTGATGGTGCCGTCGGGGAGCTTGAGCAGTTGCAGCACCTGCGCCAGGGTGCCGACGGTGTACAGGTCGCCGGCAGCCGGGTCGTCGGTTTCGGCCGACTTCTGCGCCACCAGCAGGATGCGCTTGTCCGCCTCCATGGCTTTTTCCAGCGCGCGCATCGACTTGTCACGGCCGACGAACAGCGGAATCACCATGTGCGGAAACACCACCACGTCGCGCAGCGGCAACACTGGCAGATCGAGAATTTCTGGTTGGGACTGGGCCATGGGGCGCTCCGCAGGAATGAGGGTTTTGCGGCAATAAAAAAGCCGATGGCTCCGTTATGGGGCCATCGGCGAGGTGTTGCAAGTAGCGCTCGGAAAGCCTTTAGCCGCGAGCGAGGCCAGGGCCTGGCGAAGCGACGACAAGGCTCAGTCGCCGGACGCAGCCTTGGCCGGGGCCGGTTGCGCCTGGTAGATCAAATACGGCTCGGATTTGTGCTCGATCACCGACTCGTCCACCACCACCTTGCTGACGTTTTCCTGCGACGGCAGCTCGTACATCGTATCCAGCAGCACCGATTCGACGATGGTGCGCAGGCCGCGCGCGCCGGTCTTGCGCTTGAGCGCCTTCTTGGCGATCGCAGACAGGGCGTCGGGGCGGAACTCCAGCTCCACACCTTCCATATCGAACAGCTTCTTGAACTGCTTGGTGATGGCGTTCTTGGGCTCGGTCAGGATCTTGATCAGCGCCGGCTCGTCCAGTTCCTCAAGCGTGGCGACCACCGGCAGGCGGCCAACGAACTCGGGAATCAGGCCGAACTTGATCAGATCTTCCGGCTCGACTTCGGCCAGGATCTTGCCCACTTCCTGCTTACGCTCGCTGCTCTTGACCTTGGCACCGAAGCCAATACCGCCGGCATCGTTGGAACGCTGCTGAATCACCTTGTCCAACCCGGCGAACGCACCACCGCAGATGAACAGGATGTTCTTGGTGTCGACCTGCAGAAATTCCTGCTGCGGGTGCTTGCGGCCACCTTGCGGCGGCACCGAAGCAACCGTGCCTTCGATCAGCTTGAGCAGTGCCTGCTGCACGCCTTCGCCGGACACATCGCGGGTAATCGACGGGTTCTCGCTCTTGCGCGAGATCTTGTCGATTTCATCGATATAGACGATGCCCTGCTGCGCCTTTTCGACGTCGTAATCGCACTTTTGCAGCAGCTTCTGGATGATGTTTTCCACGTCCTCGCCGACATAGCCGGCTTCGGTCAGCGTGGTGGCATCGGCGATCGTGAACGGCACGTTGAGCAGGCGCGCCAGCGTTTCGGCCAGCAGCGTTTTGCCCGAACCGGTCGGACCGACCAGCAGAATGTTGGATTTCGCCAGCTCGACGTCATCGTTCTTGCTGCGGCTCTCGATACGCTTGTAGTGGTTGTACACCGCCACCGCGAGCGTGCGCTTGGCGCGCAACTGCCCAATCACGTATTGATCCAACACCTCGAGAATCTCGCGCGGCTTGGGCAGGCTGGAACGTGCCGACTGCGCCTTCTCTTCGAGTTCCTCGCGGATGATGTCGTTGCACAGCTCAACGCACTCATCGCAGATGAATACGCTGGGACCGGCAATCAGCTTACGGACTTCATGCTGACTCTTACCGCAGAACGAGCAGTAGAGAATCTTGTTGCTGTCGCCGGAACGACCTTGGCGGTCTTCGCTCATGCTTCTGTTACCCAGTTACCCCACCCGATGTACGGGGGTTCGATTTCGAGAATAGCACAGGGTCGGGAGGACATTCGCCCCGCCCGACCCTGCCGGTTTTTCCTGCAATTTCAATGCCCTGGCAATCAAGACGGCTGGATTGACTCTTCCGGACGACGCTCAAGCACCTGATCCACCAAGCCATACGCCTGGGCATCGACCGCGCTCTTGAAGTTGTCGCGCTCGGTGTCGCGCGCTATGGTCTCCAGCGACTGACCGGTGTGTTTGGCCAGGATCTCGTTCAGGCGCGAACGCAGGGTCAGGATCTCGCGGGCGTGGATGTCGATATCGGTCGCCTGGCCCTGGAAGCCGCCCAGCGGCTGATGGATCATCACGCGCGAATTAGGCAGCGCGTAACGCTTACCTGCCGCGCCGGAGGCCAGCAGCAGCGCGCCCATTGAGGCGGCCTGGCCGACACAGATGGTGCTCACGTCCGGCTTGATGTACTGCATGGTGTCGTAGATCGCCATGCCGGCCGTGACCACGCCGCCGGGCGAGTTGATGTAGATGCTGATGTCCTTTTCCGGGTTATCGGCTTCCAGGAACAGCAACTGGGCCACGATCACGTTGGCCATATGGTCGTCGATCGGACCGACCAGGAAGATCAGACGCTCCTTCAGCAGACGCGAGTAAATGTCGTACGCACGCTCGCCACGGCTGGTCTGCTCGACCACCATGGGCACCAGGTTCAGGGCTTTGGTCACAATGCTCATCAGTCTTCCTGTTGTGGCAGCGGCCTGTGCCGCTACCCGTGTTCAACATCCGCGCCCCTGACCGCAGGCGCGGCTCTTCTCTTATTGCCGGATCAGACGCGGATGGCGTCCTGGAACGACAGCGGCTGCTCGGTATGCTGGGCGCGCTCGGCGATCCAGTCGATCACCTGCTCTTCCATCACACGGCTCTGCAGTCCATTCATCAGTTGGGGGTCGTTGCGGTACATCTCAATGACCTGTTCCGGCTCTTCGTAGGTCGAGGCGATCAGACGCAGCGTTTCGCTGACGCGCCTGGATTCCAGGCGCAATTCGTTGCGACGTGCCACTTCACCCACCAACAGACCGACCAGCACGCGCTTGGCGGCGGCGTCCATGAATCCCGTGTGCGCATCGGCCGGCACCTGCCCCGGATCGCGGCCGCTGCGGCGGACCTGCTCGACCTGCTGGGCCAGCATCGAACGGGCTTCGTTCTCGACCAGCCGCGGCGGCATTTCAACGTGCGCGTAAGCGGCAATCAGCTGCTCACCCACTTCGCGGCGCAGACGATTCATCAGGGCACCCTTGAGCTCGCGCTCCAGGTTGGTGCGGATATCGGCGTGGAACTGCTCGGAGTCGCCACTCTTCACGCCAAAGCTCTTGATGAACTCCTTGTCCACCACCGGCAACACCGGCTCGGACACTTCAACCGCCTTGACGTGCACCTGCACGGTCTTGCCGGCCAGCTGCGGCACGCGCCACTCAGCCGGGAAATCGACGGTCAGGGTCTTTTCTTCGCCCTTGGTCAGGCCTTCCAGGCCCTTTTCGATCTGGTCGAACATGACGCCCGAGCCCAGCACGCTGCTGCCGGTTTCCACACCTTCGGCAGGCAGACGCTCGTCGCCGGCCTGCGACCAGGTCTCCAGCGCCACCAGATCACCGACCTGCGCACCGCGCTCGACCGGATTCCAGGTGCGGCGCTGCAGGCGCAGGTTTTCAATCATCTGGTCTATGTCGGCATCGGTCACTTCGGCGGTCGCACGCACCACCGACAGCTTGGTCACGTCGATGTCGCCGAAATCCGGCACCACTTCGAAGGTGGCGACGAAGTCGAAATCGGTTTCGCCCTGATCGATGCGCGGGTTGCCGGCCAGACGCAGCGAGTGCTCGCGCACGGCCGAATCGAAGGTCTCACGCAGCAGGCCTTCCATCGCTTCGGCGCGCACCTGCTGACCGAAGCGCTGCTCGATCACCTTGGTCGGCACCTTGCCGGGACGGAAGCCCTTGATGCGCGTGGTCCGCGCAAGCTCGCGCAGGCGGCCACCGACGTGCGTCTCCAGGCGCTCCTGCGGCAGGGTGAAGGTCAGGCGGCGTTCCAGATTGCCGGTGGATTCGATCGATGCTTGCATGTTGACTCCTGCCACCGACAGCGCACAGCGTCGGCACGAGATGGAAGATGCGGGTTGACGGATGGCGAGAATGCCGCCGAGCCTTGTAGTTTCGCTGATAACGGCGGCCGCTGCCAGCGGCATGCGCGTAGCGGCGTCCCGGATAGGCATCACTGGTTTGCAGGAGGTGCAGCGGCCGGAAACCACACGGCCGCGCGGCATTGGTGCGAAAGGGGGGACTCGAACCCCCACGCCTTACGGCGTCAGAACCTAAATCTGGTGCGTCTACCAATTCCGCCACTTTCGCAATGCCGCAGATGCCCGGGTATTGTTGCAGGGATGCACGCAAAGAAGAAGCGCTGCGAGGGGCTGTTGAGCGCTATGCGGCAGCGGAAGGCACGGCGGGGCTGGGTCACACGCAGATTTGAGGCTCCGCGTTCTGCCACAGGGCGTGAACCGTTAACTCCCCGCCTGAATCCAGACCAAGCTCGTACGTTCTGAACCCCCTTCGCACCAGCAGATTTGCGAAAATTCCGTTAATTTCACCCCAAAGGCAAACAGTCGCGATGAGAGATCGATATTGGCAGATCGTGGCACTGTCGCGCGATTGCATCAAAGAGATCGATCTGGACGGGCGGATCACGTCGGTCAACGTCCACGGGCTGGTCGGACTCGGCGCCACGTCTGCTGACCAACTGATCGCTCGGCCATGGCGCGAGCTTTGGCCGAGCGAAGCCGCCAGCATGGTGGATGCGGCCATGGCCGAGTCGGCGAAAGGCGCGATCCAGGAATTCGAAGCCAGCTGCGTGAACCTGGCCGGCGTGCGCCAGACCTGGCAGGTCGTGACCAGCCCGTTGTTCGACGCGCAAGGCAAGGTCGAGGCGATCCTGGCGGTGAGCAAGAATGTCTCCGACCGCCGCGCACTGGAAACAGCCTTTCACACCCTCGACAGCACCCTGGCAGCAGAGCGCGCATTTTCCACCAGCGCCCTGATGCTGGCGCGTGCGCGAGAAACCTCGCTGTCGACCGAACTGCACAGCTTGCGCGACCTGCGTGAGCGCATCGAAGACGACCTGGACATTGCGCGCGCCGCGCAGAACGCCGCCGAGAAGATCTCCGAGCAGGCGCAGAAAGGAGAAGCGGTGGGACAACTGCTGGCCGGCGTGGTCCACGATTTGAACAACGTGCTGCAGGCGGCGACATCGGCGATCAATCTGGTGTTGCAGCGCGCGCAGATCGATGCACACGACGCCAAGCTGCTCAGCGTGGCCGACGCGGCGCTTCAACACGGCTCGGTGATGGCGCAGCGCTTGGTGGGTTTTTCGCGCCAATACCCCTACAGCCCCGAAGCGGTGGATCTAGCCGAACTGGCACAACAGCTCAGCCCGCTACTGGAACAGGTAGTCAGCGCAGAGCTGCGGTTGCAGCTGCGCACCGCCGACGGCGGATGTTGCGCCATGGTCGACCGCCACACCGTGGAGCGCGCCATTTTGAATCTGGTGATCAATGCGCGTGACGCCTGTGCCAGCGGCGACAGCATCACCGTGGAAACCGGCGAAACCTGCGTCAGCGAAGAAGACGCGCAACTGGCAAAACCGGCCGGCCATTACATGACCATCGCCGTCGCCGACACCGGGCACGGCATGGACAGCGCGGTACAGGCGCGTTTGTTCGAGGCTTACTTCACCACCAAGCACGCCGACAAGGGCGCTGGCTTGGGATTGGCGCAGGTCTATAGCGCGGTACGTCAGGCAGGCGGCTTTGTGGACGTTACCTCGGCGCCCGGCAAGGGCGCGCGCTTTGTCCTGGCATTTCCGCGCGTGCAGCGAGGCTAGATGCTTGCGCTGATGGCCTTGCGCGAGCTACTCGTGGCATGACTGCTCCGCACTGCTTGCAGATTGCGTAGCGCACACAGCGCGACGGCCACAGCACACGCAATGACGCGCCGCCGTAGTGGCGCACAGCAATATTTCTGGAATCACTGACGATCTGACCAGAGGTTGATCTGTGCCACTGGCGACGGAATTGCGCGTCGAAGAGGCATCCCCGTGTGGAGACTTGCCCGAAAAATGCTTGAGACAGCCAACCATGCGATGCCAAGGCCCGGCATCTGCGCTGCAGGCGATAGGGCCACGTTGCAACACCATCGCAGCACACATCTATCGCTGGGCTTGTCTCGTCTACCGCAAGCGCAACGCGCGTTTTCTGCTTTCCATCTCGGAAAAAAGAAAAGCACCTAGGCATTTGCCTAAGTGCTTTTATTTGGTGGGCCGTCAAGGATTCGAACCTTGGACCTATTGATTAAGAGTTAGGGCTACCAAGCTTGCGAATCAGCAACTTACGTTGCTTGTTTTTCCCGGCGACCAGCGTCGGAGGCCTTGTGCGGGCTTGGGCCTACTGCCAATTTTCCCGACCGCTGCAATCACCGACCTGCACCTAGATGGCGCGGGTTCGCGGCGATTCGTGCGGCCACGTCGCTTCGAATCCTGACCTCGTGGCGCGTCGCCCACATGGCTGTACCACGCCGCCCCTGCTCGAAGCTGCTGCAGTCTCGCGTAACCAGAGGCGCAAACGGCTCGCCTGGCGGGCTCGGTCGCTGACGTTCCAGCAGTACAAACCAGCCTCCCGTGACCTTATCCATCATTCGAGCTATTTCTACGCCCTCGAGCGTGAGAGCGGTGGGCGGTCCCATTTCATGCTGGGAAGCCTTCTCCCACCGGAAGCCGGACGGCAGAACAGGCTCATCGCCGGCATCGATCACGCCCATACGGCATCCATATAGCAGGTATGCCGCTGGCTATCGTGCTTGTTGGCCAACTGGCGGCCGCGCTCGAGCATCGCTACGGCCTGGTCTACCAGCCACCAATGCTTCCCGCCGGCCGCGTGGACGGGATCGAGGTGAGTCTGCAGGGCATCGCGGGTCAGTGCCATTGCGGTGGATCCGGAGTTAGCGAGTTGGTGGCAACCGACTCTAGCGCCCCCCAATCTCAATTTTTCAGATGACCACCGGGCAGAGGTAATTTAGGTAACCGGCCTCTAAAAATGCACATACATCTTTATATATCAATAACTTATGGATCTCTTTCAAAGGTAATTAAAGGGTAATTGAGAGGTAATGGGATTACCTTTCCGGGAGGTAATCAGGCCCCCAAAAAATACCCTTAAATTTCAATCACATAACTTTTCTATGGGAGCCTGATTACCTTAAATCACCCCGAAAGGTAATCCAAAAATTCCTATTGAAGTCAATTGCTTAGGCATTTTTTCAGGTTCCGGATTACCTATTACCTGGTTCCGATGGTCATTTGCCGAAGTGCGCCGGGAGGCCTAGCAATGGATCGCAGCCGGTCGCCCCCGCAAAGCCCCCCGGGCGCGCAGGGATCTGCAGGGAAGAAGGGCCTCCTTCGATCGCACGGATCGGTAACAGCAGCGCGGTCTAGACCCGCCCTGCGGGGGTGCAGCGAGAACCATGTATGAAGACCGCAGGCGTGGCGGGGCGACGATTACGCGCGCCAGGGCCAGCGCTACCCGTAGGCGTTCGGGGTTTTCCTACTGCGTCGGACGGTGAAGACGGGCAACATAGGAGGCTGGATCCCGTTCCAACAGGGCCTGCAGCTTGCCCAACATCCGCCGCCGGCTCCGCCTCGATTACTGGCAGTCAAGCGCAGAGGTGGGCATCTGATCGGGAGGCAGCGAAGCGACTCACTTGTGGGCACCTGTTCGACGCATGCTGGATTGTTGAGAGAAAGCACCTATGAATGAAGCAAAAGAAGCCCGCGAAACGCTTGACAATGCGCCTCAGGAAGGTGCGTTCTACATCTTCAGGCCTGATATGCGCGGTGGTGGGTCTGGACATGGGGTGATCTTCGAAAACGAGAAGGCGCTCCGCCCAGAAGGTAGGGGAATCATTCGGCCAAAGGAGGGAGGGTTCCCGCCGCTGAAAGAAGCTCCGCGCCTTCGATATGATGAAAGCCGAGGGCGGATGCCGAATGATCTGCAAGGTGGATTCAGCGGGTACTGGCTGACCTCGGACCCATTGAAACAAGTGCTTGAATCGATCGATCCCGAAGGATTCGAGTTCGTACCCTGCGAGTTTATTTTGGAAGACGGATCTCAGGGCCCTGCGCATTACTTATGTGATGTTGTCAGAGTGATTGATGCGATCGACGAGGACGCGTCAACGGTCAAGGTTCTGACGGAGGGATATTCGAAAGGCAAATACTTCGATCTGACCGGCGGCGCCAGTTTGGCTTTTAAGAAAGAAATCATCGCATCAGCCCATGTCTTTCGGACGCCTTACACGGCAGATGCTTTCTGCGATCGCTTATTACGTGATGCGCTGATCGAAAATGGGTTTGGCAGATCGCCAAGGACACGCGGAGTCCGACTTATCGACGCTTCGGCTTATTAACTGCCTATTGCTAACGAAGAGTCCAAAAGCATGCCCGCCAATCAAGTCATCTTTCATAGTCACCATGTAATTGAGCAAGATGTTTTTCGCGATCATCTTTTGCTCAAGAAACTGACTGAACACGGCATGATCGATGAACATGCATCCACAAATCGCTTATATTTACCGGTGGACGGCAAACTGGCCGACGCGCTTGAAACATCGCCTCATCGGGGACGGACGCGAAGTTCTTATACAGAGGGGGTTTCAGACTTTCTGAATCGACTTGAGGAAAGTGACATCGGCCAGGCAGCCCTGGATGATGATCAAGTAGCACTTAGGGAAACTCTGAACAACTCCCCTTGATCCTGCGACAATCACACAGACGCAACGGACAACGACGATGCAACTGACCTTCGGCGATGCGGAGTACAACGGCAAGCGCAAGCGGACGCGGCGTGAGGT
>NZ_JSBW02000037.1 GCF_000772705.2 Xanthomonas vasicola
ACCGCCTCAGCGCCGTCGCCGGTGTGGCCCGCACCTATGACGCCACCGGCAACACCACCGCCATCGGCGGCACTGCGCGCCAATACACCTACGACACCAGCGGCCGCATGACCCAGGCCCGCCGCGCTGGCGCGGTGACCATGAACTACCGCTACAACGGAAAAGGCGAGCAGGTGCGCCGCTTCCTCGGCACCACCAACACCTACACGCTCTACGATGAAGCAGGCCACTGGCTAGGCGACTACGACAGCAACGGCGCGCCCAAGCAGCAAGCGATCTGGCTAGATGACCTACCAGTCGGTCTGCTGGCCAAAACCAACAAACTGCACTACATCGAACCCGACCACCTGGGCAGCCCGCGCGTGGTGATCGACCCCGCCCGCGATGTTGCAGTGTGGACGTGGAGCCTGAAGGGCGAAGCCTTCGGCAACACGGCGCCGAATCAGGATCCGGATGGGGATGGTGCGGCGCTGGTGTTGGATATGCGGTTTCCGGGGCAGCGGTTTGATGCGGCGAGTGGGTTGAATCAGAACTACTTCCGAGACTATGACGCGGCTACTGGGCGATATGGGCAAAGTGATCTCATTGGATTGAAAGGCGGGACAAGCACATATAGCTACGTAGCGGCCAATCCGATCAATTCTCTGGATCGGAACGGCTTGCTGGGAACCCCAGGACCTGGCTATAGATTCGAAAATCACAAGGAGCTTGCGCGGGCCGAGGCGATTGCAAAGCTGCAAAGGTGCAATGTAGAAGATTGCGATCCGGGCAACCCTTACAAAATAACCGAGTCGCAGAAGGCGGAGGTAATCTCCAAAGTGATGTTCGCCACCATCTATCGTGACAACTCTGTCGGAACCTGCGGTTATGCAAATCCAAATTTGGACCCAAATGCTATCGGCATCGGCAATGCCATCTTCTCAGGAGCAGGATGCTGCTCAATGGCCTCGGTCATCGCCCATGAAGCTGTGCACTTGGTACTTGGCAGCCCACTTTCGCTTAGCCTTCAGCAAAACTACGAGGGTGTCGCTAGGTACTTGCAGCAAAAATGCTTTGGCTGCGGATCTGCCTTTGAATAATATTTTCAAATACCTACTTATCTTTTTTACGGGCAGCATATCCATGCTAACAACGGCATGTGGGCGAGGTGACACCGAACCGCCCACGCAAATTAGCGTAGGCAGCGATTATGGCGATCTTGGAGAATTTCATAATTGCCAGGCCATTGCCAGAAGAAAACTATCCAACATTGAGAAGTGTGAAATTAACTTACTCAAGAAAGAGTGCACTCCTTCTGCCGACTGTCTGATCACCTGCCAATCCAGTCCGGATGGACATAAGGTAGGCGGAGGCTGCTACCACCTCTGCTTTAGTACTGTAACTGGCCACAACTGGAGCGAAAGACCTAAAGCTGATTTCAGTAGCTGCGACACCCAGTCAAAATGAAATAAAGGATATTACGGAGAACAGGAAAATCGATATCCATATCCGTAGCCGGCCACACTGGTCGCGGTTGAGCGCAGTGAGCTGAGCTTGAGAACCTTCAGGAGCTCTTTTGCTGATAAACATCGCAACGGATCGCACGATCACGATATTTGCCCTGACCGCTGGTACGACAAAGCTTACTTTTCATCTGATCCTACTCCACTCATTTTGCGCAGTTGACATCCCAAACAATTAGTAGCAACCTCTGCCTCAAGGAGCGTAGAAACTCCTCTAGTAGCGGCACCCACCTCCGTCAAACTGGTGGGTTTTTTGTGCCTGCTTGCAGGCGCAAGCCGACGCGATGCCTGCGTCGGGAGGGCGGCTAATACAACACTCCTTCGGGAGGAATACGCCCGCCGACTACTAGCGGTTTCTAACCTCCCGACATCCCGTCGCCAGCCGGCGACGGTGCCTGTTCTTCGAAGGAGGCGTTGTCATGATAGATGCATCGGTATTGCAGGTTGGTGGGCGTCGTTGCTCCATGGTGACGACGGAGCCGAGGCGATGAGCCAGGCGCAGTCACCGACCGCAAAGCGTTCCGAGCCCAATGCCAATCGCACCACTACCGCCAAGCGAGCTGCCAAACCGGCAACAGACGCGCAACCAATGCGGCTGGTGCCATCGCCCACGTTCGATGTGGACAACCTGGCCTTCGACCACCGGACCGCGCTGCATCCGGATGACATTCCGCCGCGGCCGCCTCGTAAGCCCCGCACGCCCACCCGCTGCACCGTGGGCTATGTGTTCTACGATGCAGCGCCGGGCCGGCCACACAGCCAGCGGATTCCCAGCGTGCGCTTGCGCGGGCTTTGGCTAGAAAAGTTTGGGTTTGCGGTTGGCAGCAAGCTGCGGATCACTGCACGTAATGGCGAACTGGTGGTGACGGTGGCGGAGGATTAGCTCGCAAGTCAGTAATGAGGCCTTTCTGCACTACTGAAACCGCACAGGGGCTTCGCCGCCGTACCCTCACCCCAAGCCCTCTCCCGCGGGGAGAGGGGCTCGATCTTGCATGTCCGAGTTCTTACGCGTAACTGCGGGCGCAGTTTCTTTGCTCTGCGGTGCCATGCGCTCTGCAGAGGTCGCGCGAGGACCTCGTCATACTTTCAAGATGCGCTTGCTACAGCGCTCACACTCAAACCGACGCCAACACCCAACAACCAAACGCAGGCCCAGCCGAATAACCAGTCTCCGGTTCGATACGGATCTGCAGCGTGGCGCGGCCGGCGACCGCCGCTGGCAGTGGGTAGTCCACATCGACGAAGTCCAGGCCGCGGTTGCCGTCCAGGCGTTCGTTGGCGATGAGTTCGCCGTCGGCGAGGATGCGGAAGCGGCGGCGGGTTTCGTCGCCCCAGTAGCGTAGGCGCAGGATGCGGGCCTGGGCGGTGTTGCGCAGGGTGAAGGCGATGAAGCCGCCGGTGCGGGCGTCGCGTCCCGCGCGGCGGCGGTAGCTAAGTGGATACGAGCTTTCGCTTTTTAGGGCGTGTGCTTTTTCGGAGGCTTCGTCGCCCAGCGCGATGCGATCGAGCGCGCGGGTGTCGAGTGCGTTTTGCTTAGCCTCTGCTGCCGCCAGCTCGGCCTGGCGTTGCTGCCATGCGGCGGCGTCGCGGTGTTCCAGGTAGACCGCGCTGCGGCGGTCGAACTGGGCGTAGAACGGCGACAACTGCCACTGTTGTGCGCCATCGCTGTAGGTGAACGCGGTCTTGCCCGGCACTGGCTGCAGGCGTTGCAGGATGTCCTGGCCACCGATCAATGCCGGGGTCTTGCCCGACCACGGTTTGGCGGCATCACCCAGATCGACCGCAAGCACCAACGGCCCGCGCAGCACCGAGACCCAGGCGGGATCGTCCGGGGTCGTTTCCAGGCGCAGCGGCATGTCGAACGACAGGCTCAGGGTATCGCCGGGCTGCCAGACGCGCGTGATGCGTAGATAGCCATCGCTGGCGCTGCCATCGACTGGCTGGCCATTGAGTTGCAGGCGCGGTTGTTGCGCCCAAACCGGCACGCGCAGTGCGAGCGTGCGTTGCGCTGGCGGCGCGGCATCGATGCGTAGCGATGCACTGCCCTGCTCCGGCAAGGCGCTGTGCAAGGTCATGTCCAGGCCGGCGGCATCGCGCACCATGGAGGGCACGTACAGATTGATGTAGACGCCCTGCCCGTCCTGCCAGTAGATGGAATCGCCGAATTGCGCGTGCGCTTCCATGCCGCTGCCGACGCAACACCAGAAATCGTCAAACGGCGACGACCAGCCGCGCGCTTCGCCGGCCAGCAGCGGTGTCATATAGGTAAACATGCCGGTACGTGGGTGCTGCTGCGCCATCACATGGTTGAGCAGCGTGCGCTCGTAGTAATCGAACAGCTCCGCCTGCGGCCCCCATTGATACAGGTGGCGGGTGAGCTTGAGCATGTTGTAGCTGGCGCAATGCTCGCAGGTCTGCTCGGTGAGAAACGTCGAAATGCTGTCCGGCTGCTGGAAATATTCGCGGTCGCCGTTGCCGCCGATCACATAGGTGTGGTGGTCGGTGACGGTGTGCCAGAAGAAGCGCGCTGCGGCGCCGGATGCGGCATCGCCGGTGACCTCGTACTCGCGGGCAAGGCCGATCAGCTTGGGGATGTTGGTGTTGGAATGCTGGTGCACCAGTTCATCGCGCTGGGCGACCAATGGGTCGAGCACGGCGTGGTGATGCAGGCGCTGCGCCAGCGCCAACCATTGCGCGTCGCCGGTTTGCACATGCAGTTCGACGAACGATTCGTTGAGGCCGCCGAATTCGCACGACAACACCTTTTGCAATTGCGTGTCGTCGAGCGCTGAGAAAATTCCCTGCAGGTATCCAGCCAAGCTCACCGCCACCTGCAGCGCTTGCACGTTATCGCAATGCGCATGCACGTCGAGCAGTCCGGCGAACAGTTTGTGCCAGGTGTACAGGGGTGCCCAGCTGCCGTTGAGATAAAACGGCGCCGGGTCGATCTTGCCGCGTTTGAGTTCGTCGAAGACCGCCCGCCCGCTCTCGATTTTTCCTGCTGCATTCTTGCGCGTGAAACCGGCCACATAGCCATCGCCGGCATGTGCCTGGCAGCGCGCCAGTTCGCTGACCAGATAGCCGGCGCGCGTGCGGCACTGCGCATCGCCGGTTTGCGCATGCATGAGGGCCAAAGCGCTGAGATAGTGGCCGAGCGTATGCCCGGCGATGGTGTCCGCTTCCCAACCGCCATAGGCCGGCGCCTGCGGGTCGAGGCCGGCATACAGCACGAAGTTATGCAGCAGGCGGTCCGGCTGCAGCCGCATGAGATAGCGCCGGTTAGTGTTCAGCGCATCCAGGAACAGCGATGGCGTGAGCCGGACCTGGGCAAGCGGCACTGCGCGCACGCTGCCCGGTTGCGCAGCGCTGGCCTGGGTCGGAAACCGCAGGAATCCTGCCGCAACCGCCAGGCTGCTCCAGGCCAAAAAGCGCCGCCGCGATAGCGACAGCGTGTGGGTGCAGGTCGATTCGCTTGCGTGCGTATCGGTCATGAGGTCAGCTCAACTCCTGATGGCGCGCACGCACTGCGCGCGCAGTTGCAATAACGTCATCGTCGCTGCACTGGCAAGGCTGGCCGTGACGTGGCGTCTGCACGACCGGTCGCACCCGGCCGCGCAGCGCAGCAGGACACCAGCGCACTCAGAACTTCACCGTCGCACGTGCCCAGTAGAAGCGACCGAGCAGATCATACGTGGCCACGTCGGTGTTCGCATTGCCCACGTTGTTGGAGTAATACAGCGGCGGCTGCTTGTTGGCGATGTTGTCCACGCCCACTTCAAAGCGCGTATGCCAGGGCTCCACGTTGTAGCCAAGCTGCAGATTGTTGTAGACGTAGGCGCCGATGTTGCGCACCACGGTCGGTTCGCTGGAATCGGCCGACAGGCTCTGGTCCGGATCCGAATTGCCGATAGCGGTATGCCCCACATAGCGGATGCGCCAAGTGGCGCTCCAGTCGTCCAATGCCCAGCTCAGCGTGCCCAATGCGCGCCAGCGCGGGAAATTGCCGTAGGCCTGGGTGTAGCGGCCCACGTTGTGGATGGTGACCGAGCTGGGATCGGTGGTGTCGGGCAACACATCGTAACGGGTGAGATAGGTGCCGTTGAGGCCGGCGGTGACATTGCCCCATGCCATCGCAGGCAAGCGGTAGGTCAGGTTGAAGTCCATGCCCTTGGCCCACAGCTTGCCCAGATTGACGGTGGGCTCGGCGATGTAATTGATGGTGCCGTTGCCATTGCGATGGATCAATGCGCAAAACGAACTGGCTGAGTTGGCGAAGCACTGATTCAGCACGGTCTGCGCCGACACCGTGGTGATGGTGTCTTCCAGATCGATGCGCCACCAGTCCGCACTCAGCGACAGGCCATCAATCCATTGCGGGTCGTAAACGAAGCCCACGTCGTAAGACTTGCCGGTCTCAGGCTTGAGCTGGTAGCCCGCCACTGCCGCACCGGAAGCCTTGCCCGACACCTGCCCGTCCGACTGCTGGTAGCTGCCATCGGTGGGCACGTTGGCGCAGGCCACGTTGTTGCCGCCGGTGTAGCCATTGCAGGGGTCGTTGACTGTTGCCGCATCGCCGGTCACGCCGGTGTAGAGCTCGTTGATATTGGGTGCGCGAAACACCTGCGAGACAGTGCCGCGCAGCAGCAGGTTTTCGATGGGGCGATATTCCAGCGACAGCTTGCTATTGGTCTTGCTGCCCACCGAGCTGTAATCGGAAAACCGCGTGCCCACGGTGACGTTCAGCGCATTGATGCCGGGCAGATCCTTGAGCAGCGGGAACAGTGCTTCGGCATAGGCTTCCTTGACGTCGAAACTGCCGCTCAAGGTGGACGAGCAGAATTCGATCACGCCGCACAGGCCATTTTCATCGCCGGTCCATAGCGGGTCCGAGGTGGTGGTGGAGCGTTCCTTGCGATACGAAATACCGGCCGCCAGACTGGCCGCACCGGCCGGCAACTCGAACAGCGTGCCGTTGGCATTGGCCTCGAATTGCTTGACCGTGTACACGCTGGTGACGATGGGATTGACCACCATGCCCTGCAACGTCGCCAGGTTGGAACTGTCGTTGAGGTTGAAGAAATTCAACGGCGTGCAGCCGGCAATCGCCGCGCCCGCGCTCCCGCACTTGACGGTGCCGTCGCTGTCCAGGAACGACGGGCCGATGGCTTGATTGAACGCGGCATAGTCGAGAAAGCCGTTGTTGCTCGACTTCTGCTTGACCTTGCCATAGTTGAAGGTGGCATCCCATTGCCAGGAGGTGTCGCCAAAGCGGCCGCGCAGGCCCGGGCTGATCTGGAAGTTGTAGGTGTTGTACTGGTAGCTGCGATTGCCCAGCACGGTGGCCCGTGTATTGAGGTCGTTGTAGGAGGTGCCAGTGGTGCGATCGGTACCGAAATTGACGCCAAACGGATTGTAGTAACTTTGTGCCGACACCAGGATGTTGTCGCCATTGGAGAAGATCGGAATTGGCGCAATGATCGAAGCCGATTCGGTTTTACTAAACCAGGTATTGACGTAGCCCTCGACGCTGTCGCTGAAGCGATAGGTGCCCAGCAAGAAGGCATTGGTGCGCTTTTGCGGGGTCTGCAACAGGTTGAACGGCTGGTAGTTGTAGGAGTCTGCGCTGGCGCTGTAACAGTGGAAATCGTTCGGGCCGGCGCGCCCGCTGACGCCGCTGTTGAGGGTGACGCGCCCGCAGCCATTGGACTGCGCGAGCAGCTGCGATTGATCCGACCCATCGTTGAAATTGACCGTGCCGGTGGGCGTGGCAGAGGAGCCCTGCTTCACCGGTTGGCCATTGGTCAGCGCGAGCGCGTCCTTGGAGTAATCGCGCGCCGCTGCAGACACTGGGTCGATGTTGTGATACGACAGGCCGCCGATCAGGCTGCCGCGCTCCCAGGTCTTGCCGGTGGTCAGGGTAAAGTTGCGACGGTTGCCATCGCCCTCGCTACTGGTGCCGAAGTCGCTGCTGAACTGCACGCCATCAAAGCGCGAGCGCAGGATGAAGTTGACCACGCCGCCGATTGCATCGGAGCCGTACACCGCAGAAGCGCCGTCGCTGAGCACTTCGATGCGTTCGATCATGCTGGAAGGAATGGCGTTGACGTCGTTGTAGGCCAGGCGGATGCCGTTGACCAGCACCAGCGTGCGTTTGTCGCCCAAGCCACGCAACGAGATCGCCGAAGCGCCGGTGCCGCCACCGTTGTTGGTGTAAGGATTGGTGGCGTTGCCGGCGATGGATGGCAGTTCCTGCAATAAATCGCCCACGGTCGCTTTGCCGGTGGCAGCGATCTGTTCCTGGCTAACGGTGACCACCGGGTTGGCGGTTTCGGTGTCCACGCGGCGCAAGCGCGAGCCGGTGACGACCACGCTGTCCAGGGTCTGCGTTGCATCGCCGCCGGTGGCCTGTTGCGCAGACACCGGCGCTGCCGCACCTGCCGATAGCGCCAGCAACAGCGCGGTAGTAAGCATGCTCGGCAACGGCCGCGTGATCGCGCCGGTGTTACGGGAGAGAGGCAACAGCAACATCGGCATGCAAGGCTCCTGAGTGGTAAGACAGACAAACGATGGGCAACACACGCCCGTGCCGGCAGACAGCGGCGCAGGTCGACGTAGATGGCGGACGCATGCTGCAGCCAACCGCTGGCCGCGGCCGTGGTGCAGACACGCAGACAAGGAGCGACGCAGGCGACCGAACGGTCACGTAGCAACGCGCATTGTCAGAAAGACTGTGCATTTCGCACTGGATGCGCCCATGCGCTCCAGTTTCAGCAGTTGGTCACAATGTGCCTGTGCGTAGACGCTACGTCTTGTCGCATTTGGCGACAGCGCATGCGGAAAACAGCATGTTTCGCAACTGAACGATCATGCGTCGTGGCATGACTGCGGTCGCGCTCGCACGCATGCGCACTGCTGTGCGGTGATTGTGGGTGCAGATGAAGATGGCAAGAATCGGCGCGCAGACCGGCGCATCGTGCTCAGGCCAATGCGCGCGCCCCCAGCGCGCACGCATCACCGCGCCGTTGCCCCCGGCGCTGCTGTGGTGCGATTCCACTCCGGCGTTGGCGTTTGCTGCATCCAGCGCACGAAAAAATCCAGCAAACGGCGCCTGCCGTAATCACCGCCGGCACCATGATCACCGCCGGGCACGACCAGCAAATCGAAATCCTTGCCGGCCTTGATCAAGCGGTCGGCCACCTGGAAGGTGCTGGCCGGGTCGACATTCATGTCCATGTCGCCGGTGACCAGCAGCAGATGCCCCTGCAGGCGCGCGGCATTCTCCACGTTCGACGATTCGGCGTACCACGGGCCCACCGGCCAGCCCATCCACTGTTCGTTCCACCAGATCTTGTCCATGCGGTTGTCGTGACAACCGGAATTGGCCACGCCCGCCACATAGAATTCCGGATGAAACAGCAGCGCCCCCAATGCGTTCTGCCCGCCTGCCGAGGTGCCGTACACACCAACACCGCCGTCGATGTCGTACCACGGGTAGCGCGCGGCGGCGGCCTTGTGCCAGGCAATACGATCCGGCAACCCGGCGTCCTTGAGATTGCGCCAGGCCACATCATGGAAGGCGCGCGAGCGGTTGTTGGTACCCATGCCATCGATGGACGCCACCGCAAACCCCAGACCGGTGAGTGACGGTGTGGCGGTGCTGAAACTCTTGGGGACGAATGAGCCCTGCGGGCCGGCATAGATGTCTTCGATGACGCGGTAGTGCTGCTGCGGATCGAGCCGCTGCGGGCGATAGATGACGCCCCAGATCTCGGTCTTGTCATCGCGCCCGGTGGTGTGGAACGGCAGCGGCGCTTGCCACCCGGCCGCCAGCAGGCGACTCAGATCCGTGTGCTCCACGGTGCGTGCCAGGCTGCCATCTACGCTGCGCCGCAACTCCAGTACCGGGCCCAGGTCCACCCGCGAATACAGGTCCAGCATCCATTTGCCATCCGGCGAATAACGCACCTCATGATCGGCCGCAACCGGCGTTAAAGCGGTCAACCCGCTGCCATCCAGGCCGATGCGATAGGCGTGGCGATAATACGGGTCTTCGCCGGGCTGCATGCCGGAGGCAGTGAAGTACACCTGCCCTGCGGCTTCGTCGATGCGATCGAGCTTGCGTACCACCCATTTGCCACGGGTGATCTGGCGGATCGCCTCGCCGCTGTGGCCGTCGTACAGATACAGATGCTCCCAGCCATCGCGCTCGGATGCCCACACGATCTGCGCGCCATCGTCCAGATCTTGGCGCGCGTGCTTGCCACCGCTTTCATGCTCGCCACTGAGCTCGGAGTATTCGATGAAGGTGGGCGATGTTTCTTCGACCAGCGTGCGCGCGGCGGCCGTGCGTGCGTCCACTTCAATCACCCGGTACAGCTGGTGACCGCGTGCGTTGTATTCAAAGGTGAGCCCGCGGCTGTCCTTCCACCAGACCATCTCGCTCAAGGTGAAGGCATTGGGCAGCAAGGTCATCGCCACCGGATGCGCCGCGTGCGTGGCGACGTCGAACAACACTGGTTGCATCACCGGCAACACATCGCCCGGCTTGGGGTAGACCTGTTGATGCAACTTCGGCTGCAGCTGATCGGCGGGCGCCGATTCGATGTAATACACCATGCGCGGCGGTGGCGCCTTGACCCGATACGCCGCCAGATGCTGCGAATCCGGCGACCACACCACGCTGTCGAGTGCGTAGTAATCTTCTGCGCTGCCATCGTGGCTGAGCACGTTGCGCTCGTGACTGCCGACCGGCGCGATGACCAGATTGGCCTGCTCCACCCAGGCGCGCCAGCGACCATCCGGCGACAATTTGGCCTGGCGTTCGCCCTGCTTGAGCGGCAGGCGCATGTCCATCGATTCGGCCGGCACGTCGCGTTCGGGCAGATGCGCACAGCGATAGCGCTGCAGATCGCATTGCCAGCCCAGCTTCGCCAACTGGAAGCTCAGGCGCTGCTGTTCCAGGGTGGGCTCCTCAAGCTGCAGTTGCGTTGCATCGACCGCCTTGGCACCGGCCTGCGTCAATGCTGCGGCCAGCCGTGCATGGTCGAAGGCCAATGCGTTGCGGCCGCTCGCGGCATCCACCAAGCGGTATTCGATCGCCGGCAGCTGGTTGCTGCGCGCCACGCCACGCCGATAAATGCCCGGCATCCACCCACACCGGCGCCGTGGGCTGCCGGTCCACCAGCGCGGCGTAATGATCGGACAAGCCCATCGCCAGCGCGTACTGCGCTGGCGTGGGCGCGGCCAAGGGCGCTGCAGTCGCTGGCAGGAGCGGCATGAGTGCGAGAGCGACGCACCACGCTGCGATGGCGCTTAAGCGCGTGGCGGGGAGATGTGGCACCTGCGACCTCATGGAATGTGTGGAATGACAGCGTGGCGTTGAAGGACGACGGCCGAGCCGGTGAGTGCAATCGCTGCGGCAAACACACTCGATGTCCGTTGCAGCAGGTCGCTAGTGAGTGCCGGTGCGCCGGCTACCTGCGTCCGGAACCTCTGCTGATTATGTTGTGTGAAGCGCATAAGCGCGCCTGAAAAACCTGGTGCGCCCTCATGAGACACGTACGTCCGGCACATGGACTCCGAATCGTCATCCACCGCCAGTGCACTCCGCCGCCTGTGCACCATCAGCACCCGTTCGACTGCCGCACGCGGGAATTTGTCCGTTGCTTCACGGCGCATCGCAACGCTTGCTGTCGGCGGCAGTGGCGTGTGGCAAGCGTTGTGGCTGTGGGGCCAGCACTTCCCACTCCTGCACCGCCAGCGCAGCGTAGCTGGCAGCGTTGCCAGAGGCATCCATCACCACACGCACGCAACGCGTTGTTACCGGCGCAAACGACACCGCTTCATCGTGATCGGTGCGCGTGCCATAGCCATCGCTCGGCTGCACCGGCTGCCATCGCCCCGCGTGCCGGTATTCCAGATGCCAGCGCGCTGGCGGCGCCACGCCGACGTCGGCACCTGCCGGGTGATCGGCCCAGAACACGACGCGCGTGCGATTCACGGTGATCGGTTGCGCCCAACTGTATTGCAGCCATTGCTGCGGTGGGTTGTTGTCCGTCCAGCTGGCCCACATCTCCGGCGGCAATGGGTTGGCTTTGACGATGCCGTCGTTGAGTGCGGCGATCCAGTACTGCACGGGAATATCCGGGCCATTGGACGCAGTTGCATAGGCCGACGGCGCTTGATTGCGCATGGGCGGCACCGGCGGCATGGGGCGCCGCGTCGGCACAACGGTGCGGATGCTGGCCGGTTGCGTGCTGTCGTCCCATTGCAGCCGGTCGATCGCCACGCTGCGGCGGAAATGCCCGCCGCCCTGCGCGTCGGCAGTGTGATACACCAGATACCACTGGCCTTGAAATTCAACGATGCCCGGATGCGAGGTGGTGGAGGACACCGGCGGCAACACGATGCCGCGGTACGTCCACGGGCCGAGCGGTGTTGGCGCGCTCGCATAGGCGATGCACGCGTGATACAGCGTGGGCGTGCATGGCGAAAGACGTCCGGCATTATTGGCCGCATACGCCAGGTAGTAGGTGCCGTTGCGCTTGAACAACCAGGGTGCTTCGAAATAGCCGTCCAGCGTGTCCACCAGGACTGGCGTGCCCTTGAAGGTGACCATGTCGCGCTGCAGCTCCACGCCGTACAACGCGCCGAAGGTGCCCCAATACAGATACCCCCGTCCGTCGTCGTCCACCATCACGGTCGGGTCGATGTTCTGTATGTCGTTGCGGCCCGGCACCGACTGCGAGACCACCGGACCTTGCGGGTGTGCATCGGTCCACGGGCCGAGTGGACTGTCGGCCACGGCCACGCCGATTGCGAAAGGATCGTCGTTGGGCGAATCGCGCTGCTGCACCGGCGCATACAGGTAATAGCGCCCATCTGGGCCCTGCACGATCTGGGACGCGTAGGCATACCGCTTGTCTGCCCAGGCAAAGACTTGCTGGGGCCGTAGCAAATCGCGGTAGTGGGTCCACTCGCCGCTGGCCGGATCGCTGCTGACGAATAGTTGCCAGCCAGGCATGACGAAGGCATTGAGATTGGGAGCAGCAGTATCGCGGCCGGCAATGATGTACAGCTTGCCATCGGCTACCAGCGGCGCAGGGTCAGCGGAATATTCGCTGCCGTCGGCGAGGACGGGATTGCCGGGTGCGTGCAGCTGCGTTCCCTGCGGCGGCTGCATGGCGCAGGCCGGAGCGCTGGCCAGCGAAACCCCGCAGGCCAGCACGACCACGCGGAAGAACGCACGCATCATGGCGTCACCGCCTTGATCTGCAACACCAGCGGCACCGACACTTTTCCAATGGGTGCACGCCCTTGCGCGGTGCCGGTGAGTTGGATCTCGCCAGGCTGTGCGTAACGTGCGGCTTGCAGCGTGGGCCATTGCACCGGCAGGCGTTCACGCGAGCCATCGTTGTATTGCACCGTGACAAAACCCGGTAGCGTCGGCGCATGCCCGACCACCGCAGTCACCGTCGGCAGCGGCTGCACGGTGTTGATCTGCCCGGGCGGCGTTGCGCGTATCCAGATAGTGGCCTTGATGGGAATCGCGCCTTCGACCAGGCCTTGCAGTTCCACCGTACCTTCGTGGCCCAGGCGGCTGGCGGTCAGCTCGGACCATTGAACTGCCACCGGCAGCACACTGCCATCGGCAAAGAACGCGGTGATCTCCTGTGGCAGCGTCGGTAGCTGCCAAGGGGCTGTGCGTAGATCGATCGCCTCCATCTGTTTGGGCAACTCCGACAGCGCCTGCCATTCGTCCACACCAATGGCGGCATGTCCGTTGGCCGTGGTCTGAGTCGTCAACACCACGCGCAGCGCGGTGGTCACCACCGGCGCAAAGCTGGCGGTGCTTGCGGCGCCGGTGGCTGCTGCCGCAATCGGGTACCCGCTGGTGCTGACGATGTCCTGCCAACGTCCATCCTGCAACATCTGCAACTTCCAGCCGGCAGGCGCGGCCACACCGCCGTTGGGCTGGTCGTTCCACAGATAGAGCGCACTGGACGACAGCCGCACCGGGCGTGGCCATTGATACTGCAGCCACACCGTGGCTGGCTGGTCGAGCCCATAGCTGCCCCAGCGCAGGTTGCCACTGGGAAAGCTGCCTGCCTGTGGGATAAACCCATCGTTCAAGGACTGCACGCGGTACTGCATGCCGGTGAGTTGCGCACTGACACTGGCCATGGCCTGCAACGGAATACGCTGTAGCGGGCGAGAGGCAGGTGCGTTGACCTGCACATCGGCATGCCCCATCAGCGCCCCATCGCTGGCAACCAGGCGCAAGGTGTACTGCCCGGCACGGGTGAAGCGCACCGAGGTCTGCAGCGCAGCTGCGTCGGCAAACACCGCATCGCCGCCTTCCGGTGCCTGCTGCACGCGCCAGCGCGCCTGCAGCGTGCCATTGGGCAAGCCGTCATCGCCAACGCGTGCCTGCAGCACCACCGCGCCGTCGGCGCCGGGCGTGTCCAACTGCCATGCCTGCACCTGCGGCGGGGTATTGCCGGCAAATGCCGGGGCTGGCAAGCCGCTATCGAACACCTGGATTTCCTTGATGCCGGTACGCGCGGCACCGGCATGGGTGACGACCACGCGCAGCGCAGCGGTATGGATCGCCGGAAAGCGCACCCGATTGCGATTGCCTTCGGCCATCGTGGTATCGCGCACCTGCCCGGGAACGGTCTTCCACGTCCCGCCGCCGTCCTGATATTGCACGGTGTAAATCCACGGTGCCGCGTAGCCAGGCTGCGTTCCGGACGGAAAGCCATTCTGATCGCCGCCCGGCGACGAGCTGCGATAGAGGTACAGCACCACTTGATCCAGCGTCCGCATACCGCCCAGGTCCAGTGCAATCCAGTCGCTGGCCGACGGCGAGCCTGCGGTGCCCCAGAACGGCGTACTGGCAGTACTACCGTCCACTGCCGCCGTTGCTGGCAAACCAGCAGCAGCAAAACTGGCGCTGACACGCGCGCCCTGCGCCAGGTTCCGGCTATGCGCTGGCGGCAACGTCACATCCACACCGGCCTTGGCCAGCACTTGCGCGATCCGCGTGCCATCAGCGAACGACACCTGTGTCATCGACGCCACTGACGCAGGATGCGATTCAAGCACGTGCGCTGCGCCAATGCGATTGACTGCATCCGGCGCGGCACTCACCTGCCCGCTGGTCGGGTCGTAGATCACGTGTGCCAGCCGATCCACGCGGAATGCCAAGCGGCCATCCAGATAGACGCTGTAGCCCTTCGGGATGCGCCCGCCGTAGTGGCTGCCATCGCGATCCCAGACAATGCTCAGATTGCGGTCGCGATAGCGCAGATTATCGGCGGCAAAATGATCCCAACCGATATCGATCGGATACAACTCGATCTTGCCGTCGCTGCGCGGGCGAAAGCCCATCGCATCCTCGATCATGGTGAAGTTGGTTGCGCCCAGCTGGGTGTGGTGGATCCATGAGCGATAGCCGATCTTGCCGCCGGTCCTGGCACTGCCCTTGGCCCAGAATTCGTTCTGGTCCGGATAGCGGTTGTCGCCATTGATGAAGGGCGCCCACGCGTTCCAGTACAGCAATTTGCGATAGCTCTGCGCGTTCAAATACGGGCTGGGGTAATCGCGCAAGACAGAGCCGAACAAACGGAATGCCACGGTCGCATTGATGGTGGAGAAATTATTGCTGCCCACATCGGGGCCGCTGCCACGCGCGCGCATGTCCACCTGGTTGGCGGTGTAGAACGGAAATAGCGGATATTGCGCTGCGTCGGCGAACAGCCGCAGCGCGCGCACATACTTGGGATCGTAGTCAGTATCGCCCTGCTTGGGTATCAAGCCCACGCTGAAGGGATAGTAGTTGTTGGTTTCCTTCCAATCGACCGCCAACCGCGGCCCGTCGGCCTGGCGATGCTTGAGCAGATCGCCATACAGGCCGACCGAATCGGGCGTGTCACTGTGATCCTGCCACAACACCTCCAGCGCGGCCTTGCGAATGCGGCGTGCGGTGGCCCACATGCGCTGCGCAGTCGCCGTATCGCCGGCGAGTGTCGCCGCCTGCGCCGCCGCCTGTGCATTGGCGTAGACGTAGGCGCTTTCGGTACGGTCCATGCGAATCTGGCCATGCTGGTCGGCCCAATCGAACGACACCGCATCGGCGTCGTTCCCGGTCATCGCCGCCCAGTCGTATTCGATCAAGCCGTTGTGATTGAGATCGTAGGCGGCCAACACACCATCCACGTCACCGCTGCCATAACGTGCCAGTTTGCCCGCCAGTGCCGCCGGCCCGCCGTGGATCTGCATCGACCGCCATGCCGCGGCCGTGATGTATTGCGCGTAGGAATTGGACCAGTTCTCCGGCGAGCCCGGGTTGTCGGTGTACTTGCCACCGCCCGCGGTTTCGCCCGCGCTGAGCCAGGTGCCATAGGCGTAAAGCGGATTGCGCAGGTATTTCAGATCGTCCAGGAACATCCCGGCCGTCAACACGATGGCATTGTCGTAGCCAAGCACGCCCTCGATGGCGACCGGAAACTGGTAGTCGTTGCCGGGGACGTTGGCATCGAGAAAGTTGAAGCGCAGCACCCACCAACGGTAGAACAGGCTCTTGCTGATGTTCTCGTTGGGCGTGTCCAGGTACGGCAGGTTGTCCACCCACCAGTGGTTATAGCTGGCCACATGCTGCTGGTAGGCCTGCTGCGGCGTTTGCGCGGCAATGCGCGTGTACTCGGCGCGCGCTTCGGGCAACTCGTGGGTGAGCATGCCAAGCTGCAACTTGATTGCTGCGGTTTCGCCGCTGGCGGGAATGTCCACCTCGCGAACCAGGCGTTGCCCCTCGACATGGAATCCATCGCCGGATAGACGCGGAAATACCGTTGTGATGTGGTTGTAGGCGTCGAATGCGCCGGTCAGCTCCTTGCCATCGGCACGCTGGGTAATCGGGGAGACTGCTTGCAGCGATACCGAATGCGCCGCGCCATCCAGACTGGATAGCACGACGCTGGCAACCGCCACGTTCTGCTCGGTGATGTACTTGACCAACTGCATGCGCACGCCCGCGCCGGCATCTTCGAACACTGTCGTGAAATAACTCGGCGTCTGCCGCCGCAGCTGCGAACGCTCCTTCCATTGGACACGACGCTTGCCCAGCGCGGTGTAGATGTGGAACAGCGCGTCGTAATCGGTGGAATGCCAGTACGCTACCTGCCCGACGAATCCCGGCGCATCAGGCGCGTGATACGTCAAATATGCGGCACGCCCACGGGTAAACAGCCAGTCGTTGCGATCGTCGAAGCCACCGCCGGTTCCTTCACGCGCCAGCATGCGGTCGATCCAGAAATCATTGCCCGGCGCCTGCCCTGCCCCATGCGCAACATCGGCAGCATAAATCCGCGCCAGTTGCCCGCCCGGTGCAAACGGCACGGCACTGTCGGGCATCGGGTGGTCCAGGCCGCGGAACAGTGGCTCGCCGAGCATCGCGTTGGGCTGGGCGATCGGGGCTTGCTGTGCGACTGCAAGTGGCCAGCCAAACATGATGCATGTCCATAACAGCGCAGCGGCGCCGGCGCGCCGGGTCAAGCGCAACCAGCGCCGGTGCCGAGCCAGAAACGACGTCCAACGTAACTCCTTCATCCATCCATCCCATTAGCGTGCAGACAGCGCGGTCGATGCGGCGGCTGGCACGCATCGGACGATAGACAACTGCGGTACTCCCCACTACATGGCACCCCACGTAACGCAGCGTTGCTCACCATAGTTATTTGTGCTGGCAACACATGCCTCAACACGAAATACGGGGACGCAAAGCGAACATCTCTGCGTGCCGTCCAGGCCCGCCCGACGACTGCTCGCGAAGTTTTACTCGCCGATCTAAAACTCTACTCGTAGCCGGCTCCAGAAATACCGCCCCAAGGTGTCATACGTGCTCGCTTCGGTATTGGCCGCATTGGAGTAGCTGTAGAACCGTGGTGGCTGACGGTCGCCCAGATTGTCGACGCCCACCGCAAGCGTGCCATGCAGCGATGTAATCTTCCGGCTCAACGAGGCGTCGTGATACACCACCGAGCCGATCCGGAAATAGGCGCAACTGCCGTCGGCATTGGTGTCGGCGCAGAAATTTTCGTACTGGCTGCCGTTGACGGTACGACCCAGGTAACGTGTATTCCAGCTCGCATGCCACGGGCCTTTGTCCCAGGCCAGATTGGCCACTGCGCGCCAGCGCGGCATGTTGCCCCAGCTGGAATTTTCGCCAACGTAGTTATGCGTATCGCCCGCAAAGCGATAGCTGGAAAAGAACGTGGCATCCACCCCCGCCGCAAACGCGCCCCAGGCGGTATCGGCCAACGTGTAATGGATGCCGCCGTCATAGCCGCGAATATCGACCTTGCCGCTGTTGTACGCGAACGGCACCGACACGCGCGTCAGCTGGCCCGCGGCATCGCGTTGAATCAGCGGGCAGAACGCGGCTTCGCTGCCGTCGAAGCAATCATTGACCACTTGTTGTAAGCCCACGCCGCTCAGCATGTCGTCCAGCACGACTCGCCAGCTGTCCACGTTGAGCGATAACCCTCGTACCTGATCCGGGTCATAGACCAAGCCGACATTGTAGGAACGGCCACGCTCGGGCTTGAGTTTGAAGCCCACATTGTTGGCGCCGGAGGTCACCACGTTGAACTGCGCGGCGTTGGTGAAGCTGCCGTCGTTGGGCACATTTGCGCAGGCTGGATTTGGCGCACCGGTGAAGCCCGTGCACGGGTCGGGTCCTGAAAGTCGCCGGTATTGTCGATCACACTGTTGTAGGGCGAGCCATACAAATCGCCCAACGCTGGCGCGCGGAAGACCTGCGAGCCGGTGGCGCGCAGCAATAGATTCCCAACCGGCCGCCACTCGATCGCGACCTTGCTGTTGGTGGTGCTGCCCCAGGCGTCGTACTTGGAATAGCGCGAGCCGAGATTCAGATTCAATTCGTTTGCGAGCGGCGCATCCTTCAGCAGCGGCACCAGCAATTCTGCATAGGCCTCTCTCACCGACTCGTCGCGCCCCTGCTTGAGGATGCAGCCGTCGTTGTAGTCGCAATTGCCATCGGCATCGGCAGCGGCCACATCACTTGTCGTGCCCTGCGCGAACTTATTGGTGCGATACACCAGGCCGACCGCGGCCTGCACCGCGCCGGCTGGCAGTGTGAACAGATCGCCGTTGGCGCTGATATCGACAAAGCGCATCTGGCTCTTGTCGATCAGATCCACCGCCAGCTGGGTGTCTCGCAATGCGGCGATGGTGGCCGGATCGTTGGGATTGAAGACGTTGATCGGCGTGCAGCCGGCAATCACCGCACCGGGCGCGCCGCACTTGACCGCTCCATCGCTGTCCAGGAACGAGGCGCCAACCGCGTTGTTCAATTTGGATGTCACCGAGAATCCGTTACGTACCAAGGTGTCCTTGTAGTTCGCATAGCCGGCCGCCGCATCCCACTGCCAGCTGCTGTCGGCGACGCGCCCACGCAGGCCGGCAACGATATTGGTCTGGAACATGGTGGAGGTGTAGACGCGGGTATTGGCCTGCGGGGAGCGCACATAATAGCCGTCCAGTTGATCGCCGAACGGGTTGTAGTAGTTGTCCACTGCGTCCTGCATTTCCAGGCCATAGGCATCCAGCCGCGAGACCGTCTTGCTGCGCGTCCAGAAGACGTCGATGTAGCCCTGCACGCTCGAAGTGAAGTCGAAACTGCCGTGCAGCGAGGCGTTGGTGCGCTCGATTGGGGTGATCAGGTACTGCGTGTCGTAGACGTTGTAGCTGTCGGTGGCCCGATTGTAGGGGCGGAAGGCATCTTCGCCGACCGGACCCGGCGCAACGCCACTCACCGGTGTCAGCACGCGCCCGTCGGTCAGGAAGGCACGGGTATTGCCACCGCGGATCTCGCTGACCTGCCCATCGAGATATTCCACCGCCTTGGCCGCGTAACTGCGGTCGCGATTGAACACCGGATTCATCGAGTTGCGACTAAGCCCCAAAATCAGTCCGCCGCGCTCCCAGCTCTTGCCCCATTCCAGCCCGAGCGTGCGCCGGTTGGCATCGCCATGCATGCTCTGCGCGTAGTCCACGGTGGCTGCAAAACCGTCGTATTTGTCCTTGAGAATGACATTGACCACGCCGCCGATTGCGTCGGAGCCATACACCGACGAGGCGCCGTCGGTGAGTACTTCCACCCGCTCCACCATCGCCGCGGGGATGGCATTGACGTCCACGCCCGGTGCCGATGCCACGCTGCTGGCAGGCCCCGCCATGCGATGGCCGTTGACCAGCACCAGCGTGCGTTCGGGCCCAAGATTACGGAGCGATACCAGCGCGCGGCCGTGACTGAAGCTGGAATTAAGCGCAGGCCCGGTCTGGAAGCCGGCCATCATGGGCAAGCGCTGCAGCAGTTGTCCCAGCGTACTCTGCCCGCTGTCTTCGATGCGCTGGCGGTCGATCACCACCACCGGGCTGGCGGTTTCGGCATCGACGCGGCGCAGATGGGTGCCAGTGACGCTGACCTTATCCAAGGTCTGGGTGTCATCGTCTGCGCCATCGCTGCGCTGTTGCGCGGCAGCTGGCACGGCGGTGGCCGCCAGCACGAACATCAACGCGCTAGCGAGCGTGGTGGTCTGCAAGGCAAGTCGTTTGGGAAGAACAGCAGCGCGGCTGGGCGACATCTGAAATCCTTGTGCTGACACAGGGAATGGCCCACCTTCGTGCGCGACCGCGCACGGCCAAGCCGCACCGGAACAGCGCACAGATGGGAAATCGATCACGACAGAAACTGCACCGGCCTGCCGGCTCAACGGCAGGTATCTACGAATGCAAGGACTGCAACTGCAACGACACTGCTCTCCCCTGAGAGCTGGTGCTTTGGCATACACGCGTTACGTTAAAAAAATCTTGCGGCAACACCGCCGCGCCGTCTTGACGAATTTAGTCGAGCCGCGTGCGGAAAATCGCGTGCTTGCGCCCGTTTCCGGGCATACCTTTATTGCCTAAGCATCAACACGCCGGTGCGGCCATCCGATGTGCCCTGGTCTCTTGCGATCGACAACAGCACTTGTGCGCGGACGGTGTTGGGCACTGTGGTGGGCTTCGTCTGCAGCACCACAGCCACTGAATCTTTTGCGAGGCAGCCGCGGGTCAGCGACGCTTGCTCGTCGCGCGGCTGCGATCACACGTACCACGCCTGCACTTTCACCAACGCAGCAGTGCCGGGCAAGGCGACGCGATCTGCATGCGGGCCCTGCGGCCGCACCGGCTTGCCATCGACCAGCACACGTTGCAGGCGCGTGCCTGCGGGTGCGCGCAGGGTCAGCCAGGTGCGTTTGGTCGCACGCTCCGGCAGCTGCACATCGGCACTGATGCAACGCGCCGCAGCATCGTTGCGCAACATCAGCGTAACCGTGCCCCAGCGCGTGGGCGCAGCGGTGATGCCCACTGGCGCACCGCTGCCCAACCATGCGCGCGGTACCGCGCGGGCAAGAAACAGCTGTTCGCCCAGGCTGTCGTCGCTGACCAACATCCAGCGCAGCAGCAGCGGGATGGTCATTTGCGCGGGGATGCAGAACAACGGCATGCCACCGGTGATGCCACTGACTTCGCCGGCCGTCCAGCTGCCACGCGTGTGCACCTGATAGCGGTGCGCGTAAACGAACAGCAGATATTCTTCGATGCGATCCAGCCGCAGCAGCTGTTGCGCATACCCATAGGAAATGAAACCGAGCAGATCGCGGCTGCCTGGCTCGGGCGGCGCGATATTGGCGACCACGCCGATACTTGTGCCGCCATGGCCGCGCACGCAATCGATCACCAGATTGGCCAGGTCGTCCGGCAATACATCGGCCTGCAGCAGTTCGGCATAGGCACGGTGCGGCCATTGCTGTTCGCTGGGTTTTTCCTGCAGCAGCGATTGGCGGAAGGTCAGTTTGGTGCCGGGCAGCGGGCCCACATACGGCGGCGAGAGGTCGCGACGCACGTTGGCACGCAGGCTGGCTTCCAGCCGTGCACGCAGCTGCTTCGCGCGGCGCTGCCACTGCGTGGCCTGGCCTGCATCGCCGCCGAGCGTGCTCCACACCTGTGCGATGTCTTCCCAGCCGCGAATAGTCAATGCGCTGTTGGCGTAATAAGGCTTCCACCACAGCGATGGATCGGGAAACAGGCAGGCATCGGATTCGTTCCAACCGTGCAGCAGGCCATGGCCATGTGCGCTGCGCGGCAACGCCAGCGCCTGGTCGTGCAAGGCGCATAACACCTGCGCGGTAGCGGCGATCTTGGGCAACAAGCGACGCAGCCGTGGCGCATCGCCGGTGTAACGCAGGTACCGCGCCAGCAACGACAAGGTCAGCCCGAATTGCCCTACCTCCGGCCCGCGCATATTCGGCAAGCCATCGTCCTGCACGAAGTCATCGAAGTAATTGTCGAGTACCGCAGCAGCTTGTGCGAAGCGGCCCCACTCCAGATTGGCGTAGAGCGAACTGGTGAACGTGTCCTGGAAGCCGTCGTATTCGTTGCCGTAGTAGTCGCGCTCCACCGCGCCGTACTTGGGGTAATCGCCGCCGGGGCGTACCACCAACTCGCGCGCGAACGCGAACTGCGCCATGTCGTTCCAGCTGGCATCGGGAAGCTTCGCCTGCACGGTTCCGTCCAGCGCCTGCTGCCAGTACGCAGCGAAATCGATCAACGCCGCATAGAACTGTTCGGCCGTGGCGGCGCTACGTGATGGCGCAAATTCGGGGTAGCTGTGTGTGTAGTGCACCGCGACGATGGCGCCTGCCTGTACCTTCATCGTGCGATGCCAGGTCTGCACCACAAAGCGATCGCGTGCACGCACATCGGCAAACACCAGCACGTCGTACCAGCTGTCCGGTTCGCCCTTGCGGCGCATCACCTTGCGCACTGCCGGCATCCAGCCACCGAGCATGCCTTCTTCGCGGCGTCTGATCAGCGCCTCCTCACCCAACTCCTTGAAGGCATGCTCCGGTCGCGAGGTGCGGCTACGCCCGTTGGGCAGGATCGGCATGGTGTCCAGGCTTTCACGTGTGCCGACGAAGGTGGTCCACGGCCAACGGCCGCCGTTATCTTTGGGGTCGAGCAAGGACCCAGGCGGCGGCGCCACATCGCGCACCTGTGCCTCGTCCGGGTCGCCATCGCGCAGCAGACGGTCGGCCAGCAGGTCGGCTTCGGCCATCGCCACTTCGGCTAGCGGCAACCCGAAGTACGGCTTACCCTCGGCCGGATAGGCCGGCTCGGTGCGCTTGTCCAGCCGCAGCATGCCGCTGTCGCTCCACAATGTGAGCTGTCCTTGCGGATCGTCCAGATGCTCGTAGACGGTCCACTGCTGTTGCAGGTGGGTAAAGCTGCACAGCGTGTTGCCGACATGCGCCGCCGAAGGCAACGGTTCCAGGCGGGGAAGCGCTGGCGCCGGCGCGGTGGTTGCCATTGCTGCCGTGGCAGGTAGTGCCAGCGCAGCACCTGTACCCACGGCCGCAGTCGCCGCCATGCCCTGACGCAGAAAGGTTCTACGGTCCATCGTTGCGCCCTCGAATGATCGTGGCCCATCGTGCGCGCCTTCACGCATCACGTCTTGTGACAGCGGTCAGACACCCGTGCGGAAATCTGCACACCGCCACGGTGTGTGGGCCGATTACCGTCGTATTCGCAGTGGCCCTGGATGCACCAGGTCGCCGGCCCTGCAAACCACGCGGCGCGCTGTCGCTGCATCTGAGGCGCATGCCGGTGACATGACCGTGTTGCACCTCCCTGCCGTCGCTAGCAGCCGACCAGGATATCTAACGATCAACAGGTCAACACGTCGTGTTGCGATCAATCGAACGTGGCAGCAGCCGCACATACACCCAAGGCATCGCATTGCATGCAGAATGCAGTGATGTCTGCGGTAGCGCTTGCTTCGGTATTCCTGCAGCGGGGTACCTCCGCTTCTGCACCAACCACTATCGGCTCACCCACCTACATGGACTTCCCCTGCATGCACACGATTCTCACTGGCAGTGAGCGCCACACCGCACCCTTCACCACGGAGGCTGGACAACCGCCACAGGACGAACGCCTGCGCGTGCTGCTCGCGGTGCGCATGCCGGCACTGAATGCCGCCGCCGATGTGCTCTTGCAACTGCAAGCCAACACGCTGCCGGTTGCGTTCACGCGCGCGGAGTTCAGCGAACGCTTCGCCGCCAGTGCCGCAGATCTGCAGGCCGTTGCCGACTTTGCCGCCAGCTATGGGTTGACCGTCGAGCGCACGCACGCAGACAGCGGCAACATGATTCTTGAAGGCACCGTGCAGCAATGCGAAGCCGCGTTCCAGGTCTGCCTGCGCGAATACGTGCACGGCACATTGCGCTATCGCGGCCGCACCGGCCCTGTGTCGATTCCACAGGCATTAACCGGCATCGTCACCGCGGTGCTGGGGCTGGATGCGCGCCAGCAGGCACAGACACTGCCCAGCGCGCCTGACGCAACCGCATCCCTGCCAACCGCGACGCGGCCACGCACGCCGGTAGCAAAGGAAGATGGCCCCATCATGCATTACACGCCGCCGCAGCTGGCGCAGTTGTACGGCTTTCCCGAGCACGACGGTCGCGGGCAGTGCATCGGCATCATCGCGCTGGGCGGTGGCTATGTAGGCGAGCAGATGGCCGCTTATTTTGCGCAGCTACAAGTCCCCATGCCGACGTTGGTGGATGTGCTGTTACCCGGCGCCACCAATACCGTCAGTCACGGCACTGCAAATGCCGATGTCGAAGCGCAAATGGATATCCAGATCGCCGGCACACTCGTGCCGGGTGCCAAACTGGTGGTGTATTTCGCGCCCAACACCGACAACGGCTTCCTGGAAGCGATCAACGCCGCCATCCACGATGCCGAGCACTCTCCCGGCATCATCGCCATCAGCTGGGGCTTCACCGAATCGCAATGGACGCCGCAATCGCGCCAGGCCTACGACTGTGCGTTTCGGGCCGCTGCATTGATGGGCATCACCGTGTGCATCGCCGCAGGCGACGATGGCGCCAGCAACGGGCAGCCGGGCTTGAATGTCTGCTTCCCCGCATCCAGCCCGTTCGTCCTCGCCTGCGGCGGCACCCGGCTACAGGTGACGGCAGACAGCGCTAACGAGCAGGCATGGGCGAACGGTGGCGGCGGAGAAAGCAGGTTCTTTGCACGACCAGCCTGGCAGAAGGATCTGCGTCTCACCGATCTACAGCAGCAGTCACGCCAATTGAGCATGCGCGGCGTCCCTGATGTGGCGGCCAACGCCGATGCACAGACCGGCTACTACCTGTCGATCAACGGGCAGCCGGCGGTGATGGGCGGCACCAGCGCGGCCGCACCGTTATGGGCGGCCCTACTTGCGCGCATCTACGGCGCAAACCGCATGCAGCCTCACTTCGTGCTACCGCGCCTGTACGGCCAACCGGATGCCTTCCGCGACATCGTTGCTGGCAACAACGGCGGCTTCCGCGCATCCACCGGTTGGGATGCAAACACTGGGCTTGGAGTGCCATACGGCGCGCGGTTGACGGCGTTGCTGCAGCCTGAGTGAGACGTGCTGAGCGCTAGTCGCTTGATGCCGGGTTGTGGGCAGTTGTCAGTTAGGGGTCGGCAGCATCGCCTTCCGAGTGCGCGCCGTAGGCAGCGCATTGGCGATCCTGGCTTGATCGAAGGCATCGTCGCCATCGATCTGGGCGATCCGGCGGCCTATGGCAAGGCGATTCAGGCGGCCTGGGACAAGGCCGCGCCACGTGCACGTGCCATGCGTGAGCATGAAGGCCAGCTGGCTGGCGAAGGCAAACTGCTGGAGCTGTACCGCGCGATCAATCTACCGGCCAGCCAGCAACTGGCCATTAGCGTGGATTTTCGCGCGGCGCTGAGCGAAGGCTCGCAGGAGCACTACGGCTATCGCTACGTGTCTGGTTGGGAAATCCGCAACCTGCGCATGGTGTCTAACGTGCATGCCAGCTTTGCCGACCAACCCGGCGCAAGGGTATTGGCGGTGGTCGGCGCGATGCACAAACCCTGGTTCGACAACTGGCTGGGACAGCTGCAGGGCGTGGATATCGTGGATGCGGCACAGGTGCTGGGCGATGATGGGCAATGAGGCTGTGAGTACAGCGATTTCAGTATGACGCTCCAGATCAACGCCTGATTATTTGAATGCGTGCTGCCCGCATCGCGTCTGCGTTGCAAGGAGATCGACGCGTCGAGTGCGCAGTGCCATCGCCGCTTGCGGGACACGCAGTAACCCGTCCATGGGGCTCGATGGTGGCATCCATGCCGTCAACGGTCCCGCAAGCAGTGACGACACACACCAGACAGTTGGCTGGTGGTTTTTTTGAAAGCGAAGGAAAAGGGCAAAGCCGTCTGCCGGTTGCTTTGCCGAACCATGCGCACCGACCATCGCGACTGGTCCTTGCCCGCTCACGGTCGCAGGACCCTTGGCGGCATGGATGCCGCCCCGGAGCTTACAGGGACGTACTTGCAGCGTGTCCTGCGATGGTGGGCAGGCAAGGATCCTGCAGACTCGAAGCGTGGAGGGCGCGGTGCCCTCGCCCCTCGCGAGACACGCCTTGCACCCGATGCAACAGGTCGACGACCGTCGTCGTGTAGGCCAAACCGCTTAGGTCAACACATCCAACAAGCTACCCAGCATCTCGTCGGAACGCCGCAACACGTTGGCATTGGCCTGAAAATCGTTGCGGGCCGATAGACCTTCGACCAGATCGCTGGCCGGCGCAGACGGGTCAGCACTGGCATTGACCACGTTGGCAGCCACGCCGCCATTGGCCTGCGTACTAGCCGCGACAGACTGGCGCGGGCTGCCGTCCACCGGCTGACGGGCGACATTGCTGGCCGCCACCTGCTGACGCAGTGCGGCGACCTGCATTCCGGAACTTGCGATGCTGCTGATGCTCATGGTGGCTCCGGTGTGGCGGTGAGTGAATTCGAACAAGGCCCAACCCATTGCAGACATCAGGCGGGAGGCGGCAACGACACGATCAGCAAGGCTCAGTAAGTACCTACCCACACCCGCAACACCACAGGCACGTTGCCGTCCGCATCCACACGCCCGAAGTTGAGGCCGTAGTCGGTCTGGTCGCCGTTAAGCTGCTTTTCCATCTGCCAGCGCCCATCGACATATCGCCCCTGCTCTACCCGCAACAGTTGTCCATGACGGGTATCGGCTGCATCGCGGAAAAATTCAATGCGTGCGGCCATACCGGTCACCAGAAACTCCTCCGGCCCCAGTTGGGCCACCAGCAGCCGGCCTGCGTGGTCGTCGTTGCCGGGCAGGATGGCCGGCGCATCGCCCCACATGGGCGCACCAAACGAAACCTTGGCCTTCCACTCGCCGAAGCGCAGCGTGCGCTGCGGTGCGCCGGGTTGCTCGGCCACCGCCTGCAGCCGGCCGTCGAAAGCGGCCTGCGCCAGAACCCGTTGCATCGGCGCCAGCAATTTGAAGTTGGCAGCATGCGCTGCCACCGCGGCGCGGTTGGCTTCGCTATCAAGATTGCCATCCATGCCGAAAACCGAAAAGCCGACGCCTCCCTGCCCCAGCACATGAAACAGATACGGTGCGGTGGCAGCCTCGAAGCCGGTTTCCGAGACCCAGGCCGGGTTGTCGGGCCGCGCGTACTGGCCGATGACCTTGGTGTATTCGTTGTAATCGTTGGTGTAGATGTCGGTGCCGATGAAATCGATCGACGGCGTGGCCGCGCGCCACAGCGCGAACACGTTCACCGTGGCACCGCCAGAGGGATAGTCCATGCCTGGATAGCGCTTGCCCTTGTAGCGCAGCCAGGTGTTGACGTAGAACGGCAGCGGATACGCACGCTTGCCGGCGGCGGCCACTTGCTCGATGTACGTGGCGGTTGCATAGGCGTTGAAGGCTTCCGCAGCCTCGGCGCCGAACAACTGCTGCCAGCTGCCCTGCGGTTTGCCCAAGGCGCGCGCAATCGCGGCCGGGACCGGTTGCGCGAATGCGGCCTCCCCTGCCGGGCCATGGTCGCGCACCGTGCCAATTGCGCCCGGCTCGTTTTCAACCTGCACCAGAATCACGGTGTGGCGGTCGCCATCCACTTTGCGTAGGTGCTGCATCAATGCAGTGAATGCACGCGCGTCGGCCTGCATGTTGGCGGCCACATGTGGCGACAACACATCCACCGGCTCGCCATTGGCATCGCGCATGCGCGGGTACGTTGCCGCGTCGCGCTTGATCCATTCCGGCACGTAATGCATCTGGCCATTCTTCCAGCTGCCGAACCACAGCAAGGCCACACGCAGGCCACGCTTGCGGGCGCCGGCAATCAGCGCGTCCACATTAGTGCTGTCAAATCGGCCCTGCGCCGGCTCGAACTGCTCCCAATACACCGGTGCTTCCACCGTATTGGCATGCAGCGCCACCACGTCGTCCAGGGCTTGCGGCAATACCGCCGGCCACGCGCTGGAGTTATGCAGTTGCGCGGCCAGGATGGTGTACGGCGCACCATCGACAAACACCGCATGGCGGCCGTCTTTGGTGAAGAACCGTGGCAGTTCTTCGGCGGCGGCAAGCAGCGGCATGCTGCCCGCCAGCAACGCGATGAACCACAAAAGAGCGGCAACCAGGCCGCGCCGTTGTGGCTTGAATCGAGCAAACAGACGCATCATTGCGCCTCCGATGGCAGCGAATTCCAGTGCGGCGTGGGTTCGTTGCGCAGGTGGCGCACGAAGAAGTCGTACTGGCGGCGTTGCACGTAATCGATCGGCCCGCTGGAGCGGCCTACCGAATGCTCGCCACCGGGCACATTGAGCAGGTCGAACTCTTTGCCGGCCTTGATCAAGGCATCGACCACTTGCGCGGTGGACGCCGGATCCACATTGCTGTCCTGCTCGCCCACGATCAGCAACAGGTCGCCCTGCAGCTTGCTTGCATTGACCACGCCAGACGCGTCAGCGTAGCTCGCATCCACCGGCCAGCCCATCCACTGCTCATTCCAGCTGATCTTGTCCATGCGGTTGTCGTAGCAGCCAGCGAAGGCCACGCCCACCTTGTAAAACTCTGGGTGACGTTCCAGCGCACCCAGCGTGCTCTGCCCGCCCGCCGAGGCGCCGTAGATACCAACGCGACTGATGTCGTAAGACGGATCCTTGGCGGCCAGTGCGCGATGCCAGGCGATGCGATCGGCAAAGCCGGAATCGCCCAGGTTTTTCCACGCCACATCGTGAAACGCCTTGGAGCGATTGGCGGTGCCCATGCCATCGATCATCACCACGATGAAACCCAGATCGGCCTGCGCCTGCATGCCGATCTGCTTGTCACCGCCGGAGTGATAACCGAACGGCCAGAACGTCTTGGGCACGAACGCATCATGCGGCCCGGCGTAGATGTTTTCGATCACCGGGTAGCGTTTGCGCGGGTCGTAATCGCGCGGGCGTACCACCATGCCCCAAATGTCGGTCCTGCCGTCGCGCCCCTTGGCAACGAAGGTCTCCGGGGCGCGCCAGCCGGCGGCCTGCAGCGTGTCGATCGTGCCGCGCTCCACGGTGTGCAGCAGTTGCCCATCGATGGCGTGCAGCTCCATCACCGGCGGCAGGTTCGGACGCGAATAGACGTCGACGTAATGCAGGCCATCATCGGCAATCGCTACATCATGGTCGGCATCAGCGTGGGTCAGGCGCGTCAACCGACGGCCGTCGAAGTCCACGCTGTACAGTTGCCGATAGTACGGATCTTTGCCCGCATCCATGCCGCTGGCGGTGAACCAGACGCGGCGCTGCGTATCGTCCACGCGCAGTACATCGCGCACCACCCACGGCCCGCGGGTGAGCTGGCGTTTCAGCTTGCCGTTACGCCCATCGAACAGATACAGGTGCCGCCAGCCGTCACGTTCGGAAATCCACAGCACCTCATCGCCGCGCCCATCGACATCGTGGCGAAAGCTGCGGTCGGCATACACGAAGGTGGGGGCATCTTCACCAACGGGCACATGCGCGCGCGCAGTGCGGGCATCCACTGCGATCACGCGCATGCGTTGAAAACCACGCTGCACGTACTCGAACGCCACACTGCGCCCATCGCTGCGCCACTGCAGCGGCGACAGCGAATACGGGTTATCGAACAAACCCGTCTCCACATCGCGCAGTGTTCCGTCGAGCGCGAACAGCACCGGCCGCTCCACATCCACCGCATCGCCCGGCTTGGGGTACAGCTGGGTGTGCACCAGCGGTTGCCCGCCACCGGCAGGCGCAGCCTCTACACGGGTGACACGACGGGCAAGCCCGGGACGCACACGATAGACCGCCAATTGCTGCGAATCCGGCGACCAGGCAACACTCTCCAGATCGAAATAATCATCGGCGCGGCCGTCGCTGCTGAGCCGGGTTACCTGCCCATCGGCGACACGGCGCAGCATCAGGTTCCAGCCATCGGCCAGTACCTCCCAGTTGGCATCCGGCGAACGACGCGGCGTGGCGTCGGCCGGCACGAGTGGGTCGCGTACCACGCCGAAGCCGCGTGGACGTGACTGTTGCTGCGGACGTGCATCGGGCGCGCAGTGGTAGGTGGTCAGCGTGCAGCGCCAGGCTTCGTCTTCAAGTGCGAAGACAATGGCGCCATCGCTACGCGCGCCCTCTTTCGAAAAGAAAAACCGCTCGAACGGCAGACGCAACGGCGCATAGGTCTTGCCGGTTGCCGCAGTCAGGCCCTGCGCCACGCGCGCCTGATCGAAGGCCGGCTGCTTCTGCAGCGTGGCCACATCGGCACTGACGAACGCGAAGCCACCCGGCACCGTCTTGCGATAATAAAACCTGCCATCGTCCTGCCACTGCGCCGGCCAGGCGACATTCTCTGTCAGCGTCATCCACTGCTCGCGCAGACCCAGCGAGCGTTGGTAGTCGGCAACGCTGGGGGCAGCCTGCACAGCACCCGACACCACCATCACGCACGCGGCCAACACACGCCACCCACACAAACCGCACGCGCTGCGGCGTGCATCACTCCCCATCGTCTTCCTCCAGCGCCAGCTCGTCACTGCGCAAACCACTGCGTGCGCCCCAGTGGTAGATGAAGAACGCCATCACCGCCACGCTCAGCGTATCGAACGGATGCGCGATCCAGCCATGTCCCCCGAACGTACCGGCCCACGACACCAGCATCACCAGCACGAAGAACACGATCAGCCACAACGATGCGCGTACCTGCCGCAACAAGCGCGTGCGCCCCTCACGCGAAGGCAAGCGATACAGCACGTACAGCGCGAATGCGAGCACCTGCAAGCCGAGCAGCCACGACAGGGTTGGCCAGGTGGACCAGTACACAATCAACGCCGCCACCATGAACGACAGCGGCCCCAGCACCGTCAGGCCGCGCACGAAAAATGGGCGCGGCAAGTCCGGTGCGCTACGGCGCAAGGCTGCCACGGTGACCGGCGCCACCGCGTAGCTCAGCACCAAGGCGGCCGATACCACGCCGATCAGCGTTTCCCACGAAGGGAAAGGCAGCGTCCAGAAGATCGATAAGCCCAGACTCAACCACAACGCCGGACGCGGGATGCCGGACACCGGGTCCACCCGCGTCAGCACCGGCAAGAATCCCCCGCTCCGCGCCCAGCCATACACCACGCGCGGCGTGGCATTCATGTAGATGTTGCCGGTACCGCTGGGCGACACCATCGCATCGCAGATCACCAGCGCAGCCAGCCACGCCATGCCCAAGACCAGTGCGATATCGTGGTACGGCAGCGAGAAGGCCTTGTCGATGCCCGCCCAGCCTTGTGCGAGTTGCGCGGCCGGAATGCCGCCCAAAAACGCCAGCTGCAGCAGCACGTAAATCACCGTGGATAACGCCACCGACAGGATCAGCGCAATCGGAATATTGCGCTGCGGGTCGCGCACCTCGCTGGCCACCGATACGATCGGGGTCAGCCCCAGATACGCGAAGATAATCCCGCCGGCCGAGATCGCCGCTTCCACCCCGGCCATGCCCGAGGGTGCGAACCCATGCACGGTGAGATTGTCTGCATTGAAATCCTTCATCAGCAGCACGATCACCAGGATCGGCACCAGAAACTTGAAGATGCTGACGATGTTGTTGGCCAGCGCAAAGGTCTTGACGCTGAAATAGTTGAGCAGGAAAAACAGCACCAGCAAGGCCAGCTGCACCAGCCAGCCCCAGATGCTGGGATGCGTACTGTTCGGCTGACTCAGCCACGGGAACCACGCTGCTGCGTATTGCCGCGCGGCTTCCACTTCGATCGCAATCAAGCTGGAAAATGCGATCAAGGTGATGAAGCCGGTCAACGAGCCGAGCAAGGCACCATGCGAATACTCCGGGTAGCGCACCACCCCGCCCGCGCGCGGCAAGGCCGCACCGAGCTCGCAATACACCAGCCCGAGCAGCAGCACCGCGAGGCCGCCCAAAATCCACGACACGATGCCGGCTGGTCCTGCAATCGAGGAGACATGGCTGGCCGAAAATAACCACCCGGAGCCGAAGATCGAACCCAGCCCGATAAAGGTCAGGTCGGTCAGGCTAAGCCGCTTGTGGAACTTGCCTTGTGTAGTCGCACCGTGTGTGGTCATACGTCGCCCCGAAGTGAGGAAAGCGCGGTTATTTCAATAAAGGCGTGGCGCACGCATTAGTCGCTGGCAGACGTTTTGGCCTCTGCCGAGACGTCTGCAGCGTCGTCGACTGGATATGGCGACGCGCCACCATCGGCGATGAAGCGGTCGATGCGTGCTTCCAGCACCGGCAATGGCACCGAACCGGTCTGCAGCAGCGCATCGTGGAAGTTGCGCAGGTCGAACTTCTCGCCGAGTGCAGCTTCTGCCTTGTGGCGCAGTTCCAGCATCTTCAACTCGCCCAGGTAGTACGACAGCGCCTGTCCCGGCCAGGCGATGTAGCGGTCCACCTCGGTGGTCACTTCGTGCTCACTCAGCGCGGTGTTGTCGCGCAGGTAGGCCTGCGCTTGTTCGCGCGTCCAGCCCTTGTGATGGATGCCGGTATCGATCACCAAGCGGCAGGCGCGCCACATCTGGTAGGTCAGATACCCGAAGCGGTCATAGGGCGTGTCGTACATGCCCATTTCCTGGCCCAGATACTCCGAATACAGCGCCCAACCCTCGCCGTAGGCAGAGATGTAGCCGTAACGCCGGAACTCCGGCAAGCCCTGCGCCTCTGCCGCCAGCGGCATCTGCAGTGCGTGGCCCGGCGAGGACTCATGCAGCGTGAGCGCGGTCAGGTTGTACAGCGGCCGCGACGGCAGGTTGTAGGTGTTGACCAAATAAATGCCCGGTCCCCCGCGGCCACCGGTGTAAAACGGCGCAAGCTCCGGCGGCACCGGCTCGATCGCAAACCGCCGGCGCGGCAGCCGGCCGACGTAGTCGCCCACCTTGGCGTCCACACGCTTGGCGATCCAGGCTGCCTGCTTGAGCAACTCTTCCGGGGTCTTGGCGTAGAACTGCGGGTCGGTACGCAAAAAATGCAGAAACGCCGGAAACACCGCCTGCCCGGCCGGCGGCTTGAAGCCGCTGGCAGCGATGGTCTGGTCCATCTGCGTGCGCAGCTTGGCCACTTCCTGCAAGCCGATCTGGTGGATCTGATCGGGGCTCAGATCCAGCGTGGTGAACTCGCGAATCTGCGCGCGGTAATACGCTTGCCCGTCCGGCAACGCTTCGCCAGCCAGCGTGGTGCGCGCGCGCGGCTGGTACTCATTGCGGATGAAGTCCAGCAATTTGGCGTACGCCGGCACCACCTGCGTATCGATGGCCTTGACCGCCTCCTGGCGCAGCTGTGCCTGCACATCGGCCGGCAGCGTTGCCGGCATTTGCTTGAACGGTGCGTAGAACCGATTGGCCTCACCTTTGGCCTGCGCCACATCGGCGATGGATTGGTCGCGCCCGGTCATCGTGACCCGAGGCTGGCTAAAACCGCGCGCCAGCCCGGCGCGCATATTGTCGGTGTGCTCGGTGAAATAGCGCGGGATGTCGGCCAGCATCTTCAGATAGCGCTGGTAATCCTCGCGCGTGCGCAGCTTGGCTTCGGCGCTGAACCCCAGATCGCTCCAGAACGCCGAGTCGCTGTTAAACGGCATTTCCCAGGCGCGAAAATGCTGCTGGTTCAGCAACACCTGTAACTGCTGCCGGTACACCTGGTAACTCACCTGATCTTCGGCCGACAACTGTGCCTGCGGAATGGTATCCAGTTCCCTCAACGCTTGTTGCCAATAGGCCGTGCGCAGGTTCTGCGTGGCGACATCGACCTTGGGCAGATGGTCGGATTGCTGCTCCTGCGTGGCCTGGTTATCCTCATCCACCGCGCCGGACGCCTGGGCCTGCCGCCAGCGCCATTCGCGCGTGTACAGGGCCTTGAAGCGTGCCGATGCGGTGTTCTGCGTGGGCGCAGCAACAGCGTCGGCCGCCTGCGTGGGCAGCGCAACGCCGCTCAGGCTGGCTGCAATCAGTAGGCTCATTGCACTCGCGCGTAATACGCTGCCCCTCGTCATTTTTTTGCCTCCGGTGCTGCCTTAGCCTGGGCAATCCAGTGCCGCACGCGTTGCTGCAGCATCGCCAGCGGCATCGCGCCGCCGCCGAGCACTGCGTCGTGGAAGGCGCGTACATCGAAGCGCTCGCCCAGTTCCTTTTCCGCTTCCGCACGCAGCGCCAAAATCTGCAACTGACCGAGCTTGTAGCCCAGTGCCTGGCCCGGCCACACGATGTAGCGGTCGGTTTCGGACTGGATGCTGGGCTCGTCATCTGACGGATGGGCGTGGAAGAAATCCACCATTTGCTGGCGATTCCAGTGCTTGTAATGCACACCGGTATCGAGCACCAAACGGTTTGCGCGCAATAACTCGCCGGACAGACGCCCGTAATCGTTATACGGGTCCTTGAAGAAACCGATCTCCTTGCCGAGGCGTTCGGCATACAGCGCCCAGCCTTCGATATACGCGTTGTAGCCGGCCTGCTGGCGGAACGGCGGCAACGGCAGCGTCTGCGCGAGCGAAATCTGCAGGTGATGGCCCGGCACGCCTTCGTGATAGGCGGTGGTTTCGATATTGATCAGCGTACGGCTGGCGAAGTCACTGGTGTTGACCTTCACGATCGCCGGTTTGGTGCCTTCGGGATTGCTCTGCCAGTACTCGGCGCCGGGTGCGGTGCGCCGGAATGCCGGCATCGCCTGCACTTCCAGCGGCGTCTTGGGCAGATGGCCGAACAACTTGGGCAGCTCCGGTTCCATCGCCGCGATGTACTGCCGGTACTGCTGCAAAATTTGCTCGCCAGAGGTGGCGTAGTGGCGCTTGTCGGTTTCCACTGCCTTGCGGAAGCTGGCCAGATCGGCAAAGCCCTGCGCTTTGGCAATCACCGTCATCTCGCCTTCGATGCGCGCGACCTCCTTCAAACCGATCTGGTGGATTTCCTCCGGCGCCATGTCGGTGGTGGTCTGGGTATGGATGGCATAGCGATAACGGCGATCACCGTCGGGTAGCGACCATAAGCCCTCCTGCGCGCGCCCTTGCGCGGCGTATTCGTCGCGCACGAACGCGGCCAATTTGCTGTACGCCGGGCGCACGTTTTGATCGATCGCTGCGAGCAATTGTTTGCGCAACGCATCGCGTTGATCAGCCGGTACGGCAGCGTCGAGCTTTTTCAACGGCGAGGCGAACGGACTCTGCTCCCCGGTCAACCCGGCAATCTTGTCGATCTGCTCGGGCATGCGCTCCAGCAAATAACGCGGCTCGGTAAGGCCATCTTTTGCCCCCTGCCGCGACACTGCGATGACCTGCTCGATCACCGTCGGCAGTGTCTGCAAGCGCTTGATGTAATCCTGGTAGTCCTTGGCGTTTTCAAACGGGAATGCATCGCCATACCCGGCCAGCGCCAGCTGTATGCCACCAATCGGCTCCAGCGGCATTGCATAGGTCTTCAGATCGATGCCTTCCAGCTTGTCGCGCAACTGGCCCAGCATCATCTGCAGGCTGAGCTGGCGTTGCGCATCCAGCGTCTTGGCATCCACTGCTTCGAACTGCTTGAGCAGGTCGGCGGTTGCGGTGCGGTCTGCCTGCACGGCCTCCAGCGAGTAATCGCTCCAGAGGTCGTTATAGCGCTTGTCGCCGATGATGCTGGCGAACTCCGGGTTGTGCTGCAGTTGGTACTGCCACTGCTTGTCCAGCAGCGCATCGAACGCCTTGGCAGCTTGCTCGCTGTTCGAGGCGGAAGCCGGCGCCGCCACCTGCTCCGCTGCGGGCGGCGCCGGCTTGCAGGCGGTGAACAACGCGGCTGCGAGTAGACCGGCTACAACCGGACCGATGGTGACAGGACGCAGGTGGTTCATGCAGTTACTCCAAGATGCAATGGCGGCCGTAGGAGCGCGCTTGCGCGCGATGGGCGTTACCGAGGAAGCCATTCGCGCGCAAGCGCGCTCCTACGGATGCGTGAGCCTGTGCAGGCTCACGCAAACGGTTGATCGATCGCCACCGATGGCGGCGTGAACCACTGCGCGCCATCGTCGGTAACGTAGAAATGGTCTTCCAAGCGCACACCGAACTGCTCCGGCACCACGATCATCGGCTCGTTGCTGGCGCACATGCCCGGCTGCAGCGGCAGCGCATTGCCGCGCACCAGATACGGCGCCTCGTGAATCGCTAAACCGCAGCCGTGACCGGTGCGATGCGGCAGGCCTGGCAGCCGATAGTCGGGCCCGAGCCCGGCAGCTTCCAATACGGTACGTGCCGCCTGGTCCACCGCCTCGCACGCCACCCCAGGGCGAATTGCCGCAAACGCCGCCGCCTGCGCGGCCTGTTCCAGGTCCCAGATGCGTTGCTGCGCAGCGTTGGGGGCGCCATAGATCCAGGTGCGGGTGATGTCGGAGTGGTAGCCCTGCACGGTGCAGCCGGTATCGATCAACACCAGCTCGCCTTCGCGCAGGTGTTGCACGCCGGGAATGCCATGCGGAAACGCGGTGGCATGGCCGTACTGCACGATGCAGAAAGTCGAGCCGTTATCCGCGCCCAGCGCACGATGCGCCTCATCAATGAAGCGCACCACTTGATCGGTGCCGATGCCCTCGTGTGCGATGCCGGCGGCCAGCCGCTGCACCAGCATGGTCATGTCGCAGGCCTGCTGCATCAATGCCAACTCGGCCGGCGACTTGCACATGCGGCAGCCGTCAATGATGGAGCCGGCATCGCGAATGGCTTTGCCCAGATGCGCACGCAGACCAGTGTGCACGGCGAATGCAATGCCCGGGTCCAGCGCCAAGGCATGCGCATGGCGCTCGTCCATGGCCTGCACCACCAGCGCATATGGGTCGTCGTGTTCTTCCCACAGGTATTTGGCCACCGGGATCTTCAGCACCGCATCCAGCGAGCCTTCTTCAAATGCGGGGCAGATCAACACCGGGTCGCCGTCCAGCATCAGCAGCAACGCCACCAGACGTTCGCTCGCGCCCCACGGCACGCCGGTGAAGTAGCGCAGCGACGTGCCGGCGCCGATCAATAGCGCATCCACGCCATGCGCACGCATCAGACTGCGCGCGCGCTCGATGCGGCGCTCGTATTCGTCTGCGGCGATCGGCGCGGCGCGTTGGTTCCACGGTGCCAGTTGCGCGCGCGCCTGCTCCAGCGACAGCCCGCCGATCTGGCTGCTCATGCGCCCGCTCCAAGATCGGCGGTGCTCCATTGCCCATCAACCAGACGCTGCACACCACCCGGATTGCGCTGGCGCAATTCGGCGGGCAACAGCGCATCGGGCACCGCGTCGTAACTGTGCAAGGCGGCAAAACGGCGGATGGCGCCGGGCATGCCCACCGCAGTGAATCCCGGATGCCCGGTGCTCGGAAACGGGCCGCCATGATTCTGCGCTGCGCTCACCGCCACGCCGGTCGGCATCTTGCTGTTGATCAAGCGCCCTACACGCGCGCGCAGCACCGGGGCGATGGCCTGCCAAGCCGCATCGTCGGTGCCGTCGGCGGCGCGGTACAGCGTACCGGTGAGATTGCCTTCGAACGCAGCAGCAACCTGGGCCATTTGCGCCACATCGGCTGCGCGCACCAACAGGCTCACCGGGCCGAAGGCTTCGGCCTGCAGCGCATGCGGCTTGGCAATGAAGGCCTGCGCACCCACGCTCAACAAGGTGGGTGCATAGCGGTAGCCATCCTCGCCGGTGTGACCGCCGGCCAGCATGCTGGCACCGGCAGCACGCAGGTCCGCCACGCCACGTTGCACACCGTGGACGCCGGAGGCGGAGAACAGCACCATCGGCATGGCCGCTTCGAAATGCGCCTTGGTGGCTGCCACGAATGCATCGCCCGCCGCACCGTGCGGCACAACCACCACGCCGGGATTGGTGCAGAACTGGCCGCTGCCAAGCGTGCAGGATGCGAAGAATTCCTGCGCAAGCGCATCGCCGCGTTCGGCCAGCGCGCCGGGCAACAGGAACACCGGGTTGACGCTGGACAGCTCGGCATAGAACGGCACGCCCGCTGCGTCTGCGGCTGCCTTCAGCGCCAGCCCACCGGCACGGCTGCCGGTAAAGCCAATCGCGCCCAGTCGCGCATCACCTGCTAAACGCACACCGATGGCATTGTCGAAGTGATACAGCAGCTGCACGGCCGCCGCAGGAAGACCGGCCGCGACCAGCGCCTGATGCGCCAGCTGCGCCATGCGCTGGCTGGTGGCCGGATGCAGCGGATGCGCCTTGGCGATGACCGGGTTGCGCGCGGCAATCGCCGAGGCGAAGTCGCTGCCGGCAATTGCATTGAACGCGAACGGGAAATTGTTTGGGCCAAATACCAACACCGGCTTGCCCAGCGGCGCCAGGTGCGAACGCAGATCTGCCGCGCTGTCGATGATGGGCTGGGTCCAGCTGTAACTACGTACCGCGTTTGCGGCCTGACGTAATTGCCCGCTGGTGCGCGGCAGTTCGTTGCCGCGCAGGCGGGTGGGCGCCGGCAACGCCGTCTCGGCATGCGCCAGTGCAACCAAGGTGTCGGCATCGGCATCCAGTGCGTCAGCGTAGCGGTCCAGAAAGGCCGCGATGCGCTCGACCGGCGCGGCCGCGAGTTCCGCTGTCACTGCCTGCGCCGCAACGACGGCCGCTTCCACATCGTCCGCACCACTGATCGGAAAATGCGGCCCGATCGGCTCACCGGTGGCCGGGTTGGCGGCGCGGAAGCGGCCGGTGGGGGCACGGCTGGGTTGCCATTGGCCACCCAGCAGAATCTCTGCTTTGGTCGCGGGAGTGGAGTGGTTCGTGTCGTTCATTGCGGCACCTTCGATGACAGGGATGCAGGGCCTGCGCACTGTGCGCCAGCGGCCGACCAAAAAGGTGATACGGATGCAGCACTGGGTGCCACATCCGCAGCGGCGGACGCATCGCACCACGCATAGGTACGGCGCGTGGTGCGAATCGGCACAGGCCGCATCCTGCGCTCACCCGCAGGCACAGCGTGCGATGACAGCGTCATTGCGCCATCAAGACAACTTGGGCGCAGTGGCGATGGCATGGTCAATCACCTTCAACGCAGCATCGCGCTCGGCGCCAGCCACCACCAGGCGCGGTGCACGCACCTGCTCGCTGCCCATGCCTACTTTTGCCTGCACCAATTTGATCAGCTGCACGAAGGTGGGCACGGTATCCAGACGCAGCAGCGGCAGGAACCAGTGGTAAAGCTCCTTGGCCGCCGGGTAACCGCCATCGCGGGCGAGTTCGAACAGGCGTACCGATTCTTTTGGATACGCATTGACCAGGCCGGCAATCCAGCCCTTGGCGCCCATGCTCAGACCCTCGACGATGGCATCGTCCATGCCGACCAGCAGCGCCAGGCGATCGCCCAGCAATTCCTGCAGCGCGGCGAAACGGCGCACGTCGCCGGAGGACTCCTTCACTGCCTGCAGGTTCGGGAATTCGGCAGCCAGCTCGGCGATCTGCGCCGGGCCGAAATCGGTCTTGTAGGCGACCGGATTGTTGTACAGGATCACCGGCAGATCGGTTGCGGCGATCACCGCGCGCACATGCGCGCCCATCTCGCGCCAATCGGTGGAATACACGTACGGCGGCAGCACCATCAAGCCGCCGCAGCCGATGTCCTTGGCCGCTTTGGCTAGCGCGACTGCTTCTCCGGTGGCAAGGCTGGCGATACCCGGCACCACCGGCACGCGGCCGTTCAAGGCGGTCACCAGCGTGCGCAGGATCGCCAGCTTGTCTTCCACGCTCAAGGTGGCCGCTTCGCCCAACGAGCCCAGCGGCACGATTGCGGTGCAACCGGCATCCACCAACTGGTTGGCGTGCTTGCCGAGGAAGTCGTGGTCGATGTCGCCGTTAGCGGTGAACGGGGTGGTGATGGCTGGCAACACGCCGTGCCAGAACGCAGCAATGCTCATGGATGATTCCCTTGCGAGTCGGAAGTGAACGAGTCGGCCAGCGCCGCGAGGCGGACCGGGAACAACGGCGGCCGGCGGCCGGCGTCGGTGGAAAGATCGGGCGGGCAACGGCCCAGTTCGGCCAGCGCAGTCCCGCAGATGCGACCCTGGCAGGCGCCCATGCCGCAGCGCGACGCGAGCTTGGCATCGCGTGCATCGTTGAAGCTGTCCAGCGCGCCCAGCGGCACGTCTTCGCAGCGGCAGATCAGCGTGTCCGGTTGTGCCAGCGTGCGGATGCGTGGATCCAGCGCGAATTGCTGCTGCAGCAGATCGGCAAACGCACGCGCCGCATGACGCCTTGGTTGCAGGCGCAGCGCAGCGTCCGGGGCATCGGCGGCCATATACCCGGCCATCGCACCTTCAATCAATGCGCAATCGCGCCCGCCGATGCCGCAGGCTTCGCCGGCGGCAAATATCTGGGTGACGCTGGTACGCAGCAACGCATCTACCTGCACCTGCTGGTGCGCGCCGTATGCCTGCAGCTGGCAACCCAGCAATTGCGCAAGCTCGGTGTTGGGCACCAGGCCATAGCCCACCGCCAATTGATCGCAGGCAACACGCGTGCGGCCGGTGGGCCCTTCGAGTTCGACTTCGCGCAGCTGCGTGTCGCCATGCGCGGCAACCACAACGCTGCCGGCGCGATACGCCACTGCATGCAGCTGCAGGCGCAACGCCGCGGCCTGCGCGGCTTTACTCGGCCAGCGCCACAATTGCAGCGCGAACTTGCGCAACGCCGCTGCCGAGGTTTGTTCGTGGATGCCGAGCACCTGCGCGCCATGCCGTTGCAACGTGGCCGCACTGGCCAACAGCAAGGGGCCGCTCCCAGCCACCAGCACACGCTTGCCGGCAAGCGGCCAACCCTGCTTGGCCAGCGCCTGCGCCGCGCCGGCACCGGTGACGCCGGGCAGAGTCCAGCCTGGAAACGGCAGCAGCAATTCGCGCGCACCGGTGGCCAGCACCAACGCGGCGTAGTGCAGTTGCAGCGTGCCGTCCGGGCCATCGGCCAATAGCCAGCCCGGTTGCGCCAGCAAAATTTGCGTGCGCGTCAGCACCGTAATTGCTGCATTGCCCGCCACTTGCTGCAGCAGTGCGCGCGCATCGGCCGGCGCGCCATGGTGCATGTCGCGGCGCCATACCTGCCCGCCAGCACGCGGCTGCATGTCCACCACGCCCACGCGCACGCCTTGGCTGGCCGCCGCCTGCGCCGCCGCCAGCCCGGCGGGGCCGGCGCCGATCACCAACACGTCGAAATGCAGCACACGCTCAGCCACCGGTTCGCACCTGCATGCCATCGCGCGCATCCACCAGGCACGCGCGTTGCTGACCGACGCCATCAATGCGCACGCGACATTCGAAACACACGCCCATGCCGCATAACGGCGCGCGCGGTTGCCCGCCGCTGGATTCGCGGAACCGCAGCGTAGCCTGCGCCACGGCAGCCGCCACGCTGGCACCGGCCGGCACGTCGACCAACTGCGCATCCACATGCAGACGCACGGTCGCGCTCATGCGGGCGCACCTTGCACGGCACGCGCCGGTGCATACGGCGCCGGGTCGATGGCCGGGGTCCGCCCGAGCAGACTATCCACGATCACCCGTGCGCTCCCCAGCGCCGTGGTGACCCCTAGCCCCTCGTGGCCTGCGGCCACCCACACATCGCGCCGGCCGGGCACAGCCCCTAAATACGGGCGCCCGTCCGGCGTGGCGGGACGCAACCCGGTCCACACGCGGATCGCCTGCAACTCGCGCAGCACCGGCAAATACGCGAACGCGCGTTGCAACATCTGCTGCAGCACCGGCATCGACAGTGCACGATCGTGCTCGCCGAACTGGCGCGACGAGCCGATCAGAATCTGCCCGGTTGGCCGCGGCTGCACATTGAAGGCCACGCTGGTGTCGTCGGCACCATGCGCCGAATCGGCGTAACCGAGTTCCAGTAGCTGATGCTGAATCAACCCCGGGTGCCGGTCGGTGATGACTAAGTGGCCTTTGCGCGGGCGCAATGCCAGCTCAGGCAGCAACTGCGGCAAGGCCACACCGCTGGCGACCAACACCGGGCCCGAGAGCACCTGCCCATCGTCCAGGCGCACCGCATGCGCCTGCAACTGCGCCACGCGACGTCCGGCAAACAGCCGGGCGCCGGACCTACAGGCCAAACTCACCAAATGGCGCGCCACCCGCGGCGGATACACCACAGCTTCATCAGGCACGCGCATGCCGCCAGCCAAGCCGAGTACCAACTGTGGTTCCAGCGCATACAGCTGCGCTGCATCGATCGCTTCGGCATGCAGGCCGGCCGTTGCCAGGCGCGCGATCTTGGCCGGCACCGCCGCCAATTCGCGCGCGTCGCGGGCCACCCACAGCGTGCCGCAGCGGCTGAATTCGGCTTCGCTCAGCGTGGCGAAGCGCTCCCACAACCGCAGCGAATACGCCGACAACGCCAGCTCGGCCGGGTCGTCGTCCATCGCCACTAGGTGCCCCATCGCCGCTGCGGTGGAGCCGCCGCCGATCGGTCCCGGCTCGACGATCGCCACGCGCAATCCCTCGCCCGCCGCGGCTTCGGCGCAGGCGGCGCCCACGATGCCGGCGCCGATCACGATCAGGTCGTAACTGCGCCGCGTGGAAGCGGCAGACGTTGCCGAAACGGATTCGCAGTCGCCGCCCAGTCCAGGTGCCGATGTCGACGCAGACAGCGCCGCAGACGTCTCCGCTATTGCAGCAGACACCGCATCGGCCGACGACGTGGCCGACGCAACCACCGGCGCGGGCCGCACGACATCCATCAGGCCACGATGCCCCAGGCGAACGGATCGGCCGGGTCGATCACCAATTGCGAGCGCGCAGTGATGAAGGCCTGCCCGCTGATGCGCGGCGCAATGCCGCGCCCGCTCACGCGATAACTGCCTTCGAAGGCGCTGCCCAGAATCCCCTGCTGCACCCAGCGCTCGCCTTCGGCCAGCTTGCCGTCGGCCGCCAGACACGCCAGCTTGGCGCTGGTGCCGGTACCGCACGGCGAGCGGTCGTAGGCCAAGCCAGGGCACAGCACGAAATTGCGCGCCACACCGCTGCCATCGGGCGCGGCGCTATTGACTTCGATATGGTCGATCTCGCCACCGGCTTCGCCCGTGATACCGGCCGCTTCCAGGGCCAGCCGAATCGCTTCGGTGTAGGTAGTCAACTCGCGTTGATGCGCCAGATCCAGTGCACATGGCGCCTGCTCGGTGATGAAGAACCAGTTGCCGCCCCAGGCCACGTCGCCACGCACCTGACCATGCCCCGGCACCTCGACCTCCACGCCGCTGGCAAAGCGATAGCTCTCGACATTGTCCACCGACACCGTGCCGTCGTCGGCCAGCTCCACGCCCACCGTGCCCACCGGCGTCTCGATCCGGTGCTGGCCCGGCGCGATGCGCCCCAGTTCGGCAAGCGTGCGTACCACGCCGATGGTGCCGTGCCCGCACATGCCCAGGTAGCCCACGTTATTGAAGAAGATCGCCCCGGTGCAGGCACCCGGCTCGCGCGGCGGCAGCAACAGGGCGCCCACCATGGTGTCCGACCCACGCGGTTCGCAGGCGATGGCGCTGCGCCACTGGTCGAACTCGCTGCGGAAACGCTCGCGGCATTGCGCCAGGTCGCCATCGCCCAGATCGGGGAAACCGGAGAGGACCACGCGGGTGGGCTCGCCGGCCGTATGGGAGTCGATGACGTCGATGGTGTGCATGGCTCATGCTCCCACTGCCAGCCTGCGGACGACTAGCGCCCAATGCGAAGTGAAAATGCGGAAATCTGCACAATCGCCAACCCCAATCACAGCCGCGCGTTTGCGCTAGGATCATTGCTGGGTTGCACATTCGTGCAACCGTCTAATCGTGACCGCTACCATGACCCTGATGGATCTCAACCTACCCGCCCTGGAAATGCAGACGCTGTTCGACGCACTGCCGGATGTGGTGTTCTTCATCAAGGACAGTGAGGGCCGCTACACCCACTGCAACCTGACCCTGGTGCGCCGGCTGGGACGTAAGCTGCGCAGCGAGATCATCGGCCGTTCACCGCTGGAAGTCTTCCCCTTGCCGCTGGGCGGCAGCTACATGATGCAGGACCGCCGCGTGCTGTGTGGCGAGCTCATCGACAACCAGCTCGAGGTGCATCTGTATCCCAATCGCCTGCCGGGCTGGTGCCTGACGTTCAAACGCCCGCTGTGCGAGGCCAATGAGGTGATCGGCGTGGTTGGTATCTCGCGCGATCTGGGCCAGCCCGATAGCCGTCACTCCGCTTACGAACGCTTGAGCCAGGTGATGGAACACATGCAGGCCAACTTCGGCGACAACCTGCGCGTGCAAAGCCTTGCAGACCTGGCCGGGCTGTCGGTGGCGCAGTTGGAACGCCACTTCCGCCGCGTCTTTCAGGTCACCCCGCAGCAACTGTTGACCAAATTGCGTATCGAATCAGCGATGCGGCTGTTGTACGGCGACGACAGCATCGCCAGCATCGGGCAACGCTGCGGCTTTGCCGACCAGAGCGCCTTTGCGCGTCAGTTCAAGGCCACCGTCGGCATGACGCCACGCGATTACCGTGCACTGAAAGGTCAGTTATAAGGACAGAAGTTCGCATTGACACATAGCCGGCACAAATGCCGAATTCGGCAGGATTTGCCTCGTGTTGGCGAGCGCAGCTGAGTCGCCACACAAGCGGCCGTCGCGGTACATGCGATGCGCTCACACAGCGTGTTGCGCTGAAGGGCGCGTCAAGGCGCCACAAGGCCCGGATGATAGAATTTCCGGTTTCCCCTACTGCGTTGCCAATGGCCAGCTTTTTTCGCCGTAACAAGCCAACCACGCCCGACAGTTCGCGTACCTCGCGCTACAGCCTGGAAGAACTGGCAGCTGCATTTCCCACCGCGCCGTCTGCCGCCACGCCGGCCTCGCCGGTTGAGGCGATGCCGAATGCCCAACCAGCGATAGACACAGCCGCAGCGCCGGTTATCGCTCCAGCCACTCCTGCTGCGCCGCGTACCGAACCTGCAGCCCCTGTCGCTGCGCCGCCTGCCGCCACGCCCGCCGACCAGCTTGCGCAGGAGATCGCTGCACGCACTGGTCAAGCGCAGAGCATTGCGGCCGTTACGAGCACCCCTGTGGCCCCGGCGGCGCCTGCGCCGACCGCATTGCAGGCGCTGCCAGATCCGATTCCCGCTAGTGCGCCAAGCACACCAGTCACCGTCGTGGTGCCACCGGTGGTGATGCAGCCGCAGACCACACCGACGCTACCTGACGCTGCGCCCGCGCAACCGGCAACGCCGCCGCAAAGCGCAGCGCCTGCCGTGGTCGCAGCGCCGGTTGCTACGCCGCCAGTCGTCGCTCCCCCGGTTGCAGCGCCTGCACCTATCGCTCCACCAGTTGCCGCAGCTCCCATTGCTGCCACTCCGGCAACTGCTGCGCCGACAGTCACCGCGCCGGCCATCGTCAGCGCACCGCTGCCGACCACGCAGGACAGCGACAGCATCGTCGGCCAGCGCGACGCCCTCCCTGCTGCGCCGGCAGGCAAAACCGGCTGGCGCGAGCGCCTGCGCAACAGCACCTTTGCACGCAGCTTCGGCGGCCTGTTCTCGCGCAACCCCAAGCTCGACGACGATCTACTGGATGAAATCGAAACTGCGCTGATCACCGCCGACGTCGGCATCGGCGCTACCACCGCATTGATCGAAGGCCTGCGCAAGCGCATGAAGTCGCGCGAATTCGTCGATGCGCAGGCAATGTTCAAGGCACTGCGCGCCGATCTCATCGCACTGCTGCAGCCTGTCTCCAAGCCACTGGTCATCGACCGCTCGGTGAAGCCGTTCGTGGTGCTCACCGTCGGCGTCAACGGCGTTGGCAAGACCACCACCATCGGCAAGCTCGCCAAGCGTTTCAAGGACGAAGGCAACAGCCTGATGCTAGCCGCCGGCGACACCTTCCGTGCCGCTGCCGTGGCGCAGTTGCAGGCTTGGGGTGATCGCAACGGCGTGTCTGTGATCGCGCAAGGGCAGAACGCCGATGCTGCGTCGGTGGCGTTCGACGCGTTGCAGGCAGCCAAGGCACGCGGCACCGATGTGTTGATCGCCGACACCGCCGGGCGCCTGCACACCCAGACCGGGCTGATGAACGAGCTGGGCAAGATCCGCCGCGTGCTTGGCAAGATCGATGCCGCCGCGCCGCACGAAGTGTTGATGGTCATCGACGGCACCACCGGCCAGAACGCCATTTCCCAGCTGCGCCAGTTCCATGCTGCAGTTGGTGTCACCGGTCTGGTCGTGACCAAGCTCGATGGCACCGCCAAGGGCGGCGTGGTGTTCGCACTGGCGCGCGAGTTCAATATTCCGATCCGCTTTGCCGGCATTGGCGAGCGCCCGGAAGATCTGCGCGTATTCGACCCGGTCGCCTTCGTCGACGCGCTGCTGCCGGAAGCATTGGGCGGTTGATTGGAAGATGCCTGCACGCACCTGCAGCCGCTGTGCGCGCAGGCGCGACGGGCAGGTTGCACGGTGCGGCAGGTGTCGCACGCTTGGTCGCAGGCAAGACGCGAGCTGGAGTTTGCTCCACCCATGCCTGCAGCATTACCAAAGCAGTCCCGCGCCGATGCTGCGGTGGTTTACCACCACGCGCCGGCCGTATCGCATTGGCCTGGCGATGAAGGATTTTTCTGCGAACGTGCCTGGTCGGCCTTATGTTCCCGCTGCGGTGAATAAACGCCATGCAGGACCCGCGCAACACCTCCAACCTGCGTCCCGCAGCCACGCCCCAACGCCACCAGAGCTCATGTCAGCCAACCGCACCACACCGTCCGCTGACGCCTTCGTCGACCGTCTGCTGCACTGGTTCGACGGCCACGGCCGTCACGATCTGCCCTGGCAGCACCCGCGCGCGCCGTATCGGGTGTGGCTGTCGGAAATCATGCTGCAACAGACCCAGGTTGCCGTAGTCATTCCATACTTCAACAAGTTCGTGGCGCGCTTCCCTGCGCTGGCGGATCTGGCGGCAGCCGACAACGACACCGTGATGGCGCACTGGGCCGGGCTGGGCTACTACGCCCGCGCACGCAATCTGCATGCCGCTGCCACACAATGTGTCACCCTGCATGGTGGCGAATTGCCACGCAACTTCGATGCATTGCTCGCGCTGCCAGGCATCGGACGCAGCACTGCGGGCGCCATCCTGAGCCAGGCCTGGAATGATCCCTTTGCCATCATGGACGGCAACGTCAAACGCGTGCTCACGCGCTTCCACGGCATCGCCGGCTATCCCGGCCTGCCGGTGATCGAAAAACAGCTATGGCAACTGGCCACCACGCATGTCGCGCACGTCCCGGCTGGCCGCTTGGCCGACTACACCCAGGCGCAAATGGATTTTGGCGCCACCCTGTGCACGCGCGCCAAACCCGCATGCGTGTTGTGCCCACTGCAGAACGATTGCAGCGCACGCCGCGATGGCCTGGTCGAAGCACTGCCTACGCCCAAACCTGGCAAGCAGTTGCCCGAACGCGAAGCCATCGCACTGCTGCTGCAGAATGCCCAGGGCCACATCTTGCTGCAGCGTCGCCCGCCGACCGGCATCTGGGCCTCGCTATGGACGCTGCCGCAGGCCGAGACCGATAGCGGCATGCGCGCCTGGTTCGCCGCGCATATCGACGGCGACTACGAGCGTGCCGACGAGATGTCGTTGATCGTGCACACCTTCAGCCATTACCGCCTGCATCTGCAGCCCTTGCGCCTGCGTAAGGTCGCGCTGCGTGCCACGGTACGCGACAATGACGATCTACGCTGGGTGGCGCCTGCCGATCTCGCATCGCTGGGCCTGCCGGCGCCGATCCGCAAGTTGCTCGACGCGTTATAAGCGCGTCTCCCATAAGGAATCCGCATGTCCCGTACCGTGTTCTGCCAATACCAGCAAAGCGATGCCGAAGGGCTGGATTTCGTGCCGTATCCAGGCGAACTCGGCCAGCGCATCTTTGCGCAGATCGGCAAGACCGCCTGGCAAGCGTGGCTGGCACATCAGACCATGCTGATCAACGAAAACCGGCTGTCGCCACGCGACCCCAAACACCGCGCGTTTCTCGAAGCCGAGCTGCAGAAGTTTCTGTTCGAGCGCAATGCCGACAAGCCCGAGGGGTATGTGGCACCGCTTGGCGAGGAGTAGGTTGAGGTCCGGGATTCGGGATTGGGGAGTTGAGATTTGCACCTATAGCTTGCGGCCCGGACGCTTTTTGCGCATGAGGAGCTAACCAGCAGTTCCTGCAACCCGTCGCGCGGATGACCTGCCATGGTCAGACCGTCGAACGCCGTATTGGAGTCATCGTCGGCGCACGATGGCCCGCTTGGCTTTGATTGCTTTGATTGCTTTGGTGGCTTTGCCAACGCGCCGGGCATTGGTATGTGATCCATCGGACGGCGAATACGCGGCGGCCTCCACTGCCTGGCGCATCGGGGGCCGCTGACGATGTCGCCGCGATCACATCCTTCACTGTCTATTGCTGATGCATACGCAGAGTTGGCGGACTGAAACAATCTAAAAATCCAACACCAGTCGCCATGCGATGCCGCCTGCAGCAGCGGCATCGCAGTCTTATCCCAACGTCTCAGCCCACACCCGTCGGCCCATCCAGCAGCATGCGGATGCGCTTGAGCAATTCCTTCTGCGTGTAGGGCTTGTTGACCACATCGAACTCGGCGCCGCCCACATCGGTGCGCTGGATACTGGCGTCGGCATAGCCGGTGGTGAGCAGGATCTTGATCTTCGGCAACATGCGGCGTGCTTCACGGGCGAGCATCACACCGTTCATGCCGCCGGGCATGATCAGGTCGGTGAACAGCGCATCCACCTCCGGGTTCTTTTCCAATACCTCGACCGCCTCGCGTCCGCTCGACGCCGACAAGATGCGATAACCGGCATTTTCCAGAAACATCCGCGCCACCACCGCCACGTCCTGCTTGTCTTCCACCACCAGGATGGTTTCGCTGCCGCCCTTGTCGATCGAGCGGCTTTTGGCTGCCTGCAAGTCGTTTTCGAATTCGCTGGATGCGGGGAAATACAGCCGCACCGTGGTGCCCTCGCCCACCTCGCTATAGATGCGCACGGTACCGCCAGACTGCTTGACGAAGCCGTACACCATGGACAAACCCAGGCCGGTGCCCTGCCCTTCGTCCTTGGTAGTAAAGAACGGCTCCATCACCCGGCTGACCACTTCCGGCGGCATGCCCGAGCCGGTGTCGCTCACCGCAATGCTGACATAACGGCCGGGCGCCAACTGGTGATACATCGCCAGATCGTGACTGGTGACCTCCACGTTCTGGGTCTGCACGGTCACTTCCTTGCGCTCGGCATGCGCCATCGCGTCGCGTGCGTTGATCAACACGTTCAACAGCGCCACTTCTGCCTGGGTGGTGTCGATCTGGCAATTCCACAGCCCGTCTTCCAGCGACTGGCGCAAGGTAATGCCGCCGCCCAGCGCGCGCTCGGCCATATTGTTCATGCCAGCGACCAACCCGTTGAGGTTGACCACCCGACCGCGCAATTTTTGCTTGCGCGAAAACGCCAGCAATTGCTGGGTCAATGTCGCCGCTTTTGCAGCGGCCGCCGCCGCATGTTCGGCACTGAAGGCGATGCGCTCGGCTTTGTTGCCGCCGCCGGCGCTGGCCATCATCTGAATCACTTCCAGATGTCCGGACATCACCTGCAGCAAATTATTGAAATCGTGCGCAATGCCGCCGGTGAGCTGGCCCAGCGCTTCCATTTTCTGCGCTTGACGCAACGCATCTTCGGCATCGCGGCGTCTGCTCACATCCAGCTGCGAACCGAAGAAATACACCAGGTTGCCCTTGTCATCGAACACCGGCGAGACGAACAAGGCATTCCAGAACGACGAGCCATCCTTGCGGTAATTGAGAACCTCGGTGGCGAATTCGCTGCGGGTTTCGATGGATTCGCGCAGATCGCTGATACTGGCCGGGTCGGTCTCCGGCCCCTGCAGGAAGCGGCAGTTGTTGCCGATGACTTCATCGGCCGAATAGCCGGTCATCTCCAGGAACGCGCGGTTGGCGAACACGATGGGGTTATCCGGAAGATGCGGGTCGGTCACCGTCATCGGCATACGCGTGGTTTCCACCGCGGCAAAAAAGATGTCCGAGCGATGCTTCTCGACAGGCAGGCTGCGAGATTCGCTGAGGTGAGGCGCCCGTAGCTCGCCGTGACCGGGATCGTTCAAGTGATGTTCTCCGCAGGGCCATTCCCGTAGCCACAGTCTAGTTGGGTCCGGTGATGCGATTCGTCACATCCATGAGCCTTTCCCGTACGGGAGCGCTCGCTAGTCCAACCCAAATTGGCTGCTAGGACATCGTTCGCTGCTGACTGCGCCGGCCAGGCCGCGTCAGATGCATGTGCGCTTGCCCAACATCGGCGCCACAGGTGCGGATCCCCTCTGAGCTGCAGGCCCGCAGCGTCGCGCCATCGCCCTGAAATGCGTGCTGAAAGCCACGCGCGCGCTGCGTGCGCAAGCGTGCATGCACCTGGTTTTGCCGTAGCATGCGCGGGCAGTACGCAGCTCTTGCGCTTGACGGTCGGTTCCGGCTGAGCCAGCGCGCGTTCTTTTCACGCCAGCGCCTGTCGTCTGGCGACAATGCGATGTCACCATGCCGGGCTACCAAACCCAGATCCACGAGCTGACTTTCGGGCAGCTGACCTACGTCATCCGGGCGCTGGCCGACAAACAGCAATACGCCGACCCTGACGAGACAGCCGCCAAAGCCGGCATCTCATCCGCGCAATGGAGCCTGTTCGGCCAAGTCTGGCCCGCTGGCCAGCTGTTGGCTGAGGCCATGGCCACGCGCCCGATCGAGGGCAAGCGCATTCTTGAGCTTGGCTGCGGCCTGGGCCTGGCGAGCCTGGTGTTGCGCAGACGCGGCGCCGATGTGGTGGCCAGCGACCACCACCCGTTGGCAGAAGTGTTCCTGGCCTACAACGCTGCGCTCAATGCGCTGGAATCGGTGCCGTATCGCCGTCTCGACTGGGACGCCGGCGCGCCGAACATGGGCCAGTTCGACATGATCATCGCCAGCGACGTGCTCTATGAAACACGCCACGCCACCATGCTGGCCAAGTTGATCCCAGCGCTGGCCAAACCGTCCTGCGAGATCGTCATCAGCGACCCCGGCCGCGGTAACGCCAACGCGCTATCGCGCATGCTGGCCGACATCGGCTTCTCGTTGACCGCCGGCGAACGCCAGGCCTCGGCGCAGGTGGCCAAGGCACCGCGCCTGTTCGTCTACCGGCGCAACATGGACAACTGGTGGCCGGCAGGCAGCTGATCGCGCAGCGGCGTCATCATGGCGCAGGCGTGTACGCAGACAGCAGTACCGGCTTGCGCGGATCGGCGGCGATTTCCTTGTGCTCACTCAGCCGCAGCGCATCGACATCGGGCGTGTCCCGGGTGTTCATTTCCCATGCTTCGATCACACGCTTGTGGAACACGAACGCGCGGCGGCTGCGGTCGTAGCGAAAGGTGATGTAGTCGGTCCAGTGCTGGCCGCATGCCACGCCATTTTGCACGGTGAAATAGGCACCCTTCGCGACTAGGCCTTGGTCGCCATCCGAAAAAGGATCGCACTGACCGCCCTCGTCGGCCTTGAAGATCACCTGCGTATTCCGCCCGGCTTCGACAAAGCCGCCATCTGCATTGGCGACCAACACCAGCAAGGTGCGTGCAGGTGCAGCGCGCCCGCTGGACCGCAGCGCATCAGATGTACTTTCGTCAGCTGCGCGCAACGCAACCACGTAATCCTGCCGACCATCGCCTGTTAGATCTGCGCTGGCGATACTCATCACCGACTGCCCGGCAGGCAGTAATTTGGCGGCGCCCGCAGGCAACGTGGTGGCGTCAGCTGGCATAGCCACGGCTGCCGCAATGGCCATCGCTGTTGCCCACCTACCGCATTGTGTCGTCATCACCATGTCCTGTTCTGCGTTGAGCCTGCCAGCATAGCCAGCCTTACTGCAGCGGTGCGACGGCATGCGCCTGCAACGTGCAGGGCCGTGTCATCGCACCACCGCCGCGTGCCCTGCAGCACACACGCTTGGATGCATCCACATACTGTCGAGCGTTTGCAGCATTCCTTCGCGGCAACACGTTTTTTGACGGTGAAGACCGATCGTCAAGCCCGCTTGCCGGCTCACACGTGGCTGCCGAAATGCCCACGTCCGATTGATGCGTCCACGGCGATGCTGGCCTCGCACCACGGCGTCCAATGGTGCATTCCCCAACAAACAAAACGAGATCTGCAATGGCAAATCAAAACGACAACAAGAGTGGCACCAGCAACCGCGGCTTTGCTTCGATGGACGAAGACAAGCAGCGCGAAATCGCCTCCAAGGGCGGCAAGGCAGCTCACGAAAGCGGCAACGCCCACGAGTTCAGCTCGGAAGAAGCCCGCGAAGCCGGCAAGAAAGGCGGCCAGGCAAGCGGTGGCGGCAACAACCGCTGAGCAGCGCAACGCTGCAACTACCACAGCGCTTCCGGGAGCTTCCACTCTTCCGGAAGCGCTTTTTAAACGCCACACGAAAACTGAAGGCCGCGCCCGGCAACGTCGTGCATGATGACAACAGGACGTGTGCAAGCGTCTGGAAACACATCCGCGCAAGCGATTGTCGCTGAGGCCACGCACAAGAGTGCATCCGGCATCTCGCCCAGTGCAGCGCATGCAATGCATGCGTAGGTCGCCATAAATTGCGAGGCGGCCGACGCTCGCGCCGTCATCTTCCACTGCCATTTAGCTACGTCATTGCAGCAGCGTAAAGCTAGCGAGTCGTCAGCTGCGTTTCAGCTCGCAGCTGCGGTATTCCTTGGGGTTCAGAAACTCAGCTAAACAGGAGCCCACGCGCAGCGCCTGCTCGCGTGCATCGCCGCGGTATTCGCCCTGCCCCGCACCCTCGATCGTGGCGACGGGTGCGGCGCGGTCTCGGTGGTAGACGAACGCGGTCGAGAGCCACTGTGTCGCGCCAGGCGCCTGGCTTTCCAGGGTCTCCACGCGAAATTCACCGCAGTAGCCGTGGATCAAGGTGCGTCGGAGTGTCTTGTGCGTCATGCGCGCAGTATCGCCACGTGCATTTGAAGACTGCGTGGAAATCGATTGCATCGCCTAAACGAGTATGCGCACCCAGACACCTAGGCATGCCTGATGCCCCCAATCACGCGCCAGTTAGCGGCTGCGCGATGGGTGAGTCACCTCATGGGCACGGAACATTACGCGTAGCTGATCGTTGCGCTGGGCGGTCGCTGTTTCTTGGGCCGTGATGATGACGCCGGCTACGCGAACTTCAAGTACTCGTACGTTACGGTCTTGAAAGACGGTCACCCTTACGTGCTTGGCGGCCACGGCAGCGGTGACCATCAGCTCCGACAACCGCTTTGTCGCCGGAACACCAGGCGATAGACGCATTCAGGCCAGCGAGTTTCGCAACTTGTGCAACATCGGATTGAATCAGTTGAAGGCGTTGGGATCGGCAGCGCGCAGAAGTGGCGAAATGCCTGCGCTGCACTACTTCGATATGGTGGCCGAGGACGGAATCGAACCGCCGACACGGGGATTTTCAATCCCCTGCTCTACCAACTGAGCTACTCGGCCACTTACCTGCAACACGGTGCCTGCGTTGCGAGGACGCGCACTATAGCGAGCAGGCGCAGTTTGGGCAAGCGCTCTGACCACGTTTGTTGCCTGCGGCTGTCGGCGCCGGCGTTTCTTGCACCGGTTCACGCCGCGCGGCCGGGTGCATGGCCTAGCCTGCACGCGTCCACCGGAGATTGTCATGCGCCTGCCCCGCCTGCTGTTGTCGTTCGTCGCCCTGCTGCCGCTGACAGCGTTTGCGCAACAGTCGGTGCGTGCGGTGCCGCAACTGGACATCTCGCGCTACGCCGGCCAGTGGCACGAGATTGCGCACCTGCCAGTGTCGTTCCAGAAGAAATGCCGCAGCGACATCACCGCCAGCTATACATTGCGCGACGATGGCTTGATCGGCGTGCGTAACGGCTGCCGCACCGCCGATGGCAGCCTGACCCAAGCCGACGGCGTGGCGCGCCCGGTCCAGGGCCAGCCCGGGCAGTTGCAGGTGCGCTTCGCCCCGGAATGGCTGGGCTGGTTGCCGCTGGTGTGGGCCGACTACTGGGTGATCGCGCTCGACCCGGATTACCAATGGGCGGTGGTCGGCGAGCCGGATCGCAAGTACCTGTGGATCCTGTCGCGCTCGCCACAGATGCAGCGCACACAGTTCGAACGGCTCAAGGCGCAGGCCACCAAAATGGGCTACGACCTGTCGCCGTTGATCGTGGCCGCGCCGTTGTTGTGAGGCTCGCCCGCGCCCCAGCCCGCTGCGCCGCCACCGACGCCGCGCGCGCTCAGTAGCAGCGACCGTACTGCGTAGTATTCTTGGCGCCGCCTCATTCCGCCAAGGACCCGAGTACATGCGTCGTGCCTATCGCCTTCTTCTTGTGTCGCTGGCCTGCGGGCTGCTGCTGAGCGCCTGCAGCGGCGCGGTGCGCCGGGTGTCCGAGCCGGCTGCCAGCATCCAGCAACTGACCGTGCGTGCCGACGGCTCCTGGTCGGTCGACCTGCGCCTGCAGAACTACAGCAGCATCCCGATGCAGTTTGAACGCGTGGCGCTGGAAATCTCTGCCGGCGATCAGTTGGCCGGCAAGCTCGATCAGACCGTCGGCATGTCGATCGGCCCGGAAACCGCCGACGTGGTCACCGTCACCGTCCAACCCACCTCGCTGGGCCGCATCACCGTGGCCGATGTGTTGGCTGGCGGCCGCTCGTTTCCGTACATGCTCAAGGGCACCGTCTGGGCGACCCCGCAAGACAAGAAGCAGCGCGATTTCACTGTGGAATCGCGCAACACGCTCAGCCCGGCCCCCGGCCTCAACGGCGTGCTGCGCTGACGCGCACGCCTTCCCGCACCCGCTTCAAGTATCCCGCATGAGCAGCTATACCGCCCCGCTGACCGATTTCCGCTTCGCCCTGCACGATGTGCTCGGCGCGCAAGCCTTGTTCGCCCGGCTCGGCTATGCCGATGCCAGCACCGACATCATCGATGCCGTGCTCGAAGAAGCTGGCCGCTTCACCTCGCAGGTGCTGGCGCCGCTCAACAGCGTGGGCGACGAGATCGGCTGCGCATTCGACAAGAGCACCCATGCAGTCACCACCCCGCCTGGCTTCCGCGCTGCCTACGAGCAGTTCGTGGAAGGCGGCTGGAACGGGCTCACCGCCGAGCCGCAATTCGGCGGCCAGGGCATGCCGCACACACTGGGCGTGCCGCTGAGCGAGATGATCAATGCCGCCAATCTGGCCTGGGGCAACTTCCCGCTGCTCTCGCATGGCGCGATGGAAGCGCTGCGTCAGCACGGTGAAGCCTGGCAGCAGGACGTCTTCCTCAAGCCGCTGATCGACGGCCGCTGGACCGGCACCATGTGCCTGACCGAACCGCATTGCGGCACCGACCTGGGCCTGCTCAAGACCCGCGCCGAACCCAATGCCGATGGCAGCTATGCCATCACCGGCACCAATATCTTCATCACCGCCGGCGAGCACGACCTCACCGACAACATCGTGCACCTGGTGCTGGCCAAGCTGCCGGACGCACCGGCCGGCGCCAAGGGCATCTCGTTGTTCGTCACTCCCAAGTTCAAGGTGGACCGCGACGGCACCGTGGGCGAACGCAACGCGCTGCATTGCGGCTCCGTCGAGCACAAGATGGGCATCAAGGGTTCGGTGACCTGCGTGATGAATTTCGAGGGTGCGCAAGGCTATCTGGTGGGTCAGCCGCACAAGGGCCTGCAGGCCATGTTTACGATGATGAATACCGCACGCCTGGGCGTGGGCTTGCAAGGCATCGGGCTATCTGAGCGCGCCTATCAGAATGCGCTGCGCTACAGCCGCGAACGCCTGCAGTCGCGCGCACTCAGCGGCGCCAAGTTCCCGGACAAGCCGGCCGACCCGATCATCGTGCACCCGGACGTGCGCCGCATGCTGCTGACCATCAAGTCGCTGACCGAAGGCAGCCGCCTGCTGGCGCTGCACGCGGCCAGCCTAGTGGACGTGGCTCACCGCGGCGGAACCGAACAAGAACGCACCGATGCCGAGACGCTGGTGAGCTTCCTCACCCCGATCTCCAAGGCCTGCCAGACCGAGTGGTCGATCGAGAACACCTACCACGCGCTGCAGTGCTTCGGCGGCCACGGCTACATCCGCGAATACGGCATGGAGCAATTGGCCCGCGATGCGCGCATCACCACCATCTACGAAGGCACCACCAGCATCCAGGCGCTGGACCTGATCGGCCGCAAGACCGCCGCCAGCCAGGCCGCCGGGCTGAAGCTGTTCCTGGCCGATGTGGAAACCTTCGCCAAGGCACAGGACGGCAACGCGGCGCTGGCCGAGTTCATCAAGCCGCTGCGCGACAAGTGCAGCGAGTGGGCGATGCTGACCCGCGATGTGCTCGACCGCGCCGCGCGCAACCCGGACGAACTCGGCGCTGCGAGCTACGACTACTTGTTTTATTCGGGCTATGTAGTGCTGGCGTACTGGTGGGCACGCAGCGTGGCCGCGGCCGATGCGTCGGCGCATGGCGAGGACTTCAAGCGTGCCAAGCGCGAGACCGCACGCTTCTACTTCGCCCGCATCCTGCCGCGCACGCTGACGCATGCAGCCACCATCCGCAGCGGCGCCGCACCGTTGATGACGCTGGAAGCGGAATTGTTCGGCGAAGGCTGAGGCTCTCTGCGACCCACGAACCTTGTAGGAGCGCAAGCGCGCTTCTGACAGCATGCGAGGCGCGTCATGCGAGGCGATGGGCCGGATCGATGCCGGCCATGTGAGGACGCCCTCTTAAGCTACACCTTACCTGAGCACACACGCTTCAGCGCCGTCCGTTCGCTGCGATACACAAACTGTCAACGATCGGGTATAAGCTGTTCTTCCGATGGAGACAGACACGCACATTCGTGATGTGATCGTCCCCGGAGGCAGCTCTGCCCCGGACGCGGGCAGCGCTGTCACTGCGATCCAACGACTCCCCACGCTTCGCCTACTGTCTCTCGATGCGCACGGCCGCGTGCTGGACTGGATCAACTGGCAAGACGCTGCCTGCCTGTACGCCCGCGATGCGGTGTCGTGGACGCTGGGCGAGCCCTGCATGCAGATCCACGGTGGCATCTCGCGCCTGACTGGCGAGCGCAGCACGCTGGAATTGCACCCCATCATCGCCGCACGCGGGCATGCCCGTTCGCGCGCGCTGGACCCGACCCCCACCCTCAGCAACACCGCGCTGTTCGCACGCGATTCGCAGTTGTGCATGTACTGCGGCCAGCATTTCAGCCGCCCGCACCTGACCCGCGATCATGTCATGCCGGTTTCCAAGGGCGGCCGCGACAGTTGGGAAAACGTGGTGACCGCCTGCTTCCAATGCAACTCGCGCAAGGCCAACCGCACTCCGCAGCAGGCGCATATGCCGCTGCTGGCGGTGCCGTACCGGCCGAGCTGGATCGAGCATCTGATCCTGTCCAATCGCAACATCCTGTCCGATCAGATGGCGTTCCTGCGTGCGCAGCTGCCCAAGCGCTCCAAGCTGTCGCTGTAGGCCGGCGCGTTCCGCGTCGCGGCGCGTGGCTGCTCAGCGGCCTGCGTAAGCTTCCAATGAGCGTCAACACATCCACGGGGGTGGAGCTGCTGTTGCGCCATTAGCGGGAGCCTTGGCGCCCTCACCACGCACCGCGTATTCGACGTGACGCCGGACCCTGCCGCGGCAACACAACGCAAGATCCCTGAAGTCGGCGCCTTTCCGTCCCCCACACATGCACGCGGGCCCCGACTGTCCAAGCAAACACGGCGCATATCGGCACCTCCCCAGGTGCGGCAGTTTGCCGCAGGCACGCGTGAGCGTTACGCGCCTCAGGCGTGACGGCGCGCGCGCGCATCACTTCCCGCTGACAGCTGAACCGGTTTGCTTGCCGGGCCTTCGCATGGGGAGGACAATACGCCTTCAGAATATTGACACGATGATGATCGACACCACCCGCTATCCGTGCCTGTCCTGCATCCAGACTCCCGACGATCTGCGCCGCTTCGATGAAGCCGAGCTCACCGCGATCGCTGAAGAACTGCGTTCCTACCTGATCGAATCGGTGGGCAAGAGCGGCGGACACTTCGCAGCCGGCCTGGGCGTGATCGAACTCACCGTGGCCCTGCACTACCTGTATCAGACCCCGGTCGATCAGCTGGTGTGGGATGTCGGGCATCAGACCTACCCGCACAAGATCCTCACCGGCCGGCGCGACCAGATCCACACGGTCAAGCAAAAGGACGGCCTGGCACCGTTTCCCAAGCGCGAAGAGAGCATCTACGACACCTTCGGTGTGGGCCATTCGTCGACCTCGATCTCGGCCGCGCTCGGCATGGCCATCGCCGCGCAGCGCAATGGCGACGACCGCAAGGTGGTCGCGGTGATCGGCGACGGCGCGATGACGGCCGGCATGGTCTACGAGGCGCTCAACCACGCCGGTGGCATGGACCCGGAACCGAACCTGCTGGTGATCCTCAACGACAACCGCATGTCGATCTCCGAAGCGGTGGGCGGGCTGACCAAGATGCTGGGCCGCGCCAGCGGTAGCCGCACGCTCAATGCCATCCGCGAAGGCGGCAAGAAGATCCTCGGCGACAAGAAGAACAACCCCACTGCGCGCTTCGTGCGGCGCTGGGAAGAACATTGGAAAGGCATGTTCGTGCCGTCCACCTTGTTCGAGGAAATGGGCTTCCATTACACCGGTCCGATCGATGGCCACGACCTGCCCAGCCTGGTCGGCGCGCTGAAGACCCTGCAAACGCTCAAGGGCCCACAGCTGCTGCATGTCATCACCACCAAGGGCAAGGGTTACGAGTTGGCCGAAGGCGACCAGATCGGTTACCACGCGGTCGGTCCGTTCGATCCGAGCAAGGGCCTGGTGGCCAAGGCCGGCGTCAAGAAGCCGACCTATACCGATGTGTTCAGCGACTGGGTCTGCGACATGGCCGCCGCCGAACCCAAGCTGCTGGTGATCACCCCGGCAATGCGCGAAGGCTCGGGCCTGGTGCGTTTCAGCAAGGAATATCCGCAGCGCTATTTCGATGTGGCGATTGCCGAGCAGCATGCGGTGACGCTGGCCGCCGGCATGGCGACCCAGGGCGCCAAACCAGTCGTGGCGATCTATTCCACCTTCCTGCAGCGCGGTTACGACCAACTGGTGCACGACGTGGCGGTACAGCAGCTGGATGTGCTGTTTGCGATCGATCGCGGCGGCGTGGTCGGCCCGGATGGCGCCACCCATGCCGGCAATCTGGACCTGAGCTTCCTGCGCTGCGTGCCGCACATGGTGGTGATGGCGCCGGCGGACGAGGCCGAATGCCGTCAGATGCTGAGCACTGGCGTGCAGTACCAAGGCCCGGCTGCGGTGCGCTACCCGCGCGGCACAGGCCCGGGCGCAGCATTGGACAGCTCGCTTGCCACCCTGCCGATTGGCAAGGCGCAGCTGCGCCACAGCGGCACCCGCATCGCCCTGCTCGGCTTCGGCGCGACGGTGGATGCGGCCGAGGCAGTGGGCCGCGCGCTGGGCCTGACTGTCGTCAACATGCGCTTCGTCAAACCGCTCGATAAGGCAATGCTGCTGGAGCTCGCAAAAACCCACGACGGCTTCGTCACCATCGAAGACAACGTGGTTGCCGGCGGCGCCGGTTCTGGCGTGTCGGAGCTGCTCAATGCCGAAGCCATTACCTTGCCGATGCTGCACCTGGGCCTGCCGGACAGCTTCCAGCATCACGCCAGCCGCGAAGATCTGCTTGCGGAAGCCGGCATCGATCAAGCAGGCATTCGCGCCGCCGTGCTCAAGCGCTGGCCGCAGCTGATGACCAGCAAGACGCCTGCGTTGAATGCTGCGGCGGGCTGAGAACGCTTGACGGACTTCGTCGCGCGGTGCCGCTTTATCTCGGCGGCACCGCGCCAGTGCGTGCAAACTCATCCACCAACTGCACGATGCGCGCTTGCGACTGGATTGTCTGTAGCTCTGCCTGCAGGTGACGCACGCCGGGTGGCACCTCATCGGCGCTGAGCGCCTCGCGCAACAGCGCAGGCAAGCCATCCAGATCGCGCAACCACCAGGCAGCACCTGCCACCTGCAGGCGCGCAGCGTGGTCGAACTGGTCGTAATCAAGCGGGTAGACGATCGCCGGCAATCCTGCGGCCAGGCAGGCATACAGAATGCCGGCACCGCCGTGGTGAATGACTAGCGCGTAGCGCTGCAAGTGCTGCGCGTAATCCACGTACGGCAGCCGTTGGTAATTGCCCTGCCCTGGCTGCAGCGGCGCTGCGGTGTCGCCATCGCTGAAATGAAAGATCACCTCGGGGAATTGCGGCGCCAGCGCACGCAACACGCTATCCAGACGCTGCTTCACCCATTGCAGATGGGTACCCAGCGTCACCAGCACATGCCGGCGACCGTCAACAAAGCTGGGTGCCGTCACCGCGGTGGTCGGCGTGCACAGTTGCGGACCGACGAAGCGCACTGCAGCAGGCCAACGCTGCGCCAGCTCGAACGATGGCACGCCCAAGGCCAGGATGCAGTGCGGCGAATACACTGCCTCGCTGCGATCGCGGCGATAGATTGCCGGCAACCCGCAGGCGCGCATCTTGCGCCGATAGCAGAGGTGCAAGGTCTGTTTGAAGCCGCGCGTGAGCCGGCGCGCCACTGCATGCCAGATCCGCTGCAATTGCGTGGTGGCAGGCAGCAATCCACCGAAGTACGCGGGCGGCCCGTCAGTGGTTTCGATCACGCACGGCGACGGCATGCTGGTCCACCACGCGATGCCCAGCGTCTGTGCGGCCAGTCCTGCACTGGGCAAGGTGAAATCGACGATCACCAGATCCGGCCGCCGCGCGCGCCAGCGCTGATGTAGCGCTTGGCCGAGCTGCGCCATCAGCCCGAGTGCGCTGTGCAACTGCCGACGCAGACGCAAGGGATTGTGGCCCACGGCGTGCGGCGGGTTGGCGATGGCGAGCAGCATGCGATCGGCGTGCGCATCCAGCACGCTGTCAGCGGTGAGCCCGCACGCACGGATGCGCGCCTGCGCGGCCGGCGTGCTGATGATGCGCACGTCATGCTGCGCGGCGAGTTGTTGCGCAATCGCCAGGATGGGATGCAGATGGCCGCTGTACGGCGGTGCGATGAGATCAATGCGCATGCGTTGTGTTCCATCGCGTCCGTTCGAGTTGGGCGAGAAAGCGCTGGCACTCGGCAAGCACCTCGGCGTTGCGCAGGTACGCCATATGTCCGCATGCAGGCCTTAGATCGATGTGCCCATCGAACAGCGCACGCGAGATCCAATCGCTACGCCCTTGCACCACCCGCAGCTCGCCAAACGCTGCAGGCGCACGACACACTGGGCCGTACGCAAACACGGCCAGACGTGCGCGCAACGCATCCGGCAACTGCAATGCGGTCAACAACTGCAGCCCGCAGCTACCCGCCAGCAGCAACGTCATCGGCGCCTGCTCGAGCAACGCGTGCACGCGCGGGCGATCGGCATGGGTAACGCGGGCGTTGCGGGCGGCAAGATATTGCCGCGCATTGGCTATGCTGCCCCGCCACAGCGGTATCCGCCGGTGCGGCGCGCTGTTGCGGTGGTACGGATAATTACAATCCACCAGCTGCCGGCCTGTGCCCTGCAGCTGCTCCAGCAACGCCACCTGTTCCGCACTCAAGGCGCAGCTTGCCGGATCGCTCTGTCCGGTGAGGAAGGCGATCTGCAGCGGGCCTGGCTCACTCCGCACGGAAACACCCGTTGGACAACACGCGATAACGCCGCGTGCGCCAGCGAATCGTGCGCACCAACGCTGCGTGCAGCAGATGCAGCGGCTGCAGACATTCGACAATGATCGAAAGCAACACGCGATGGCGCACTGCGCCGGAAACGCGCCATTGCACACCGCAGAGCAGCAGCACGCGCAGCAGCAAAACGATCAACACCGAGAGTGCAGCCGGCCAGCTGTGCTGCATGCAAGCGCACATCAGCATGGTCAGCAGTAGCACCGGCGGCAGCCCCTGTAATACGCCGATGGCGCTACGCACGCCCAGCCGCTGACGGCGCAGCAGGATCGATGCGAACAGCATCCAACGATGCATCTGCCGCACATACGCAGGCAAATCCGGTATCGCGGTGCGCATCGCGACCGGCGCGATGGATTGCCAGAGTCGTCCACCCCGTTCGCGCACCAGGGTGGCGAATGCCAGATCGTCGGTCAGCTGCGTTAGCAACGAAGAAAAACCACCCCAGCTGCGCAGCTGCTCGGTACGCACTGCGTAGCACATGCCGTTGATGGTCAACGGCGCTGCGAACAGTAGCCAGCCAAGATAGGTCAGCGCGGCATTGTTGTTGACGAACTGCGCCAACAGGCGGCCCGCCACCGTGTCGCTGTCGCAGTAATACGGAAGCGCGGTGACCACATCGGCATGGGTCAGGTCCAGCAACAGCTGCGACAGCGCGCGGCCGCTGAGGTGCGCATCGTCGTCGAGAATCAGGCTGACGCGCGCAGTGATGTGCGGCAATGCGTAATCGAGTTTCCACGCTTTGGGATTGATGCCGGCAGGCGCCGGGGGCACCTGCACGCGCGCGATACGCACCTGCGGATGCTGCGCGATCACTGCATCAGCCGCGGCGTTTCCCGGGATGTCGTCGGCGTCCAACAACCAAATGAACTGCGCCTGCGGCAATGCCTGCACATTGGCCATGAGCACCTCTTGCAGATGCGCGTCGCCACCCAGAATGGGCTGCAGAATCGCAACGTCTGCCGGCCCTGCAACGGCAGTGCGCGCTGGCCTAATGCGTTCACCCCGCATGACCCACACCACCGCCGTTGTTTTGACCAGCAGCACGGCCAGATACAGCGCTGCCAGGGTCGGGACGATCAGGTCCATTGTGCTGCCTGCCAGCGCACGAAGGCCTCCGCGCCTTCGTCCAGACTGACACTGGGCGGGCCGAGATCGGCAAGCGTGCGGCGTGGATCAAAGGTCTTGGAATAGGCGAACACGCCGACCCCAAAACGCGTAATCGGCGGTTCGCCACGCAGACGCAGCACGCGATAGACCGCTTCCACCACGCTGGCCATGCGCAGCGCGGTGCCGATGCGTACCTCGCGCTGCGGCAACGGCAGCTGCAGGCGCGTCAGCACATCCAGCAATAGCTGCTGCAGATCCACCGGCTGTGCATTGGTGAGGTTGTAGGCCGGCTGCAACTGCGGCGCGGTGGCCGCGCGGTAGAGGTAATCGCACAGCGCATCGATATAGATCAGGTCGCCGATCACCGGTTGGGTCTGGCCGACGAAACGTGGCAACGCGCCCTTGCGCGCAGCGGCGATCACCCGCGGAAACAGCACCGTGTCGCCGGGCCCGAACACGGCACGCGGACGCAACACGCTCTTTTCGCCGGGATAGTCATTGAGCAATGTTTCGCCAAAATATTTGGTTTCTGCGTAGGTATTAACGAACCCTGGGCCGATCGGGCTGTCTTCATCCAGATCGTATTGATGCGCTTCGCGATAGAACACCGAACTGGACGAGACATACAGCAGGCGCGGGCAGCCGTTGCGCTTGCAGAAGTCGATGACATTGGCAGTGGCTTGCACGTTGTGCAGTTGAAACTGCGCACGCGTGCCCCACGGCGATGCCAGTGCAGCCGCATGAATCACCACATCCGGCTGCCAATCCAGCGAAAACGGTTGGCTCAGATCGATACGGTGGTAGTTGGGCAACGCGCTGGGGCGGCGGCCGATGCCGTGCATCTCGACACCCGGCTGCCCCTGGAAACGCTGCAGGAACGCACCACCAACAAAGCCGGACGCGCCGGTCACAAGAATGCGCAGGCTCATCGCCACTCCGGTTGGTAACGGTCAAGACTGGGTTGGCAATGCGACGGCAGGATTGCCAGCTCCGGATGCGCCTGCGACAAGGCGTGCAAGTGATGCACGGTGCGCTGGAATGCTTGCCAGTCATGCATCAGCAAACGCGTGGGCCACGCTGGCCATTGCAGCGTTGTCCAGGTGGCCGACGACCACACTGCGTCCGCACACAGCAACACCCCGCGGTCGTGCTGGTCGCGTACCAATAGCCCCATTTGGCCGGGCACGTGCCCCGGTAGCGGTACCGCGAGCACGCTGCCGTCTGCGAACAGATCGTAGGCAGGGCCGAGCGCCTGCCAGGCACCGGTCAATGCACGCTGCGATGTTTGTTCGGCAAACTGCAGCCGTTGATCGAAGTCGTCGGGTAGCAATTGCGGTAGCAAGGCGCGACGCAATCCACCCACGCGTGAACAGCTGCGCAACTGCTGGTAATCGGCACGCAGGCAGATAAAGCGCGCATGCGGCAGATCGCGCAGACCGCCCACATGGTCGGCATGGAAGTGGGAAATCAGGCACCAGGCAATGTCATCCAGCGCCACGCCGCGTTTGGCCAACTGCGCGCCCAGGGTTTCGTGGGTGGGCAAGGTCACTGGTGTGGTCCAGCGGTACAGACGCTCCGGCCACGCATCGGTGGCGCGAAAAAAATGCGTGGCGTAGCCGGTGTCGTACAACAGCGCGCCACGCTGCGGATGTCGGATCAACACGCTCAATGCGGGGAATTCCACTGCATGCCAGTGGCCATCGGCACGCACCATGCGTTCGCAATGGCGACAGTGGCCGACGCGCAGCAGCTCGAGCGAGACGCGCACGAGCATCAGTAGCGCAACACCATGCCGCCGATGGCGAGCCCGGCGCCGGTGCCGAGTAGCGCGACCAGATCGCCGCGCTGCAGGCCCAGTTCGACGCATGCATGATGCAGCGCATGCGGCAACGAAGCGGCGACCTGGTTGCCCGTGCGTTGCAGGATGCGCACCACCTGATCGGGGCGCAGTTGCAGTGCCTGCACGACATGATCCAGGCCTCCGCCGGAGGCCTGATGCGGGACCAGGCAACGCAAGGCTGCAGGGGTGGTACCGGCCTCGCGCAACAGCTGTTCCCAAAACGCCGGCAAATGCCGCGCGGCGAAGCGGTAGGCGCCGCGCCCGTCCATGCAGAACACGCGTGAGGCATCGGGGGTGCTGTCTTCGCCGTGCGGATAACGCGTGCCGCCGCCGCGAATACGGCACAGCTCCGCGCCACTGCCGTAACTGGACAGCCGGCTGGAAAGCAGCGCCGAGCCCTGCCCTGCGTCGCTGCGTCCAACAAACACTGCCGCTGCGCCATCGCCGAACAGGCCGGCCGTGGCCGGGGTCGCCGCATCCAGCCCGGCCGATGCGACCTCGCTGGAGACGATCAGCACGCGCTTGTAGCGTCCCAGCGCAAGCGCATTGGCTGCCATATCCAGTGCCACCAGAAAACTCAAGCATGTGGCATTGACGTCGAATGCGGGAATGCCCGAATCGCCGAGGCCGAGCGCGCGTTGGATCAACACCGCCTGGCACGGGATCGGCTGCTCCATGACGCTGCAGGCGGAGATCAGGCAATCGATTTGACTGGCATCGAGACCGGCGCTGGCCAAGGCCTGTTGCGCGGCGGCTGCACCCATCGACGATGCGGTCTCGCCCTTGCCCACGTAATGGCGGGTTTCCACGCCCAGACGTGCGAACGTGGTCCCCGCCGGCAACTGCCAGCGGGCGTCCAACTGGCGCGAGGTGACTTCCGTCGCCGGAACATGGCACCCGGTGCCCAGAATGCGCAGCGGCAATGCGTTCAACGCGGAGCTCTCAAGACACAAGGCGCGCAGCATACCGTGGCGGCATCGGCAGGACTAACCTCGAAGGGGATAGCCGATGCAGCACTGCGATGGTTGGCGCGCACGTCTTGCATGGCCTGCCATTGAGGGCAGCGGCAGACGCTAGCTGACGGTCAGCCTCTTCGCTGCCAGACAGGCGATATCCGTGACCTCACGCAGGAAGGCACCAGAGGCTGCAGGGAGCGGCAGGCGGCTTCGCATCTGCGTCGCAGCTGCTAGTGCCGCTATCCGGACATGCAGTACGTCGGACCTTGAGCAGGACGCCCCTGTCTCCAGACGCTTAGCCACACGACGTGTACCAGGCCACGCCGATACGGGCGCCGCGCACAAGCACGACAACCGCATGACAGAACGACCGACCCGTGCCTGTGCTTGCCTCTACGGAAACAGCATGGCACGCAGCGAGCCTCACCAAACCGGCTTAGGGCGCTTCCACCTCATAGCCCAGCGCCTGCAGGCGCGCCAGATAGCCATCTGGGGCGGTCAGCCGGCTAATCGGCAGCACCGCGAAGGTGCTGCGATTACGTCGTAAGGCAGCGGCGGCGATGCTCAGCCAATGCTCGCGCATGCGCCGTTCCAGATCGTCGATGCCGCGCTTCTTCGCGGCACCAGAGCTGGCCATCGCCCCCATGCAGGCGGCCTGCGGGTCTTCGCGCGGAAGCTGACGCAAGGCTTCGATATCCCCCACCGACCAGGCATTGGCACGCTCCACCATCGTGGGAAGATCGCGTTCCACCGTCACCAAGATGCTGCGGAAGCATGCGGTATCGTCCATGCCACCGGCACGGAATTCCTTGAGCGCCTGGCGCGGGTCCGCGATCTTGTAGTCCAGCGCCGTGGGCGTCGGCTTGATGCCTGCGCGCTTGGCGGCACGCTCCACGACCGACCAGATCACCGGCGAGCGGGCCAGGCCCGAGCGCTTCAGCGCCGCCTGATACAACTCGCCGGCTGCCAGCATCGGGCGCTTGCGCTCGACACCGCGGTCGCCGCCGATGTAGCGGGCCTTGGCCACGCTCCAGCGCGTATATAGATCGGCTGGCAGCACCTCGCGCAGTTCGCGGCCATGCTCGTTCTTCACTGCCTTCATTGCCAATGGCAACAACGTCAGCCTGCCGAAGAACCCCATGCCGACATCGAGCTCGATGGTCGGCGCCATCAATACCTGTTGGGATTGGCCGATGATGGTTTCCACTTCAGTCGATTGCCACTGCAGCCGCTTAGGCAATGGTGACAAGGTGCCCAGTATCCACAACACATGGTCGCCCTTGCTGACCTTCCACAAGCCCGGTCCGGGCTGCACGCCGCGCACGACCATGGCCTCCAGATCCACCACCGGCGGAGGCGGTGGCACAGTCTTCGGTGGCGCAGTCTTGCCGGCGGTCGCCAACAGCGACACCAGCATCAAGCCCACTCCCCATCCCGCTACCTTGCGTTGCATTGCGTGTCGCCCCCTATTTGAGGCGGACAGTACGCGAAGCCGGCAGCGGCCGCGTTAGGGAAGCGTTCGGCCGTCCTCGTCCTCGGTGTTTAGCGTGGAAGCAGCGTGTCCAGGTGCGTCGCCAGCGGCGAGGCCGCGTCGAGCAGCGCGAAACCTTCCCACACGAAGCCCGGCGATACCGTGCAGCCCACCAGGCTGAAGTCGCCGAGCGAACGCGCCGCCTGCCAGCAACCAGCGGGCACCACATGCATCGGTTCACCGCGCTCGGCGGCATCCACAATCACGCGCTGCAATTGCGCGCTGGAGGGGTCGTAGATCAGCAGTTCCAGCGCATCGCCCTGCTGCCAATGCCAGGTCTCTTCGGCATCCACACGGTGCCACGCACTGCATTCGCCTGCGCTCAGCAAAAAGCGGATGGCGGTCAACGCCGGGCGGGTTTGGCCGTTGTCGATGACATGGCGTGCGGAAGCATAGACGCGGCGATAGTGCCCGCCTTCGGGATGCGGGGCGAGGTCCAGCGCGTGGATCAGGGCGGCCGCGGTCGGATGCATGCGTGCATGCTAGGCCAGAGGCGCCACCACTGCATCAGGGCAGCTGTTTGCCCGCGCGCAAACAGGTGCGGAAGAACACCAGCAGATCCCAGCTATAGCGCTTGAGCAAACGGCGGGGCTCGTTAAGCAGCCGATACATCCATTCCATATGCAGGCGCCGCACCCACTCGGGCGCACGCTTGGCGGTACCCGACAAGAAGTCGAGCAACGCGCCCACACCGAAGACCAGCGGAACGCTCAGCGCCTGGCTGTGATCCAGGATCCAGCGCTCTTGCAGTGGATTGCCGAACGCCACCAGCAACACATCGGCACCGGAGCGATTGATCCGCTCGGCTAGACCCTCGCCCGCCGCAGCGAATTCGCCGTAGCCGTCGCACATGCCGACCACCTGCTGCCCCAACGTCCCGGTCAGCGTGGCTGCAGCGGTCTTGCCGACGCCCGGACGACCGCCCAGCAGAAAGAACTTGAGCGGCTGTGCACTCTCACGGCACAGATACGGAATCAGGTCGGTGCCATTGAGGTTACCGGCGAAGCGACGGCCATGGATCAGCCGCGCGGCCAGATCCATGCCGATCCCATCGTTGACGATGCGCACGCTGGGCTCGCGCATGCGCATCCGCAGTGCCTGGCACTGCACGATGAAATTGGTATTGGCGAAGAACACCCGACGCGGCTGACGGGCTGCCAGCGCATGGAACAGATCCAGCGCGAACGCTTCCTGCGTGGTGGACAACACCGGAAAGCCACCCAGCGGAATCACCACACCGGGCGGCGTGGTCCCGTTGGCGATTCCCGTTGTTTCCATGTCCACACGCTGGCCCTGCATCATCGAATCACCCAAGGTCGTAAGGGAATGCAGCCAACAGCCCGGCCTGCAGTTTTTCCAAATCGAAATCGCCGTTGCCACCCAACTGCAGACACTCTTCCACGCTGTTACCCGAATGCCACTGCATACGTCCGGTGCCGTTGTAGTAGTCGTCGTACTTGAAGCGATCTTCGCCGTTGCCCCAATCCAGATACACCGCGAGGATTCCATAGGCTTCGGCAAGAATCAGGCCGTGCAACGAACTGCTGATCACCAATTCGGCGCCAAGCAATGCGCTCATGAAGGTTGCTGGCTTGACGTTCGGGAACACCAAGTGGTCTTTGTACGCGCTGTATTTTTCGACCGGCTCGTTGAAGTGAGGAACGATGGCGAACGGCCGCTTGTTGATCGCGCCAAGCGCATCGGCCGGGAAGAACATCGGCGTCAGCAGCCCGGGATCGCCATACACTTCCGGCACCGCGATGCCGCGATCGAGCAGAAACTTGCGCGTCTTCGGCCCGCGCACTGCACGCACGTCGAGCGTACTGAAGGTGTTGCGTTCGGCAGGAATCTTGCCGTTGATGCCACTGCCCCAGACAGTGTCACCGTCTTTGGCGAAATGCAGCACCGAACCGATCGCAATCAGCTTCTTGCTCAGATCCTGCTTCTCGATCAGCGTCTTGTCCTGCAAGGACAGCACGCAGGAGACGATCACCTTGGACAGGTGATCTCCCATATTCACGCCAGCGTTCTTGGGCTGCCACCAGAACAGTGCACGACGTTCTGCATGTTCTATCCATTTCTGCAGCAAGGCGTTGGCCATAAGATATGAATCTCCTAAAAAGAAAAGATGTGCGCCGCATCAATGCGAGAGCGCAGCCTCCGACGAGGCATGCACTACTGCGCTTTGCTGTGGATACAAACGTGTTTCCGGATACGCGCTGGGATTCAGCACGCGATCGGTGGTGTCGGACCAATTCAGGCACTGGCGATAACGTAAGCGCGGTGCTTCCAGGGCGCGGCCAATTGCCGAAATGACAGAATCAGCGTTGCCAGGAGTGTAGCCGAAACGCGATTGATACGGCCCGACCACGGCATTCGGACACACAGCAGGCAAGCCGAAGAAGTCGTACTGCAACAACTTCATCGAACTATCGGCCAGGTACACCGGCACCTGCTCGGACGCGTAGGGCGCAATTCCGAAACGTGCGTGTTTTATGTAGCCAATCGTCTCGGCGTGCTTCATCTCGCCGTAGACCACGACGTTATCGCCATAGCCCGGATGCCGGCCCATGCCCGAGCCGATCACGTGAAACGTCACCTGCGGAAAGGCCTTGCTGGCGACCACGAAGAACTCCGGATCGAACAACATCGAACCGACAGCGATCGCATGAATGCCCTCACCGTACGGTGATGGGTCGCCGAGCTGATCAAGGTTGTGATCCACGCCATGGCCCACGTGATAGACGTTGTCGCGGCTGGCGATTTCGTCTGCCATTGCCGGCGACACCAACGCGATCACATCGAGCGTGGGCGCGACGCGGTCGAACTCGCGTTCGATATAGGACGCAACATTGATCGTGCTCAGTCCATCGGACGCGCGATAGACCAGCTTCGCTCCCGGATTGATGCGTTTTGCCAGTTCGATGAAAGCGACCGCAATGCCGCTTTCGAACACGATCACATCCGACTCGCGCATCCAGTCGAGCAGTTGGCGTGGCGGGTGTGCGGCGTACCAGCGGAACATCGCATCCTCGACCGAACGTAGCCACGGACGGCGCGTATTGAACGGATGCACCGTCGTGCGCCACAGGTAGCACTCGACACCCTTATGCGAGACCACTGTATTTGCCGTCTCGTCAAGCGGCAGCCGCATATCACCCTTCATCCGCGACAACCGGCTGTAACGCAGCGAGAAAAACCGCGTGGTTCCGCGCAGTGCCAGTTGATCGGTGATGAAATGGATATTGGCGCGTCGCGGCGTGCGGTAATCGTGGGCGGACAAGACCAGATAGCAAGGCCGGCGGATGCCGGAAGCGGCGGCGGGTGTGTCGCTCATGGGCCGTGTCCTATGAATGAGTGAGAGAAATGATGCCTGATTGCAGGCGAAAACAATGTCGACTCATCGACGCGCCTTGGCCTGCATCAGCAGCCTGCGGATGTTGATGATGGCAATCACATCGCGACGGAATGCGGGCCAGATCGCCAGGGCGAGCAGGCAAACCGCAGCCATCGCCGCTGCGCCGACGGCCAGCTGTTCCCAGAGCGGACCGCCAACGGTGATGGAGGCGTAATACGCGCATCCACCCGCAATGCCGTACGCGGTCATGGCGCGCATCGCATTGGTGAAGAGAGCCCCGACCGGCGCATCGGAAATCTTGCCAATCCATATCAGCGATAGCGGCCAGGTGAGCAACAGACCGAACGAATAGCCGATCGCCACGCCCATCGCGCCCCAACGCGAGCCGACGAAGATGCAGGCGATCAGCAGGACGCGGCTGACCAGCGAATACACCAGCTGCGCGCGCATCAATCCCCGCGCAAGGAACACCCAGTACGTCGCATAGGCGGCCGTCTGGAAAATACCGCCCAGCGTGAGCACCTGGAACAGCGGCACAGCCTCGCGCCATTGCTCGCCCAGCACCAGCACAATCAGCGGCATCGCCAGTGCGCAGGCGAACGAGAACAGCGCAAAGATCAGATGCACCATCACGGTTTGCCCGCGCAATAAGAATGCGCTGAAGCGTTCGCGGTCATCCTGTAGCTGCGACAATACCGGCAATGCCACGCTGGTGGCCGGCGCATTGATCTGGTTCAACGGCATCATCAACAACTGGAATGCGCGGTTGTACAAGCCCAGCGCGTCTGGCCCGGTCCGCCACCCGATGATCACCTGCCCCACGTTGCGACTGGCATAGCCCAGCAACTGCGCAGCCATCAGGTTCCAGCCGAAATTCATGAAATCGCGCATCGGTGCCGAACGCTGATAGCCACCCGGCAACCAGCGTGCGCAGCTTGCGGCGATAACGAAATTGACGATGGCCTGCACCACCTGCTGGACGACCAGCGCCCAATAGCCCCAGCCCAGCAACGCAGCAGCAACCGCTGCGCCGAGGCCAAGCACCTGCGAGCCGACGTCGCTCAGCGCGACCTGCCCGAAGTGCAGCCCGCGGCTCAGATGCGCGCGGTACTGCGTGGTCATGCCGTTGATCAGGAAGGTGACCGCCAGTGCCTGGGAAATCGTCACCAGGGCCGGCTCCTTGTAGAAGTTCGCAATCAGATGCGCCGACGCGAACACCACCAGCGACAGCAGCAAACCAATGCCGCTATTGATCCAGAACAGGTTATCGCGTTGCTCGCGGCTGACATGCTTGGCTTGCACGGCCGCTGCCGACAAGCCGAAATCGCGCAGGATCTCGGCAGCGCCCACAATCGCGGTCACCATTGCCATCAGACCGTAGTCGTAAGGCGTCAGCAAGCGCGCCAGCAGAATGATGCCGCCGAACTGCACCACCATCTTGGCCGACTGGCCAAGCATGGTCACCGCAGCGCCGCCGGCAGCGCGCGAGCCCAGGCTGCGTTGCGGAGGCGACGGTGGTGTGGAAGATGTCATCGTAGGTGTCTCTGCGGTCACAGCGCGGCGTCTCCATCCTTGCCCAGCGCTTCCAGATAAGTGCGGTAATGCAACTGCCCGATACGTGGCCAATCACGCTGCGAGAGATCCGGTACCGGCCCGCGCGGTGCGGCACGCACCTTGTCCAGCATGCCGGTCAGCAGCGCCGCATCGAACTCACCGTCATACAGGAACACCCAGCCAGGGCCGACTTCTTCGGCGATGGCCGCGTTGGATTCGCTCCAAGGCGCCAGCACCGGACGCGCCAGCGACAACGCCAGCAGTAGGGTGCCGGAGTTATGCATCTGCCGATACGGCAACACCACTAGCTCGGCCTCACTGACTTCGCGCGCCAGCACCGGCTCTTCCACATAGGCCAGCAATGCGCTGATGCGCGGATCCTGCGCGCAAGCGTCTTCCACCAAGCTGCGCATCTGCGGCGTGGCCGGGTTGCCGACAATGCGTAAGGTCACGCGGGTATCGTCGACCTCGCGCATGACATCCAGCAGGGTTTCGACGCCTTTGTACGGGCGAATCAGACCGAAGTGGAGCAACCGCCCCGGCACCGTGCTGCCCTGCTCCATCGTCGCGAACCAGTCGCGATAGTGGCCATGCAGAATCGTATCGGTGAACGGCGGACGCGGCGGCGTGGTCGCGTTGATGCGGATCCAGCGACGTGTCAGCCGGTCAATCCAGCGCAGAAGGCTACGTTCGCGCCAACCGCGGTCTTCATGCGGCGCAAGATTGTGCAGGGTGCGCACCACCGGCGTGCCGGTCAGCTGCAGCTTGAGCAACAACACGGCAGCACAGACCTGCTTGGCCAGGGTGCCGGCAGCGGTTGGATGGCGCAGCAGGTACTCGGGCCAATGCAGATGCAGCACGTCGTAGCGCGACAACAAGGCATCGCGCATCGAAAAAAAGCGCGGGTGCACTGCGGCGGGCAATGCGTCGTAAAGCTGGGTCAGGTACGGGTTGGTGCTGGCATTAGGTTTTTCGGTGGAAAACAGCACCGTGACCTGCGGGTGGGTTGCCGCATGCGTCATCGAAGGAGAGGCCAGCGCGCTCATCGCACCGCCTCGTGCACGCGCGGGATGCCCAGCGCATCGTGATATTCGTCAATGTAGCGCCCGACCACGTGCTTCCAGTCGTAGCGGCTGACGTAAGCCATGGACGCGGCACGACGCGTGTCGAAATCGCCATCGGCCTGCAGCGCAAGTGCCTGCACTTGATCGGCGGCTGCCTCGATCTTGTCGCGATTGACGATCACGCCCTGGCCCGACTCGCTGGCAAGCCGCACGAACGGCGGAATATCGCTGAGGATCGGAATCAGACCCGCACTCATCGCCTCCACTGCCGCGATACCAAAGCCTTCATGCCGCGACAAGCAGACGAAGAACTGCGCCTGCCGCATCAGCGCGCGCAATTGCTCCTGAGAAGGCGACATGCTCAGCTGCACCTTGTCCTGCAAGCCACGCTCGGCAATCGCCTTGCGCAAATCGGCCTCGTTCAGATCGTACTCGCGACCGGCGATGATCAGCCGCCATTGCGGGTCACGCTTGAGCGCGGCTTGCAACAACTCCAGCGTTTCGATCAGCCCCTTGTTGACCGACCAACGCCCGAAATACAGCATCGTTCGGCCGGGCGTGGCCGCACCCTGCCCTGCATATTTCTGCACATCCACACCGTTCTCGATCACCCGCAACCGCGATGGTGACACCACCTTGGCAAACAGGTCGCCATCGTTTTCGCTGGTAGCGATCACACGTGCATAGGCCAGTGCCGAGGTGCGCGTCAGGGTTTGGAACCACAGCTGCTTCATGCGCGATGCGTAGGCAGTGTGGAAAAATCCGCCATGCGTGGACACCACCATCGGCTTGCCATGCAGCGGCTTGGTCAACGCCAGATAGTCGTAAAAAAAGTCGATGCCGTGCAGATGGACAACGTCGGCCGAACGAATCGCACCCAGTACCGACGGCGCCAGCGGATAGCGTGACGATCCGCGATAGCCAATCCGCCGGATTGGCAGCCCTTGATGCGTGTCCTGCGCTGAAAGCTGAGCGCTCGGATCGGTGAACACACGATCCAGCGTCACGACCTCAACCGTATCGGTACTATTGGCTTGATGTTGGCGGGCAACATTGAGAACGACCTCTTCCATGCCTCCGATCGAAGGATGGAATTGGCGGACGACATGCACCACTTTCATTACGCCAATCTCCTTTGCCAGCGACGCGCATCGAGTTGCTGCGACGGCTGATGATTCTGAAAACTTGTCATTTGCGTTTCAATCCCAACATCCACGGCGCCACCCGCACCAGCACCGCGCGCATCGGCACGCTCGTCGCGATCGCGAAAGCACTTAGCCCCAACGCCCAGGCGGGCGTACCGATTGCGCTGCGTGCGATCAGGCCCGTACGTGCCACCACGCTGGTGGCCACCAGGAAGACCAACGTATGCGTGCACAAAATCAGCAGCGTATTGGTACCGATCCACTGCACCCAGCGCACGCCCCGAATGAAATAGGCGACGCAAAACGTCATCACCGTTCCTAGCAGGCTGACCAGCAGGAACACGGCCGCCGACTGCCCGAACTGCAGGTTGTTCACGTCCACCTGCCCGTTCCAGCCGGCCAGCCACCACCACCCTGCGGCCAACGGCAACAACGCCAGCGCCCACACCTGCGCGCCCAGCAATCGCAACGCATCGGCAAAGCGCGACAGCCAGCCGCCGATCGCAATGAAGAACAACGCGACCGGCAGCACATCCAGCGCGAGCGGCAAACTGACCGCCGCTACCGCGGCCGCAGTCAGTCGCGCACGCAAGGCAATGTAAGCGAGCGTTGTGACAAACAGCGCGGGAAGAAACCACAGCGCCGGAAGCACATACAGACGTGAACCATTGGCCCACAGCAATCCTGTGAGTGGGTGCCACAACGGTCGCGTCTGTGGATGCCCCGAGTGCCCATCGAGCACAGCGGTCAGCAACCACAGCGCATAGGCCACCATAAAGAATGCGAGGTACGGAACCAGCAAGGTGCGCGCCAGCTTTGCAACCGTTGCCCCCGTCAATGCGCGCTGCCCAAACCGTTCGCCAACCCAGCCCGACAACACGAAAAACAGCGGCACATGAAAGCTGTAAGCGAACAGCTTGTACGCGGACGGCATTCCACTGGCGTGGCCCAGCACCACTAGCGCGATGGCCAGCGCCTTCGCAGCATCAATCTGCCAATCGCGCGTCGGCCGGGCGTCGGCCGGGCTATGCGCACGCGCAACGAATGATGGAGAGAGTTCGCTTGTCATGCCAAAACGCCGCTCATGCCGCCACCCGGCGCGCACCCAGCGTCCATGGGACGAAACGCATCAAGATCCAACGCAGCGGCACGCAGGCGGCCAACGCAAACAACGTGACGAAGACTGCCCAGCCAAGTCCCGGACGCGCACCGCCGAACCCACCGGCCAGTGCCGCAACGCCGGACAAAACAAAGAACACCAACATATGCGTGCAAAGAATCAGCAAGGTATTGCGGCCGATCCACTGCAGCCACGCCCAGCTCTGTACCAGCCGCGCCGCGCAGATCACCATCAACGAACCAAGCACCGCGCTCACCAGGAACAGTGCGTGGTTGTGACCGAATTGAAGCATGTTGACGTCGATTCGCCCGTTGGCTTTGGCCAGCCAAGCCACCGCTAATGCCAACACGACGGTCGCCAGGGCGCTGCCAGCCAAGGACGTCGGCAGGCGCGGCGCCACATGGATCAGCAAGGCGCCCAACGCGTAGAAATACAGCGACACCGGTAGCACGTCCAAGCCGAAAAAAATCCGCACCTGCTGTGCTGGGAGCCAGTTCATCCAGAACCACGCCACGATCAATGCCAGCCCTGCGATCAATATCGGCGACATCAGACGGCGCAATACCATGTAACTCACCACGGTAACCAACATTACCGGCAGAAACCACAGCGGAGGCTGCACATACAGGTCCGGGCCGATACCGGTGAACATCGCCACGATCGGCTCCCACCAGGGATGACTTCCCCAGCGCGCAGCCTTCTCGCCGATATTGCGTGTCAGCAACCAGTACGCGTATCCCAACAGATAAAAGGTGACGTATGGCAGCAGCAGGCTACGTGCCTGCTTGGTGATCGTCTGCGTCAAGCCGGTATTGCGCGAGGCATAACCCGCTGCCAACCAACCCGACACCAGGAAAAACAGCGGCACGTGGAAGCTGTAGGCAAATAAAGTCATGCCATGCGGGACGCCCTTGGCGTGGCAGAACACCACGAGCAGGATGGCGATCGCCTTGGTGGCATCGATACGCGGATCGCGGGCGCGACCAGTAGTTGCAACCTGCGCGCCGGCGGCCGGCAAAGCCGACAACCAGGCCGGCGTTGCCGCCGCGCTCATCGTGCCGCTCCCGCAGGCAATGGCAACTGCGCGCCATCTACCGTTGGCTCGTCCTTGGTCAAAGCAGCCTGGGTGCCGGACGCAGACCAGGTCGGCAACATGTGCCACATGCAACCACAGACAAACCACCACAGCGCCGACGTCTTGATCGAGAAGTAGCCGTTGGACACCAGCAGACTCAATGCGAACGCAAAGATCGCCAGGTTCTTGAACAGCTGCCCTTCCTTGCTTGGCATCAGCAGCAGGAAGGAATACGACAGCAAGAACGCAAGCACGCCTACGATCGATTGCGATGCGATGAAGTAAGAAATACCACTGTCGAAGTAGCGGTATGCCTGATCAAAATCCAGGCCCATCCAGGACTCGAACGACAGGTTATTCATCGAATACACGGTGAAGAACACGCGCCCCATCGTGGTGTCCTGGTAGGCGGTGATGCCAGTCACCCAGACCAGCAACCACGCGCTCATGATCACCAACAGGAACACCAGAAACGCCAGTCGTTGATCCAACCGTTTCAATAGTGGCGACAGCAACACCATCAGCACGCAGGTGCCCGCCGCTAATCGTCCGTCCGAGGCCACGATCATGAAGCCGATCAACCCGACCGACAGGATCAGCGCCGCCGGCCGCATCCATCGCCAGAACACCAGCACAATCGCGGTAAAGAAGCAGATGTAGTTGCCCATCGTCACCGGCTCGATGAACATCGAGGAGGCGCGCGGCAAATTGGAACCCGGCAGGAAGTTACGCTCACCCGGGCGCGTGGCGCTGACGAACAGATTGCTGTCTTCGTTCCAGAAGCCTTCGGCGCTCATGCCACGCGCATTAACGAAGAAACTCTTGGGATTGATCAGATCACCGTACTTCACCGGCATCGCCAGCTCAAAGGCGGCGACCAGCGAGACGATGATGGTCATGCGGATGAACAGCTTGGGCACTGAGCCGGCGTAGGCCGAGCCAAGCACAACGAAGGCGAACACCACCAACGCGTCGCGGAAAAACTTGGGGTCGACCTGCCAATTCACCAAAAAACGCACGAACATCAGCGCGACGATGAAGCCGAGTCCACTGACGATCAGGGCAATGCGCTTGCGGCTCATTGAGCCTAGGCCCAGCAAGAAGCAGGCTGCGTAGACCATGAACTCGACTGCGTAGGTAATCACCGGTCGCACGGTGAACACGTTCGCATTGATGAACGCCAGCACCAGGTTGTAACCCACGCCCACAAGCAACGTCAGCTCAATCAGCAGGTTGTGCCAGCGGACGCGAGTTTCCTCGCTCATTCGAATCAGCATGCAGCCGCCTGCTTGAAAGAGGCGACTGCGATGCAGCCGCCTGCGGCGCCGAACGCGCCAGGTCGCACGCTCCCCACCATCATCAGTACGCGGTCTTCTGTCCGAGCACGCGCACTGCGGTCAGTACGATGATGCGGATGTCCAGCCACAGCGACCAACGACGGATGTAATCGAGGTCGTACTGAATACGCTTCTTCATGGTGCGAAGTTCCGGGGTTTCGCCACGGAAACCGTTCACCTGCGCCCAACCGGTGATACCCGGCTTGACGTAGTGACGCTGCATGTAATGGTTGATCAGCTTTTCGTAGTGCGTGTTGTGCTGCGCGGCGTGCGGACGAGGGCCGACAATCGACATGCTGCCACCCAGCACGTTGAAGATCTGCGGCAACTCGTCCAGGCTGCTACGGCGCAGGAACGCACCGAAACGCGTGATACGTGCGTCGTTCTTGGTGGCCTGCTGGATCGTGGTGCCATGATCGTCATGCACGCGCATCGAGCGGAACTTGAACATGTAGAACTCGCGGCCACCCAGGCCATGACGGCGCTGACGGAAGAACACCGGGCCCGGCGAGCTCAGCTTGACGCCCACTGCAATCGCAGCCATCAGCGGCCACAGGCCCATCAGCGCGATGACAGCAAGAATCTTGTCCTGCAACGCCTTGGCCACCACAAAGTAATTGTCGCGGTCCACGCCGCCCTGGCGCAGGTTGATCACCGGCACGTTGCCGATCTGCTCGCCAGACTGATTGAGCAAACCGAAATCGAACAGGTCCGGCACCAGCTTGACGTTGATCGGGTACCGGTCCAAGCGCTGCAGCAGCTGCTTGATATGGTCGCGCTCACCCAGCGGCAGCGAGATCCACACCTGCTCGACCTGGTTTTCCTTTAGATAGTCGATCAACGCATCCGGCTCGCCCAGGCACGGCAGCGACTGGCGCTGCTCGGTCACAGCAATGTCGTACGGCGTGCGGAAATAACCGACCAGGTTCATACCGACCCACGAGTTGCGGCTCAGGTAGTGATTGATCTTCATCACCGGGTGACGCAGACCCACCACCACCACGCGTTGAACGTCCACACCTTGGGTACGCAGATGATTCAAGAAACCGCGCAGCACCGTGCGGGCAGCGACCAACGAGGCCAGGCCACCGACGAACCACAGGCCGATCCACCCGCGCGACACCTGCTCGCCCACCTGCACGATCAACGCATGCACGGCGAACAGCGCGAAGACACCGCCGAACGCGCCGCCCAGCACCATCAGCTCGCTCAACAGGCCACGGCCGCGCCAGCTGCGGTACAACGGGAACAACGCAAAGCAGATCACCGAATACAACAACGTGGTAGCGATTGCCAGCCGATACGGCGCTGCCGGCACCCAGGAACCGAACACAATGCGGTAAGCGACCAGACCGGACACCACAACCATGGTCAGGTCGAAGACGCGCAGAACCAGATCGGCCGCAGCCGAATATTTGGACAACAATCGCGGCGAGGAAGTTGTGTAAGTCGCGCTACTCAAGTCTGCTAAAAGCATGGGGATGTCCTCCAAACTCGATACGACGCATGCGGGGGAACATACGAATCGCACGCGAGCTTTCAATCATCTCCGTCAAGCGATCACCGCGGTAAAACCTACCGACCCCAGATCACTCGACAGCCCTTTGTTTCAACAGAGACAAACCTTCGAACGAGGGAGCCCAAAACATACTGGGTCCCACCTTTTCCACGCTGAATCAGTTGTCACTTTAATTAACCATCGTTTTGCAACATCACGATGTCAGTTCAACTGCGTTTCCTGCCCATTGACGCGCAGGAAGTACCGCACGAGAGCCACCGCCAAACCTAGGAATACGCCAAAGATGAGACCTAAAGCGAGGTTCAATTTCAGTTTCGGCGAAGTCTTCGACGTAGGCACATCTGCGGTATCGACGATGGTCACGTTGTTGGCGCCGACATTGCCTGCAACACCGATTTCTTTGTAGCGCTGAAGAAGCGCATCGTAGAGCTGACGATTGGTATCGACGTCGCGCTTGAGCATGTTGTAACGAATGCTGCGGCCCTGCAGATCGAGCTCGTTATTACGCAAACCAGCAATGCGTTCGTTGAGCAACTGCTCCTGATGCACCGACGCGTCGTAGGTAGCCTTCAGCGACTGGCGAACATTGATGACCTCGCCGTTGATCTGCCGACGCGACTCTTCGATCTGCGCCTTCAGGCGCTGCATCTCCGGGTAGTCCGGCTTGAAGGTCGAAAGCTTCTGCTGGTATTCGCTGGTCAGCTGCACTTGCTGGGTGCGCAGGCTTTGGATCAACGGGCTGCTGAGCACCTGCGGCAGCGACATACCGTCGCCACTTTCCGCCTGACGCCAGGCAGCCTCGGCCTTGATCCGGGCATCCTGCGCCGAAGCCAGCAATGCGTTGAGATCGGTCAGATTCTGCGCAGGCAACGAAGGTTTGTCGTCGCCCACCGAAACAATCTGCTCGTCGGTCGAGTACGCAACCAACGACTTTTCCGAGTCCTCCACCTTGCCGTGCAACTGCTCCAGTCGCTCAGCGAGGAACTTGGTCGCAAAGGAGGACGCCTTCATGCGGCGCTCCTGCGTACTGATGATGAACATCTTCGCGTAGGTATTGGCGACCTTGGCCGACAGCACCGGGTCCGGTGAATCGTAATTGACGTAGACCAGGCGCGAATTGAGGATCGGCTCGACCACCAGACCGGCCAACAGCGTATCGGTGAGGCTGCGCTCGATGATTGCCTGGCGCGAATCCACCGATTTCCCCGCTTCGGGATTCTTCGCCGCGGCCTTCTCCAGCGCCTCGTCCACCTGGTCCTTGAACGCCGGCTCCTTGTCGAGTTTGGCTTCGCGGATCACGGCACGTGCCAGTGAACGACTCTGCAGTAACTGATACTGGGTCTGGTAGAAGTCACGATCCTGCGGCGACTCCACCGGCATCAGGTTGTCGACATTCACCACGTTCAGCGAATCGCGTTCGATCTGCAGCGTGCTGGTCGCGCGGTACTTCTCTGGCATGAGCAGCGTAATGGCCAGCGCCAGCAGCAACGCCGCCAGCGTGATCGCAATAATCAACCAGCGCTGCGATACCAGGGCGCGCCAGTAGTCGAGCAATCCCACATCGGCAAGTTCGAGATGCCCATGGCGCTGCGACGAAGAGGAACGATTGTCGGAATTCATACTCATCGGTAAGCGCGCCACACCATCACAAGGGGAGTCAGTTCCAGCATGGTGCGCAACCACACGCGCGCATCCGAGCGGTACACCACGACAATGTCACCGCCATAAATCTCAGGATCCGGATTGGTCCCCTTCTCGATTTCGGTCAGGTCGAAGCGCGCGAGCATCTTCTGCCCGTTGACCATGCGGAACACGATGACATTGCCGCGGCTGGCGACCGTACTCACACCCTTGGCCTGCGCAATGGCCTGCTGCAAGGTCAGGTTGGCGCCGATCACCGGATAAATGCCCGGCTCGTCAACCGCCCCGGTCACGGTGACGCGACGGCCGTTGGACTCCTGCACGAACACCGACACCTGCGGATTTTGCAGATAGCCGTTGCGATACCGGTCGGCCACCATCTTTTCCAACTCACCGACGCCCATGCCGGCCGCATTCACATCGCCAATGAGCGGCAACGAAATGTGGCCGTTCTGATCGATACGGACCTGCCGCTCCAGATCATCGATCTGAAACACCTTGACCAGCAACAGGTCGCCTGGCGAAAGCCGATACTCGGGCTGCACTGCCGACATTGCGAGCGGGTCAGGCAGCGGCAACGAGGTCGCCATGTCTTTCCCAGTGCTGCAAGCGCCCAGTGTTATCGAGCAGATCAACGCCAGGCTGAGCGCTTGGCAAAATCGTCCGATCAGTTTCTTCATGCGTGTGGCTGGCTGCCTCGGTTGGGTGGGACAGGAGCTCGCGCAGCATTCAACCGGCCAAACACGCCAGCACGAACGTACGACAAGAGAATTCATCCCAAGACATCGGGATCACGACAGCTAAGGCCGTGTTGCAGTGCACTATGGCACAGAAAGATTGCACTGAAAGACACTAAACGCCAGTTTTTTGACGGCGTTGGCCTATTGATTCAAGTTCGTCGATATCGCGTTAATGAATCGTGATCCGCGTTCTGATTTGGCCTCAAGGTTTTTAGAGCTTTTTCGGACACTTAGCATCATTTCGTGACGCAAGTCCATAGCGAACCGGGCCGCAAAAAGCGATGACTAGCGTAGCGTTCATGCTCCAGTACGATATGCCGATCTACATATGCATAGAGCCAGGCGCAGACACAAAAATGCAATGTTGCGTCGCAACAAAAAAGCCCATGACGTGGCGTCATGGGCTCGATGTTTGGTCGGGGTAGCCGGATTCGAACCGACGACCACTAGTCCCCCAGACTAGTGCGCTACCAGGCTGCGCTATACCCCGAAGATGCTGCATTCCGCTGCGAGAGCGGCCTGCGATTATAGCGGCTTTATAAAACGTTTTCCTAGCGGCGCAGCAGTTGCAGCACTTCTTCCAACTCCATCCGCACCTGCTTGATGATCTGATTGCTCAGCGCGGACTCGCTCTTGGCACCCTCGCCCTCCAGGCGTAGGCGCGCACCGCTGATGGTGTAGCCCTGTTCGTACAACAGCCCGCGGATCTGACGCACCATCAGCACGTCATGCCGCTGGTAGTAGCGCCGGTTGCCGCGCCGCTTGACCGGCTCCAGGCTGGGAAATTCGGTTTCCCAGTAGCGCAGCACATGCGGCTTGACGTCGCATAGCTCGCTCACCTCACCGATGGTGAAGTAGCGCTTGGCCGGAATCGGCGGTAGCTCGCGATTACTGCCCGGATCCAGCATAAGCCTCCACCCGTTCCTTGAGTTTCTGCCCGGGGCGGAAAGTCACCACCGTCCGTGCCGAGATCGGAATTTCTTCGCCGGTCTTGGGATTGCGACCGGGCCGTTGGTTCTTGCGCCGCAGATCGAAGTTGCCGAAACCGGACAGCTTCACCTGACGGCCCTGCTCCAGCGCATCGCGCAGCACATCGAAGAACGCGTCGACAAATTCCTTTGCCTCACGCTTGTTCAGACCGACCTCGTCGAACAGACGTTCGGCCATCTCCGCTTTCGTCAATGCCATGCCAATCCCCTGGTTACCGCCTCAACTCCGGATCCGGGCGCGATGCTCGCGCTCTATCACAGCCACCACATCGGTGACGACCGCATCAACGTCCCGGTCGGTGAGAGTGCGCGAGTTATCCTGCAAAATCAAGCCCATAGCCAGACTCTTGAAACCTGGCTCGACCCCTTGCCCGACGTAGCGGTCGAACAGTTGCACCTCACGGAACAACGGCCCGACCGTGGTCCGCACGCTCGCCGACACTGCCGCCCAACTCACCTCTTCCGGCACCAGGAAGGCCAGATCGCGGCGTACCGAGGGAAAGCGCGACAGCTCGCCGGCACGCGGCAGCGCCCGCTGCACCAAGGGCGCCAGCTGCAATTCGAATGCGACCACGTCCACATTGATGTCCAGTGCCTTGGCCAGGCGCGGATGCACCTGCCCTATCCAGCCGATGCAGGCACCGTCACGGTAGATATCGGCCGACCGGCCCGGATGTCCGAACGGCTGCGCGGATGCCTGGAACTCCAGCTGTGCGCCACTGGCCGCGGCCAGTGCCATCAGGTCGCCCTTCAAATCGTGGAAATCCACCTTGCGCGCAGCCTCGTCCCACTGCAGCGCCAGCGCATCGCCGCACACCGCCGCGGCAACGTGCTGCGATTCCAGCGGTGCTGCACCTGGCTCGGCGGCAGCGGCAAACACCTTGCCCAGCTCGAACAAGCGCACCCGCCCCGCCTGACGGGCCGCGTTACGGCCCAGGGTCGCCACCAGGCCCGGCAACAGGCGCGGCCGCATGATCGCCAGCTCCGCACTGAGCGGGTTGGCCAACGGCACCAGGCCATCGGTGACCTGCCAACGCTCCAGCAAACCGGCATCGACGAAGGCGTAGTTGATGGTTTCCTGCAGCTCGCGCGCCACCAGCTGGCGGCGCACGCTGAGTTCGTCCAACTGGGTTTCGCTCGGCATCGCGATACGGCTGGCGCCACCGGGCAGCGTGGTCGGCACCCGGTCGTAACCGTGGATGCGCGCCAACTCTTCAATAAGATCCTCTTCGATGGCGATATCGAAGCGACGGCTCGGCGCCATCACCTCCCAGCCCTCGGCAACTGCATCGAGTTGCATGCCAAGCGCGCGCAACATGCGCACCACGTCGGCATCGTCGATCTGGATGCCGAGCACCCGTGCGATACGCGCGCGACGCAACAGGATGCGCGCCGGCTGCGGCAGATGCTGGGGCAGCTGTGCATGCACCACCGGACCAGGCGTGCCGCCAGCCAGTTCCAGCACCATGCGCGTCGCCACTTCGATCGCCTGTGGCGGCAACGCCGGATCCACGCCACGCTCGAAGCGATGCCCGGCATCGGTATGCAGGCCGAGTTTGCGGCCGCGCCCCATGATCGCGGCCGGGTCGAAATATGCCGACTCCAGGAACACATTGCGCGTGGTCTCGGTCACGCGCGTGTCCAGCCCGCCCATCAAGCCGGCCAGCGCCACCGGACGCCCGGCATCGGTAATGGTCAGGAAGCCGTCGTCCAGCGTGACCTGGCGTCCATCGAGCAACGCCAGCTGCTCGCCGGCACGCGAACGACGTACGCCGATCGGACCGTGCAAGGTATCCAGATCGAACGCATGCATCGGCTGGCCGAGTTCCAGCATCACGTACTGGGTGATGTCCACCAGCAACGAGACCGGGCGCACGCCACTGCGGCGTAGGCGTTCGGCGAGCCACACCGGCGTTTTCGCAGATGGGTCGATCCCTTCGATCACGCGACCGCAATACCGCGGCGCTTGCTTGCCGGCATCCAGCTCCACTGCCAGCGTGCGCGTGGAGACCGGCGCCACGGCACCGGCGTCGAATGCCACCACTTCACTGGCGCACGCGGCGGCCACGTCGAAGGCGATACCGCGCACGCTGAAGCAATCGGCGCGGTTCGGAGTGAGTTTGATCTCGATGCTGGCATCGGGCAGGCCCAGATACTCGGCAAGTGCCTGCCCCACCGGCGCATCGTCCGGCAGCTCGAACAGGCCGGAGGCGTCGCTATCCAACCCGAGCTCCTTGGCCGAACACAACATGCCGTTGGACGCCACACCGCGCAGCTTGGCAGCGGTAATGGTCAGCTCGCCGATCTTCGCGCCGACCAATGCCAGCGGCGCCACCAGACCCGGGCGCGCATTCGGCGCGCCACACACGATCTGCAGCAACTCGCCCTGCCCTGCATCGACGCTGCAGACCTGCAGACGATCGGCTTCGGGATGCCGCACCGCCTCGACGATACGCGCCACCACCACTTGGCCCAGCGACTCGCCCAGCGGCGTGACTTCTTCGACTTCCAGGCCAATCGCCGTCAGCGTCGCGGCCAGTTCGTCGCGCGCGGCCTGGATCGGAACGTGGCTACGCAGCCAATTTTCAGAGAATTTCATGAGAGGCCGGGAATCGAGAATGGGGAATGGGGAATCGCAAAAGCGGGGTTGTCAGGCTTTGGGGAGCGAACCGATGGAGCACAAGGCTCTTACGATTCCCGATCCCATTCCCGACTCACCGCCGTCAAGCAAACTGCCGAAGAAAACGCACATCGTTCTCAAAGAACGCGCGCAGGTCGTTGACGCCATAGCGCAGCATCGCGAAGCGCTCCACGCCCAGGCCGAAGGCGAAGCCGGTGTAGCGCTCAGGGTCGATGCCGACGCTGCGCAACACATTCGGGTGCACCATGCCGCAGCCCAGCACTTCCAGCCAGCGCGTGCTGCCATCGGGCTGCTGCCAGGCGATATCCACTTCCGCGCCAGGCTCCACGAACGGGAAATAGCTGGGGCGGAAGCGCATTTCGAAATCGCGCTCGAAGAACGCACGTACGAACTCGGACAAGGTGCCCTTGAGGTCGGCGAAGTTGGAATGCTCGTCCACCAACAGGCCTTCGACCTGATGGAACATCGGCGAGTGGGTCTGATCCGAATCGGAGCGATACACCTTGCCGGCCGCGATCATGCGCAGCGGCGGTTTGTGCGCATCCATGTAGCGCACTTGCACACCCGAAGTGTGGGTGCGCAACAGGCGACCGTCGCCGAAATAGAACGTGTCGTGCATCGCGCGCGCGGGATGGTGCGGCGGGAAATTCAGCGCTTCGAAGTTGTGCCAGTCATCCTCGATTTCCGGGCCGTCCGACAATTCATAGCCGAGCCGCGCGAAGATTTCAACGATGCGCTCCAGCGTGCGCGTCACCGGGTGCAGACCACCGCGTTCGCTGCGGCGGCCCGGCAAGGTGATGTCGATGCGTTCGCCAGCCAGACGTGCGTCCAGCGCGGCGGCTTCCAGCGTGCTCTTGCGCTCGGCCAATGCGGCAGTCAGCGCGTCGCGCGACAGATTGATGGCCTCGCCAGCGGCCTTGCGCTGATCGGCGGGCAAGGTGCCGAGCTGCTTGAGCTGGGCAGTAATGCTGCCGCTCTTGCCTAGCAACGCAACACGCAAGGCTTCCAGTTGGTCCGGCGTCTGCGCCGCGGCAACATCGGCCAGCGCGCGTTCGGTCAGGGATTGAATCTCACTCATTGCACTTGCGCCTCAAACTGCTAGCCGAACGGTGTTTCCGGATACACCGGAACGCATTGTCACTGCATTAACCTGTCATCGCCCACTTGGCGACTTCGCTAAAACGCAAAAGGGGAAGGACTCGCGCCCTTCCCCCTGCATCTCTGCGTTTCACCTCATCGAAGCAGCACAGCAAGTGTGACTACATCCGATGACTCGCTTCTTTGAGCAGTCCGCACATGGATGCGCGGGCTCTGCAAGGGACTCGCACATACCGCGTGCGGGCTCCTGCAGAGGGACCTACCTGCATTTACGCAGCCAGCGCGCCCTTTGCCTTCTCTGCCAATGCGGCAAAGCCGGCGGCATCGTGCACGGCGATATCGGCCAGCACCTTACGGTCCAGGGTGATACCAGCCTTGAGCAGGCCATTCATGAAACGGCTGTAGCTCAAACCGTTGATGCGGGCAGCCGCGTTGATGCGGGTGATCCACAGCGAACGGAAATTACGCTTCTTCTGCTTACGGCCAATGTAGGCGTACTGCTGTGCCTTGATGACCGCTTGCTTGGCAACGCGGAAGACCTTGCGGCGAGCGTTGTAGTAACCCTTCGCCAGGGTCAGAATTTTCTTGTGGCGGCGGCGCGCCTGCACACCACGCTTTACTCGTGCCATGGTTCAGTCCTCAGAGATAGGGAAGCATACGATCGAGCCGGCCTGCGTCTTCGGCACGGACGTGATTCGTCTGCCGCAGGTTGCGCTTCCGCTTGGTCGCCTTCTTCGTGAGGATGTGGCTACGGTTCGCGTGGCCGCACTTGTACTTGCCGGAGGCGGTCTTGCGGAAACGCTTGGCCGCCGCCCGGTTGGTCTTGATCTTGGGCATTGCAATGTCCTTGATGATGTTTTGTCACTGACATGGGCGGCAGTCTTGCGACCACGCTTTCCATCCTTGCCCTTGCCTGCTTGTAAGTCCTTGATCGAACACGATCCGGACAGGTCCTGGTGCCGCTCGCACGGCGCCCCAATAAAAGCGGGCCGCGCAGTCTACTAGTTGCCGGGAATTCTTGCAACTGATTGATCTTGCAACCACAACGGCCCCGCCGGGGGCCCGTGCGGCAACGAAGAAGATCTTCAGATCTTCTTCTTGGGCGCGATCATCATGACCATCTGGCGCCCTTCCAGGCGCGGACGCGACTCGATGACGATATCGTCGCCCAGATCGGCTTCGATCCGCGCCGCCATCTCGCGGCCAAGCTCCTGATGGCTCATTTCACGGCCACGGAAGCGGATGTTGACCTTGACCTTGTCGCCCTCTTCCAGGAAACGGCGCATGTTGCGCAGCTTGATCTGGTAGTCGCCCTCGTCGGTGACCGGGCGGAACTTGAGTTCCTTGATCTCGACCTGCTTGGTCTTTTTCTTGGCCTCGTTGGCCTTTTTCTGCTGCTCGAACTTGAACTTGCCGAAATCCATGATCTTGCAGACCGGCGGATCGGCCTGCGGCTGGATTTCGACCAGATCCAGGCCTTCTTCGTCGGCCTTGGCGAGCGCTTCGTCGCGCGACAACACGCCGACCATCTCTCCGTCGCTGCCGATCACGCGAACGCGCGGCACACGGATTTCTTGGTTCTTGCGGTTCTGTTTGTTGTCAGGGGTACTGATATTGCAATCTCCCAGAGGAATCGAACCGGCGCATCCGGATCATCCAGACCGGCCGGGGTTGGCTCACGCTGCCTGCTCTGCCTGCAGGCGTTCAATGAAGGCCGAGACCGTCATGGTCCCAAGGTCCTCACCCGAACGCGTCCGCACGGCGACAGCGCCATTTTCCTTCTCACGGTCACCGACCACGAGCAGATATGGCACGCGTTGCAGCGTATGCTCGCGAATCTTATAACCGATCTTCTCGTTACGCAAATCGGCGCTGACACGGAAGCCTTGATTTGCAAGGGTTTTCCGCACCGAGTCGACATATTCAGCCTGAGCGTCGGTGATATTGACGACAACGACCTGCACCGGGGCCAGCCAGGACGGGAATGCGCCAGCGTGGTGTTCGATCAAAATGCCGATGAAACGCTCCATCGAACCCACGATCGCCCGGTGCAGCATGACTGGATGCTTCTTCTGGCTGTTCTCGTCCACGTACTCGGCGCCAAGACGGCCCGGCATCATGAAATCGACCTGCATGGTGCCCAGCTGCCAGGTGCGGCCGATGGCGTCCTTGAGGTGGTATTCGATCTTGGGACCGTAGAAGGCGCCCTCGCCCGGCAGTTCCTGCCATTCCACCCCGCACACGCCCAGCGCACTGCGTAGCGCGGCTTCGGCCTTGTCCCAGGTGGCATCGTCGCCCAGTCGCTTTTCCGGACGCAGCGCGATCTTGATCTGGATGTCGTCGAAGCCGAACGCAGTGTAGACCGCCAGCGCCTGCTGATGGAAGGCGGTGACTTCAGACTCGATCTGCGATTCCAGGCAGAACACGTGACCGTCGTCCTGGGTGAAACCGCGCACGCGCAGGATGCCGTGCAGCGCGCCGGAGGGCTCATTGCGGTGGCAGGCGCCGAACTCGCCGTAGCGGATCGGCAGGTCGCGGTAGCTGTGCAGGCCCTGGTTGAACACCTGCACGTGGCCGGGGCAATTCATCGGCTTGACCGCGTAGGTGCGCTTCTCCGACTCGGTGAAGAACATCGCATCCTGATAGTTGTCCCAGTGGCCGGATTTCTGCCACAGCGACACGTCCAGGATCTGCGGGCAGCGCACTTCGCCGTAGCCGCTGTCGCGATAGACCTTACGCATGTATTGCTCGACCACCTGCCACAGCGACCAGCCCTTTGGGTGCCAGAACACCAGGCCGGGCGCCTCTTCCTGCAGGTGGAACAGGTCCTGCGCCTTGCCGATGCGGCGATGGTCGCGCTTGTCGGCCTCTTCCATGCGCAGGATGTAGGCGTCCAGCTGCTTCTTGTCGGCCCAGGCGGTGCCGTAGATGCGCTGCAGCTGCTCGTTCTTGGCATCGCCGCGCCAGTAGGCACCAGAAATGCGGGTCAGCTTGAACGCCTTGAGGAAGCGCGTGTTGGGCACGTGCGGGCCGCGACACATGTCCACGTATTCTTGGTGGTAGTACAGGCCCATCGCAGTGATGTCCTCGGACATGTCCTCGATCAGGCGCAGCTTGTACTCTTCGCCGCGCTGGGCGAACACCTCGATCACCTCGGCGCGTGGGGTGACCTTCTTGATCACGTCGTAGTCCTGGGCGATCAGTTCCTGCATGCGCTGCTCGATCGCGGCCATGTCTTCCGGCGTGAACGGGCGTTCGCTGTAGATGTCGTAATAGAATCCTTCGGCGATGACCGGGCCGATCACCATCTTGACCTCGGGATACAGCTGCTTGACCGCATGCCCGACCAGATGCGCGCAGGAGTGACGAATGATCTCCACGCCCTCGGCATCCTTGGCGGTGATGATGCGCAGGCTGGCGTCATGGTCGATGACGTCGCTGGCGTCGACCAGCTGGCCGTCGACCTGGCCGGCGATGGTGGCCTTGGCCAGGCCAGCGCCGATCGACTGGGCGACTTGCATCACCGAGACGGGGGATTCGAATTCGCGGCGGCTGCCGTCGGGGAGCGTGATGTTGATCATGGGCAAGAATGAGGTCTGGTCGGGCTGCAGCGGTCTGCTGCAATGAGAGATCTACCCATTGCCGGGCAGGCTCGAAATAGGGTTCGGTAGGCTTGAAACAGAGGCGCCACCACGCAGGCGCGTTGCGCGCTGGCGCAGGCAAGGATCAGCAGTGGGCGGTGGTAGTGCTCATGTCGCACGCTGGGCCGGCGCTGGGCGCGGGCCACCTTCTCGCAAGGGGTCTTGGACGTGAATGGTAAACCAATCAGCCGGCCGCTGCGTGCGGCGGCACGGTGCAGGCGGGCGCGTGGCGTGATGCCGCGACTGAACAGGTCGACTACACCCGCGGCGATTACGCAGTGGCGCTGATGAAAGGACGCACCGATCCGCAGGCCACCGAAGCGATGCTGCAGCAGGTCACCCGAATGACCGGGCTGGACCCGGCATACGTGCGGCGCTCCGGCGGGCGCCTGGAAACCCAGGCCTATCTGCGCGACGTGTTTCTCGACAAGGGCGAGTTGGGCAGTCGTTACGATTCCAATGTGACCGCCTTCGACCCGTTCCCCAACGATGCCGAACAACGCACCAACGACCCGCTGCTGGACAGCAGCATTGCCCCACCACCACCACCGCGATGGTGGACTTCGTCACCCGCGTGGTTGGCTGGAGGATCGATGCGCAATATCGCGCGCTCAACTACGACGTGAACAAACTCTGGGACTGGAACGACGAACTGCGCAAGGGTGCGGTGACCCAGTTGCGCCAGGCGGTGGCGATCGAGCCGAAGCTGCGCGTGTTGATCGCGCATGGCTGGAACGACCTCCCCTGCCCGTTCATGGGTTCGGTCTTGACGGTCGATCAGATGCCGGCAATGGGCAGCGACTTGAAACGCGTGCGGGTGCGCGAATATCCGGGTGGCCACATGTTCTACAACCGTGCCGACAGCCAGGCTGCGTTCCGCAACGACGTCAAGGCGATGTACGAAACGCGCTGAATGACTGGATCGCCGGGCAACTCAACGTCCTGCGATGCACGAGCGAACTAGGCTGGTGCCTACACTGCGCCAGGCGCGGTCGCTTTCACGTTCCAGCCCATCCATTGGTAGAGCTGATAACGCGCAATGCCGAGGTATTCGTGCAGCGCCACATCGGCCAGGGTGAAGTTGTAGCTCTGCGGCAGGATCGACCAGCTGGCGGTTAGCCAATCGGCGCGCACCGGCGTGGCATCGATACCGAAATGGCGGAAATACAACTCGGCGCGGCGCAGATGCGTGGCCGATGACACCAGCACGATGCGATCGGGCCGGTATGCGCGCAGCAGGGGCTGGCTGAACTGCGCGTTCTGCCAGGTATTCATGCTCGACGGCTCCAGGATCAGGTCCGCCTGCGGAATCGCCAGGCCAACCAACACGCGCTGATACACCACCGCTTCGGATAGACCCAGGCCGCGTGCATCGCCGCCGCTGATTTCGATCTTGCAATCGCCACCGCTGTGCCGGCATTGCTGATACAGCCGCGCCGATTCGACGATGCGGCCATAGGCAAACATGTTGGCTTCGGCCACCGCGTCACGACCTTCCGGACGCACGGTGCCGGCGCCCAGCAACACGATGACGTTACGCCCGCCCCAGGCGTTGAAATCGTTGACCCCGGTGTGCTGCAGGCGTTGCAGCATCCAGGAAGGCAGCGGGCCGCAGCCGACCGCAAACACCAGCAATACACTGGTGAGACCCAACACGCGGGAAAAGCGCCGCAATCCGCGGCGGTCGATCAACCAAGCGAACCCGAACAACACGCACACCAAGGCCAGCATCATCGCGGAAGGGTCTCACTCATAACGTGCGGACGGACCCACCGAAAGCGGGTCTACGCGGTACGGCATCGCAGCGTCCCCACGGTGCGTGACCGCACCGCGAAACGGCTCAGGTCCAGCCGAACAGTTCGAACAGCATCAGGATCAGATACGCCACGCCGCCGGCGGCCGGGATGGTCAGGATCCAGGCCCAGACGATGCGCTCGATCACGCCCAGGCGCAGCGACCGCGGGTTCTTGGCAAACCCCACACCCATGATGGCGGTGGAAATGCTGTGCGTGGTGGACACCGGCATGCCGAAATGCGCCGCCACGGTGAGCACCGTTGCCGAGCTGGTTTCTGCGGCAAAGCCGTGGATGGGATGCAGCTTGACCATCTTGTGGCCGAGCGTCTTGATGATCTTCCAGCCGCCCGACGCGGTACCGGCGGCCATCACCACCGCGCAGGTCAGCACGATCCACATCGGGATACCGGCGCCAGCTGCCAGGCCGGTGCCCGGATGCAGGAACGACAGCCAGCTCGGCAGGTCGTCCAGTGCACCGGCCGACTGCGCGCCGATCAAGGTCATCGCGATGATGCCCATGGTTTTCTGCGCATCGTTGTGGCCATGCGCATAGCCCATGTACGCGGCCGAGGCGATCTGCGCCTTGCCGAAGAACGCGTTGACCCAGCGCGGCCGCGCCAGCCGCCCGATGCGGCCACCGAGCTTGGACATGCCGGCGATGATTGCCCACAGCAGCACCATCACCACGATGCCGAGCAGGAAGCCGGCGATCGGCGAGGTGATCATTGGCACGAATACCTTCCACAACAGGCCCTTGTTCTTGGCCCAGTTGCCGATGTTTTCCGACCAGATCAGCGCGTCCCAGTTGTTATGCGCCGCAGCCAGGCCAGCGCCGCACAGGCCGCCGATCAAGGCGTGCGAGGACGACGACGGCAGCCCCTTCCACCAGGTAATCAGATTCCAGATGATCCCGCCCAGCAGTGCGCACAAGATCACCTGCGGGGTGACTTCGACCACGTTGGTGTTGAGCAGGCCCGAGGCAATGGTCAGCGCCACGGCGGTGCCGGTCAGCGCGCCGATCAGGTTCATGCCGGCCGCCAGCATCACCGCCCAACCGGGCGAGAGCACCTTGGTGGCGACCACGGTGGCGATGGAGTTGGCGGTGTCGTGGAAGCCGTTGATGAACTCGAATACCAACGCAGCCAGGATGACCACCAGAACTAAGCTAAGCACGCGGCGACCTCAGCTGTTCTTCAGCACGATCTGGTAGACCACCACACCTGCCTCGCGGCAACGGTCGATGGCCTTTTCCAGAATCTCGAAGAACTCCTTGAGCAGGAACATCTGCAGCGTGTCCAGGCGGCCGGAATAGATGTCGCGATACAGCTCTAGCATCAGCCGGTCGGCTTCGTTTTCGAGCATGCGCAGCTTGTCGTTGAGCGCGGTCATGCGGTCGATGTTCATCTGCGGCAGGTCGGTCACCATCTCCACCACCACGCCGGCGGCCTGCTCCAGCATCGCTGCGCGCGGGGCGAAGTCGATGTGTTCCAGATGCTTGGTCGCCAGCGAATAGCGGTCGGCGAACTTTTCCACCTGCTTGGGAATCTTGTATAGCGCCGAGCCCAGCGCTTCGATGTCTTCGCGCTCGATCGGGGTCATGAAGCTGTCCACCAGCGCCTGGCCGATCTTGTCGGAGGCGGCGCGTTCGCGCAGGCGGGCCAGCTTGAAGGCGTCCAGCGCGGGTTGGCGGTCGGACTCGCGCATCAGAGCGTGCAACGCCTTGGTGCTGTCGTAGGCGGCCTGCGCCGCTTCGTTCAGAAGCGAATAGAACTGCTTGCCGGAACCGAAGATGGTCTGCAACGAGAACATGGGTGGACAACTTCCTGCCGTCGAGGGAGAGACAGCGCCAGGCGCGAATTATGACCGTTCCATGACCTCTCTGGGTATCTCGCGCCAAGAACCTGCCTTCACATCGGCATTTCCCGGCTCGAACCACCCTGTGGTTTGCTAACATGCCCCCGCGCCTTCGGGTGCACCCTATGGAAGACGACCCTATCCCCCCGTGTTGCCGCCCGGCCTGTTCGCCCGCCGGCAGACCCAGTGCTCCCCCGCCCTCCCCTTCACTGACCGGGGAAGACGCCCGTGGTTGAGTTTTTAATCGTCATCGCCCTGATTGTGTTGAATGGCTTCTTCGCCATGTCGGAGATGTCGTTGATGACCTCGCGCAAGAGCCGCCTGAAGCAGATGGCCGGCTCCAGCAAGCGCGCCGCACGGGCGCTGGCATTGGCGGAAAGCCCGGAAAACTTCCTCTCCACGGTCCAGATCGGTATCACCCTGATCGGCATCCTGACCGGTGTGTTCGGCGGCGAAGCGATTGGTGAGGCCATCGCCAGTTGGCTGCAGGGCGTGTTCCCGGCCCTGGCGGCCTCGTTCGAACTGGTCGGCAAGCCGCGTCCTTATTCGGTCGTCATCGGCAGCACCCTGGCGGTGGCGCTGATCACCTTCCTGACGCTGATCTTCGGCGAGCTGGTGCCCAAGCGGTTGGCGTTGCGCAATTCCGAAGACATCGCAGGCTTCGTTGCGGTGCCGATGGCCTGGCTGGCCAAGATTGCTGCGCCCGGGGTGTGGGTGTTGGCGCGCTCCACCCGGCTGGTCCTGCGGATGTTGGGCATGGGCAAGAATGAATCGGCATCGGTGACCGAAGAAGAGATCCGCATGCTGGTGGCCGAAAGCCACGAAGCCGGGGTGATCGACGCGCACGAGCGCGACATGATGAATCGCGTGATGCGGCTGGGCGACCGCACCGCCGACAGCCTGATGACACCGCGCAACCGCATCGCCTGGCTGGACGCCAACGCCGAGCCGGAACGCAATCTGCAGGTGATGCGCGAGCATGAATTTTCCCGCTACCCGGTCTATCGTGGCAGCGACCAGGACATTGCCGGCGTGCTGGAAGTCAAATCGCTGGTCACGCGCATGGGCGGGCACGGCGAGAACCTGTTCCAGGCACTACGCGATACCTTGTTCGTGTCCGAATCCACGCACGCGATGAAGTTGCTGGAAATCTTTCGCGAAGAACAGCAGTCGATGGCGCTGGTAGTCGACGAATACGGCGAAATCCGCGGCTTGGTGACCATCAGCGACCTGATGGGCGCGGTGGTCGGCCGTCTGCAGGCGGTCGAAAATACCGACGAAGACGCGCTGGTGATCACGCGTGCCGACGGCTCGCTGCTGATCGACGGCTCGCTGCCGGTAGAAGAACTCCGCGAAGTGCTCGGTGCCGACTTGCCGGACGCCGACGAAGGCGATTACCACACGCTTGCGGGCCTGTGCATTTACTACTTCGGGCGCATTCCGCAGGCCGGCGAATTCTTCGATTGGGCCGGCTGGCGCATCGAGATTGTCGACCTGGATGGTGCGCGCGTGGACAAGCTGCTGTTGAGCCGACTAGGCGACGAGGACAGCGATGACATCGTCGGATGACGGCAGCGCGCCGCGCGACGACACCAGCGAGCAGATGCGTTACCGCAACGAAGGCATCCGCAGCTTGTTGGCGGCCTTCAGCGAGGGCGACCCGGACCAGGTGTTACGTGTCCGCGAGATCTTGGCAGACCTGCAGCAAAGCGCTTTCGGCGTGTTTTTGTTCCTGGCGATCCTGCCCTCGTTCATCCCGATTCCCGGCGTGGCCGGTGGCATCAGCGGCCCGCTGACGGTATTGATCGGCCTGCAAATGATGTGCTGCCTGCGCAAGCCATGGGTGCCGCGCTTCATCGGCGAACGTGGGCCGCGCCGTCGCACTAGCCAGCGCTTCGTCTCCAAATTGGGACCGACGCTGCAACGCCTGGATCGCCTGCTCAAACCACGTCTGCACGGCATGCTGGACCGGATGCCGGCGCAGGTATTCACCGGCGTGCTGCTGGTGCTGGTCGGCATATTGCTGACGCTGCCGATTCCGTTGACCAACTATCTTTTCGGGTTGATCCTGCTGCTGTTCGCGCTAGCCCTGCTCGAACGCGACGGTGCGCTGATGCTGGTGGGCTGGGCCGCTGCGCTGATCTCGGTGGCCGTATTCGGCGTCACTTCCGACCAGCTGGTGGACCTGATTCGCGACTGGTGGCCGGACGCCTGGCGCTGAGCGCAAGACGTCCGGCGCGTGTCTGACGCAGTTACTTCAGATCGACCACACGGTTGTCCGACAGGCTGGCGGTATCGTCGGTCACTGCCGTCATCACGAAGTACAGCGCCTTGCCGAGCAACCCGCTGGGGCCATCCCAGTATTCGGCCGATTCGGCGCGCACGTGGATCAGGCGCAGGTTCGGGTCGTCCTTGCCGCCCGGGAAAAACACCTTCATTGCCGGGGACCACAGTGCGTCGATCTTGGCGCGGTCATGGACCACGCGTGCGGTACCGGCCACCGAGACATAGGTGTTTTTCGATGCCGAGGCATAGGCCACGTTGACGCGCGGATCGGCGGCGATTTCCGCCACTTTCGGGCTGTCGGCGGCGGTGGCGAACCACAGGTCGCCGTCGAACTCGACTTCCTGCGTGCCCAGCGGGCGGCTCACCAATTTACCGTCGGCCGACACGGTGGTGAACATCGCGATGTCCACGCCGCGAATCAATTCGGCCAACTGCTTAATGCTCTCGCTGCGTTCCTGAAATTGCATGCTTGTCTTCCAAATGGATGTGCACGCATCACAGCGGATCGCCGCGCAAAGCGACGTGAATCACGCGGTGGTCACGTCCAGTTCGCGGCATGCAGCCGCGGCAATTTCGAATGAGCGCAAACGTGCTGCGTGGTCGTAGATGTTGGCGGTGAACAACAGTTCGTCCGGCGTGTGGCGCTCAATGAAATCGGCCACGCCTTGGCTGATCTGCTCGGCATCGCCGAGGACAGTGCAAGCCAATGCCCGCTCCACACCCACGCGCTCATGCGGCTGCCAGAAGCTGTCGATGTCGTCGATGGGCGCGGGAATCTTGCCCGGCTTGCCGCGACGCAGATTGACGAAGCTCTGCTGTTGGGTAGTAAACAGACAGCGTGCCTGCGCTTCGGTGTCGGCCGCCACCACATTCAAGGCCAGCATCACGTGCGGCTTGGCCAGCTGTGCCGACGGGCGGAATTCGCGGCGATAGATCGCCACCGCTTGGTCCATCGCGTCGGGTGCGAAGTGCGAGGCGAACGCAAACGACAAACCCATCGCTGCCGCCAGACGTGCACTGAACAGGCTCGACCCCAGCAACCATACCGGCACCTCAAGCCCTGCGCCGGGCACGGCCTGTACGAGCTGCCCCGGCACCGCCGGTGCGAAATAGCGCATCAATTCAGCCACGTCCTGCGGGAAGTGGTCGGCGCTGTCGAAGTAGCGACGCAGCGCGCGTGCGGTGGGCTGGTCGGTACCGGGCGCACGGCCCAGGCCCAGGTCGATGCGCTGCTGATACAGCGAGGCCAGCGTGCCGAATTGTTCGGCCACCTGCAGCGGGGCGTGATTGGGCAACATGATGCCGCCGGCACCGACACGGATGGTCTTGGTGCCGCCAGCGACATGGCCGATCAACACAGCAGTGGCGGCGCTGGCGATGCCCGGCATGTTGTGGTGCTCGGCCAGCCAGTAGCGTTGATAGCCCCAGCGCTCGGCGTGCTGAGCCAGATCGAGCATATTGGCGAAGGCCTGGGTGGTATCGCTGCCCTCGCAGACTGGCGCCAGATCGAGCACGGAAATGGGGGTCATCGGGTGACTCCGGAGAAGAGTGATGTGCAAGAGATGGGGCTGGCCTGGCGGCTTTGCCAGCGGCTCGGAGGGTGCTGAGGGGATTACAGCATTCCAGCAGTCGGACAACGGACGGATTGATGGGCTCGGACAAGCAGCAGCTGGACTGTTGAGCTTGCTGCTGGCAGAGCGCGCTGTATCTGCGGGTTGGGTGGTGCTTCGGTGCCGATGTGGTCGCATTCGCTCCGTTTGCGCGACCACATCATTTCGATACAAGCGAATACTCGGCACCCTCCCGCGCGCAGACGAACGCATCGACTGCGCGACGAAGCGTGGCCGCTGTGCGAGCTGGACGCTGGCTATCATGGCGATGCCCTGCCTGCGCTACCTGCCCATGTCTCCAACTGCCTCGCCCGCCCCTGCACAGCCCTCACCTGCAGCACAGATCGCGGCGCGGATCGATCGGTTGCCGGCCAGTGCGACGCTATGGCGATTGGTGGGGTTGCTCGCACTGGGAGGGTTCTTCGAGTTGTACGACCTGTTCCAGACTGCCTACATCAGCCCCGGGCTGATGCGCGACGGCATTTTTGCCAGCGGTGCGGATGGCGCGTTCGGCATGTCCGATCAAGCCGCATTTGCGGCGGCAACCTTCCTCGGGCTGTTTGTCGGTGCCGCGTTATTGAGCCCGTTTGCCGACCGGTTCGGGCGTCGGCCGGTGTTTACCTTCGCCTTGATCTGGTACACCGCTGCGACTGTCGCGATGGGCCTGCAGAGCACTGCTACCGGGGTGATCGTGCTGCGCTTTGTGGTCGGCATCGGGTTGGGGATCGAGCTGGTTACCATCGACACCTATCTGTCCGAACTGGTGCCGAGGCACATGCGCAGTGCGGCGTTTGCATTTTCATTTTTCGTGCAATTTCTGGCGGTACCCACGGTGGCGCTGACTGCGTGGATGTTGGTGCCGTATGCGCCCTTGGGTGTGAGCGGCTGGCGCTGGGTGGTATTGCTCAGCGGTGTGTTTGCGCTGGCGATCTGGTGGCTGCGCAGCCGCTTACCAGAATCGGCGCGCTGGTTGGCCGCGCATGACCGACATGCAGAAGCCGATGCAGTAGTGACCGAGCTGGAAGCGCGCTGCATGCGCGATGTGGGTGCGCCATTGCCTGAGCCGCAGGCAGCCGCACCCTCGCCTGCCGGCGTCATGCCGACATCGCTGCTGTGGCGCGCGCCATATCGCGGGCGCATCGGCATGTTGGTGGTCTTCCATGTGTTTCAGGCGATCGGCTTCTTCGGTTTCGGCAACTGGCTACCGGCGCTGATCTCGGCACAAGGCGCTGGCGCAGGGGTGACCAAGAGCCTTGCGTATTCCTTTGCAATCTCGCTGGCCTACCCGCTGGCGCCGTTGCTGTTGCTGCGGTTTGCGCAGCGCTGGGAAAACAAATGGCAGATCACCGCATCGGCGTTGGGCGCGGTGCTGTTCGGCGGGCTGTTCGCGTTACAGCATGAAGCCGTCGGCATGGTGCTGTGCGGGGCGATGGTTGCGTTCTGCAACGCCTGGATGAGCTTTGCCTATCACGGCTATCAGGCAGAGCTGTTCCCGACCGGCTTGCGCGCGCGTGCGGTGGGCTTTTGTTATTCGTTCAGCCGCCTGTCCACCGCGGTGAGCAGCGTGCTGATCGGTTGGCTGCTTGCGCAAGTCGGCAGCCATGGCGTCCTGGCCTTCATCGCGCTCAGCATGTCGATCGTGGCGAGCGTGATTGCAGTGTTCGGGCCGCGCACACGCAATCGTGCGCTGGAAGAGATTGCGGGTGAAAACGGCTAAACGCGGTGACTAGGCGCACGCCTGGCGTGCGCGGCCGGTGCGCAGCGCAACCAGCCCATCAAGCGCCTGCGTGTTTCGACTTGAGCCTGATGATTGCGCGCTCTGTGTTGTGAGCGCCTTCCGGAGCGAACGACCCGCCAGCGTGTGACGCGCCTAGCGCACGTCGTACGGTGTGGCAATTTCCGCCGAGCTGATATGCACTCGTCTAGCAGGTGCACCACCCAAGGTCACCGTGCGATCCGCCACCGCGGCCAGGCTGGTGCGATGCGACACCACCACCAGCACGGTATGTGGCAGACGCGCGCGCAAGGTGCTTAGCAGCTGATGTTCGGCATCGGCGTCCAGCGCGCTAGTTGCTTCGTCCAACACCGCCAGGGTCGGCCGCCGCAGCAACACCTGCGCCAACAACAGGCGTTGCGACTCGCCGCCAGAGAGGCGCCCGTCCTGCGCATGGATCGGCGTGTCCAGGCCTTGCGCATCGCGCTGCAGCCGCGCACACAGGCAAACATCGGCCAGCACTTCCCACATGCGAGCGTCGGAGGCACCGGGCAGCGCCCACTGCAGGCAATCGCGCACCGTGTGTTGCCACGGCCGGACGCCCTGGCCGATATAGGCGCTGTGTCGCACCAGCTGTCGATAGGCGGAAAACGTGAGCCGGCGCCCGCCCATGTGCGCAACGAATTGCGCCGGCAGCGTCTGGCCGGAAAGCACGTCCATCAGACTGCTCTTGCCCACGCCGGAGGCGCCTACCACTAACGTCATCTGACCTGGCACCAGCAAGATTGATTCGAGTGCAAGCTGCGGCAGCGGAGGTGACAGCCCAATGTGTTCGATATGTACCGCGGCCGGCAATGGTTCGGCGGTTTCTTCCGGCACATGAGCACGCGCAACGCCCAGGTCCACATAGCGGCGCCACAACTGCAGCGCCGGCCATGCCGAACGTAATTGCTGCACGCTCTGTCGTGTGGTGACCAGGTACGGCAGCAAGCGGCCAAGCAACAGACTGACGGTGATCAGCGCAGCGCGATCGGCCCCCTGCCAGCGATTGGCCAACACCAGAATGCCGGCAATGGCGACCACCGCAGTGAGCTCGAGCAGCAGTCGGCTGCCGGCAACCAGCTCTTGCTGTTGCGCATACCCCTGCCCCAGCCGCGCCGAGATGCGCGCGTAATGCGTTGTCTCGACGTTTTCACGCTGAAACGAACGCACGTGGCGCAGACGACGCGGAAAATCTTCGCTTAGCCAGAACAGCTGCGTCATGTCCGCCACATAGGCACGACTGATACGTGACTGTGCATCGGCGCTGGAAATACGTAAGCCCAACCACGCCAGCACCGCCAGCAGCGGTGCGGCGATCAATAGCACAGGGGCGATCAGCACTGCGATGCACACGCTCACCAGCGCAGTGGTGGCCGCGACCAATAGCTGCAGCACCGCGCTAAAGCCTTGCGTGGCGATCTCGATGTTGTAGGTGAGCACATTGGCGATTTCTGCCGAACTGGCACCGGACAAGGCAGGCAATGGCGCATCGATCAGTGCCGCATGCACGCGTGCCCGCAGACCGATGGCATAGCGGCTGGTCAAGCGCGCGGCCAGCCGTGCGCTCTGCCAGCGCAAGGCGGCAAATAGTACGCTCACCGCCACAAACAGGCTCGCCTGCATGGCTAGCCCGCCCGGTAATGCCAAGCGATAGCCGGCCAGTTGCACGCTGTGACCGGGCTGCACCAGCGGCAGCAGACACACGGCCACAATGCTGCCGACCAACGCGGCGGCCAACGATAACGCGACGTAAAGTGCAATCGTCGCCATGTCTGCCGGCACCAGGGTGCTCACGAAGTGCTGCAGCATGGTGCGCATGCGCTGCTGCGCTGTCATCGCCGGCATCTCAGGTGCGTACAACATGCATTTCCCAGCGTGCTACCACGGGTTGTCGCCTACTTGCGCTGCGGCACGCTTGCGGGCAACTGCTCATTGCAACAACTGCAGCAGCGCATCCACCGATGCCTGCGGGTGCGTGCCACGATGCAAGGTAAACATGCCGATGCGCTGCACCTGTTCGACAAACCGCTGCCAGCCGGGCTGACCAGCGGCATAGGGTTGATCGTGGGCCAGGGAAGCAGCGACCTGCTTTGTCGGTACCGCCACCAGGCGCTGCGCCGAGACGCTGGCCGGTGTCCTTGAAAGCATCACCACCGCGTGCAACTGCATGGGCTTAGCCGCGAGATGCGCACGACCATGGCGGATATCGACCTCGTACTTTTCCACACCGCTGCGGCGGCGGATTACCGGCGATGCGCTGATCCATGCGCGCGTCTGCGCATCTACCAGGCCCAGCGCTTCGGCGCGCAGATGCAGGAAATTGGCAACGCCGGTGGTCAGCAGGCTGTCCGGCGCCACGAAGACGCCGTCTTCGGCAATGAAGTCCAGGCCGTGGAGCAGGCTATGCAAGGCCAGCGTCGATTTACCCGCACCACTGGCGCCGAGCAGCAACACGCCGCGGCCGCGCTGACCGACGCAGGCGCCATGTAACGGCACCAGCCCGATGCCACGCGCGGCCAGCAGGAACACGGCGAATTCGATCAACTCGTAACGCACGTGATACGCGTGGGCGAGCATGTCTTCGGACACGACCAGCATTGCGCGGTGCTGCGGCACCGACAGCATCAGGTAATTGCACGCATCCATGACGCCGCATAGCAAGCCACCGCTGGCATGCGTGCGCACCGGTGGCGGTTCTGCACCGATGCTGCCCGGCGCACGCGGCAGCAGGTCCAGCGTGACGTGAAATTCTGGTGCGCCCGGCAAGCGATGCGCGGGCAAGCCGGCATAAGCGGTATCGACCAGTGCCAGTAGCGCTTCGCTATCGCTTTGGAAGTGAAACAACGCGCCGAGAATCTGCCGACGCACGGTCAAGCACCGCGGACGCTGCTCGCCGAACGGATCCGCCGCCACTGCAGCCCCTGTTGCGATAGCGGTTGTGCCATCGCTCAACGAGATGTGTTCCGCCCATGCAGCCGACTGCGGCATGCCTGTATCCAATGCACTGAATCAGCCGATGTGTGTCGATTCTCTACAGAAAGGTTGCGTCGCCAGCGGCTGTGTCTGCGCAAACCACTACGCAACCAAAGGCGCCTGCATGCGCACCTACTGCCGAGCCGAATGCCGGCGTCTGCGCACGCCGCCGCTGCGCCCGCCTGGCGACAGAACGAGAGCCTTGTGCAGATGCTAAAGATCCAGGTCAGTCATTCGTATTTCCTGCGTTACGACTCCAAACAATGGGAGCGCGGCAAGCCGTATCCGCCATTGGCAACGTTGCAAATCGCTGCGCTGCTGCGCGAACGCGGGCATGCACTGAGTCTGTTCGATGCGATGCTGGCCGACGATGTGGAGGACTACACCCCCGCACTGCATGCGGCGCAGCCGGATCTGGTGGTGTTCTACGAAGACAACTTCAACTTCCTCACCAAAATGTGCCTGAGCCGGATGCGCGACGCTGCCTGCCGCATGATCGGGCAAGCCCGCGCCGCCGGTTGCCGCGTGCTGGTGGCGGGCTCGGATGCCTCCGACAACCCGGATGTGTTCCTGACTGCCGGCGCGCATGCCGTGTTGATCGGCGAAGGCATTACTCCGCTGCTTACGTTGCTTGAGCGCGTGGAAGCACAGCCGGACATCGCCACCGAACATTGGCTGGCAGGCGTTGATCGGATCGCCACCAGCCTGCCTGCGACACCCCATGTGCATCCTGGCGCGCAACCGCCGGACGCACGCCTGAGCGGGTTGCCGGCCTGGGACCTGGTCGATATGCCGCGTTACCAGCGTTTTTGGCAACAACGACACGGCCATTTCAGTTTGAACATGGCCGCCTCGCGTGGCTGCCCGTTCCGCTGCAACTGGTGCGCCAAGCCGATCTGGGGCAATCACTACAAACGCCGCGGCGCCGAAGAGGTGGCCGCAGAAATGATTCACCTCAAACGCAGCTTTCAGCCTGACCATATCTGGATGGCCGACGACATCTTCGGCTTCCATATCGATTGGGTGGAAACCTTTGCGCAGCAGTTGAGCGATGCCGATGGTGCGATCCCCTTCACCATCCAGACCCGCGCCGACCTTGCCAGCGAACGCATGGCCGCAGCGCTGGCACGTGCCGGTTGCGCGGAGGCGTGGATCGGTGCCGAAAGCGGCAGCCAGCGCATTCTCGACAAGATGACCAAGGGTATGCAGGTTGGCGAAGTAATCGCCGCGCGTGAGCGCCTGGGTACGCAAGGCATACGCGTAGGCTTCTTTATCCAGCTGGGGTATCTGGGCGAGGAACTTGACGACATCCTGGCCACGCGCGCACTGGTGACGCAGGCTAACCCGGACATCATCGGCGTCAGTGTGTCGTATCCCCTGCCCGGCACCAAATTCTACGAAGAAGTAAAAAATCAGCTCGGCAGCAAGACCCATTGGGAGGACAGCGATGATCTGGCGATGATGTTCCGTGGCGCGTACGACTCCGAGTTCTATCGCAGCGTGCGCGATCTGATGATCTGGCGATGATGTTCCGTGGCGCGTACGACTCCGAGTTCTATCGCAGCGTGCGCGATCTATTGCACACGCAGGTCGATCTACAACAGGCGCGCGTCACGATGACGGCCGATGCGTTTGCGCAGGCATCGGATCAGCTGGAAGCACGCTGGTCGGTCTTGATCGCCAGCGAAGGCCAACACCGCACCGAGCCGCTGACCTACAGCGTTGCGCGTCAGCCACGGCAGTTGGCCACCGTGCTGGTGGGCTAACCCTCGCCTGCTCTGAATCTTTTCCTCCATCGCTTTGCCTGACCGGACCACGCGCATGCAGCCCTCCCTTCGCACCATCAAGCACCGCCTGCACACGGCGACCGAGCGACTCGCTCAGGAGCTGGCCCAGCCGGGCGACGCATCGCCGCAGTGGGACCGACTGCAATGGCAGCTGGCGGCCGCAGCGGCGGCGGCGCATGGCATCTCGCCACTGCTGCAACGCCGCTCGTTGTGGCAGGACGCCGAATGGAACACCTTCCTGAGCGAACAACGTGGGCATGTGGAAGACCGCCATCGGCGGATCGCGCTGTTGCTAACCCGCATTGACGCAGCTGCACGCAGTGCCGGCATCGCGCTGGTGGGCCTGAAAGGCACCGCCTTGCATCGGCTGGGCGTGTATCTGCCCGGCGACCGCCCAATGGCCGATATCGACCTACTGGTGGAACCGGAAAACGCGCCCACAGTGGCCGTTCTGTTGTGCGAACTCGGCTATATCGCGTCTTTCGAACAGTGGAAGCATCAGGTCTTCAAACCGGTGCAGGGCGAGGCCGTGGCGGGACTGGGCGAACACCGCGATGCGCCGATCACTATTGAATTGCATACGCGCATCCAGGAACGCTTGCCGGTGAGTAGCGTGGAGATCACTGCACGGATTTGGCCGCAGCACCCGCAACCGGGCTTGAACCCCTACCCGTCCATCGGCGCATTGATGTGCCACTTGCTGCTACACGCGGCGGGCGGTATCTGCCATCGCACTATTCGCCTGATGCATCTGCATGATCTGGCCTTGCTGACCACGCGCATGGGTCCGCGCGATTGGGAGGAATTGCGGGAAGACAGTTCCATGCCACCGTGGTGGGCGCTGCCGCCACTGCTGTTGCTGCAGCGTTATTACCGCGCCGTGGTACCGGCTGCGGTGATGGCGCGCCTGCATGCAGCCTGCCCTCCACTGCTACGGCTGCGCGCAGCTCGGCAAACGCTCACCGCTGCATCGTGTTCCAACCTGTGGCTGTCGGCGTTGCCGGGGATTGAATGGTCGCGTTCGTTCGATGAGGCGCGGCAGTATCTGCGCAACCGCGTCGTGCCTTCAGCAGAAAGCTGCAAAGAACGTGCGGACATGCTGCAGACGCAGTTATGGCTGCAAGATCAGCCGTGGGTGCGACAAACCCAGGCACGCCGTTTGATGACACGCCTGACTCGACCAGTGCCCCGCACCGACATGTTGTATGTGGTGCGTGCGGCGCTGGATGGGTATCTGCAGCCGGCGTGAGGCTGGGCAAAAAGGTTTTGTCCAGCACGCTCCTCAATCAAGACGCGGGTGCACAAGAGCACCGAGAAACCTTCGCGCATTGTCACGCGCATCAATGCAGTCAATACAGTGGTCGCTGCTCACACCAACTGGCGATACAGCTGCTCGAACAACCGCGTCGTCAACGCAGCATCTTCGCGGACGGCACGACACTGCGCCGCCCAGGCCAGACGCAAGCGCAGTTCGTCGTCGCCGAGCACCTGGCGGATGGCCTCGGCCATTCCGGCCCAGTCGCCTGGTGGCACCGCCAGTGCCGCGATCGGTGCCCATTCGACCAAGTGCCCGACAGCAGTGCCCACCGTTGGTACACCGGCAACGGCGGCTTCCAGCAGCACCAACGGCCCGGCTTCATGCAGCGAAGACAACACCAGCAGATCGGCCGATAGCATAATCGGGCGCAACTCGCGCTGGGTCTTGAAGCCGAGAAAGCGCACCTGTTGCTGCAAGCCGAGTTGCTGCACCAGGCGCTGCATGGCGCCGTCCAATGTGTCGACGCCCACCATGTCCAGGGTGAAGGCAACACCGGCACGCTTGAGTGCGGCCATCGCCTGCAACATGGTGGTCTGGTCCTTGACCGGATTGAGGCTTGCGACATGCAGCAGCCGCGCAACCGATTCAGTGCGCGCCCGCGGCGCTGCAGGCGGCCAGGCGCGCAGATCCACGCCCAGCGGCACGCGTTGCGCAGCGATGCCAAGTGCCTGCAGCGAATCGATGATGGGCGCGCTGGCAGCCGTCACCCGATCGGCAAGCCGCAAAATTAACGCTTCGCGCAGACGCCCGCGCCAACGCCGGCGGCCGCCGTAGCCGATGCAATGCAGTGCGACCAGCTCGCCACCGGCGATATGCACCACGCTGGGACGGCGCAGCAACTTTGCCGCAATCACCGCAATCAAGCTGCAATAGCCCGAAAAAATTGCCTGGATCACATCGAACGGCGCACGCCGGTGTTCATCGCGAATGGCAGCGATCGCGCGCAGCCGTGTGCGGCGTGCACCGATGTTATGCACGGTGGCGCCGCGCAGGCTCCAGGTGCCGGGCTGCGGTTCTTGATGCAGCACGAAGACGTGTACTGCATGGCTGCGGGCCAGCCACTCGATCACGGTCAGGAACACCGGGATCACGCGGACTTCCCCACTGCGATCCACGCCACCGGGTACCACCAGTGCCAGTTTCATGCGATGCGCTCCGGCGCGGCGGCGCGTAATTGGGTGTATGCCTGCGCCCAGCGCTGACCCACTGCGGCAAACGACAGGCGTGCGTCGAAATGCTCGCGCACCTGCGCGCGCGAGGGGCGTTGCCAGCTGACGCGCAGCAACAGTTCCGACAATGCCGAAGCATCGCCCACCGACCACAACTCGCCCATTGCGCCGTCATCGCTGAGCGCGCGGAACGAGGCAATGGCGGTGAGTAGCGGCAGGCAGCCGCAGGCATAGGCTTCCAGAGCGGCGTAACCGCAGCTTTCCGTATGGCTGGCAGACACGAACAGATCGGCCGCGCGCAACAGCTCCTGCACGCGCGCATGCTCGACCTTGCCCAGCAACTGCACGCACTTCGCCAGCTGCGGGTCGCTGCGCAAGCGCTGCTGCACCTGCTCCATCAACGGCGCCTGGTCGAACACACACCACAGCCGCAACCCGGGCACCATGCGCGCAGCCATGGCTACCGCGTCGAGCACGCATAGCGGGTCCTTGGCCGGGCTTAAATGTCCTATCCACAGCACACACGGATCGCCGTGCAAGCGTGTCTGCTCGCGTGCCTGCAGTCGATCGCCAGGGGTAAAGCGGCTGCTCGATTCGGGGATTGCAAACAATTGCGTGCTGCGGCGGAACAGCCGCGAACGCGTGAACGGCTGCGCCAGCTCCAGCGAAGTGAATGCAATGCCAGATGCGGCCGCGTAACGGGTGCGCCACAGGCTTCTGCTCCACCAGCGCGGCGGCCGGTTGGCGTGATCCTGTAGCAGAATCGGCAGCTCCGGCAGCAGGCGCGTCAGACGCCGCGCATCGCCTGCGAATTCCAGACCGTGCACATGCAATACGTCAGCATCGATCTCACCCAACAGTGCGGCAAGCGTGCGCGCACGACTTGCGCTGCCACGTCGTTGCAGATCGGCAAAGCGGTAGTCCACGCCCTGATGACGCAGGCGGGTGTTCAAGGCAGATGCCTGGATCACCGACACACGCACACCTGCGCTGGCGACAGCCTCGGCAATGTCGGCCAGCGATGGCCATTGTGCGAATACCTGCTCCGCGCTTAAGCCATCGGGCGTGGGAACCAGATTCAGCTGTGCGACGTGCAGGCTCATATGGATGACAGCGCTTGCACGCCGATCAATATGACGACACCGCCATACGCCGCACTCGCGGCGTGCCAATGAATGGCTGCGCATACCGCACAGACAGCGACCACCGCGTGCAACATCTTGCTCACGCGACGCGCCGCAGACGCAGCACCAACGCAACCGGCACCTGTAATGCCGTCTGGTCGAAACGCGCGCCTGCGGGAATATCGGCGGAGTCCAGCATCGGCTCGGCAACGGCTTCGATTGCAAAGCCGAGTGCGGTGCATGCCGAATGCCAGTGGCTGTAGAGATGCTGGGTATGCCGCACTGCGTAGTGCTGCCCGTCCGCTTTGAAGTCGCGGCGCCAGCCCAGCGCGTGACCGATCGGATGCACGTCGCTGCACAGCACGGTGCCGCCGACGCGGGTGACGCGATGCAGTTCTTCCAGCGCGGGCCACAGCCGTTGCAGATGCCCCACCACCAGGCCGCACACGCTGAGGTCGGCTACCGCATCGGTCAGCGGCAACTGATCCAGACTGCCTTGTTGCAAGTCGATGCGTGCGGCCGGCCAGTCCTGTACCAACTCGGCGCCGGCACGCTGCAGCATCTCCGGCGACAGATCGACACCGCTGACGTGCCGCGCGCCGCGGCGCAATGCGTGCAGGATGTAGCGGCCGCTGCCGCAGCCGGCGTCCAACACGTGCTGGTCCTGCAGGCTGGCAGGCATCAGGGCGAGCATGGCGCGTTCTTCGGCCAACATCACCGGGTTGTGCGCGTGCGGCGGATACGCCTGCGCCCATAGTGCATATGCCGCGGTGGGTTCGAGGACCGGCACTGCGCTCACGAAACTGCTCCATTGGCAGCCAGCGCATGCGCGATCTGCGCAGTGGCCTGCGGTGGCTGCTCCAGCGACACGCGCTGCAGGCCGGGTTCGAGCGCCAGCACCGCCGGGTCGGCCAATGTGGCGTCAATTAACTTGGGCCGCCCATCCAACAAGACCGGCACGGTCTGGATGCCGGCCGCGTCGAACCACGGCGCAAAATCTGGATCGGCAATGCGCGGCTTGCCATTGCGTATCACTGCACGCAACGCACTGCGGTCACAGCCGATGATGCTGTTGGCAGGCCCGCCGCCGCGGTCGCGCACGATCAGCAGATCTGCAACGGCACCGGGGACGATACGTCCACGCGTGGCCATGCGCAGGATGCGTGCGGAGTCAGTGGTGACCATGCCAAACAACAGATCCGGCGCCAACCCACTCTCGCTGGCAACGCGCAACTCTTCCAACAGGTCGCGTGCGCCACTGATGCGCGAATCGGTGCCCAGCGCCAACCGGCCGGCCGTGCACAAGCGCCACGGATCGAGCGTGCGCCCGAGCAGCGCCTGATTGCTGGACGGGCACCACACCACGGCGGCGCCACGCGCAATCACCCGCTCGATATCCTGCTCGCCCATGCCAACGCCATGGATCAACACCGTGTTGGCGGCCAGGCATCCAAGCCGGTCGAGTTCGTCCAGCTCGGCACGCGCTACGGCGTCGGTACCTTCGGCCAGATGGATCATCCAGGGATGCGCAGCAGGAGTTGCGGCAAAACTGCCTTGCACTGGCGGACCGTAGCCGGTCCAGCCCAGCGCATAGCTCCAGCCGAATTTGCGCAGCAGGCCCACCGGGAAATTCGCTTCATCCAGCGTGGCGTGCCATGGGTCATGCTGGGCCACGCAGGTGACGCCGGCCAACAGGTTCTTCAAGCCACCATGGCGCAGCCGCACTGCCTTGGGCACGCGCAGTGCGGCGGCAACGTCTGGGTGCTGAAAATGCGCCTGAAATGCCTCGATCCATACATAGCTGTTGGCGAACGGCGCGGTCTGCGGCAGCGGCGGCACGCAGTTCACCTGCAAATGCTCGTGCGCGTTGATCAGGCCCGGTGCCAGCACATGCCCTTGCAGATCCAGCCGCAAGGTGCCGGTGCCGAGGGTGCCGCCGAAGTGCCCCGCACGGATGGTCACTGCGGTGCGCGACGGACCCGCTCGTGTCACCGTGCGCGCGCCTTGCAGGCAGACATCGGCCATGGCCATCGGCATCTCCACTCAGCGCTTGCGCATCACGATCAGAAAGTGATCGCCCATGTCGCGCAGCAGCGGCAGCCCGCCCATGCGGTCGTCGCAGCGCCCAAGGCGCTCGGACAGGCGCGGATTGCGTTCGCAAAAATCCACCAGATACGGCGGCGGCAGGAACAAGCTCAAGGCACGGTAACTTTCCAGCACGAAATGCTTTTCGAATGCGCGGTAGAACTCACGCGGCAGGTGATACCAGGTCCAGATGGTATGGCCGTTCATGCCCACCGCAATTGCCCCTTTGGCGGCACGCACCGCGGCGCGCTTGAAACGCCCACGCAAGGCGTAATGGCCGATTTCCCAGGGACAGATCCGCCCGATCACTGAAAACACCAGGCAGCCATCGGCGCGCAGCAGACGTGCGCATTCGGCGGCGACGGCCGGCAGATCGGGCGCGCAATTGAGCGGGCCGAAATTGGAGTACATGCCATCGAAACTGCCTTCCAGCCGATCAAGCTGCTGAATACCAACATGCGCGGTGGTGAGGCGTTCATCCAGACCCTGCATTACCGCGCGGTGGCGGGTGCGCTCGACCATTGCCGGCGACCAGTCAGTGGCCAGAACGGAATACCCGCGGCGTGCGAATTCGCCAGCATCCAGGCCGGTGCCGCAGCCCAGATCGATCAGCCGCGAACCCACCGGCAGCTCGGCTGCCACCGTGTCCCACAACGTGGTGCGCATGCGCTGGATTAGCGCGTTGTTACCACGTGGGCCATCGTAGTCGGGAGCCACGCTATCGAACGCGCGTTGCGTTTCCAGCAATTGTTCCGGCGCAACCGTGCCACCTCGCGCCGCATGCTCATTGATTGACGACATGCGCAGCCTCCCACACCAGTCCTGCTGTTCTCACGACCCTCTCCGGACGCAACGCCGCCAACGCGGCATCGCTTGATAGACCTGTGAGTGTCAGGTGCTGCCTTTTTGGTTGCAGCGTGGTGGGTAAAACGCACGCTGTTCAGGCGATCACGTTCGACACGAGTACGTGGGCTCGACGCACAGCAATGCACAGTGCGGCCTACCTTCTGCGGCCATAGCACTTAGCACCTGCGTCACGCGCAACTCAACCCATCGCCATTGTGCCGATGCTCCACCGTAGCCGTTAAGCAACAGCGCTTACAGCGGCTGCGCACGGCGACGTACCGCATTGCGCAGCACCGCGACCAGCACGCCCAGCCCTGCCCCGGCCAGCAGGCCGGCTGCCCAGGCGGTGATCGCGTTCGGATACGCCTGGCGGTCGGGCACATACAGCGGCCATGCCAGCGAGGTCTGATAGGTGTAGCGCGCGGTCAGGCGTGCCACCAGATCATCGCGCTCACTCTTCAAAGCACGAATGGTGGTGTTGCTGTCGGTCAACAACACGCCGGCTAGTACCTGCGCAGGCGTGGCAGCGGAACTGCCCTGCCCGGCTTGCAACTGCTTCTGCGCCTGCTCGCGGTTAGTGGTGGCCGCACGCAGATCTTCGCTCAAGCCTTGCAGGCGCGCACGCGCAAGCTCGAGCGCAGCCGTATTGGTGTCGCTATGCAACATCTGCAGTTGGGTCACGGTGGCCATCGCCAAGGTGCGCGCCTGCTGCGCCGACTCGGCGCGAATGGTCACACCGATCAGATTGGCGTATGGGTCGGGGTCCGGCTTCAGGCTGCCGCGATACAACTGCGCAGCGCGGCCCGTGAGCGGCACCTGCGCCTGACGCAACACCGCATCCTGAAACAGCCGCGTCTTCATGCGGTCGATGACGCGTTGGAACGGCTCGACCTTGGGGTCGCGGCCAGCAGGGGTCGGGCCGATCTCGCCAACCTGGATCCATGCGGTGGCTTCCCATTGCGGTGTGGCCAGGTGGATGAATGCAAAGGTCAGGCCCAGCACCACCACCAGCGCCGCCGCTGCCCAGCGCCATTCCCGGCGCAGGATGCGCCACAGGTCGATCAGATAGATTTCGTCGTGTTGATTCATGGGGTGCGGCTCTGCAATGGGGCGAAGAACGGCGTGCTGCGCGCTTACGCGGCAGACGGACATGCGGACAGGCGGTTGGGCAACAACAGCGTGCAGGCATGCAGCACCAGGCACAGCGCAATGAAGCCGAAGTTGGTCCAGGTGAATGCCTGTGGCGCGAAAGGCGACATCAAGCAGGCGTAGGCGATGCGCAGGAAGATCAGTACATGGAAGATCGACAGTGACCCATTGAGCCGGCGTACGCTCCAGACCAAGCCGGCATACAGGGCAAACAACGCCATCAATGCCCCTGGTGCGCCCCACGCCATCAAAAACGGAAAGAACTCGGTGCCCACATTGATGTTGGGTGCATCCAGCGGAATGCTGGTGCCGGCAGTCGCAATCGAACTACTGAACGGCACCAGCTGATTGACCAAAAAACTGGCATTGATGTAGCCCTTGGCCACTATCGCGCCGAAGTTGTACGGCCCGGCGCTGATGTACAGCAGCAGCCATTGCACGCCCTGCGGCATAGCGCGATAGAAGGGACTGAACGGCAATGCCACCGTCGCCAGGGAGCCGGACCGAAACGCGCCAAGGATCGAAAACACCCCGCCACCCGCCAGCACTAGCAGACCGATGGTTTTCCACGGCAGGCGGCGTGCCGGGTCGCGGCGCAACAGCATCACCAGCACGAACGAGAACAGGCCAGCGAAGATACGGTTGCGGTCGATCACCACGATCGGGAACACGAACCCCAGCGTCACCATCGCTGCGCGTAGCCCGCGATGGCGCACGCACAGCAGTGCAATCGGCGGCAGGATCCAGCACATGTTGGAGATATGCCGCACATGCGCGCGCAACGGGCTCAAGGTGGCGTACGACGACGGATCGCTGAATAACGGAATCGGAAACAGCACCACGTCGGCGATGCAGAACACCGTCACCACCGCGGCCAAGGTCATCGCCAGGAATGCATCGCGGGTGCCGGCGTAACGGTAATGGCGAAAGCGCTCGACCGACGGCAGCTGTGTGCGCAACGCCGTATCAAGCGCGAAGGTTGCCGCCGCCGCAAGCGCGAGTAACACAATGCCTTCTACGTACCCGTCCGGTAGCGCGTAGGTCATCCACGTCAACGCGCAGCTGAGCAGCATCGGAAATGCGAGATAGGTCGCCGGACGACGCAGCAGCGCGCTCATGCAAGCTTTGCCGCGCGCGCGGCGCGCTTGGGCCACCATCTCGCTGGCAGCGACAACCATGCGTAGGCCAATAACTGCATGACCACCTGGTGCGGCCGGCGCCGCAGAAACGCGACCTTGGCTGCGATGTAGTGCGCCTGTGCATGCGCCAGCGTGCGATCAGGCTCGCCGAACAATGGCGCGCAACGCAGCGCCACCTGCTGCGACTCGCGTAGGTTGGCGATGCGCGCCGGTACATGCACGGTCTTGCTGAGGTTGTTACCATGCAGGCGGTACGCGCACACCGGTAGATCGACAAAGCCCAGTGCATTACGTGCGGCCAGGCGCAGGAAGAAATCCCAGTCTTCGATACGCAACGACTCATCCCAGCCGGTGCATGCATCGAAGGCACTACGCCGCAGCAGCGCCACTGCCCCGCTGACCGCCCAGTGCCGTATCACCGCGCGGCGGATGCCGGACTCGGAGCGATACAGGTCCGTATCCACCCCGTGCAGATCGCGCATGGCGCTGCCATGCAGCAGTTGCCCATGCTCATCGACCACACAGGCATCGCCAATCACCGCCAGCTTTTGCGGGTGCGCGCGCAGGTAACGCACCTGCGCGTCCAGCCCGCCGGGCAGCAGGTAATCGTCGCTTGCGCCAAGCCGCAGATACTCTCCCCGCGCACGCAACGCCAGTTCGTTGAGCGTAGCGGCTACACCACGATTTTTGCGCTGCACGAAGTGCACCGGTAGCCGCTGCCCATGATCGCTGATCCACTGGCTGATCGTTTCGCCGGTGGCATCGCTGGAGCCGTCGTCGATGATGACGATCTCCTTGCATGGATACGGATCTTCCAACACGCTATCCAGGCAGCGCTGCACGAAACGCTCATGATTGAACGCCGGAATCAGCACCGACACCAATGGCAAGCGTGCACGTGCCGATGCAGGCGCCTGATCGTTCATGCCGTGCGCCCCAGATAGCGCCGCACCACCACAATGTTGAACAACAGATACAGCACGTAGTTGGCGGCGAAGGCATACATCGCACCGATCAGCCCGAACTGCGCGGTGAACACGTACACCAGCGTCAGATAACTCGCCGCAAACACGCATTCGGAGATCACGAACAGCCGCGTCATTGCCTTGGCCAGCATGACGTACGACAGCACGAAGGCGGCGATCTTGATCACGTCGCCCAGCAATTGTGGGCCATACAGCGGCGCTGCCGCGGCAAATTGTGTATCGAACAGCAGCCAGGTGACCCAGTCACGACACACGTAAACGCCGAGTGCCATCACGATCACCGCCGGCATCACGTAGCGATATGCACTGCGAAGTTCCTGGCCCAAGGCGGCAGAGCCGCGCAGCGAGGCCAACTTGGGCAAGTAGTACACGTTGATGGCAGTGGTGAAGAACAGCAGATAGGCATCCGAGACCCGGCTCACCGCCTGCCAGTAACCGACTTGCTCCCAGCCGAACTGCAGCGCCAGATGGTCACGCACCAGGATGGACACCAGCTGCGGCACCAGCGTAGAGGTGAGCGTCATCACCGAAAATGCTGCCAGCTGGTAGGTCATTTGCGCATCGAAGCGCATCCGCCACATGGCAGGCTGAAAATACGGGCTACGCCGCAGCGCCGGGACCGCGGCCAATAGCCACAGCACCTGGCCTAGCACCAGTGCCAGCAACGCGCCGTGCAACTGTGCCCGGCTGGAGAGCCACGTGACCAGTGCAACGCTCAGCACGGCGCCAGACACTTGCACGAAGGCGAGCCGCCGCACATCCATAAAGCCGTTGATCACCGCCAGCGTGTAATTGAGCAGTGCGATGCCTAGCTGCGCAATCGCCAACACACAAATCAGCGGGCGGTAACTCGCATCACCCAGCAGGCGCTCGGCAATCGCTCCACTGAATACAACCGCCAGCAGTGCCATCACGCAGGCCGCGCAGAACGCATACCAGAGCGCTGCACTCAGCAAGCGCGCCAACGCGGGCGCGTCGTCACGGTACTGCGCCACATACTTGACGATGCCGGCACTGATGCCGCCGCCGGCCACGACCGCCAGCACCGACATCAGGTTGAGAAACTGGCCAAGCCGGCCCACGCCCTGCGGCCCGGCATAGACGGCAACCAACTTGACCAGGACCAAACCCGCCAGCAGCTTGGCCAGCGTTGCAACGCCGGTGTAGGCGCTGCTGCGCACGACATTCATGTGCCGCAACCGAACGACCGACAGGCCGCAATCACGTGCGCAACCGCTGCGTCATCCAGCGCCGGCCCCATCGGCAGGCTCAGCACCTCTTGATGCAAGCGCTCGCTCAGCGGCAGGCAGGCCTCGCCCAAGGTGGCCTACGCCGGCTGCCGGTGCGGCGGCACCGGGTAATGAATCTGCGTCTGGATGCCTTGCTGCAACAGATGCTTCTGCAATGCATCGCGTTGCGGGCTGCGCACCACGAACAGATGCCAGACGTGCTGCTGCTCGGCCACCAGTGTGGGTAGCACGATCAACGGGTTGTCGATGCCTTGCAGATAGCGCTGCGCCACTGCTCGCCGCAGCGTGATCTCTTCTTCGAGATAGCCCAGTTTGACGCGCACAAATGCAGCCTGCATTTCATCCAGACGCGAATTCACGCCTTGGCAGAGGTGGTGATACTTCACCTCCGAGCCGTAGTTACGCAGCGCGCGAATCCGCTCGACCAGGCGCGCATCCGAGGTCGTCACTGCACCACCATCGCCAAGCGCGCCAAGGTTCTTGGTCGGGAAAAAACTAAATGCCGCTGCATCGCCGAAAGCACCGGCGCGTCGCCCCTGTGCGCTTGCACCGTGGGCTTGCGCGGCATCTTCGATCAGCAGCAGGCCGTAGCGGTGGGCCAGTGTCTGCAAGGCCTGCATATCAGCCAGCTGGCCATACAGGTGCACCGCGATGATGGCGCGCGTGCGTGGCCCGATGGCCTTCTCCACCTTGGCGGGATCAAGATTGAAGGTGATCGGGTCTGGTTCCACCGGCACCAACACCAGCTGGTTCTGGCTGATCGCCAGGAACGTCGCGATGAAGGTGTTGGCCGGCACGATGATCTCGTCGCCTTCGCGCAACACGCCCAACTCGCGATAGCCACGCAGGATCAACGCCAGCGCATCCAGCCCATTGCCCACGCCCACTGCATGCGTGGTACCGCAATAACTGGCGAATTCGTCTTCGAACGCAGCCAGCTCTTGACCGAGCACATACCAGCCAGAATCGATCACCCGCACCGCGGCGGCTTTGAGTTCATCCGCATAGCGCGCATTGACGGCGCGCAAATCCAGGAAAGGCACATCCATTACAACGTCCATCGATAGAAATCCTGCACCACGGCGCGCGCGCCGAAGCGTTCCTTTTGTTCCACCAACCCTTCGTTGAGCACCTGTCCACCCTGCTCGGTCGAGATGCCAAAGCTGAAGTAGTCGCGCTGCGCATACACATCGGTAATCAGCTCGGCCAGCAGCAGACTCAGCGCATCCAGCTGGCGGCCCTGTTCGGACACCGCCAGATATTGGGTGTGCACACTGCGGCCGAAATCGAATGCCAATGCGGCCGCCACCAGCTGCCCGTCAGCGCGCGCTTCATGCAGCACAATCTGCTGTGCAAACCGGCCTTGCAGCAGTTGCAACTCATCCAGCCGATGCGTCGGCGCTACGCCATGCCGCTGTAATACGTGGGTCAGCAAGGCATGAAAGGCGTCCAGCTGAGTTCCGCGCTGAATCTGCACGCCGGCCTTGCGGGCCTTGGCGATGGAGCGCCGCCTCTCGGCACTGAAGGCAAGCGGCTTGCGTAGCGCAATGACCGACGAAAGATCGCGCCGATAAAGCTGCGCGCCAACCCGATGCAACGCGTACAAGTCTTCTTCGGCCGGATACGCATGAAAGATATGCGGCACTGGCTTGTAGACAATCTGGCGCACGCCAAGCGCTCGGTAGTGCGCGGCAATCTGTTCAAACACCTGCAATGTCGCGCCGGCGCGCAGCGCCATCGACGACAACAGCCCGGCATAGGTCAACCCGGCATGGCTACTGACGCAATCGCCGTGCACGTTGGCCGGGAACACCGCTACAACCTCGCCCGCGCGTTCCACGAGCAATGACGCATCCACAAAACGCGCGGCGTGATAGTCCATATAGCCGCGCCGATGCAGCAGATTGCCATTACGCGACGACGCCACCAGGTCATCCCACGCGGGCGCATCGCCTGGCACGTACGGCCTAACCGAAAACATGGCAGCCCTGTAACTCAACCGGCAATGCCGCGTCGGCCAGGCCGAAGCCGGCCTGCCCCATCGCATTGCCGTTGTAGAACATCAACACGCGCTTGCCGTGTTGGATCAAGGCCGGGTAACACAACGTCTGCGCGTCCCAGCCATCATCGGACAGCGCAAGCCCCAGCTGGCTATCGTCGCGCTCCCAATGCACACCATCGCTACTGAAAGCGATGCCGGGAAAGTAGCCACCGTGGATATCGCCACGGGTGAAATACATCAGGTAGCGCCCACCAAGCCGGTACACACGCGGACGCCCAATGCGGTACTCGTCGCCCCGTGCACGCAGGCACACCGCATCATCGGTGGGGATGCAACGCAGGTGGTCGGTCTCTGCGTAGCGAATGTGGTAGCGCGGATACGATTGGCCACCGATCGTTTCCCAGTCGTCGCCCACCGCGTACCACAACCGCCAGCGGCCATCTTCATAGCGCGCCGAATGTACAGCGGCAATCGTGCTGCGCCCGGGGGCGCGATCCAGCAACGGCGTTTGCTGCCGACGCTGAAAGTGCTCGCCACCATCGCTGGACACTGCCAGACCAGTGAAGGCGAGAAACTTGGCCTTGGCCACCCGCTGAAACCCGACATAGAACATGTACAGCCCGTCCGGCCCGGCCACCACATCACCCAGGATCATGCCGTTGTCGTCGAAGCACCCATCGCGGCCGATGTCGAGCACTGGTTGCTTGCTGACGCCGACGATCTGCGTGGGTGCGTCGGCGCGCACATCCACATAACCAATGCGGCTCACGCCCTGCGCATCGCGAAAGCCGGCGTACACGCGCAGCACCTGTGCGGACAGACGATGCGGCGTGGGCGTCAATGCGGCATGGTGCATCCAACCGCCTACGCCATCGCGTGCGACATCGAACACCAGCCCGCGTTTGTTCCAGGCAAACACGGCTCAGAGCTCCACGTCGAAGCTGGATTTGCCCGCCACCGCGCGCGCCGGCGAGCCCACGTAGACGCGCTCGGCTTCGGTATGTCGGGTCACCAGCGCGCCGGCACCGATGACATTGTTTGCTGCAATGCGCACCTTGTCGCTCAACGTAGCGTTGACGCCTATAAAGCTGCCCTGCCCGATCTCGCAATAACCGGAAATCACCGCATGCGAGGCAATGAACACATGATCCTGCACCACCGTGCGGTGGCCGATATGGTTGCCGCTCCACAACACGCAGTTATCGCCGATGCGGGTAAATGGCTGGACCACGTTACCCTCGAAGATGAAACAATTGGCACCAATCTGCGCGTCATGCCAGACGAAGGCACGCGAACTCAAATAGGTGGCGCAGCGATAGCCGCGCTGCACCACCTGCTGAAAAAAGCGCGTGCGCAGGCGATTGAGGTGGGTCGCCGGAATCGCGACGAACACCGCGTACCGGTCAGGCGGGTAGCGTTGCTCCAGTTCTTCGTAAGCCACCACTGGCAACCCGGCTAACGTGGGCCGCAACAGAAAGTCGCGCTCCACGCTGAAGGCCACCACGGTGTAGTCGCTGTCGTGCCGGAAGTATTCGCAGGCGATCTGCGCGAACTCGCCAGCGCCGACGATCACCAATGGTTTTGGTGCGCTCATGCTTCCAACCTGCAGGCTTGCGGCTGCGTGCTACTGCGCACTTCGCTCACGAATTGGTCGTAATCCAGGATGTAATCGCCCGGGTCGTAGAGCTGGTCGGCCAGCACCATCAGCACGCAGTCGGCACTGAAGCGGTACAGATCGCGCCATACCATGCGGCCGAGCAGCAGCCCTTGCGAGGGGTCTTCCAGCACCACTTCGCTGGCACCATCGCCGTTGCCCTCGTCGAGCAGAATCGTCACCGAACCGTGCAAGGCCACTGCAAATTGATTGAGCTGGCGGTGCGCGTGCTGGCCACGATGCACGCCGTCACGCGTGCCGAACAGGTAATACACGCGACGGATCTCGAACGGGATATTGCGCTGCTGCTCCAACGAAATGAGCAACCCGCGATCGTCACCGTGGGTGTGCAACTGGATGCGTTCAATGGCCATGATCGGAGAGGCGTAACCGCTGACTGCACGTGGTGCGACATGCCTGAGTGCGCCGGGTTGCGCGAAAGGTTGCGCGCGGTCGCGGCCCTGCGAAGCGATGTCCGCGCAAGCGCAATCGAACGTGCCGAAGCACCGCGACATGCAGCGCGTGCCAGCGATGTGCAGAGGCGATGCAACCTTTTTCCGACATCGCCGCACCCATCGGTACACGTTCACCTGGCCGCCATTCGGCCGGCGTGGGGAGCCAGGCCTGGCAGCACGGCACGTTGCCGGAACCAACGACCACCACCGGAAGACAGATCAGATGCGTTCATCCCCACAGGCGCCCGTCGGCGCTCCCGCCTCCGGCGCAGGCACCTCGCCCCTGCCAGAACAGACGCCCCCATCTGCGCGCGTGCTGCCGCTGCCGAAATCGATGCGCGTGCTGCATTGGCTCACCGTGCTGTGCCTGATCATGGCAGCCACGCTGATCCTGCTGCGCGCCGAACTGGATGGCCGTGCATTGCGTCAGTGGCTGCTGGAAGGCCATCGCCATTTCGGCCTGCTGGTGCTGCTGCTGTTCGCGTTGCGCATCGGGTTGCGCATGCGTCTGCGCACGCTGCCGCCCGGCCCACCCGCGTCGCTGCCGATGCGTCTGGCTGCGGGTGCCACACATGTAGCGATGTACGCACTGATGCTTGCGCTGCCGTTGCTGGGATGGTCGCTGAGCAGTGCCTACGGCAAGCAGGTGTATTTCTTCGGCATCCCCTTGCCCGCGCTGGTCGCGCCGGACGGCGACCTCGGCGATACCCTCGGTACATGGCACTTGAATGCCGCCTGGGCGTTGCTGGCGCTGGTGCTGCTGCATATCGGCGCCGCGCTCTGGCATCACCTGGTGTTGCGCGACGGCCTGTTGCGCCGCGTGCTGCCGGGCAAGCGCGCATGAACCGTCGCGCCCCGCCTTCTGTCGTTCGTTTACTCGCCCATTCCCGCACCGCTGCCTCCCGCACCGTCGAACAAGGACTTTCCATGCCCATTTCCCAGCCCACTCCGCGTCGCACTGCCACGCGTAACGCCTCCCTGACCTCCTTGTTGTGCGTGTCCGGCCCATTGCTGCTGCTGGCCAGTACGCAGGCGCAGGCGATTCCCTCGTTCGCACGCCAGACCGGCTCGTCCTGCGCGGATTGCCATGTCGGCTCCTACGGCCCGTCGCTCACGCCCTACGGCATGCGCTTCAAGCTCGGCGGTTTTACCGATACCGATGGCGACGGCACCAAGATTCCGGTGTCCGGCCAGCTCACCTGGTCGCGCAACAACCCGAACCGCGGCGATAGCACCTCACGTCTGCGCGAAGCGGATCTGTACCTGGGCGGCCGCCTCAGCGACAACATCGGCGGCTATTCGAAGATCCGCTCCAGCAACAGCGGCAATGCGACTTTCGATACGCGCCTGGACGATGTCGATCTGCGCTTTGTCAGCAAGCCGTTCCAGATGGCCGGCAAGGACACCATGATCGGCGTCAGCGTCAACAACAACCCGGGCATTTCCGACCCGGTGCACGTGTTGCCGAACGCCTCCACGCTGACCCCGGCTTCCAACGGTGGCGCGTCCACCATGCTCAGCTCCTCGGCGCTGTCCAACCGCGTCATCGGCGCGAGCGTCTATGGGCTGTACGACCGCAATTGGTACGGCGAGGTGGGCAGCTACAGTGCGCTGTCGCCATCGGCGCAGGATCGCCTCGGCTGGCCGGTCAACGGCGACCCGGGCAAGCTCGGCGACACCAGCTATGCGCGTCTTGCCTATATGAAGGACATGAAGCGCCAGTTCTTCTCGGTCGGCCTGACTGCGCTCAATACGCGCCGCCAGCCGCTGCGTGTCGGGCCCAGCGACGACCTCACCGATTTCGGTTACGACCTGACCTACCAATTCCTCGGCACCCGCGAGCACGTGCTGTCGTTGGCCTACGTCAACATCTATGAGCGTCGCAAATACGGCAGCCCGCTGATGTCGACCGACCCGACCATGCCGGCACTGGACCGCGGCAGCGTGCGCGATCAGACCATCAGCATGAACTACGCCTTCAAGCAGTCCTACGGCGTGCTGGCCGCGCACATGATCAACACCGGCTCGTTCGATGCGGCGCGCTATTCGCCGGTGGGCATCCCCGACACCACCAGCAATTTGATCCTGGTGTACTGGACCCCGTTCGGCAAGGAAGGCACCTACACCTCGATCGCCAACCTGCGCGTGTCGGCTGGCTGGTTCCGTTTCGACAAGTTCAACGGCAGCACGTCCAACGTGTTCCGTAGCGCGCCGATCACCAATCCGCGCGACCTCGACAGCTTCACCCTGTCGGTGAACCTGACCTTCTAATTCCCCCGCACTTGTACGGATCTCCATGAACTCACCCCGCAAACTCTCCCTGTGGTGCGCGCCGCTGGCTGGCCTGTTGCTGGCAGGCGCGCTGCCCATGCCCTCGGCACACGCTGCCGACGGCGCCGGCATCCTCCTCACCGAATGCGGCGAATGCCATAGCGCCAAACAGGGCAAGAACAAGAAAGGCCCATCCCTGTTCGGCGTGGCTGGCCGCCCTGCCGGCAGCGTGGCGGACTTCAGCGGTTACTCCGACGCGCTCAAGAACAGCAAGTGGACCTGGACCCCGGCCCAGCTCAAGACCTATCTGTCGCAATCCTCGACCAAGGCCCTGCCGGGCACCAAAATGAAGTACGACGGCCTGGACGATCCAAAGCAGCTGGACGCGTTGATCGCCTACCTCAACACCTTGAAGTAGGGTCGATCAGCGCGTGGCGCGTCGGCATCCGCCGGGCGGACGGATGCCGCACGGAACCGCAACGCACGTTGCCTGCCTGCGGTTGCAGTCTTCGGCATCGCGTGCACGGCGCCACAGCCGCGGCGGCCTTCGCTGGCACCGTGGTTGTAGTTGATGCGCTTTCCAGCCGCGGCGGCCTCTCCGTCGGCCGGCTGTCCAGTCCGGATCTGGAGAATCCTGCACGGGCCGGACAGGGCGGATGTGCGTTGCCGGACGTTGTGCCTTCGCGTATACGGACGAAATCGCCGCAGCCGCGGCGGTCTCGCTCACCGTCATAGTTCACCATCGCGCCCCGTCTCACGCCCAGCTCTCACCCCAGTGCAGACCGTTCAAACTTCCAAGCCGCTCCCCCTGCGACCGCAACCCCACTGCGCCCGTGGCAGTTTTCCGTGGGCGCACTGATGGGCATTGCCGTCCGCCACGAACATGCCGAGGCCCCGCTAGCCGCGTCCACTCAGCGGCACGCGCGCCTGCAGATGCAACGCAGGCAACCCCGGCTGTTCCAATGGCTGCTGCTCACGCTGGCATCTGGCTGCTGCGGCGGCGCCCTGGCCAACGACCTCGGCGGCGCGGTGGCGGTGACCTCCAGCCTGATCGACCGCGGCATCTCCATCGCGCCCAACAAGGTCACCGTGCAGGTGGCCGGTTACTGGCTGCCCTCCCCCGGCTGGTCGGTCTCTACCTCGGTCGCGCTGCAGTCGCCCGACTGGAGCGACCCGGTGGCAGTCGCCGCCCAGGTCGGGCGCGCCTGGATGCTGGGCGACCGCTGGCAGATACAGGCCAGCCTGCTCTACTACGGCTACCCGACCGACCGCTCCACCCGTACCTTCAACCGCCAGGAAGCCAGCCTGGCCTGGTCCTACCGCGACGTACTGACGTTTGCGATATCCACCTTCAACTTCCCGCGCGCGGACCAGTCGCCGTGGAATGCGGCATTCGACATCACCGCCAACATCCCGCTGCGCAACGATTTTAGCCTGTTGCTGGGCGCCGGCTCCTCGCGCTTTCCGGCCATGGCTTACGGCGCGGCGCACTCCGGCCGCTATCAGTACGGTCAATTGGGCCTGAAGTGGAGCCGTCTCGGATGGACGTTGAAAGCCGAGCGCATCCTGACCAGCAGCAATACCCCACGCATGCAGGGCGGCCCCGGCGAAACGCCATGGCTGGGCACGGTGTCCAGAGCGTTCTGATCCTTACGCAACCTTTTGCCCGCCTACGCGCACTGACGTGCGTTACCCGCCATGCCTGCCTCGATGAATGACACCGACACCCTGGGCGATGCCACCGACCGCATGCTGTTGCGCCGCATGGCTGCGGGCGATCGCGACGCGTTGGCCAGCATGTACCACAGCTACCACGGCCGGCTGTGCCGGTTCCTGTCGCGGCTGACCCGCCGCCCGGACATCATTGAAGAAGCCATCAACGATTGCTTCTGGATCGCCTGGCAGAAAGCCGGCGACTTCCGCGGCGATTCGCAGGTGTCCACCTGGATCATGGGCATCGCCTACCGCTGCGGGCTCAAATGCCTGCGCCAGCATGACGGCGAAGCCATCGACGACACCGCGGTGGTGGAGGACCACGCGCCCAGCGCCGACGACAACGACGACCGCGAACTGCGCGATTGGTTGGACAAGGGCATGGAACGGTTGTCGCCGGACCAGCGCCTGGTGGTCGAACTGGTCTACGGCGTCGGCCACAAGCTCGAAGAAGTGGCCGACATCATGCAGTGCCCGGTGGGCACCATCAAAGCCCGGCTGTTCCACGCCCGGGTCAAATTACGCAATGTGCTGCCCGGCCTGGCCGGCAGCGCCCCTTACACGGAGACCATGCAATGAAGACGTTTTTCATCGCGCCTGGCAAGGAATGCTCGCACGCCTGGGAATTGATGCCGGCGGTGCTGCTGGACAGTGCCACCGAGGAAGAAAATACCTGGCTGATTGCGCACGTGGCCAAGTGCGCCTCGTGTAGCGCCGAATTCGCCCAGCAGAACCGCCTGCGCCAAGCATTGGCGCTGCCGTCTGCCGTCAAGCTGGACCCGAACGCCGGGCTGCAACGCCTGCTCGGCCGCCTGGATGCACCGGAGCAGCACACCGCACCTGCGCGTGTGCCGGCAGCCCGCCGCTCCGGCAGCTGGACGGTGCGTGCGCTGGCCGCAGCAGCGCTGGTGCAGGCCATCGGGCTGGGCGTCATGGGCGTCAAGCTGGCCTCGCCCGCGCCGTCGCACGACTACCGCACGCTCAGCAGCGCCACCGCCCTGCCGGTGCCGCAAGGCGCCATCCGCGTGGTGCCGGACGCGAAGATGACCGTGGCCGACTGGGACCGGCTGCTGCATGCGCAGCAGTTGCAGGTGGTTGGCGGCCCGAACGACATGGGCGCCTACACCGTGGTGCCTGCGGCACCGCAGCCGCCCCTCCAACCGCAGCAGACCGTGCAGCAACTACGCGCCAACCCGGACATCCGGCTGGCTGAGATCGTCTCGGCGCCATGAATCGTCTGTTCGCCATCGGCCTGATCGCCGCGCTCGTTGGCCTGGGCGCGCACACAAGCGCGCACGCTGCCGCAGTTCTCCAGGAGCCAGCAACGGACGGCGCCGGCTCCGCCACGCCGTCCGCCGATGCGCAGATGCCCGACAGCAGCCGCGACATCCTGCTGGCGGTGGCCAACCCGCTCGCTGCACCGCCAGCCCGCGCCGGATCCAGCCTGATCGGCTATGCATCCAGCTATTACGGTGCCGGCCAGAAGGCGGCCGCGCGCATGGACAGCATCAAGCAACGCTACAAACTGCGCGAAGTCTCGGCTTGGCCGATCACCTCGCTGGGTCTGTATTGCGCCGTGCTGCAACCGCCGCCTGGCGTGTCGCGCGATGAACTGGTCAGTGCACTCGCCGACGACGAAGGCGTGGAGCTGGTGCAGCCGGTGCAGGATTTCTCGGTGTTCTCCGCCGACGCGTCGGAACAGACCACTTCGCTATCCGGCTATAACGACCCGTACGTGGACATGCAACGCGGCTTCATCGACACCGATGCCGCCAGCGCGCAGACCGTCACCCAGGGGCGCGGCGTGGTGATCGCAGTCGTCGATACCGGCGTGGATACCAACCACCCGGATCTGAAGGCGCGCATCCGCGACGTGCACGATCTGGTCGATGACACACCGGTGACGACCAGCACCGATTCGCACGGCACCGAAGTGGCCGGCATCATTGCTGCCGGCAGCAACAATCACCAAGGCATCGTCGGCATGGCACCTAAGGCCATGTTGAGCGTCTACAAGGCGTGCTGGTACGCGCCCACGGTCGGCGCCACCGCACGCTGCAATACCTTCACCCTGGCCAAGGCGCTGGCGGCGATCAACACCAGCTCGGCGCGGGTGATCAATCTGAGCCTGGGCGGCCCCGCCGATCCGCTGCTGAGCAAGATGCTGGAGCAGTTGGTGCAACAGGGCCGCATCGTGGTGGCGGCAATGCCGCCGAACGGGCGTCTGGACGGATTTCCCGATGACGTGCCCGGCGTGCTGGTCGTGCGCAGCAGCAGCGCAACACAGGCCATGCCGGGCGTGCTCAGCGCGCCCGGCAAGGACATCCTGACCACGCAGCCAAACGGCCGTTACGACTTCACCTCCGGCTCGTCGATGGCAACTGCGCATGTCAGCGGCATGGCCGCGCTGCTGTTGTCGCTGCAACCGTCGATGGATGCCAACGCATTGCGCGAACTCATGCAGCGCACCAGCAAGGTCTCCGACGGGCAGTTGCAGGTCAACGCCGGCGCCGCAGTGCAGGCGTTGGCGCCTCACGCCAAACATTCCAACTGACGGCACCGGCATGGCCAAGTGGATTCCCCTGTGGCTGCATCAACTCAGCTCGCCGCCCACGTTTTATCGCGTCGCCGGTAACGTGCGTCCGTGGGCGCTGGGGCTGGCGTTGCTGCTCGGCGCAGTGGCCGCATACGGCGGCCTGGTGCTGGCACCGCCGGACTATCAGCAACACGATGCCTATCGCATCATTTTCATCCACGTGCCCAGTGCCTGGATGAGTCTTTTCATCTACGCGGCGATGGGTGTTTCGGCATTCATTGCGCTGGTGTGGCGGATCAAGCTGGCCGAAGTGGTCACCATGGCCTCGGCACCAATCGGTGCGGCCTTTACCTTCATCACCCTGTGCACCGGCGCACTGTGGGGCAAGCCGATGTGGGGCACCTGGTGGACCTGGGATGCGCGGCTCACCTCCGAGTTGCTGCTGCTGTTTCTGTACCTGGGCGTGCTGGGTCTGTATTACGCCGTGGAGGACCGCCGCCAGGCGATGCGCGCCGCCGGCTTGCTGGCGCTGGTGGGCCTGGTGAATCTACCGATCGTGCATTACTCGGTGGTGTGGTGGAACACGTTGCACCAGGGCTCTACCGTACGCCTGCTCGGCCCCTCCAAAATGAGCGCAGACATGCTGTGGCCGCTGCTGACCATGATGCTGGCAACCAAGTGCTATTACGTGGCCAGCTTGTTCGGCCGCGTGCGCGTGGAATTGCTGGCGCTGGAGAGCGGCAAGGAGTGGGTCCGCCGCATCGTGTTGACGGAGCGCACCGCATGAGCACCGTTCTGGCGATGGGCGGCTACGGCCACTACGTGTGGACCGCTTACGCGTTGTTCGTGCTGGTGCTACTGGCCGATCTTGCAGCGCCGTGGCTGCGGCGTCGCCGCTTGCCGCGCGAACTGCGCGGGCAGTTGCAGCGACAGGTACCGCGACGCGTGCGCGATCAACCCGCCCCTGTGCTGGAGCGGGACGTGCCATGAATGCCACGCGCAAACAACGTCTGTGGTTGGTGATCGGCGTCCTCGCCGCCGCCGCGCTGGCCGTCACGCTCATCGTGTTCGCGTTGCAGCGGAACATGAGCTACCTGTTCACTCCCAGCCAGGTGCACGCTGGCGAAGCAACCGGCTATCAGCAGTTTCGGCTCGGCGGCATGGTCAAGGCCGGCTCGATCCAGCGCGCCGCCGATTCGCTGAAAGTCAGCTTCACCGTCATCGATAAAAACGCTGCGACCCAGGTGGAGTACACCGGCATTCTTCCGGACCTGTTTCGCGACAACCAATCGGTGATCGCCAACGGGCGCATGCAGGGCGGGCGCTTTGTCGCCAACGAAGTGCTGGCCAAGCACGATGAAACCTACATGCCGAAAGAGTTGAAGGATGCGATGGCCGAGGGCCACCTTGGAAAACCAATCCCCGCCAGCGCCGCACCGCTAGCCACGCCGCGTTGATGCGCTTCTGGTTGGTGCCACGTCCGTCGATGATTTCCCTCCATTCCACCCTGCGATTCGCCCATGACGCCTGAACTCGGCCAGATCGCACTGATCCTGGCGCTATTGTTATCGCTTGCCCAAGGCGTGTTGCCGTTGATCGGCGCGTGGCGCGGCAATACCGCGTTGATGGGCATTGCGCGGCCTGCGGCGGTGGGCCAGGCGGTGTTCGTGTGGATGGCGTTCGGCTTGCTCGCCTGGTCGTTGTTGTCGCTGGATTTCTCGGTTGGCTACGTCGCCGCCAACGCCAACATCGCCCTACCCTGGCACTACCGCTTCGCTGCGGTGTGGGGCGCGCACGAAGGCTCGTTGCTGTTGTGGATCGCCATCCTCGCCACCTGGACGGTGTTGCTGGCCGCCCTCAGCCGGCATCTGCCGCAGCATTTCGCCGCCCGTGTGCTGGCGGTGCTGGGGCTGATCTCGGTGGGCTTTCTGGCCTTCATCCTGCTGACCTCCAATCCATTCGGGCGGCTGTCGCCGATTCCGCTGGATGGCAACGAACTCAATCCGGTGCTGCAGGATCCGGGCATGACCTTCCACCCCCCGGTGCTGTACACCGGCTATGTCGGCTTCTCGGTGGCGTTCGCGTTCGCAGTGGCGGCATTGCTCGGTGGCGAACTGGAACAGGCCTGGGTGCGCTGGGCGCGGCCGTGGACCAATGTGGCATGGGCTTGCCTCACCGCCGGCATCGTCGCCGGTAGCTGGTGGGCGTATGCGGAACTGGGCTGGGGCGGCTGGTGGTTCTGGGATCCGGTGGAAAACGCCAGTTTCATGCCCTGGCTGGTCGGCACCGCCTTGCTCCACACCCAGGCAGTGACCGAAAAACGCGGTAGCCTGCGCGCGTGGACCATCCTGCTGTCGATCCTGGCGTTTTCGCTGTCGCTGCTGGGCACGTTCCTGGTGCGCTCGGGCGTGCTGACCTCGGTGCATGCCTTCGCTGCCGATCCGCGTCGCGGCTTGTACATCCTCATTTTTCTGGTCGCGGTGGTCGGCGGCTCGTTGCTGTTGTATGCGCTACGCGCGCCCAAGATTGCCAGCGGCAAACCGTTCGCTGCCGCCTCGCGCGAAACCGGCATCCTCATCGGCAACCTGCTGCTCACCGTGGCTGCCGCCATGGTGTTGCTCGGTACCTTGTTCCCGCTGATTGCCGATGCGTTCGGCCTGGGCAAGGTGTCGGTCGGGCCGCCCTACTTCGGCCTGCTGTTTCCCTTATTGATGTTGCCGGTGATGCTGTTGCTGCCGTTCGGCCCGTACCTGCGCTGGGGCAAGGCCGAAGCCGCACCGTTGAAAGCACTCGGCACGCGCGCCGGTATCGCCGCGATCGCCTGCGCGTTGGTGGGCAGTGTGGTTGCCGATGGCCAGGCCAAGGCGATTGCTGGCATCGGTGTCGCCGCATGGGTGGCCGCCGGCACCGCGTTGTACGTGGTCAAACGCTGGCGCGACATGCCGCGTGGCCGGCGCTTTCCGGCTGAAATGGCCGGCATGCTGATCGCGCATGCGGGCGTTGCAGTGTTCGTTGCCGGCGTGCTGGTGTCCGAAAGCCTGTCGGTGGAACGCGATGTGCGGTTGTCGCCCGGCGAGAGCGCGCAGATTGCCGGCTACCGCTTCCGCTTCGATGGCGTGCAGTTGGTGGATGGCCCGAACTGGAAGGCCGAACAAGGCAGCGTGCAGGTCAGCCGCGACGGCCAGGTGGTCGCGCAATTGCATCCGCAAAAACGCCTGTACAGCAGCGAGCGCATTCAGACCGAATCGGCGATCGATCCCGGCATCACCCGCGACCTGTATGTGGCACTCGGCGAGCCGCTGGATGATCAGCACATCGAAAACGACTGGACACTGCGGTTGTACTACAAACCCTTCATTCGCTGGATCTGGGCCGGCGGCCTGCTGATGATGCTGGGTGGTTTTGTCAGCGCCTGCGCACGTCGATTTCGTACGCCGGCGACCGCAATCACATCGGCCGCATCTGCAGCACATCCGGCTGTCGTCATCGCACAGGAATCGCTCCCGTGAATCGTCTACTGCCCTTGCTGGGCTTCCTGTTGCTGGCAGCGCTGTTCGGCTTCGGCATCTTGTGGACGATGCAGCACAATCCGCGCGATGTGCCTTCGCCGTTGATAGGCAAACCGGCACCAGCGTTCTCGTTACCGCGACTGAATCAACCCGAACAACGCGTCAGCCGTGATCAATTGCTGGGCAAGCCGTACGTGCTCAATGTGTTCGGCAGCTGGTGCGCCGAATGCGTGCACGAACACCCGGTGTTGATGGCGCAGGCCATCCGGTTGGGCGTGCCGCTGATCGGCTACAACTACAAGGATGTGCCCGCCGATGCCACCGCCTGGCTCGCGCGACTTGGCAACCCGTATGCGCTGATAATCGCCGATGAAGCCGGCCAGACCGCCATCGACTTCGGCGTCTACGGCGCGCCGGAAACATTTCTGATCGATGCGCAGGGCATCATCCGCTACAAGCACATCGGCGTGCTGACCCCGGATGCCATCAACGATGAGTTGCTGCCGGCCATTGCCGCGCTGCCCAAGGGAACGCCGTGATGGCGTCGGCGCGTCACACACTGCTGTTGCATTGGCGCACAGCAGGCCGGCGTGTGCGCCTGCTGCTGGTGTTGCTGCTTGGTGTGCTGCTGGCGCCCTCGCTGGCGGCGCAGGCGGTGGACCCGCTGCCGTTCAAGAACCGCAGCGAGGAGGCGCGCTATCAGCATTTGACCGCGCAATTGCGTTGCCTGGTGTGCCAGAACGAAAACCTGGCCGATTCCAATGCCAGCCTTGCGCGCGACCTGCGGCATCAGGTGTTCGCGCAACTGCAGGCCGGCAAGAGCGATGCGCAGATCAAGCAGTACATGGTGGAGCGCTATTCGGATTTCGTGCTGTACGACCCACCGGTCAAGCGCGGCACCTGGCTGCTGTGGTTCGGGCCGGCGCTGATGTTGGTTGCCGGTGCGGGCGTGGTGATCCACACCGTGCGCAAACGCGCGCGCGCCGGGACACCGGTGGCGCCGCAGGCTGAGGAAGAGTGGTGATGATGGGTTTTTATGTCGCAAGCGCAGCCCTGGTGGTGGTGGCGTTGCTGCTGTTGTTGGTGCCACTGCTGCGCCACCCCACCGGCAATAGAAACGCGCGCTACAGCTTGTCGATTTTATTGGTGCTCGCCCTGCCGTTAGCCACTGCCGGTTTATATCGGCTGGTGGGCGCGCCGGAGGCGATGGCCACGCGTGTGTATGCGTCACAGCCACCGCAAGCCGAGGCGACAGCACCAGCTACCGCGCAGGCGCAAGCTGCAAGCACCCCTGCCGCCCCCCAGGAACAAGCGCTGGAACGCTGGATGCAGCAGGCCAAAACGGACGAGCAGAACGACCGCCCAGCCGACGCGCGTGAGGCCTATGCGCAGGCGCTCAAGATCGCGCCCGACATCAGCGCCGCCATTGTCGGCTGGGTAGCAGCAGATATGGCCACGCATAGCGACTTCGCCATTGATGCAGCGTCGCGCACACGATTGCAACAGGTGATTGCACGCGAGCCGGACAATCAGCGCGGCCTATGGTTGCTCGGCATCAGTGATTTTCAGCAGCAGGACTTTGCGGCGGCCACCGCACATTGGCGCCATCTGCATGGCTTGCTGGAAACTGGCTCGCCGATGCAGAAAGCGGTGGCAGGCAAGATCGCGGTGGCCGAATCGATGGCCAGTGCGCGGCAGTCCGAGCGTGGCGCGCGCTGAGGCAGGCGGCTGCTGGGTGGCTGGCCCTGATGCGCGATGGCTGCCACGCTAGCCGATTAAACAGCGCACGTATTAGGCGAGTAACAGGCTCCATGCGATGTCCATGCCCAGCTGACGACACTCGCTAAGTTGTGCTACTCACTCTCAGACCGATGGCCCCAGCACTTCGTGCAGCTTTCCGCTGAACTCGCCCAGGGTGAATGGCTTGGCGATCATGCTCATACCTTCGCCGAGAAACTCGCCACGGTCACGCGCCGTTTCCGCGTAGCCGGTCATGAAGATCACCGGCAGATCGCGCCGCGACTGCCGCGCGATCTCGGCCAACTGGCGCCCATTGAGGCCCGGTAAGCCGACATCGGTGACCAACAGATCGATCTGTCGTGGCGAGGCCAGAATCGGCAGCGCCGCGTCCGCATCGGCCACCACGTCGGCCTGGTAACCCAGTTCGCTGAGCAATTCGGTGACCAGCAACCGTACCTGTTCGTCGTCTTCCACCACCAGCACTTGCTGGCCCTGCCCGGCCAAAACTGAATCGCTCTGCGTGGGCGGCAACACGCTTTGCACGGAAATCCCGGCGGGCAGATACAGGCTGACCGTGGTGCCCGCGCCTTGCTGCGATTCCACCCACACCTGGCCGTTGGACTGCTGCATGAAGCCGTAGATCATCGACATGCCCAGGCCGGTGCCCTGGCCGGTCGGCTTGGTGGTGTAGAACGGCTCGAATACGCGTTCCAGCACATCCGCCGGCATGCCGGTTCCGGTATCGGCCACCGACACCACCACGTAGTCGCCAGGCGCTAACGCGATGCCACGACCGAGTTCCAGCGGCTGATCGTCCACCTGCAGGTGGCGCGTCGCGATGCGCAGCTGCCCACCATCGGGCATGGCATCGCGCGCGTTGATGGCCAGGTTGAGGAGCGCGCTTTCCAGCTGATTTTCGTCGACGTACGCCTGCGGCAGATCTGCTTGCAGATCGGTTTCCAGGCGCACCGACTCGCCCAGCGTGCGCGTCAACAACTCCTGCAGCGACACCACCAGATCGTTCAATTGCAGATGCCGCGCTTGCAGCGATTGCCGACGCGAAAACGCCAGCAGCCGCTGGGTGAGCGCGGCCGCGCGCAAGGCCGACGCCGAGGCCACATCCAGAAAGCGGCCCAGCCCTTCGGTGCGCCCCTGGTCGATGCGCAGCCGCGCCAGATCCAGCGCAGACAAAATGCCGGTGAGCATGTTGTTGAAATCGTGCGCGATGCCGCCGGTGAGCTGGCCCACCGCTTCCATCTTCTGCGCCTGGCGCAATGCTGCTTCGCTGGATTCGCGCGCCAGCATCTGTTGCTGCAGTTCAGCGGTGCGTTCGACCACCTTGGCTTCCAGCACGCTGGCCTGCTGCTGCATCGATTCCAGCGCCAGCGCGCGCGCGGTCACATCGGTGGCGAACACATGGAAACCATCCACCTGGCCATCCGCATCGAAGCGCGGCATGTAGCGGATTTCTGCCTCGCGGCGGCGCCCATCGGCATGCGGCCAGCTGGTCTCGATGTTCAATGTCTGCCCCGCCAAGGCCGCCTCGATCCAGGCGTGGCGCTCTTCGACCATCGCAGGCCCCACCACGTCTGCCAGCGGCTTCCCGATCACATTGGCAGGCGGCACGCCGATCCAGTCTTCGTAAGAACGATTGGCGAAGCGGTACACCAGGTTCTTATCGATAAAGGCAATCAGCACCGGCAGCGCATCGGTCACGCGGCGCAGTTCGGCTTCGCTCTGCGCAAGGGCCGCACGGCTCTCGGCCAACTGCGCCATCTGGTCGCGGATCACAAACTGCTTCTGCCGCGAGCGCAACGCAGTAGAGATGGCGCTCAGCAACGAGGCCGAACTGAGTGGCCGTTCCAGCTCGATGACATTGGTCATCTCCGCCGGTAAACGCACATGCCGCTGGTTATGCGCACCACGCGGCGTGCGCAATAACACGAACGGAATGTCCGACCACGTCTGCTGGTCCTGCAGAATGTGCGACAGCGCATGCAAGTCGCCGCTGATCGCTTCGTCGGTCAGCACCACCACGCCGGAGGCGTCGTGCAGATCGCCCGCCAGCGCGGCCAGCGTGGCGTAGACGCGACGCGTCAGCCCACGTTCGCCGACGATGCCGGCAATGCTTTCGGCATCGCGGCCAAACGGCGCGATGATGTGGACGATGGAGCCGTCCGGGTCACAGATAGTCAAGGGGACGATCCAGCAATGGTTCTTCGTCTCCAACGAACTGCGGCGTCCCGGTCAACACACCGTGGAATTTCTCCAGCGGCTGGCTCAGCTGCAGACCATTACTCCCGATGCGCAATTCGCGGATCGCATCTTCATGCGCACCGCTGCGATTCTTGATCACCGACAACGCCTTGCGAATGCGTCCCTTCGCCTCGAAAAAGCGCAGCAGGATGACGGTGTCGGCCATGTAGGACACATTGAGACTGCTGCTGGTCGCCATGCTGCCCACCAAACCCTGCTGCGGATTGATCAGGAACGTGGTCACGCCGCTTTGGTTGAGATACGACAACAGCTCGTGCATTTGCAGCATCAGCTGCTTTTCCTGCGGCATCGACGACAGATACCCGTTGAGGCTGTCGATCACCAGAATGCGACAGCCGCGCTCTTCCACGCTGTCACGCACCGTCCAGGCGAACTCGCCCGGAGTGAGTTCGGCAGGGTCCATCTGGTGCAATTCCAGCAGTTCCGAATCCAGATACTTGCGCAGATCCATGCCCAGGCCTTCGGCACGCTTCAACAAGGTCCCGGTGCGCTCGTCGAACTCAAGCACGCAGCAATGCTCGCCGCGCTCACATGCCGCCACCACGTACTGCAACGCCAGGTTGGTCTTGCCAGCCCCGGCAGGCCCGGTCAGCAAGGTACTGGTGCCGCGCAACGGGCCGCCATGCAGCAATGCATCGATACGCTCCACACCACTCGGCACTGGCTCGCCGACGAACGGGGTATGGTGATCGGAGGCGATCAGACGCGGATAGATACGCATGCCGCCGGTGACGATGGTCAGATCGTGATACCCGGCGATGAAATCCACGCCACGCAATTTCTGCACCTGCATGCGTCGCCGCGCTGCACCGAAATCCAGCGTCATGCGCTCCAGCGAAATCACCCCGTGGCACAAGCTATGCAGATGCGCATCGCGCTCACCATTCTCGTCGGTGAGATCGTCCACCAGAAACACCGTGATGTTGCGCGGCGCGAAATACTGCTTGAGCGCCAGCACCTGGCGGCGGTAGCGCAGCGAATCCTGCGCCAGCAGGCGCAACTCGGACAGCGAATCGAACACCACTCGCGTTGGCTTGACCCGGTCCACTTCGGCCTGGATGAGCTTGATGGTGCCATCCAGCTCCATTTCCCACGGATGCAGGATGGATTGTTGCCGCCCATCGCCCAGAAACGCCTCAGCCGATGCCAGTTCGAAGATGCCCAACGCATCCAGCGACCAGTTGTGCGAGGCAGCCACCGCGGTGAGCTCGTCGATGGTTTCAGACAAGGTCACATACAGGCAACTCTCGCCCTTGGCCGCACCATCCAGCAGGAACTGCAGTGCGAGCGTTGTCTTGCCGGAGCCAGGTTGGCCTTCGAGCAGGTACAAACGATTGGGCGGCAGACCACCACGCAAAATGGTGTCGAGCCCGGTGCTGCCAGTAGTGATGCGGTTTGCGCTCATCGGCTTCACGTTCTTCATAGACCTGAATTTATCACGCAGGCGTTACGAGTCAGTACGCGCGCGACTGAATTCATCAGCTTGCCGCGCTTGACGCGGCGCTGCAATCGCTGACGTGACCATCGTCGCAAGACGGCGCCGACATGGCTTCTCGGACCTTTCTTCCGCTATCGAATGGACGGACAAACGACTTCACTACAGCGACTTTCGTTATCCCACGCCTCCATCACGCAACCGCGCCTACCGTGACCGGAGAAGCACACCGCAACTGTTGCAATTGATCGAGGACTGCAGTGACTGACGCATCACCCAACGCACGCATCCTGTTGGTCGAAGACGACGACGCAATCCGCGAAATGGCTGCAGATATTCTTGGCGACGAGGGCTACCACGTGGTGGCGTCCGCCGACGCCGAACAAGCGCTGACGCAACTCACTAAAGCATGTCGGTTCGATCTGCTGCTGTCAGACATCTGCCTGCCTGGCATGAACGGACGCGACCTTGCCGATAAAGCACGCATCATTTGCCCCGCGCTGCCCATTGTGTTCATGACCGGCTATGCGGGCGAAATCGCCAAACGCGCTGACTTCCTCGATTCCGGCATACGTCTTTTGACCAAGCCATTTTCGTTGCGCGATCTGCTGGGCATCGTCCAAACGGCACTGTAAGCAAACGCAACCGCACCTAAAAGCTGGCATCTGTTGGGCCAGCTTTTAGGCGATCGCGTGGCTCACGTTGTCAGGCTGCATGTTGTTACTCGTAGCTAACGCGACTCGCAAAGCTTACTGCACGCGCCGCTCCAGCAATTGCGCCATCCGCCGCTCCAGCTCGATTGCCTGGAAGGGCTTGGTCAACACCTCCATGCCCTCATCCAGCTGCCCTGCGCCCACGGCAGCCGTGGCGGCATAGCCGGTGACAAAAAGCACCGGCAGTGCCGGCCGCGACTGCCGCCCAGCATCGGCAACCTGGCGCCCGTTGAGGCCGCCGGTCAGGCCGACGTCAGTCACCAACACATCGATGTGCTCGTGCGAGCGCAAACGCTCTATCGCCGCATTGCCCTCGGCGGTTTCGATCACGCGGTAGCCGGCTTCGGTGAGCACCTCGGAGATCAAAACGCGGATCGCGGTTTCGTCTTCCACCAGCAACACGGTGTAACTCTGCGAAGCGTTGCGCTGCAGCGGCCGGTTCGAAGGCGTTACGTCATCCTGCGGCAATACACCGGTGAAACGCGGCAGATACAAGGCCATGGTGGTGCCCACGCCCACTTCCGAATCGATGCGCACGTGCCCGCCGGATTGGCGGGTGAATCCATAGATCATCGACAGGCCCAACCCGGTGCCCTGGCCGATCGGTTTGGTAGTGAAAAAAGGTTCGAACACCTTGGCCATCACCTCGGCGCTCATGCCGGTCCCGGTGTCTTGCACGCTCAGGCACAGGTAATCGCCGGCAGGCAACTCCAGCTGCTGAGCGGCCGCGACATCCAGCGTGCGGTTATGCAGGCTGATGGTGAGCTCGCCGCCATCGGGCATGGCATCGCGCGCGTTGATGCACAGGTTGAGCAGCGCGTTTTCCAGCTGCGGCGCGTCCACCAACACCTGCCACGCTTCGTCAGCCGGACGCAGCTGCAAGGCGATCGAAGGGCCCAGCGTGCGCGCGATGATGTCGTGCATGTCGCGCACCAGCGCTTCCACGTCAACCGCGGTCGGCGCCAGCGTTTGTCTGCGCGAAAACGCCAGCAGCCGCTGCGTCAACGCGGTGGCACGGGCCGCGCTGGATTGCGCCATCTCCACATAGCGGTCCAGGCGGTCGTACTTGCCCTGCTCGATGCGCGTCTGCAGCAGTTCCAGGCCAACGCTGATGGCGGTGAGCAGATTATTGAAATCGTGCGCCAGCCCGCCGGTCAGCTGCCCCACCGCTTCCATTTTCTGGCTCTGACGCAGCTTTTCTTCGGCCAGCAACAACGCCGCGCTACGTTCGCGCACGCGCTCTTCCAGCGTTTCGGTGAGCTGGCGCAGCTGCTCTTCGGCGACGCGCTTGTCGGTGATATCGGCCGAGGTACCGAACCACTCGGCAATCCGCTCTTGCTCATCCAGCAGCGGAATCGCGCGCATCAAGGTCCAGCCCACGCGTCCATCAGCGCCGAGCACGCGGTATTCCACATCAACGCCAGACCTGTTGGCAGTCGTCTGCGCCAGCACGTCTGCCAACCGCGCGCGGTCGTCCGGGTGCACCATCTCCTGCCAGTGCGGCGTAGCCGAAACCGCCTCACTCAACACACCGTCGCCCACCAGTTGGCGCAGCTGGCGCCAATCTGCGCTGGCGGAAAAAATCGACTGCGAGGAGGCGCGTACCAATGCATCCAGGCGCCATTCGCTCTTTTGCAAGGCTTCGCTCGCCAGCCGCTCGGCGGTACGGTCGCGCAGCACCTTGACGAACCCGATCGCCTCACCGGTTTCTTCGCGCAGTACCATCAACGAGCCGTTGGCCCAGAACCGCTCGCCGGATTTGCGCACGTGCCAACGCTCGTCCATGCCGCTGCCGCTTTCCAGCGCCGCTGCAGCTTCGATCAGCATCTGGCGGCGCTCGACATCTTCCGGAGTGAACGTGCGCTGCAACGATTGGCCGAGCATTTCGGCCTCGCTCCAGCCCAGAATGCGCCGCGCGCCTTCATTCCAGGACGTCACCCGCCCGTGCATGTCGGTGGCGATGATGGCGTAATCCATCACGCTGTCCAGGATCTGCCGGTTACGCACCTCAGCCTCGCGCACCGCGCGTTCCAGGCTGATGCGATCGGTGATGTCCAGGCCCTGCACGAAGATGCCGGAGATGGTGCCATCGGCGCCGGCGATCGGCTGATAAACCAGATCCAGCAGGCGCCGCTCGCTGGGGCCGCCCGGCACGGCTTGCACGTTGTACGGCAGTGCATTTGCCGCAAACGCACGCCCAGATCGATACACCTCATCCAGACGAAGCAAATGCCCCTGCTCCGCTGCATCGGGCAGTGCCTCGGCCAGCGGCCGCCCGATCACATCGCGATGGCCGATCAACCGTGAATAGCACGGGTTGGCGAACTCCACCCGATGCTGCGGCCCGCTCAAAAAGGCCATGAACATCGGCGCCTGCTCAAACAGCCGAATCAAGCGCTCGTGTTCGTCGGCCAGCCGCGCTTGCGCCAGCTTGCGTGCAGTGACTTCGTTGGTCACGCAGAACGCGCCGCCCACCTGGCCATCGTCCAGATAGATCGGCGAGAACGAGAACGTCCACCAAGTCTGCTCCGGCACGCCGTAGCGGTTCATGCCGATCGGCAGTTCCTCGAAGCGCGAGGCCTGGCCTGAGAACGCTGCCTCGATCGGCGCACGCACGGCCTCCCACGCATCGGCCCACAATTCACGCAGCGGCGCGCCCAGCGCCTGCGCATGGCGCGGACCCAGGATCGGCGCATAGGCATCGTTGTAGAAAAAGGTCAGCGCATCGCCCCACACCACATACATGCTCTCGGGCGAACCCAGCATCAGCTCGATCGCATTGCGCAGCGGAGATGGCCACTGTGCGGTGGGTCCCAGCGGGCTCACCGCCCAGTTGCGGTCGCGCACCGCCTGCGCCATGACGCTGTCACCGTGCGGAAACCTCGTATTCATAGCGTGCTTGCCTGCACTGCGTCTGCGCGCAGGCAACCGCTCCGGCAGGCGCCGTGCACGACTGCGGCGTCGCCTGCTATGCGCTTATGCATTGCCCATCCGTACATCATTTCCAACCGTTGAAGCCTAGGTAGCCAGCTTGCGCATCACTTGTCGGCGAGACGGAGTGCGCACGCGGTCGCCCATCATCTGGCCTATGACAGTTGGCGTCCAGCCACCTCGGGCGCAGTGACTGAACAAGTAGCTTCCCCTGACGTGTTTGCGACACCGTGCAGCGTGCGCAACGGCCAACGCAGTTTTTGGCCTGCACGCATTTGAGCGCGCCCGGTTGCGCGCCGCTCAACAGCGCAATTTCGCTTCAGCAGCCAAGCGGCCAGGCATTTGCGCTTGGCCAAGGGGCACCTAAGGGCATACGCGCTGCAGGACACGTAAAATCGCTGGAGGCTCCAGGCAATACACGGTCGTACAGATGCTGGATCAAAATGAACTCATCCATCCGCACGCTGCGGTCGCGCCTGGTTATCTGGCCAACCACGCAGCGCGGGTCTTCAGCCGCCTGTTCGATGCCGAACTGCGGCCGCGCGGCGTTTCCGCTGGCACTGATCGGCCCGATCATGCTGCTGTCCTGGAAAGGCCCGATGTTGCAGCGTGACCTGGTCATCGCCTCGGCAGTGAAACAGCCGGCCATTGTGGCGCTGCTCGACAAGCTGGAAGGCCTGAAGCTCATCAAGCGCACACCTTCCCGCAGGATCGCCGCGCCGCGCTGGTGGCGCTCACCGCACGCGGGCGCAAGATTGCCGAAGTCGGCAGCCGTGCCTTGTCGGGTATGAATGCAGTGGCGTTGGAAGGCTTTTCCGAAGACAAAGTGCAGCAGACCGTCGTGCTCATGCACCGGCTCATCGCTAACTTGAAGTGTTGTGGTCAGGACGTGTAATACCGCTCTGATATTTCATCCCACGGGTGACAACAATGCCGCGTCGGCTCCTCATCACCGGCGTCAGCATTGCCGGCAATATCGCCTGGACCCTCACCCATCATGGCGTCACCGCCTCGGCATCTACCTGCTGCATGGCGCGCTCAAACGCGCCAGCCAGCCAAGCGAGCAGCACATTGCAATCACGTGGGTGACGCCCGCGATCTAGGCGCCGGATCTTTCCCACTATCGGTAAGCGCTGTGACAGCACTGATGACCCGCGCACGGCAGCGCCACGGACGCAAGCGCCATGGGTTATTTCGCAACGTAATAGCCAGCCCCACCAGCACATGAATCAGCAGGCGCAATGGCTTCAGTTCCAAAGCAAGAGGTCGCTAACGAACGAGTCGAGACACAACAGAAGCAGTGGCAGTTGCGCTGGCTCCTGCGGCGTCGCGTGCGCATTCGTCCCCGCTGTTGCTGGGCCTTCCCGCTCTTCCGTTAGTCGGATCCCGATCGAACCCCTATGCATTTCTTCTCAAATTTGCGAATTGGACAGCGCCTGGCCCTCGGCTTTCTCGCGATCATCGTGTTGATGGTGATCCTGACCGTGGTCGGCATCCAACGCGTTCGCAGCATCGACCAGCAGCTCACTGCCATCAATGAAGTCAACAGCGTCAAGCAACGCTACGCGATCAACTTTCGCGGCAGTGTCCACGACCGCGCCATCGCCCTGCGCGACGTCGTGCTGATGGACGACCTCACCAACCGGCACGCCGCAGAACAATTGATCGACAAGCTCGCTGCCGATTACGCACGCTCCGCGCAACCGCTCGACGACATGATCGCCAACTCAAGCGATGCCAAAGAAAAAGACATCCTCCAGCAGATCAAGGTCATCGAGCAGCGCACCCTGCCACTGATCGCCCAGGTGCGGGGCTTCCGCGATGCCAGTGATAAGCCGCATGCAGAACAGCAGCTGCTGCAGGAAGCGCGCCCGGCCTTCATCGCCTGGCTGGCCAGCATAAACGCCTTCATCGACCTGCAGGAAACCAAGAACCGCGCCGCCGCCAAGCAAGCCGTCGCCACCGCCGGTGGCTTCGCGACGTTGATGGTTGCTTCCACCATCATCGCGCTGCTGCTGGGCGCCGCCATCGCTTTCCTGCTCACGCGCAGCGTGGTGTTGCCACTGCGCCAGTCGCTGCGCCTGGCAGAGCGCATCAACGACGGCGACCTGCGCAGCCAAGATGCACCGACCAGTAACGACGAATCCGGACAACTGCTGCGCGCCATGCAACAGATGCAGCGACGCCTGCAGGAAGTGATCTCGGCGCAACGCAATATGGCCGCGCGCCACGACGTCGGCGAAATCAGCTACCGCACCGATGCACAACGTTTTCCCGGCGAATACGGCGACATGGTGCAAGACACCAACGCACTGGTGCATGCCCACGTGCAGACCCAGTTGCGCATGACCCAGGTCATGGGTAGTTACGCGGTTGGCGATCTCACCCAGGACATCGAACAGTATCCCGGCGAAAAAGCCGCCATCACTGCCACCATGCAACAGGTCAAGCGCAACCTGCAGGCCATCAACGCGCAGATCCAGGAACTCACGCAGGCCGCATGCGCAGGCAACTTCGCGCTCCGCGGCCAGCCGAAAAAATTCGAACACGACTTCCGCCTGATGGTGGAAAACCTCAACACCATGATGGCTACCTCCGACACCAACCTAGCCAAGTTCTCCGAGCTGCTGCGTTCAATCGCCGATGGCGACCTGACGGTGCGCATGTCCGGCAACTTCCAAGGCGTGTTTGCCTCGATGCGCGACGACGCCAACAGCACGGTGCACCGCCTCACCGACATTGTCACCCGCATCCAAACCACCACCAACAGCATCAGCTTCGCTGCAGAAGACATCGCCGGCGGCAATCAGGAACTGGCGCAACGTAGCGAACAACAGGCCGCTAGCCTCGAAGAAACTGCCGCCTCGATGGAGGAACTGACCTCCACGGTCAAGCAGAATGCCGAACACGCAACCCGCGCCAACCAGCTCGCTCGCGGCGCAGCCACCATTGCCTCGGAAGGGCGCGACGTGGTCGGCCAGGTGATCGAACAGATGTCCAGCATCGAAGCCTCGTCCAGGCGCATCGCCGACATCATCTCGGTCATCGACGGCATCGCCTTCCAGACCAATATCCTGGCCCTCAACGCTGCGGTCGAAGCCGCACGCGCGGGCGAACAAGGCCGCGGCTTCGCCGTGGTCGCCTCCGAAGTGCGCACCCTCTCGCACCGCTCCTCCGATGCAGCGAAAGAAATCAAGCGGCTCATCGACGACTCCGTACAACGCGTCGCCGACGGCTCTACCTTCGTACACAAGGCCGGCACCACCATGGGCGAGGTCGTCACCAGCATCCAACACGTCACCGACATCATGGGCCACATTTCCGCCGCATCGCAGGAACAGGCCGGCGGCATCGAACAGGTCAACCACACCATCGCCCAGATGGAAGAAACCACGCAACACAACGTCCGTCTGGTGGAAGCAGCAAGCACCGCCGCGCGTGCGTTGGAAGCGCATTCTGCCCAGCTAACCGGCGCTGTGGAGGTGTTTAAGGTCAGGGCTACCGTGATCTAGAGCGCGCGCAGAATTGCTCATCCCGTGGCAAACCGTCTGTCGCTGCCACGGGCGACTCGGCGGCTAATAAGGAGTGGCGGGCTCTACCCACAACCATGGACGGTTTCTTAAAATTGGAAAACTCACATCCTGTCTGGCGGTCGTTCGCCGCATCTTGGGTTGTGATGCCGCCCGAAGATTCGGAAAGATCAACTCTCACTACATCGGGTGTCTGGTCTCTCGGCGGTAGACGTGTCGTTTAAGCGAGCCGAGCAAGCCTTCGCAGATCACGCTCTGCCGCAGTGCCCACCGCGCTCATCAGCAGGCGCACTGATTGTTCTCTGCACAGTTCTGTTAGCCACGACAGCGAACTGACTTCCACACTCGAAGGGATTACGTTCCTGTTGCTGCCAGACCGCCATCTGAACTGTCCATCGTGGAGTCGTGTGACACTTGAGCCATCGTGGGACCCGCCGCCAACCATGCGAAACAATCAACGAAATGCTCTTGTGGTCCCATGGAAGCGATCCAGGATGCTGGCGGGTCTGGCGGTCATTTCACTTGCAGGATGTGTAGCGGCCGCCCCCAAGGTCCATCCCCTCGAAGGCCCCGTGGGCCTGGGCAAAGTTGCGGCAGTCGACGGCCCCAAAGTGCGTCCCGACCGCATCATCGAAGACAGCCGTTGTCCCCCTGACGTGCAATGCATCGTGGAGGGCCGGTTGATCGTCAGGGCAACCGTGTTCGGCGGTGGCTGGTCAAAGCAGGTCGAGCTCACGCTAGGTATTCCGGTGCCTGTTGCTGATGGCATGTTGACACTCGTCGACGCTACACCCGTACCGATCAATCAGACCGCCGCAGGGTCGGCGGCGCGTTTCACGTTCAAGTTTCAGGGCGGCCGCTAGCAAAGCATCGGCTGCACGTCCTCCGGCTAGCGCGTACATTCTTGTAATCCATGCGAATTCAAGAGTTCGTTGATTTGCCTTGTTACGCGTTACTGCGCACGGCAAAACTTAGTTGCCGGAACTCCCCGTCTACAGACCTGCAGGCCTGACGCGCGATCGCCAACGTCTTAGCGGTGTTGCGTTCAAAGCTCGCAAGGCCGCTGACAAGCATGCAGAGCGTTGGTTGGCGTCTTGCACCATCTCGATGACGGTCGTCGTAGACGCGACAAAGCACGGACCACCTACGAAAGTCATGCGAAAAAAATCATCTTTCTCTCGCAGCATGGCTACACAAGTCGGCGCGGCGGCGGCCCTCAAACGATGCCTTGATGTGGCATGCCCTTTGGCACACGGCGCCAGACGTAGCCTTAGCTAACCTCGGACATCCATCCATCAGCCCTGCTCTACATGCGCCGCACAACACACGTTACAGCTCAGCCCTCTGACCATCCGAATGCTCTGCATCCGTTGCTTCGGTTAGCACTGTTCCTTTCGATCCTTGCTCTGGCATATTTCCCGTGGCTAGCTTTCCCTTGGCGTATGCCGCTCGTTGGGCTCATCGGCTTAGTAGTGATTCGCTGGGAGACGCACTCATTTGCGGCAGCCGGTATCAGGCGCCATAGCGCAACACGGTCACTGATCTGGATTGTCGTTTTGACGGCAATCATCATCGGCCTCGTCACGCCAGTTCTGCAACCCCTCATCGACCAGCTGACCGGAACAAAGACCGATTACAGCGCCTATGGCGCGCTGCGAGGAAACATTAAGGCAAGTGTTCGGTTGATCGGATTGGCTTGGCTTAGTGCAGCACTGGGAGAAGAACTGGTGTTCAGGTGCTTCCTAATGCATCAACTTGAACGGCTACTTTCAACATTTCGAGGAGGTCAAATCACCTCCTCAATTGTTGGCGGTGCCATCTTCGGCTTGATGCATGCAGCGCAGGGGATCGCAGGCGTTCTGCTGACGGGAATCGTCGGCAGCATCTTTTGCTTTGCTTACCTCAGATCTGACCGCAATGCTTGGGCGCTGATCGTGGCTCACGGCCTGATAGATACCTGGGGTGTATTCACCCTATACAAGGGCTGGTATTGACCCGAAAGCTTGAAGAAGGCAAACGCAACTTCAATGCCGTGCACCTCACTATTGACCGGGGATGATTCCACAGCTGATCAGAAGGGAAATGCTTTTCTGCAACCGGAGGACAAGCGCTCTGCGCGGAAGGGACTAGCCAGTTGATCTGACATCATTGTTTACTCCGCGCGGCAGCTGCCACTTCGTAAAGGCAGTAACCAAGCACGCCACATCTTTGAGCAAAAAAACACACCACTTCAATGTGCTGGTTTGGACCGATCATTGGCGGCGGCGCTGCTCGAAGTTTTGGAGATGCCGGTCAATGTCGCGATGAGCCATCACGCGGCTCCATCTCAGGCCCGACCCGCGAAACGCCGCGGGGATCGTCACGTTTGTCCGTACTGACGATGAGATACAAGCCAGGCCCGCCTGCAAGGGCTTGCTCAACGTAAACTTCTGACTTGAAGCTCACCGCGTTCTGGTCACGCCGAACAATGTCCATACATCGCTGTTGCAGTTCAGCGTCACCAGATGATCTGGGTGAAGATCAGGCTATGCTCCTGTGCCGCTAGGCTGGTGTGCTGACAGCCACCGATGACCAAGTGGTTGCCTGGCTCAGCTGCCTTCGATCGCAACGTGCCGGCGTCGGGAAGCTCAAGAGATAGAGCGTTCGGAATTGCATGCCCAAGGATGTGACGGCCTGGACTAGTCCAAGCTTCACTTTGCGCCGCATCGTGCTAGGCAATCTTCGCGACTAATGACGACGATTTCGGCCTAATGGCATTGCGAGTAGGCATAATGCAAACACCAAGCGAAAGGAGTTCTGCGTGCCGATATACATGGTTAGTTTCGAATGCAAGAACAACACAAAAGATTACACAAGTTTATTTTCAAAAATAAAAGAAATTGGACGCCCTTGGTCTAACGACATAGGCTCGACTTGGCTCATCGGCCATCTGGGAAATGCGAGCACCATACGCGACGTGTTAAGGCGGCACCTTGATCAGGAGGATCCCCTTCTGGTTGCTAAGCTGGCAAAGAAAGACGCTGCATGGTCCGGCTTTTCAACGATGGGTGCCGAATGGCTGAAGCGACATCTCAGTTAGACAGCATCCCTCCAGCCTATGAGACCGCTGCGTTAGGCATAGGCGACAAGCGTGGTCAGCTGGAGTCTGTGCTGTAAAGCGTCTACTCTCGCACATTCTAAATTTAATATACCCAAAAGTGCATAGCACCATCGGGGAGGATCACTGTTGAGTTTTATAGCAACTCGGCACGTGGGCGATTACCTGCTCACAGCCCACATCACCCCGTCCGACGAAAATTTTTTACCAGAGCTCCTAATTTCGAGGCCAGGCGGTATTACGCTGCACCGCTACTTGGTCCCGAGTGTCGCATTCCCGGATCGGGACGCAGCGTATGCCTACGCCAAGCAATGGATGATCATGTGCCATGTGTCGAGCACCGGCTTGGTAAGCTCAGCCTGACGATCACTTGGTTTCAGCCTTGGCGTTCCGCGTCTGTTAGCCCATGCCAGGACAGGATTTCCTCAGCTCGGCGACTGACAAACTGCGCGTCCTCGCTCGTCATCGCCTTGCTCACAATGGCAGCGACGATGTTGGCAAAAGCTTGCCAACGTGGTTTAGATCAGGAATAGAGGCCTGCAATGCGGGCACCGCAGTATCCAGGCGTTCGAGGTGAAGGCGCAGCTCGGCTCTGTCCCTAAAGCTCAAGTATCGGCAACGCTGTCGCACCGCTTGAGACGTATCTGACCTCCTCCCTATAACTTGGACCAGCCAGAACTAGAAGATTCGGCGACACTCAGGCCCAAGCAGGCCCGTCGCCATGAAGAAGTCCAAGTTCACCGAAGCGCAGATCGCGTTCGCCCTGAAGCAGGCCGAGACCGGCACCACGGTCGAGGCGATCTGCCGCAAGATGGGCATCAGCCAAGCCACGTTCTATGCGTGGCGCGAGAAGTTCGGCGGGCTCGGCATTGCCGAACTGCGCCGGCTACGCCAGCTTGAGAATAGAACCGCAAGCTCAAGCAGCTGGTCGCCGATCTGAGCCTGGACAAGGTCATTGCAGGACGTGCTGTCAAAAAAGTTCTAAGGCCCGCGCAGCGCAAGACGCGCGTCGGCCATCTGGTCGATCGGTATCGCGTTGGGGTTCGTCGAGCCTGCACGGTCGTCAAGCAGAGCCGGTCGGCGAGCGTTGGCGTTGAAGCGCCCTTCTCGCGCATGTCCTGAAACCATCGAGCCAGATCTGAGCGGGTGATGGCGTGGACCTTTGCCTTCGATCCCAAGAAGCTCACCAAGGATTCGACCGCCGTCTTTTTGATCGTGTAAGTCTTGGGCAGCGTCGAGCCCTTGAGGGTCGCCAGGTACGCGTCCCGAGCCTTTCCCAACGTCATCGTCTCAATGGCCGGCGCAGATGACTGCCGAGCCGGGGGTGGCCTGGTGCGACGCTCCGAATGCGTTGAAGGCCGCCACCGGGAGCCGCGACGCTTGGGCGGTTGCCCCACCCCGTGCTTCCAGTTCCATCAGCTGCCGATAAAGCCTCAGGTCCTTCGGGCTGTCGATCTGCCACTGCTGTGTCACCGTCCCATCAGGCTGGCGGGTGCGGTTGAGCGTCAGTTCCTGGAGGTTCTCAGCGCTCGTCAGTCGAGCAATAAGCAGGTCAGCGTCCGATTTGCTGAGCTTGGCCACGCGTTGATCCTTCAACTGTGCGAAGAGCCGAGCGTAGCCCGCCCCGAGCACCACCGCACGTGCATGCGCTTGCGCCAAGTCCTTCGTTTGCAAAGTGCGTTTGATAAGCCGGCAGCCCATCATGGTTCGCAAATCGATGGGAACACGTTGGACAAACGACCAACGACCGGTCGGAGAACGGCTCAGATGATGAGCGATGCGCATGCGAGTGTTTCCTCTGCATGCTTCCTGCCTCCAATCAAACCAAGTCAGATTTTTATGTTAAAAATCAATACCTTGGAAACAACTGGCGGAGAGAGTGGGATCGGATCACCTCCGACCTAAGCCCTTCTCACCGTTGCAGAAAGCCTGCTGGGCAGGTTTCCTTTCAATGTTTCCTCGATCATAGCCCCGGGTTGGACTCGATTGCTAGCGCCCGCTTGCCACGGATGCGCTGCTGACGCCGTTGTCTGTCTGCATAAACTCGGACCGCGCCGACATGAGCAACCCGAACAGCCTGCATGAAACACGTGTTGCTATGTTGGCCGACTGCGACGATATTCCAACCGACATCGTGGAGCACGCGTTGCTCATGGTGGACCAGTTCGGTCGGGTCATGCTTCGGCGTGGCTACGATCACCAAACCATCCTCGCTCATAAACGGCAGGAGGTCCTGGTCCGCCAGGCGTTCACCCCGTGCCTTCAATACCAATACGCCTCCGGCAAGAACCCGGCACACGCCTAGGCCGCCGGCCAAGCCATTGATGCGATGGCAGACCATCAGTGCTTTCAGTAGACTCGGCGGGCCACGAGGCAGTGGCCTGCTCCAAATCTGCGTTTCGTAATAGCCCAGGCAGGCGCTTTATTGAACCCAATTTACATGGAGAGAAGTGACGTGAAATGGAAAACGATTGGCTTGAATACCGTTCTTGCAGCATGTCTCTTTTCATCGGCAGGTTTGGCGTGGGGTAAGTCGCCAGAACCGCCATCAGCGTTTCAGGAAGTCGTCACGCAGGTAGGCGCTGAGAATAGTCTAAGAGCTTTGCTTGGTGACCACTTTGATAGCTTTAGGGGCAATTTCGACGAAGTCGCCAACCCCGTTCGACTAAAAGACGGCGGGACGTTCCTTGATGGATGGAAAGAGGGAAGTGCCGACACTCACGCGGCAGCATTCGTCGTTTACCCAGATGGCCGCGTTTATGCCGCTTACTACGACCGTGAGCAGGGGCAGATCCGTTACTTTGGTGGCAAGCGCGGCCGGATACATCCTGCAATAGAGATCTGGGCGAAGCGATTTGCTCCGCCATTCAAGGTTCTTTCGCAGAGCGACTCCCAGAGTTCTTCAAACGCCAGCGCGGCGATAGCCGCTAACTCTCCTACGCCTGAAGACCAAGAGGAAATGCGAAAGGTCGCGGCTGCCATTTGGGGCGACGCACTTGCTGCGGGCTGGGATATGAATGCTGAGGTGGGGGACATCCTGGGCACCGTGACCAAAGAAATCATGGACTGTTCCAAGGCGTTTAACTTGGTTCCCCGACCGGTGGGCTGGATACCTGGGTGGGGCTACGTTGCGAAGACCGCTATTCAAATCACTGCTTACTTGATTGGCGTCACAAAAGACCGGGTCTACAAGACCTGTGTTTCCACAGCCGCCTTGAACTGGCGGAGTCGAATCGAAATGGCTTCTGCAGGCATCTAAGTCGCCTCTTCAGACCGGTTGGGGATCGCGATGCTCGATGTGTTCCTGCAAACCCTCGAGGTAGTTTTCTCTAGCATCGGCCAGGCTGCCAGCCGTCACTCCTGGCGCTATCTCGGTCTAAGCCTTCTTTTGATTGCGGGCCTTTGCGGATTTCTTTTTTGGGGCCTCAGATGATGGTTAAGCGCCTCGCTGCGAGGGGCGAGGTGCTTTTTCGAGACTACTGGCCGAAAGTTCTTCATGAAATATTGCGATCGGATTCGTTGGTAAGCCACATGCCCGAAAAAGGGGATGATCAGCAGCCTTCTATGGCCGAAGGGCATAGCAGATATGATAATTCTACCCGTATTCAAATTTGTGAAATGCGGCTCGAAGCGAGCGCTTGCGGAAGTGGCGATTCTTGGTTGGATGAGGACTCCCCACACGCAGGAGTTTTCATGACCACCCATCCGCAACAACTCGAAATCGCTGGCCAACTGCTCGCCGGGCTGATGAGCCAGACACTGTCGGACGAACCGCTGGTGCGCCAACGCAATGTCTGCAACGCCTGGGCCTCTGCTGGCGAGCTGATCGTTTACAGCCAGAAGAAGCCGCCAGGCGGAGGCAGCGTCGCCCAATCCTTGGAGCATGCCCCTCCGCATCCCTTCCAGCCGGTGCGCACCCGCGAAGCCGTCATCGTTCGAGAGCTCCCATCGATAGACGAATGGCGCGCGGGTTGCAAAAACAAAGATGCACACCTAGACCCGGTGCGCAGCAAGAAGCGTCCGACCCTTCACTGAGACGGACGCAAGCACGCAAACATTGAGCCCCGCACTGCGGGGCTCTCTGGTTTCAATGGAAGCGCGGCGGCCGGGGAACGTAGGCAGGGACAGGAGGGGCGGAGATGGCAGGACCTGGACGCGGTCCATCGGGCTGGTTCGCCATGTCGAGCTGGAGGGGATAGCGCTGGAGCATGTCCCGGCTCCAAGCCTCCAGATGCGCCGCGCTGGCCGAGGCCTCTTTCTCGCAGAGGGCTTGTTCCTCCGGGGTCACCTTGGCCCTTGCATCGGCAAGCTCTGCGGTCCGGCTTTCCAGGGTGCTGAGTCGGCGACCGCGCCGCTGCTTCCAGTCCCCCTGCATCCACGACGGACCGGGCTCGGGGTTGTTCGCCAAAAAGTCGTGCCACGCGTTCTCGGCCATGTGGTGCAGCTTCTCCGCTCGGCGCACCGCCAATAGCCGCCGGGCGAACTTCATGGTCGCTGCCTTGAAGCGCCGCAGCCGACGCATCAACTCGTTGAGGTCCGGGCGAAGCCGAACCTCGTCGGCGAAGGCAGTCACGCGCTCCCTCACCCACTGCATTAGGTCCAGCGTTGCTTGGAGTGTCTGAGCCAAGCGGGGATCCGCTTGAACGGCCACTCCCCATTCGTCGCTGGCCTCCTCAGCGAGCTCCGAGACCGAACGTGGGGCGCGCGACGGCTTGGCCTCCTCGGCCTCCATCAGTCCGAGCCCACGGGCAATGGTCGCCATGCTGGGGGACACCTCGATGTGCCCTGCCCCGCGCCTGAGCGGCAGGGACAGCACATCAGAAGACCGGCCAGTCTCGCGCTCTGCCTGGGCCTGGCTATGACCATCGGGCACGGGCATGGCGCGCCCTTCCTGCTCGAACACGGCGATGAGTTTTCGGAAGGTCTCCTCGTTGGTCTCTTCGATGAGCTGGTTGGCCTCGAACCGCTCCGATGGCTGGCCCCGTCGAGCCAGCGCGGTCCCGTTCTTGCCGACGTGCTTGGTGGGCTCCCGGGAGAGCACGGCAGCCGCGGCCAGGTCGCCGCGGGCCAGGGCATCGTCGGCCTGGGCGGCCAAGCTGCGATGGTCTACACGAATCTCAAGCGCCGCCTTCTCAAGGTGCGCGTTGATGGTGGAGGCGATGAGTTCGCGCACCCATTGCACTTCAACACGTCCCGACGGCCCGCCGTCCAGTTCCTTGGTTTTGTCCGTGAGACCGTCTGGCCCCATGCGACGCGTCGTTGCCAGGACATGGACATGCCAGTTCAAGCCGTCCTTGCTGCCGGGGCTGTGGATGCTGGCCTGGGCCGCAAAGCCGTAGCGGCCAACTAAGGCGCGCGTGACCTCTACGGCCAGCTCGGACCTCTGGAGGTCATCGAGTTCGTGGGGCAAGGCAAACTCGAACTCGCGCGCCACGGTCGAATCTTTGCGACGCTCAGCCGCTTCTGCAGCCGGCCAGAGCTCAGCAGGGACCAGGGCCCAGTCAGGCGCGTCCTCGGGAGCGATGCAGCGCGTTTCGACCACGCCGTCCCGGCGGCGGTAGTCGTGGCGCAGGCCGGTGAGCGCGTCCTCGAGCAGCAGGCCGGCGCGGTAGGCCGCCGCAGCGATGGACGAATGTCCTTTGGCACGGCTGAAGGTTTTGACGTTGGCGTGGTAGATGGCCATGAGGCGGCGACTCCGAAGCAGTGGGGTTGCTTGGTTTATGCCTCGGCTTTGGATTTTCGCAAGCGCCTTGGGCGCTTGGGGTTCAAGGGGCGGAGCCCTTTGCGCACGTGTCACGCAGTGACACCTAGGTGCGCTCTTGCTTCTTTCTTCTAAGCCTTGTTTTTCAGCCTTTTCGATTCTCGGGGGGGACGAAATTCGAGACCAGCCCAACGCTTGACGCAAGTCGTTTTCCTGGTTGACTGATTTCCACAAGGCAGGAGAAACACATGACCGCAACGAATCACTACCGAGACCAAATCCAACGCGCCACGGAGCGCTTGGCTCAGCATCAAGCGCGCGAGCTTTTAGCGCAACAGCGCCAAGCGGTGAAGGCCAAGGAAATGCAACGCCGCGAAGAAGCCAAGCGACGCACACGGGTAGCAGAGCTCGTGTTCCTTGCAGGAGCAGAATCGCTGGAGGATGCCGAGTTGGTGGGTGCGCTTTTGGCTCACGTAGGAAATCGGAGCGACGCGGCAATCCGTAACCAAGCGCGCTCCCTCGGCGCGTTGCGAATGGAAATCTCGAACGCTGAAGAAGGTCACAGCACGCATTGAGCCTGCTCGCCCGCCCTGCCATCGCGCGCCGAACAGTTGCAGCCGCGCCGATGGTCGGTTACAACGTGTTTGCCAGTGGGGGCATCCCCCGGTGTTGTGCCCGCATAGCCTCTAGGCTCCGGGTGCCCGAGGTTCTCCTCTAGGAGGCACGGGAATCTTCTTTGATTCCGGAGCCCTCTATGAGCAACAAACGCCTCAAATCTCTTCGCATCCGTGCCTTTCAGGCCCAGTCGGGCTGCTGTTTCTATTGCGGCCTCTCAATGTGGCTCGCCTCGCCTCACGAGCTGGGCTTGCGCCCCCGCTCTGCACGTTCTTACCAGTGCACAGCCGAACACCTGATTGCTCAACAAGAAGGCGGCTTGGATGTGCCCGAAAACGTGGTAGCCGCGCACACACGCTGCAATCAAGGACGCCACAAGCGGCGAGGGCCTGCTCCATCTCCTGACGTGTTCAAGCAGCTGGTTAGAAAGCGACTTGCAATGGGAAGATGGTGGCCCACGCCTCCAACTGGAACTCACATCGGATGTTGATCCGTCGCCTGCTTCCCAGTGCCGTATTGCTGCTGACTGCCTGTTCCCAATCCTCTACGCCTCAAGCCGAGCCATCCCCGCCCACGGAAAGCTCAACGCAGCAGCCGGCCGATCGTTCCGTGGTCACGCCCTTCCAAAAAGAGGTCGAGCGCAGCAAGGCAGTGCTTTCATGCAAGTCAACCAAGATCACGCCAGGAAGCTCAGGCTGGGGTGCCCTTTTTGGCTGTATCGGCGGCGAGGCCGAGACAGTCAAGTTCTTTATCAACGAAGAGCCGGAAACCGGCAGGGTCTCCACCACGAAGTTCCTATGGAACGACTGGTTTAAGGATCGCGGTTATGGGCTCCACGCTGACGCTAAAGCTGCGGACAAGATGATCCACGACCTCATCAAACTTTATCCCAGCGACCACGACAAGGCCTTGCTTAAAGCGTTCAAGGGCAAGAAGAACCTTACCTTGGAAGGCAATGGCTACCGCTTCGAATACACGTTCGACCGAGGGCCAGCCATTGACGAACGCATGATTGTGGTCACGCCGATTGGATTGACACCATAACGCCACGCCTGCACACCCGTTGCCGAGGACACTGACACCCCATGCGAATGAGCGATGCCTTTCGCCGATATGGCGTTGAGATCAAGGACCCGCAGTTCAACTCGTCCGCCCTGTCTGAGAATCCGCGCCAGGTCATTTTGAGCCTGTGGTCACACAACTTCTCTCCCGACATGTCCCGCTACGCGATGGAGACCGCCCATTGGAAGGGCAGTGGCAAGCACACTTTTCGCGCTCATCTCGAACAAGCCCGGGCGGAAAGCTTGCCAATCCGAGTCGTGGTGGCCACCTCCGACAACCCGGCAAAAGTTAGGGCTGGCAATGCCGCACGCGCCTCCAACGACTTCGAGCCGGACTTCAGCCTGGTCGGCCAGGTGGCATTGCTCGAGGCCGATTCTTTTGAACTTACGTTTGAGCACGGCGGCGAGATCCCTGAAACAGAGATGGTCCTGCGCGACCGGGCTACCGTGAAATACTGGCACGTGGCCGAAGCCGTGCAAGCACTGGCCAAGCCCTCCTCCACCGCAGAGATTCGAGATTGGCTCAAAGGACGCTACCCAGGCGAGGACCACTCAGACTTGGGAGCCAACCTTTCATTTTTGACCGTCAACGACACGAATCGCAGGTATTACGACAAGACGCGGAAGGATTGGCGCTCAAACTCCAATCGTCCCCGTGATCTCCTTTTCCGGCGAGGCAAATCGCAACGCGTGACGTATGAGCCCTTTCGACCAAGCATCCATGGCCACTGGACTCTACAGCCGAACGAAGGCGGCCTTTGGGAAGCTGTGCAGTTACCCGCCACCCCACAATCGAAAGCCGAGGCCGAAGGGCAGGATGCGGCATTTACGCATCTGCCTCCATTGGATTCAGACCATGATGCACGTGTTTGGGCAATGCGTGCAGTAGCCCAGCGCCGCGGTCAATCCTTTTTCCGAAATCAATTGCTAGACGCGTATGGCAGCCGTTGTGCCATCACTGGCTGTTCGGCGAAGGAAGTCTTGGAGGCGGCGCATATATTGCCTTACCGGGGAGACCATACCGACCGGGTGGACAACGGCTTGTTGCTCCGCGCCGACCTCCATACCCTTTTCGACTGCCTGCTGCTCTGGATCACCCCAGAGAACAAGGTCGCGTTGGCTCCATCGTTGCTTACCACTGACTACTTTGCTCTTAAAGGCCAGACCGTGCGTCAGCCGGAGTCAAAGAAGAACCGCCCCAATCCCGACCATCTGAGCGAACACGCCCGGCGTTGTCAGGAGCTCGACGGCGCACCAGGCCCATAGGTCGACGAGCATCAGCGCGCGTCTGAGGCGCTGCGCAGGCTAACGGCACGGTATTGCTTCTGACTGCCGAAACGCGGGCCGTTCCTTTCGAGCGTGGCGCAGATCCTTCCTTCGCCACAGGGAGCTAGATCAGCGCGCGCAACCCGCTCCCAATAGTCGATTGAGGTGCGGAGCTGCACCAGCTCGCTGCGCTTTTCGTTGATGATGTCCACCGAGTAAGCCACCGCACCCAGGCCCAACACGCCGGCCACGAGCATCGTGGCGGATGCAATGCCCATGCGTCGTGTGATCTTTTTTTCCAAGGACTGCTGGGCATGCGCGTAACGGCGAGTGGCTTGCTGCAATGTCTCATCCGCAGTGGCCATTTCTTTGTTGAATCGCTTGGCGGCTGGCTCCAGCGTCTGCGTCAACGCCTGATTGGTCAGCTGCGTCAGCCGCGGCAGGGCGTTTTCCAGCACCCGATTGACCTTGGCATCGGCGCTGCTGGCCGCGTGTTGGACTACCTGAAGTTGCTCGGCGACAACCTCGCGCAACCGTTGTTCGCGCTGCTGCATGGATGCCACCAGCGTCGTCAGCACTTTGACCGTTTCCTGCAGCGAGGCGTTCGACGCGTTCAATGCCGCCATCATTTCCGCCATTGCGGCGGCGTCTTGCCTGTCCATGAGGTCTCCCTGAGCTCGGCTGGTCACGGAAGCGATTTTGACTAACCGCCACCACCACCACCACCACCTCCTCCTCCTCCGCCTCCGCCTCCACCGCCGTCTCCACCACCACCGCCGTCCCCTTGGGGGCCGCTCTGCATCGGACCCTTGGCGAACTCCGGCAAGGTCATCACCATCACCGGCCCGCGGCTGGTGTTGATCTCGGCTGAGACATCCATCCCCAGCGCCTGGCGTGTGGTGGCGAGCTCCTGGGCCTCCTGCTGGGCCTGCGCCTCCAGGAACTCGTTGCCTCTTTTGATGAGCGCCTGCGTCGCTGCGCTGTTGGCCACCCGATTCAAGGCCTGCTCGATTGCCAACTCGTTCTTGCTGTCGAGCGCATAGAGCACTTCGTCCACGTCCGGATCACCCGTGATGGATTTGCGCTCAGCTTTCGACGAGTCGTTTGGCGCATCCCCTCCCCCTGGACCGGCCGAGCGCTGAGCTAGAGGTGGAAAGGCATCGGTTTGCTCAGCAGCTTCACTAGGCGAGCGGCCACTTGGTTGGTGCGCGCTGAATGCATCAATGCCGCCACCCTCCTGGTCTAGCGCCCTCTTTTGAGCGAAGGGATAAGGTTCTCCGCGCTCGCGATACTCCCTCCATTCCTGGTGGAAGCGTTCGTCTTCCCGATCCGCCGCCTCAATTTCCTGTTGCAGCTGGCGCAGCGAGCGCATGGTCTCTTCCAGGAACAGGGTGCCGCCCGGGTCTGCGCCGCTGCGGTCCTGCGCCGGAGTCGATTGGGCCTGCTGGCTTTCCGCGTCTGCTGGCTCCGTGGGAAAACGATTCTCTGCGCTGCCTCCCAGCGATTGCCCGTGTGCTTGCGCGAGATTTATTGCGGGCAGCACAGCCGCCTCAGGGTCGATGGGAGAGACGTCTGAAGGACTCGCCTGCCGTGCCTCAGCTGCTCGCTCAAGAGTGGTAGGCGCAGGGGGCTGCGACGCAATCAACGGTTCTGCTGTCGCAGGCGCTGTTTGGGCCATCACGCGCCCCGGCTCTGCCTCCTGCTCACGCGCCACGTCTTGCTGACGGACCGACGCTCGCTCCATCTCCGCTTGCTGCGTTTGCACGCTGGGGGGCAGCGCTGGAGGCACCGCATCGGCCTCTGCGCCTTGCGAAGGTTGGTTACCGGATTCCGGACTCTCGGATGAAGGCACTTGAAGCTGAGCGGTGTCGCGATTCTCCACCGCCTGCATTTCCAGCGCGCGCTCTACATCTTGTGCTTGATGCGGCTGCGCGTCGCCTGGACCGGGCGTTTGCTTCAGAGGGTCAGGTGCCAGGTGTGCGCGTGCATGTTGGTTCTGTGGCTGCCGGCTTGCGCCCTCCTGCTGCAACTGAGGACGCGACGTATGCTGAGCCAGCGCGGTATCTTGAGCGTCCGGTTGAGGATCCGGTTGCGGCGAGGAGTCCTGACGCTGGGCCTGCTGCTGTTCGAGTCCTTGAACTTGTTCCTGTTGATCCTGTGCTTGCCGAGCCTGAGCTTCCTGGACCTCAACTTGCCTGGCTTCTTGAGCCTGGCGGTCTTGCTGCTCCCGCTGCTGGTTGTCCTGGGCTTGGTGCTCCTGCGCCTGGCGTTCCTGGACATCCCTTTCCTCACGCTCCTGCAGCTCGCGTTGCTGGCTGGTCTGTGCTTGCTGCTCCTGCACTTGCCGCTCTTCTGACTCCCGATGCTGCTCGGCTTGGCGCTGACCTTCCAGCACCGCATGCGCCTGGACTGCTTGTTCGCTCTGCGCCCGATCCTCGCGCTCTGGCTGGGCCTGCTGGAGGTGCTCGCGCACCTGCGCGACGTGCTGCTCTTGCGCAACACGATCTTGCTGTTCGCGTTCTTGTCGCGCCTGCGCCGCGACAGAGGCTTGCATTTGCGCCTGGAGGTCGAGCACTTGCTGCGGACTGGAAGAATCGGAGGTCGAGCTGTCCGCCTCTGCCGTTCCCGCAGGCACGCGCCCTAGGGATGGTCTGATCAACGCGACCGGGAAACCAAGCAAACCGCATCCGCCGCGCTGAGGGCGCTCAAATCGCCGATTTTTTGCCGGTTTCGGCCGTTTGCGGGGTGTTGCCTGGATTACAGGCACAGCTTCCCCGCAGCAGGCATTAACGCTTTGCGCGTCAGCCACAGATTCGACAGTGCAAACAGCGTCAGCACCTGTGCGGTGTTCTTCGCCAAACCGCGATAGCGCACCTTGACGTAA
>NZ_JSBW02000038.1 GCF_000772705.2 Xanthomonas vasicola
CATGCCGCTTGGCCAGCAGCACCAGCTTCTTGCGGGCCACCTCCAGCAGACGGCTGTCGGTCGGATAAGCGATCGCCTTTTCCTGCACCGTGGTATCCACGATCACCCGCGACAACTCGCGTGCGTCCACCGCCTGCATGGCATGCGCGGCGTTGATGGTGTGCGCCAGCAACTCTTCCATCCCCGCTTCGCCAAGCCGCTGCCGCCAACGCGTCAGCGAGCTGGCATCGCACGGCAAGCGCGTCTGGAACACGACCTCGCCAGTGAAAAACTGCCAGTACGGATTTTCCAGCCAACGCTCGCACACCGCTTCATCGGACAGGTCGTAGGCGTGCTTGAGGTAGAGCAAACCAGCGATCAGCCGCACCGGCAATGCCGGCCGACCGCCACCGGCCGGGGTGGCCGGCAAGCGCGATGAAAGTGCTTGCTCCAACGCCGTCCACGGCATCCGTTGGCTCAGCTGCGCCAGCGGATGCTGCAGATCGATCTGATTCTCCAGACGCGAACGGAACAACTCGTCGGCGGGTCTGTCTTCGGCAGCAGGACGGCGTGTACGCATGGGCGGAAATTGCAAGAAACCAGCCTTCAGCGTAGCGAACACTGGTAGTTTTAGCACGCCGGTGCAGACATCAAGGCCTTGCGGTCGTTGGGTGGTTGGGGTTTTTCAGGGGCGACTAAATAAAGGCCGCTTACGCGGCCTTTTCTTGATTCGCTCCGATTACGGGGTTGCGCTAGCAACCCGCAAAACCTTCGGTGTCACGAAGACCAAAAGCTCGGCCTTTTCCTTGCTGCGCCCGCGCTTTTTGAACAGATTGCCGAGGAAGGGGATATCACCCAGGAACGGAACCTTGGCAATACTTTCCCGATCGGTGAATTCATACACACCACCGATGACCACCGTTTCGCCATCGCCGACTAATACCGCGGTATTGACTTCACGGCGATTAATTTCTGGAACCGTGCCATAGAGCGGCAAGTCGATGAAACGTGCGACCTCGTCCTTCTTGACATTCATGTTCAAGAAAACCCGATTGTCATTGGTAATAGTCGGCGTCACCTTCAATTCCAACAAGACTTCTTTGAACTGCACATTCGCCTGAGACTGGCCGCCCGCGCCACCGCCACTGATCGTGACGTAACCAATTTCCCGCCCCTGCTTAATGACACCTTCCCGCTGATTTGAGGTCACGATTCGCGGGTTGGAAACCACCTCACCCCTTCCCTCTTCCTGCATCGCAGACAGCTCCATGTCCAGAGCAAAATTCCGCCCAAGCAAGGTGTATGCGATTGCGCCGGCCGTATTAGTCGTAAACGTACCAGCGGGAAGATTGAAGTTCAGGCCACCAGGAACATTGTGAATGCCACTGTTCAAGATCGAGACATTATTGGTAGTGCTACCGCTGATTACGCCGGTATTTCCACCGTATTGCTGACGACCAGCAATACCAAACCGCGCGCCCAGGTCGCGAGCGAACGTGTCCGTGGCGATCACAATCCGGCTTTCAATCAGGACCTGATCGACTGGGCGGTCAATATGCGAGATCAGCTCGCGCATCTGCGCGACCTTCTTCGGAATATCGCTGATCATCAAGGTGTTTGTGCGCTCATCAGCGACCAAACGGCCCCGCGGCGACAGGAAGCCATTGTCCTGCCCAGCGCCGCCTTGTCCACCTTGCCCACCGCCACCGCCACCACCAATTCCCTTGGCTTCGGTCAACGCTTTATAAATGGCGGTCGCGTTGTGGTAATTGATCTGCACATAATCGGTGATCAAGTCCTCACGGTTCTCGATCGCGATGCGGGCGTCTTCCTTGTCCTGCTCGAACTTGGCCAACTCCGGCTGCGGGGCAACCCACACCACGCCACCGTCGCGGCGCTTGTCCAGGCCCTTGGCGCGCAGCACGATGTCCAGCGCCTGGTCCCACGGCACGTTCATCAAGCGCAGCGTGACGTTGCCCTGCACGGTGTCGGAGGCGACGATGTTGAGGTTGGACTCCTCGGCGATCAGCTGCAGCACGGTGCGCACCGGCACGTCCTGGAAATTGAACGTCACCGGGCGACCGCTGTAGCCACGCGCGGCGATCTGCGCGGCAGCCTGCGTCACTGCGGCCGGGCTCACACCGCCAACGGCCGGCTGGCCCTTGCGCGGGGTGATTTCCACCACGTATTCGTTGCCGGTCTGGTAGGCCAGCGAATCGAAGGCGCCCTTGGTCGACAGCACCAGCTGCGAACCGGAGCCCGACGGTTTGACGTCTACGCGCTGCACCGGCGTTGCGAAGTCGGTGACGTTGAGCGGGCGTTGCAGCTCGGCCGGCAACCTGGCGTTGCTGATGTCCACCAGCACGTTGTCGCCCTGCGTCCGTAGGTCCGGGCTGGCGCCCTGGCCGTCGAACTGCAGGATCAGACGGCCAGTGCCGTCTTCGCCGCGTTTGAAATCGATCTTGGACACCGCCAGGCTCGCCGGAGCGACCTTGGCCGGATCCTGCGCAGGCTGCGTCAGCGCCGCCGCGGCGAATGTGCTGCCGCTTGCCAGTGCGAGCGCGAACCCCAACGCGCAGGCCTGGAAGATCGCGTGGCGTCGTACCGGACGCAGCCGCTGGGCATTGGAAAACGTCATCGTGCTATCCCCTATCACTTTATTGATCATCCAATGCGAGTGCGGCCGGCCGTTCAAGCCATCCACCCGCACCGTCCGGCACAAGTTCAATCAGTTCGATGCGGTCTTCGTAGACCCCGGTTACCCGGCCATCGCTCTGTCCCAGATACACACCCGGCCGCACCCGGTAGGTCACCTTGTCAGGCGCCATCACCAACGCGATCAGGCCCGACCCGCCGCCAATGGTCCCCACCATGTCAAGGGCGTCGAGCGGATAGGCTTCCAACGGTTCCTTGCGCCGGTTCGGATCCGGACGCGTGCCGTTGCCACCTTCCGCGCTGACCCAGGCATCGCTGAACGGGTCACGCATCGCTTGCGCTGAATATTCGAACGTCTCGAACTGCTGCATCACTGGCAATGGTTCCAGCGGCGGCGCAGGACGCGCGCGCACCTCGGCAACCCAGGCTTCCAGATTCGGCGCGTCGCCCGGTGTGCTGGTCACACCGCGCGTGCACGCCGGCACTACTGCAATTAGCGCCACGCAGGAGAGGATCTTGAGCAGTTTCATGGTCATTGGCCGCCCTTCTTCGCAGCATTGGCCGCAGCCTTCTCCTGCTCGGCCATTTCCTCATCGTCCAGATAACGATAGGTCTTGACCGTGCCGGACAGCTCCAGCGCGCCGCGCGGGCCGATGCCGGCCTTGGGATCCTTGGGCTTGAGGTTGATGTCGTGCATGGTCAGGATCACCACGCGCGGCAGCGAGGCCACACCGCTGACGAAGGCACCGAACTGGTGGTAGCTGCCCACCATGCGCAGAGCGATCGGCTTTTCGGCGTAGAACTCCTTCGGCGATTCCGGACCCGGCTGGAACAACTCGTTGGACAGGCCGCTGGACAACGCGGTCTGCGAGATGTCGATGATCAGATCCGGCATTTCGGTCTTGCTGGGCAGCTGACGCAGCATCTGCTGCAGCACCTGTTCCATCTGCGCGAGCTGCTGCTTGAGCGGCTCCAGATTCACCGCGCGGCCCTGCTGGGTCTCGAACTCGGTGCGCAGCTGGGATTCGGTACCTTCCAGACCTTGGAGTTCATCGCGCTTGCTGCTGATCAACAGAAACCAGGCCAGCACCATGATGAACAGGCCAACCACTACGCAGAACACGATGCGTGCCTGCTGCGGCCAACCGCCGATGTTGTTGAAATCAAGATCGCTGAGCTTGAATGATTTCTTACTCATGACGCCGCCCCCTCCTGCGGCCGATTGGCTGGCGCCGGTGCTGCCTGCGTCGGTGCAGGAGCAGTTGCCGGCGGCGTTGCGGGCGCAGGTGCCGCTGCCGGAGCAGCAGGCGCCGCACCGGCAGGTGCTGCACCTGGTGCTGCGGTGCCCGGCGCGGCCGGATCCACTGCGCCCGGCGCGATGCCGTTCTTGTCAGCCTCGTTCGGATTGGCCAGCTTGACCTTGAGCGTGAACACGTACGGCAGCGTCTTGGTATCCATCGACGACGCGGCAGGTTGCCCGGCCTTGTCCTGGCTCTTGGCCTCGATGATCGACAGGTCCGGATTGGTCATCCAGCCCGAGCTTTCCAGGTTGCGCATGTATGCACTGACGCGCGCGTTGGATTGCGAGCGACCTTCCAGCGTGAGGATGTCGCCATCCTGCTTGACGTTGGTCAGCGCCACGCCATCGGGAATGGTGCGCACCAGCGAATCGAACAGGTGCACCATCTGCGAGCGGTTGGCCTGCAGTTCCTCGATCACCTTCTTGCGGGCAAGCAGGCGGTCTTTCTTCTTATCGAGTTCCTTGATCTCTTCGTTCTACGCCTTGACCTTCTCGATCTCGGTGGTCAGAAACGCATTACGCTCGGTCTGGCCGCTGATCTGCGCGTCGTAATAGAACCAGATCAGCGCCGACAACAGCACGCCGCCCAACGCGGCGAAGCCGAGCATCGAATAGAACTCGCGCTCGCGTGCCTTCCGCCGTTCTGCGCGCCAGGGCAATAGATTGATTCTTGCCATCAGTCAAAGCTCCTCAGGGCCAGGCCGGTAGCGATCATCAATGCAGGCGCATCCAGCGCCAGCGCATGGGCCTGAACCTTCGGCCCCAGCGTCATCTGGGCAAGCGGGTTAGCCACCACGGTGGTGACACCCAATTGTTCTTCCACCATCTCCGGCAGGCGCGCCAGCGCGGCGCAACCGCCGGCCAGCACGATGCAGTCGACGCGGTTGAACTCACTGCCCGCATAGAAGAACTGCAGCAAACGGCTGATCTGCTGCACCGTGGCTTCCTTGAACGGCTCCAGCACCTCGACCTCGTAGCTTTCCGGCAAACCGCCCTGACGCTTGGCCAGACCGGCTTCTTCGTAGGTCAGTCCGTAACGGCGCATCACTTCATCGGTGAGCTGCTTGCCGCCGAACACCTGTTCGCGGCTATACAGACTGCGACCGGAGCGCAGCACGCTCAGCGTTGTCATGGTGGCGCCGATATCCACCAGCGCCACCACTGCGTCGGCAGCCACCGGCAATTCGCTGGCGACCAGGGCGAACGCGTTTTCGACCGCGAAGGCCTCCACATCCATCACCTTGGCGGTCAAACCGCCGAGTTCCAGCGCCGACTGGCGAAGTTCTACATTCTCCGAACGCGACGCGGCCAGCAGCACCTGGACCATGTCCGGGCTGTTCGGCATCGGGCCCAGCACCTCAAAGTCGAGATTCACTTCCTCGATCGGGTACGGAATGTAATTGGTGGCTTCCAGTTCGACCTGGGCCTCCATGTCGCTATCGTCCAGATCCGCCGGCATCGGGATCAACTTTGTAATCACCGCCGACCCAGCCACAGCAGCTGCTGCGTTCTTGGCTTTGCTGCCGGAACGATTCATGGCGCGGCGAATGGCTTCGCCCACCGCCTCTACTTCGACGATGTTCTTTTCCACCACCGCATTCGGCGGCAATGGTTCCACAGCGTAGTGTTCCACGCGAAAACGGTTCCCGCTGCGCGATAGCTGCAAGAGCTTCACGGCAGTAGAACTAATGTCGACACCAATGAGTGGCGACTGACTCTTGGGTAAAAGCCCCACGGTAACTCCCCTGCCGACGGGCACTTGGACGCATGTCTGCGCCCTCGTATTAATAATCAAATTTTAACAGTTGACAAGCCCTTCACGCGCTAGGCAATGACCCGGCGACATGACCCCAGTGCTGTCGTCTGCGATCCCCAGAGTTTGGCCCCAGCCAAACTCGGCGTCATCTATACTCTGTGACCAAGAAATCTGCAATCGGAATCTCTCTTACATGCCCCGTATTCGCCGTTGGCTGGGCTGGATCCTGGCCACGATCGTCGTGCTCGCACTGCTTGGCGCTATTGCTGCCGGCGGCCTGTATTACGCCATTTCCTCGAAGTTGCCGGATGTGCAGTCGCTCAAGCAGGTAGAGCTTCAAGAGCCGATGTACGTCTATTCCAGCGACGGCCGCCTGATGGCCGTCTATGGCGAGACCCGGCGCTACCCCATCCAGATGAAGGACGTGCCGCTGCGCTTGAAGCAGGCCTTCCTGGCAACCGAGGACGCGCGCTTCTACCAGCACGGCGGCGTGGACTACAAGGGCATTGCCCGCGCGGTGTGGCTGCTGACCACCACCGATGCCAAGCGCGTACCGGGTGGGTCGACCATCACCCAGCAGGTGGCGCGGCAGTTCTTCCTGAGTTCCGAGTACAGCTACACCCGCAAGCTGGCGGAGATCCTGCTTGCGCGCAAGATCGAGAGTGAGCTGAGCAAGGACGAGATTTTCGAGCTGTATCTCAATAAGAGCTTCTTCGGGAACCGCGCCTACGGCGTCGGTGCCGCGGCCGAGTACTACTACGGCAAGAGGATGAGCGAATTGAGCCTGGACGAGATGGCCTCGCTGGCCGGCATCCCCAAGTTCCCGTCCAGCGGCAACCCGATCAGCAACCCTGAGCGTGCGCAGGAACGTCGCGACTATTACGTCCTGCAGCGCATGGCCGACCTGGGCTTTGTCAGTCAGGCCGAAGCCGACGCCGCCAAGGCGGTGCCGATGCATGCCAAGCCGCACGAGCCGCCAGTGGAGGTGTACGCCCCTTACGTGGCCGAGCTGGTGCGTCAGGAAATGATCTCCAAGTACGGTGGCGATGTGCTCAACAAGGGCTACCACGTCACCACGACCATCGATTCTACCTTGCAGACCGGGGCGGACGTGGCGATCGCCGACGGCTTGCGCGTTTACGATCATCGCCATGGTTGGCACGGCGTAGAGCAGCACTTCGACGTGGCCGCTGATGCGGACGCTCCGGCATTGGCCAAACACCTGGTGGGCGCATTCACCCAGGGCGGCCTGCGTGCGGTGATCGTGGCACGCACCAATGCCGATGGCGGGGTCACGGTCGTGCAGAGCGACAAGACCGAACTGACCCTGCCGGCCAGCGCCAGCCTCTGGACCGGCAAGACACCAGCCAAACTATTGACCCGCGGCGACCTGACCCGCATCCGCACCGGCGAAAAGGAAGGCGATTGGATCATCGACCAGCTGCCACGCGGGCAGGCGGCCTTGGTTTCGCTGGATGCCAACAGCGGTGCGCTGCGTGCACTGGTCGGCGGCTTCAGCTTTGCCGGCAACAAGTTCAACCGCGCCACCCAGGCGCGCCGCCAGCCGGGGTCGAGCTTCAAGCCGTTCGTGTATGCAGCCGCCTTCGAGAAGGGCTTCAACCCGGCCTCGATCGTGCTGGATGCACCGGTGGTATTCCGCGACCGGCGTGGCAAGACCTGGTCGCCACAGAACGATGGCGGCGGCTTCCGTGGCCCTATGCGCCTGCGCGAGGCGCTGGTGCAATCGCGCAATTTGGTGTCGGTGCGCCTACTGGATGCGATCGGCGTCGATTTTGCGCGCAAATACATCAGCCAGTTCGGTTTTCAAGAGGCCGAGTTGCCACCGAATCTGTCGATGTCGCTAGGTACCGCCTCGCTGACGCCGCTGTCGATGGCGCGCGGCTACGCCGTGTTCGCCAACGGCGGCTCGCGCGTGGACACCTGGATCGTGGATGAGGTCAAGGACCGCGACGGCAACATCGTCTTCAAGGAAGTGCCCGCCGTGGCCTGCCGCACCTGCGCCCTACAGGGCGGCAATGTAGCGCCTGTGAGCCAGGTCGTGGATGGCTTCAACTTTGGCGCGCAGGCACCGGAGACGCCGCCTGCCGCAGCAGCCACTACCACCCCGGCGCCAGCAGAAACTGCCCCGGCCGCGATTGCCGAAACCAAGATTGCGCCACGCGTCATCGACGAACGCACCGCCTACCAGCTGGTGTCGATGATGCGTGACGTGGTCCAGCGCGGCACCGGTACCGCGGCTAAGGTACTCGGCCGCGAGGACGTGGGCGGCAAGACCGGCTCCACCAACGATCACCGTGACGCCTGGTTCTCCGGTTTCGGCGGCCCTTATGCCACCACCGTGTGGGTGGGCCGCGACGACTTCCGTTCGCTCGGCTATCGCGAGTATGGCGGCAAAGCAGCGCTGCCGATCTGGATCGACTATATGCGCGTGGCGCTCAAGGACAAGCCGATTGCGGCCAACGACCCGCCCGACGGCATGACTCAGGCCACCATCAATGGTGCGGTCGAATGGGTGAAGAACGAAGACCTGGACCGCTTGCAGGATTACGACTACGGCCTGCAGGAACAGCAGGACGAAAAGGCGTTCGATATTTTCTGACGGCTGGGGATCGGGGATCGAGAATCGGGATTGGGGAATCGTGACGGCGCGGCTGTTCGGTTCCCCAGTTTTTTCGATCGCCGATAAAGCCGCGCCGGCATGGTAGCGAGCCGTACCGGATCGCTGGTTTTTTAGTTCCGCCGGTTGGCAACAGCTTTATGACGCCAGTGCGGCTGATGCAGCACTGGATCGCTTGCGTATGCCTGCACAGGGGGCAACCTCGATTACCGCTACGTGATCGCATCTTTGCAATGACATGACGCATTCGCCATGTCTTCATGCAGCTGTTGTAGAGTCGAGCTCAGGTTCATTAGGGGAGCCCGGTCATGCGTCACGCACGCGAGCACGCCGATACACGAACCCGGGAACGTCGCCATCGGCTGGCGCACGAAGCCGCACGCCTGATGGCCGAGGGCGGCATCCGCGACTTTCATCAAGCCAAGCTCAAGGCCGCCAGCCGACTGGGCATTCACGACGACGCCTCACTGCCACGCAATCGCGAAATCGAAGATGCGTTACGCGAACACCAGCGCCTGTTCGCCGGGCCTGCGCACGGCGTGCGTCTGCGCCAACGTCGCGAGGCCGCGCTGCGTGCGCTGGAGTTTCTTAGCGCCTTCAAGCCGCGACTGACCGGCCCGGTGCTGGACGGCACCGCCGACGCCAACGCGCCGGTGCAATTGCAGCTGCACAGCGACGATGCCGATGCTGTGCAGCGGTTTCTGGAAGAACACCGCATCCCGGCTGAATCGCGCACGCGCCGATTGCGTTTGGATCGCGAGCGCAACGGCGACTTTCCGGTGTGGCTGTTCAGCGCCGAAGACCTCACCTTCGACCTCACCGTGCTGCCCTACGACGCGCTGCGGCAGGCACCGCTATCGCAGCTGGACGAGAAGCCGATGCCGCGTGCGTCGGCCGCGCAGGTGCGCCAGTTACTGACCGACGACGACAGCCCCGACAGCGCGCCACTGCTGCGCTGAATGGCGATCATTGCGGCGCCGAGCATGCAAGCGTGGGCGAGTTCCAGAGATTTAGCCGGCATGGCGATGCCGCCACGGATTGTTCGTTTGATTTGGGCGCAGGCACGCCGCGGCCACCTTCGCGCTAAGCAACACCGCCGACAGCCGCAGCCGCATCGCGGAGCAACCAACCCACCGTGGCGAACAGTCGTCAGATGGGCACGAATGGCGCACAAGAACCGAAGTGTAGGAGTAGGGATTCGCCGATTCGAGCATCGGACGCGCCCGCCTGGCGACTGCGCAGTGGTTTTTTCAGCTGATCTTTCGCTTGAAGATCGACCACACCTTCAGTCACCCCAAATACAAACGCCCCGCAATGCGGGGCGTTCGTTCAAACATCTGCCAGCTGGCGCTTAGCGCTGTCCGGCGTCTTTGTAATCGCGCTTGTCGTAGCCGGTGTAGATCTGGCGCGGACGGCCGATCTTCATTTCCGGGTCGACCTGCTGTTCCAGCCAATGCGACACCCAGCCTGCGGTGCGTGCGATGGCAAACATCACGGTGAACATTTCCACCGGGATATTCAACGCCTTGTAGATCAGGCCAGAGTAGAAATCGACATTCGGGTACAGCTTGCGCTGCACGAAGTAGTCGTCCTTCAACGCGGCTTCTTCCAGCTTCAACGCCACTTCCAGCAACGGGTCGTTGACGCCCAGCTCGCCCAGCACCTTGTGGGTCATCTCGCGGATGATCTTGGCGCGCGGGTCGAAGTTCTTGTAGACGCGGTGACCGAAGCCCATCAGACGGAACGAGGAGTTCTTGTCCTTGGCCTTGGCGACGGCGGATTCGACATTGTCGGCGGTGCCGATCTCTTCCAGCATCTTCAGCACGGCTTCGTTGGCGCCGCCATGTGCCGGGCCCCACAGCGCGGTGATACCGGCAGCGACCGACGCGTACGGGTTGGCACCGGTCGAACCGACCAGACGCACGGTTGAGGTCGAGGCGTTCTGCTCGTGATCGGCATGCAGGATGAACAGCAGGTCCAGCGCCTTGGCAACGACCGGGTTGATCTCCAGCGGCTCGCTCGGCACTTCGAACATCATGTGCAGGAAGCGGTCGACGTAGTTCAGGTTGTTGCGCGGGTAGCGGATCGGCCAGCCGATCGAATAGCGATACGCAGCAGCAGCCAGGGTCGGCATCTTGGCGATCAGACGGATGGCGGCCTGACGGCGCTGTTCCGGATCGTTGAGGTCCAGGGTGTCGTGATAGAACGCCGACAGCGAGGCGACCGAGCCGGCCAGCATGGCCATCGGGTGCGCGTCGTGACGGAAACCGCCGAGGAAGTTCTTCAGCGACTCGTGCATCATCGTGTGATGCGTCACTTCGTGGTCGAACTTCTTGAATTCGTCCGCCGTCGGCAGTTCGCCGTTCATCAGCAGGTACGAGACCTCGAGGAAGCTGGACTTTTCGGCCAACTGTTCGATCGGGTAGCCGCGATACAACAACACGCCATTGTCGCCATCGATGTAGGTGATGGCCGACTTGCAGCTGGCGGTGGCGGTGAAGCCCGAGTCGTAGGTAAACAGACCGGTTTCTTTGGTCAGCTTTGAGATATCGACGCAATCATTGCCAAGCGTGGGCTTGAGAACCGGCAGAACGACCGACTTGTCGCCGGCGTTGAGCGTGACCTGATCAAGATCGGACACTGTGTACGCTCCTTCAGTGGAAGGCGCCTGATCCCACATGGGCAGGCACGTGATGGAAGTCCAAGGCATCGCCTCGGATCAGGCCATTATCGCACAGCAGCATTTTGGCCGTCGCTTGGACAGAAGCCGTAGATGCGTCGTGCCAGGCATGCAGGCAACGCATCCAACGCCCCAAAAAACAACGGCCGCGCAATGCGCGGCCGTTGCCGGTACAGCCCGTCCTGCAAGTTCAGCGCGCGTAGCGCTTCTGGAACTTGTCGATACGGCCGCCGGTGTCGATCACCTTGTGCTTGCCGGTATAGAACGGGTGCGACGCGGAGGAGATTTCCACCTTGATCAGCGGATATTCCTGGCCGTCTTCCCACTTCACGGTCTCTTTCGAGCCCATGGTGGAACGGGTCAGAATCTTGAAATCGGACGTCACGTCGTGAAAGACGACGTCTTTGTAGTTGGGGTGCACGTTATCTTTCATGGACTTGGCGCCGGGCTGCCTGGATAAGCCGAGCATTATAGCTCCGCCAGGACAGCCGGCGCAAGATCGCCTCAGTTCGCCGCCAGGGCCGCCCCCACCAGGCCGTAAAACTGCTGCACGTCATAGGCCAACAGCAGATTGGCATTGTCGGGCGCCCCGCCCTGCCGGTTCCAGTCCACCAGGGTCATGCCGCGGGTATGCGTGCCCGACAGTTCGATGTGTACCGGGCGCTGTTCCAGCCGCTGCGCGCCTTCCGGGTGCAGCGCAAAGGCCATCGCCAGCGCGTCGGCGGCATACCAGTACTCGCCGCGGCTGTCTTCGGACCACAGACGGGTCTTGCGCGAGATTCCTTCATAGAAGCGGGCGCGAGCGGAATCGGCCGCCAGCCACTGCTCCACGTCCCGGTGCAGCAGACCATGCGCGATGGTGGCTTCCCAATCGGCGACGTCGAACTGCGGGAATCCGCGGAACACGATATGCGCCGCTTCCGGGTCGAAGCCAATGTTGAATTCGGCCGCGGCGGTGATATTGCCATGGCCGGTCAACGCCCCGCCCATGACGACCAAGCGCGCCACGCGCTGCGGCAGGGTCGGGTCCAGTGTGAGCGCCAGGGCAAGATTGGTCAGCGGGCCGAGTGCGACCAGCAGCAGCTTGCCGGCGTGTTCGTGCGACAGACGCAGGATGGCGAGCGCGGCATGTTCGGATTCGGCAGTGCGCTTGGCCGGTGCCAGGCCGACATCGCCGAAGCCGTCGAGGCCATGCACGTGCGCCGCATCCACCGAAGGGTGCAGCAGCGGCTGCGGGCAACCGGCGTAGACCGGCACATCGGTGCGGCCAGCGATCTCGCACACCTTCAAGGCGTTGCGCACGGTGTGCTCCAGCCCCACGTTACCGGCAGCGATGGTCAGGCCGACCACTTGATGGCGGGTATCGTTGAAGGCCATCAGCAGCGCCAGCGCGTCGTCCACGCCCGGGTCGGTGTCGATCAGCAGCGGTATCTTTTGTGTCATGGGATTCGGGATTGGGCATTTCGGATTCGTTGCGGCATCTTCGCAAGGATCGGCCGGTCACGCGAACGCCTAGGATGCGCAGGAAGCAGCAGGCTTTGCTTTTACGATTCCCTAATCCCGATTCCCTAATCCCGATTCCCGATTCCCAGCCACTCAAGCGGCCGCGTACCGCACCGCGCCGCCGATCCAGCGCGCGACCACGCGGTCGGCGATCTCCGGCGCTTCCTCCAACAGCCGCTCGGCCAGCACCTGCACGCGCGGCAGCAGCCCGGCGTCGCGGGCCAGATCGGCAATGCGGAAACTGGCCAGACCGGTTTGGCGGGTGCCCAGCAATTCGCCGGGGCCACGCAATTCCAGATCCTTTTCCGCGATCACGAAACCGTCGTTGGTCTGGCGCATGGTTTCCAGGCGCTGACGCGCCATCATCGACAACGGCGCCTGATACAGCAGCACGCAACTGGAAGCGGCCGCACCGCGCCCGACCCGGCCGCGCAACTGATGCAACTGCGCCAAGCCAAGCCTCTCGGCATTTTCGATGATCATCAGCGATGCATTGGGCACGTCCACGCCGACTTCGATCACGGTGGTGGCCACCAGCAGATCGCTGCGACCTTGCTTGAAGTCCAGCATGGCCTTTTGTTTTTCGGCCGGCTTCATACGACCGTGCACCAGCGCCACACGCACGCCCGGCAATTGCGCAGACAAGGCTTCGAAGGTGACTTCCGCGGCCTGCGCTTCGATGCGTGGCGGCCCGCTGTACTGGCCTTGCGCGCCCTTCTCGGGCTCTTCGCTTTCTTCGATGAGCGTGCACACCCAATACGCCTGGCGCCCTTCCGCGCAGGCGACGCGGATACGCTCGACCAACTCAGGGCGGCGTTCCGCACTCAACACGATCGTCTGCACCGGCGTACGACCGGGCGGCAATTCGTCGATAGCCGAGACATCCAGGTCCGCATAGGTCGACATCGCCAACGTGCGCGGGATGGGCGTAGCCGTCATCACCAGTTGATGAGGCACGCTGCCGGCCGCCGCGCCCTTGTCGCGCAGCGCAAGCCGCTGATGCACGCCGAAGCGGTGTTGCTCATCGATGATGGCCAAGGCCAGATCGTGGAAGACCACCGCGTCCTGCATCAACGCATGCGTGCCGACCACCACTTGCGCCTGGCCGGAGGCGACCTCTGCCATCGCTGCAACGCGCGCCTTGCCGGTGACCTTGCCGGCCAGCCAGACGATGCGCACGCCCAACGGCTCCAGCCAACCGCGCAGATTGTTGAGGTGCTGCTCGGCAAGCAATTCGGTGGGCGCAGCGAGTGCGACCTGCTTGCCCTGCTCCACCGCCAGCATTGCCGCCAGTGCGGCGACCACGGTCTTGCCGCTACCGACATCGCCTTGCACCAGCCGCAGCATCGGCGAGGGTTGCGCAAGGTCGCGAGCGATCTGCTCAAACACCCGCTGCTGCGCGCCAGTGAGCTGGAACGGCAGGGCGCTGCGCAACTGCTGCACCAACGTGCCGTTGCCGGGCAGCATGGGCGCGTGGAAACGCTGCAGCGCGATGCGCTGCCGGCGCAGGCTCAGTTGGTGTGCCACCAGTTCTTCAATCGCCAGGCGCTGCTGGGCTGGATGAGCGCCGGCGAGCAACTGCTGCGGATCCGTACCGACTGGCGGGCGATGCATGGTCAGCAATGCAGCGCGTAGCGATGGCAGTTGTTCGTCCTGCAGCCAGTGCGGCGGCAGCAATTCCAGCGCGGCCTCTGGCGGCAGCCGCTCCAGCGCCTGGCCGATCAGTTTGCGCAACGTGGCCGGGCCGACGCCTTCTAGCACCGGATAGACCGGATCCAGACTGTCACCCAACCCGGCATCTTCATCCGGCGCGAGCACGCGATAACTGGGGTGCACGATCTCCCAGCCGTGTTGCCCGGGCTTGGGTGTGCCGAACACGCGCACACGTGTGCCGACCGCGAACTGCGCCACCTGTGCGGCGCGAAAATGAAAGAAGCGCAGCACCAGCGTGCCGTGCGATGTGTCCGACACTGCCACGCGCAGCACCGGCCGAAAGCGGAAGCCACGCTCTACCGCATCCACGCGTCCTTCGATCTGCGCCGGCACACCGCTTTGCAACTGCGCGATGGTGGTCAGTCGCGTGCGGTCTTCGTAACGCAGCGGCAGATGCAACCACAGGTCCTGCACGCTCAGGATGCCGCGCGCAGCAAATTTGTCGGCCACTTTCGGGCCGACACCGGGCAGGCTGGACAGCGGAGCCTGGCCGGTGACGGCCAGGCTCGGCGTGACGACGCGCGCGCGCGGCACGGCGGATCAGTCGCGCAGGATCACGCGAGCACCATCACTCAAGCACCATCACCGCGTCGACTTCGAAACCGGCGCCCTTGGGCAGACCGGACACTTCGATGGTGGAGCGCGCGGGGAACGGGGCCTGGAAATATTCATGCATCACCGCGTTGACGGCGGCGAACTGGCCCAGGTCGGTGAGATACAGACCCAGGCGCACGATCTTGTCGAGCGAGCCGCCGGCTGCTTCAGCCACCGCCTTGAGATTGTCGAACGCACGCCGCGCCTGCGCGCCGATGTCGCCCGGCACAATGTCACCGGTGGCCGGATCCAGCGGGATCTGGCCGGAGAAATACACCGTGTTGCCGGCACGCACGGCCTGCGAGTACGGGCCGATGGCGGCAGGTGCCTGGTCGGTATGGATGATCTGGGACATGGAAGCTCCACTGCAAAGGGTTGCAGCAGTTTAGGCCTTTGTGCGGATTTGCTCGACTGCTATGCGAGCGCGCCAGGCGCTACTGCCGCCCAACGCTTTGCACTACATGCAAACGCCGCAGCCGGCGCATCACTTCAGCCAGGTGGCGGCGGTCGCGCACCTGGATATTGAAACGCAGCACCGCCGCATTGAAGTCGCGGTCCAGATAGTCCACACGTTCAATGTTGGACTGGCTCTGCGCGATGGCTGCGGCCAACTGCGCCAGTACGCCGGTACGGTTTTCCACTTCGACCACCAGTGCGGTGTCGTAGTCGCCGGTCACGCTGGAATCCCAGTCGATCGGCACCCAGCGCTCGGGCGATTTGCGCAGCTCGGCCAGGTTCGGACAATCCAGGCGATGCACCACGATGCCCTTGCCGGCGGTGTGGTAGCCCATGATTTCGTCACCGGGAATCGGCTGGCAACAGTTGGCGAAGCTGATCACGCCACGCTCGCTGCCGTCGATCAGGATCTTTTCGTGCGAATGCTTGGACAGGCCAACACCACGCAATTCCGCGTAAGCCATCAGCGCCTGTGCAGCCTGATTCGGCATCCAGTTACCAAGCGCCACGTCGGCCAACAGGGCCTCCAAACGCGGATAGCGGTGCTCGTTGAGAAAAGCGTCCAGGCGGCCCTTGGGCAGCCGCTCCAACGAAGAGTCCATTGCTTCCAGCGCGCGGTCCAGCATGCGGTGGCCAAGCTGCACGGCATCTTCGTGCTCGAGCTGCTTGAGCTGGTGACGGATCGCGGTGCGCGCCTTGCTGCTGACCACGAATTCCAGCCACTGGGGCTTGGGCGTGGCCGAGCGCGCGGTGATGATTTCCACTGCCTGGCCGCTGATCAGCTTGGTACGCAACGGCACCAGCTTTTTGTCCACGCGCGAGGCCACGGCGCGGTTGCCCACATCGGTATGCACCGCGTAGGCGAAATCCAGCGCGGTGGAATTGCGCGGCAACGCCAGGATCTTGCCCTTGGGCGTAAACAGATAGACCTCGTCCGGGAACAGGTCGACCTTGACGTTGTCGAGAAATTCCAGCGACGAGCCGGCGGCCCGCTGCGAATCGATCAGCTCCACGATCCAGTCGTGCGCGCGGCTCTGCGCGCTGTTGGGCGAGGCCGAACCGACCTTGTAGGTCCAGTGCGCAGCCACGCCACGCTCTGCGATCAGATCCATTTCTTCGGTGCGGATCTGCACCTCGATCGGCGAGCCGTAAGGCCCGAACAACACGGTGTGCAGCGACTGGTAGCCGTTGGCCTTGGGGATCGCGATGAAATCGCGGAAGCGCCCGTCCAGCGGCTTGAAGCTGGCATGCACCGCGCCGAGTGCGTGATAACAATCGGCCACCGTGCGCACCACCAAGCGGAAGCCGAACACGTCCATCACCTGGTCGAAGGACTTGTTCTCTTCGTGCATCTTGGAATAGATGCTCCAGGGCGTCTTGATGCGGCTGACCAGCCGATGCTCCAGCCCTTCCTTGGCCAGCCGCTGCGACAGCTGCACTTCCACCTGCGCCATCGATTCGCGCCGCACTACCGGCTGGCTGCGAATGTGTTTTTCGATGATGGCGTGGCGCCACGGATACAACGCGCGGAAGCCCAGATTCTGCAGCTCGGACTTGATCAGGCTCATGCCCAAGCGCTGTGCGATGGGTGCGTAGATCTCCAGCGTCTCGCGGGCGATGCGGCCGCGCGCTTCGGTGCTCTGCGCGCCGAGCGTGCGCATGTTATGCAGGCGGTCGGCCAGTTTGATCATGATCACGCGCAGATCGCGCGACATCGCCAGCAGCATCTTGCGGAAACTTTCCGCTGCCGCTTCCTGGCGGTCGCGGAACTTGAGCTTGTCCAGCTTGGTGACGCCATCGACCAGCTCGGCCACCGCCTCGCCGAACTCGGACGCCAGTTCTTCACGCGTCAGCGGCGTGTCTTCGATGGTGTCGTGCAGGATCGCCGCGATCAGCGATTCCATGTCCAGGCCCAGCTCGGCCAGTACGCCGGCTACCGCGACCGGATGGGTGATATACGGCTCGCCCGACTTGCGGGTCTGGCCGGCATGCGCGGTGGCACCGACTTCCCAGGCACGCCGCAGGATCGGCAGCTGCTCCTTGGGTAGGTAGCTGGCTGCGCGTTCGAGGTGCAGGACGTAGTCGGGGATGGCCTGGTCGGAAGACGGAGACGTCACGACGGTCGCCTGGGCAGTGGGGCCTGGGTTCATGCCGGAAGACTATGCCAGCAACGCAGTGACGGCAAACGTTTGCACACGCTGGCGTACTGACGGGGCCTGAAACGAAAACAGCCCGCATCGCAGCGGGCTGTTGGGATCGATTACAGCGATGCTGGGACTCAATCGTCGTTCTTGGACATGTCTTCGTCGGCGACCACTTCAGCGGCGGCCCATTCCAGTGCTTCGCGCTCGGCACGCTCGCGTTCGGCCTTCTCGACTTCGTCGATCAGCGCGTTGTCGATCCGGCGTGCGGCGATCTCGCGCAGCGCCATCACGGTGGGCTTGTCGCTGGCATCGGCATTTTCGATCAGCGGCTGCACGCCGTTGGCGAGCTGACGGGCACGCTTGGAGGCCATCATGACCAGCTCAAAACGGTTGTTCACGACTTCCAGGCAATCTTCTACGGTAATGCGGGCCATGCGGGCTCCCGGCGACCAGCAACGGCCGCGCATCGAATGAGGGAAAGGGGGCGGAGTGTACGCTCGGGCCAGCGCCACGGCAACCAACGCCTATTCAGTTTCCTTCGGAATCAGCGGTTTGGGCCACTAGAGAGAAGATACCGAAACGTGGCGAGCAGTCGTCAGGCGGGCGTGGAAGGCGCGCAGGACGCGCAGCGTGCACGTGGTTCACGCCGCACCCATCACCGGCTACGCCCCGCCTGAGGGTGAGCACAGTCGTTTTATTCGCTGCGCTTAGTCCAGCAGCGCCTGGATCAACCCGGCATGCCGCTGCTGCTGCGCCTGCCGACGCAGTCGGCTGGCGGTGAAGATGGCGCACATCTCCGACACCGCGGTGTCGAAGGTCTCGTTGATGATCACGTAATCGAACTCTTCGAAATGCAGCATTTCCTCGCGAGCGGCGGCTAAGCGCTGCGCCATCACTTCCTCGCTGTCCTGCCCGCGCTTGCGCATGCGCTCGTCCAGCGCCTGGCGCGAGGGCGGCAAGATGAACACGCTGACCGCGTCGGGCACTTTCTGGCGCACCTGACGCGCGCCCTGCCAGTCGATCTCCAGCAACACGTCGTGACCGGCAGCCAGCTGCGGTTCGACCGACTGCCGCGCAGTGCCCTTCCAGTCGCCATGCACCAGCGCGTATTCGAAGAAATCGCCCGCTTCGATCATGCCCCGGAACTCGTCGAAGGAGACGAAATGGTAGTGCTCGGCATGCCGTTCGCCCGGCCGCGGCGCGCGCGAGGTGAACGAGATCGACAGGGCGATCTTCGGGTCGCGCGCCAGGGTGGCGTTGACGATGCTGCTCTTGCCGGCGCCCGAGGGGGCCGCAACAATATAGAGAGTGCCGCGCATAGGATCAGGATTCGGGATTGGGGGGTCGGAGGCCGCGAAGCAACTGCGGACCGGTACCACCGGGGTCGACATGCTACCGGGATTGAACGCGGTCCGCAGAGGCGCGGGATTTGCGGTCCACCAATCCCGAATCCCCAATCATGAATCTCCGCTACTCAATGTTCTGCACCTGCTCGCGGATCTGGTCGATCAGCACCTTCAGGTCCACCGCGGCATTGGAGGTGCGGCTGTCCACCGACTTGGAGCCCAGCGTATTGGCTTCGCGGTTGAACTCCTGCAACAGGAAGTCCAGACGGCGACCAACCGGCTCGCGCTGCTTGAGCACGCGGCGGATCTCGGCAATGTGGCTGGACAGGCGGTCGAGCTCCTCGTCTACATCCAGCTTCTGCAGCCACAGCACTAATTCCTGTTCAGTACGGCCCGGGTCCACCGGGTGCGGCAGATCCGCCAGCCGCGCGGCCAGCTTGGCGCGCTGACCTTCGCGAATCGCCGGGATCAAGACGCGCACGTCGGCGGCGATACGTTCGATGGCATCCACCCGCTCGCTGATCGCCTCGGCCAGCTTGGCGCCTTCGCGCTCGCGTGCGGCAACAAAGCTGTCTACCAGCTCGTCGAGCAACGCCAGCGCCTGCGCCTGCAGCGCGGCGGCGTCCACGTCCTGCACCTGCAGCACGCCCGGCAGCTGCAGCAGATCGGTAAAGCCCACCTGCAATTTGGGAAACACGCCATCCAGCCGCGTGGCCAGCGCGCCAAGTTCCTGCAGCAGCGATTCGTTGACCGCCAGCGTCTGTGCGTTTTCGGGCGCGCGCAGACGCAGGGTCAGATCCAGCTTGCCGCGGCTACTTTTTGCTGCCACACGCTCGCGCAGCAGGGGTTCCAGCGCACGCAATTCCTCGGGCAGACGCACACCCACTTCCAGAAAGCGGTGGTTGACCGAGCGCAGCTCGCAACCGAGCGTGCCCCAGGGTGTGATGCGTTCGCCGCCAGCAAACGCAGTCATGCTTCGAATCATCGTCAATCCCGTGCCGTCAAAGCGCGAATGGTACCCTAGCCGTCCTTGCCAGCTGCCTGCACGCTGCGCACTGACGCCAGACCTACCTCCCGACTTCCGGACTCATCGCATGACCTTTTCCCGTCCTAGCGGCCGCACGGCCGACCAGCTGCGCCCGGTGCGCATCGAACGCGCCTTCACCCGCCATGCCGAAGGCTCGGTGCTGGTCAGCTTCGGCGACACCCGCGTGCTGTGCACCGCCAGCGTGGAAAACCGCGTACCGAACTTCCTGCGCGGCAAGGGCGAAGGCTGGGTGACCGCCGAATACGGCATGTTGCCGCGCTCCACCCACACCCGTTCCGACCGCGAAGCTGCGCGTGGCAAGCAGGGCGGCCGCACGCTGGAAATCCAGCGCTTGATCGGCCGCGCACTGCGCGCCTGCGTGGACCGCAATGCGCTGGGCGAACGCACCATCACCCTGGACTGCGACGTGCTGCAGGCCGATGGCGGCACCCGCACTGCAGCCATCACCGGCGCTTACGTTGCGTTGGCCGATGCGGTGAACCTGCTGCTCAAGCGCGGCGACATCAAGAAGCATCCGCTGATCGGCGCCGTGGCTGCGGTCTCGGTGGGCATCTATCGCGGCGAGCCGGTGCTGGACCTGGATTACCCGGAAGACAGCGACTGCGATACCGACATGAATGTGGTGATGAACGATGGTGGCGGCTTCATCGAGCTGCAGGGCACCGCCGAAGGTCATGCCTTCCGTCGCGATGAACTCAACGCACTGCTCGCACTGGCCGAAAAGGGCATGGACGCGTTGTTCGCACTGCAACGCGCTGCGCTGGCCGGATGAGCCGCCGTATCGCCCTGACCACCTTGCTGGTTGCCGATTACGATGCGGCCATTGCCTGGTACACCGGCGCACTGGGTTTCGATGTGCTGCAAGATCGCCGGCTCGATGACGGCAAGCGCTGGGTAGTGATCGGCCCGGGCGGCGCGCAGGACGCCGGCTTGCTGCTCGCGCAGCCGGCCGACGCCGCGCAACGCGCGCGCATCGGCGACCAGACCGGAGGGCGGGTGGATCATTTTCTCTACACCGACGACTTCTGGCGCGACCATGCGGCCATGCAGGCATTCGGCGTGGAATTTCTGGAAGCCCCACGCGAAGAGCCGTACGGCACGGTCGTAGTGTTTCGCGATCTGTACGGCACCAAGTGGGATCTGCTGGAGCCCAAGCAATGAAACAACTGGTCCTGGCCAGCGGCAACGCCGGCAAGCTGGAAGAACTGCGCGCCCTGCTCGCCGACCTGCCGCTGCGCATCGTCGCGCAAGGCGAGCTCGGCGTGGACGATGTTCCGGAAACCGGCCTGACCTTTGTCGAGAACGCGCTGATCAAGGCGCGTCATGCCAGCGCAGTGACCGGTTTGCCGGCGCTGGCCGATGATTCGGGTTTGATCGTGGATGCATTGGATGGCGCACCCGGTCTGTACAGCGCGCGCTATGCCGGCAGCCCAACCAACGCGCTGGCCAACAATGCCAAGTTGCTCGATGCGATGCGCGATGTGCCGGCTGATCGCCGCAGCGCGCGGTTTTATTCGGTGATCGTGTTACTGCGGCATCCGGAAGATCCGCAACCGCTGATCGCTGAAGGCAGCTGGGAAGGCGTGATCACCACCGAACCGCGCGGCGATGGCGGCTTCGGCTACAACCCGGTGTTTCTGGATCCGGTGTACGGCCTGACCGCCGCGGAAATGGACAGCGCATTGAAGAATCGCCTGAGCCATCGTGCGGTGGCGCTGGCCACGCTGCTGCACAAGCTGCATGCGTTGTCGCTGTAAAGCACGCCTAGCGCAATGCCCCAACTGATTCCGCCACCGCTGTCGCTCTATGTGCACCTGCCCTGGTGCGTGCGCAAATGCCCCTACTGCGATTTCAACTCGCATGCGGCCAAGGGTGCATTGCCGTTCGAGGACTATGTAGACGCACTGATCCGCGACCTGGATGCGGATCTGCCGCTGGTGTGGGGCCGCGTGGTGCATTCGGTGTTCTTCGGCGGCGGCACGCCCAGCCTGTTTCCGCCTGAAGCGATCGACCGCTTTCTGCAAGCTGCCGCGGCGCGGCTGCGTTTTGCGCCGAATCTTGAAATCACGTTGGAAACCAATCCGGGTACCGCCGAGCACGGCCGCTTCGAGCACTACCGCGCTGCGGGCGTGAACCGCCTGAGCTTCGGTGTGCAGACCTTCGACGACGTGGCACTGCAACGGCTAGGGCGCATTCACGACAGTGCCGAAGCCGAGCGCGCGATCAAACTGGCGCAAGACGCCGGCTACGATAATTTCAATATCGACCTGATGTACGCACTGCCCGAGCAGACGCTGATGCAGGCCGAGCACGATTTGGAACGCGCCTTCGCTCTGCAGCCCACGCACCTGTCGCATTACCAGCTTACGCTCGAGCCGAACACGGTGTTCTTCGCGCGGCCACCCAAAGGCATTCCCGACGACGATGCCGCCTGGGATATCCAGGAACACTGTCAACGCCTGCTGGCCGACGCCGGCTATGCGCAGTACGAAGTGAGCGCGTACGCAAAACCGGGGCGGCAGTGCGCGCACAACCTCAACTACTGGCGCTTTGGCGATTACTTAGGCATCGGTGCGGGTGCGCACGGCAAGATCAGTTCCGGTGCCGAAGAGCACGTGCTGCGGCGCTGGAAGCACAAGCATCCGCAGACTTATCTGGCCAGTGCAGGCACTGCCGCATCCATCGGCGGCGATGAAATTGTGCCCCGCGAACGGCTGCCATTCGAATACATGCTCAACCTGCTGCGTTTGCACGAAGGCTTCCGGCTGAGCGATTTCGAGGCATCGACGGGCCTTGCCGCCTCCGTCATCGCGGTGCCGCTGGCGCGCGCGCTGGCACAGGGCTGGATGACCCGGCAGGGTGAGCGCGTGGTGCCGACCGAGTTGGGACGTCGCTTTACCAATGATGTGGTCGAGTTGTTCCTGGGCTAAAGGCGCGGCAACATCGCTGGTTAATCGACTGCATGCGTGTGGCGCATGCTCGCACCTCCAGTGCATGGCATTGCGCAAACCAGATGCGCTAGGCAGGCCAATGCCGCGCAGTCAGCGGAAAGACATGCTACATAGCTCACGCTTCGAACCGAGCCCGCCTCCCCGGATGTCCATGCCCGTGTCTTCCCTGCACCCCGCACTCAGCGGCCCGATTGCCGATGCGCCAGTGTCCGCGCGCGGCCGGCGCCTGCTCGGCCTGCTGCACGCGCATTGCGTGCAGGCGCTGAGCGGACCACTGCGACTGACCGTCGTCGAGTTGGAACGCGAGCTGTTGCATCAGGCCGAGCACGCGCGCAACAGCCAGATCCAGGCTGAAACCTACGCACAGACGCGCGGCCTGCGCGACCACATCGACCGCTTTCCGCAGGCGTTTCTGCAGGAACTGGCGAAGGCGCTGGCCGGCCTGCGCGAACGCCCGGTGCTGGCGCCATTGGCCGATGTCGCAGCGCAACCGCAGATGCTGACCCTGGTTGAAAACACCGATATCGATCGCGACATCGTGCTGAGCGAAATCGCACGTCGCGAAACATCGCGGCGCGCCGATGCTCTGCTCTTGCTGGCGCAGCGCCTGGCGGTGATCGGTACGTTGCCCGAATTCGAGCTGGAAGAATTACCGTTTGGCCCGTACGCGGTATGCCGAATCCTCCGTCAGTGCGGGGAAACGCTGGGGCTGAGCCTGGAGGGACAGCTGACGCTGTACAAGGTGTTCGAGCGCCAGGTGATGGACCGCCTGGGCGATCTGTTCGAAAGCGCCAACAGTACGCTGGACCAGGAAGGCATCCTGCCGGGACTGATCTATCACCCGTATCTGGTCAAGCCCACGCAGGTGCAGACACGGCGGACGCTGCCGGCATCGGCACAGGGCGCGAAAGACGCTGCGGCAACCAACAGTCATGCTGCAGCCTCGCGCATACCGCGGCCTGCCACTGGCTGGGCGGGCCAAGGCGCGCCGACGGCCTGGCAGAGTGCCTTGCTGGATCACGCTGCTGCGCCACCAGCGCTTGCAATGGCTGCACCCGCGCAGGCGGTGCCGCCGGCGCTCAACGATGCAGTGCAGGCGCTGGGCGGATTGATGGCATCGGCACGGCAATCGCAGGCAGCTGAGCACGCAGGTCACGCAGGTGCAGGCGTGCCAGCCAACAAGGCGATGGCGCCCTCCGCCACGTCGCTCGCAGCAGCGGCCCAGCCATCGCAGCAAGGCGCCGCCGCTGCCGTGCCCAAGGCTGCGCTCGGCGATGCGCTCGCCAGCCTGCAGAGTGCGCTGGCCACGCAGGCCGTAGCGACGCCGCAAGCGTCGGGGATCGATGCAGTGCAGCGCCAGGTGCTGGAGTTGCTGCGCAGTGAGCACGGCCCGAATGCCGTGCTGGCGCCGCAGGACAACGATACCTTCGACCTGCTCGGCCTGCTCTACGCGCAGATGCAGCGCGAGGTGCGCGAGCAGACGCCAGCGCAGGCATTGCTGGCCAAGTTGCAGGTGCCGGTGGCGCGCGCGGCATTGGCCGATTCGCATTTTTTCGTGCGCGACCAGCACCCGGTGCGCGAACTGCTCAACACCGTGGCCGAATCCGGTGCCGTGTGGCTGGGCGAGGACGATATCGACCCGCAACTGCTGCACAAGCTGGGTAGCGCGGTCGACAAAATCGTCAACCACTATCAGGGCGACGAGGCGGTTTTCGCCGCAGCCAACGACGACATCCAGACGCATCTGCGCGCACTCGCGCGCAAGGCCGAGGTAACCGAGCGACGTCATGTGGATGCTGCGCGCGGCAAAGAGCGTCTGGAATCGGCCAAGCAGCAGGCCGAAGCACGCATCGAGCAACTCTGCGAACAAGGCGCGCCACCGCGCTTCGTGCAATCGCTACTGCGCCAGGCCTGGTCGGACGTGCTTACGCTGACCTTGCTGCGTCAGGGCGAGCAGTCGCCCGAATGGGACGAGCGCCAGGCGCTGACCGCACGCATTGCCGAGGTCACCTGCCGCAGCAAGGGCCAGCCCACCGACATCGCACTCGGCACCGATGTTGAAACCGCGCTGCTGCAGGTGGGGTATCACCACGATGAAGCGGCGGCGATCGCGCGCCGCTTGTCCACGCCCGGGGGCGAGGACGAAGTGACCTCGCGCACCGAGCTTGCGGCCAAACTCAAGACGCGTACCCGGCTCGGCGACCAGGGCGACAGCGCTCCGCGCAAGCCGGCGGCCACGCCGCGCACGCCGGCCGAAGAGGAATGCTGCGCACAGCTGCGCAGCTTGCCGTTCGGTACCTGGTTCGAATTCGTGGTCAACCAGCAACACGATCTGCGCCGGCAACGCCTGTCCTGGTACAGCCCGATGACCGGCAACGCCCTGTTCGTGAATCAACGCGGGCAGAAGGTTGGCGAGCACTCGCTGGATAGCCTGGCGCGGCTGATGGCCGGTGGGCAGGCACGTCTGCTGGTGGAAGAAAAATCGCGTCTGATCGATCGCGCCTGGCATGCCACCGTGCGCACGCTGCGCAGCCTGGCCGGCCAGTCGCCTGTTACCGAGGCACAGCCATGATCCAGGACACCCGCCGCGCACCGCGCCGGCAGCCGACCGACCTGCTGCCGGTCATCGACACGATGACCGAAGCGCAGATCGGCCGGGTCGGCAACCTGTCCGAAACCGGCATGCTGTTGTTGGGGTCGGTCCCGCTACACGACGACGCCTTGTATCAGTTGCGCTTCACGCTGCCCGAACGGGTTGGCCGCGCTACCGAGATCGATGTTGGCGTGCATTTGCTGTGGTCCGAAGCTGCGCATGCGCCCGGGCAATCCTGGGCCGGGGTGCGCTTTCTGACCATGTCCGAACCGCACCGGCAGCGCCTGCGCGCCTGGATCGCCGAAGAGCATATGGCTGGCTAAGTGCCGCTGCCACCACGACTGTGCAGCCATCAAGAGGCGCCGCTGGTGTTCGGTACGCTAATTACCACGCGTCAGCCGCGGTTCCCGTGTGCCGTCCACGCCCAGCTGAGACGATTACGCAATACGTTTTGTCGGCCACTTCAAGACACAGCGCCGTTGCACGGATTGCGGCAAAATTGCGCATTGCCTTTGCATTGCCGATCGAGCCCCGCATGACCCATCCCTCCTTGAGCAGCCTGTACTCCGACCACCTGCGCACGCTCACCGCGCGCGCCGACGAAGCGCTGCAGCGCGGCGGCTTCGAGCATCTGGTGGTTCCCAGCGGCAGCACGCATTACCAACTGTTCGACGACCGCGATTACCCCTACGCGGTCAACCCGCAATTCAAGGCCTGGGTGCCGCTGACACGGGTGCCCAACAGTTGGCTGGTCTACACGCCGGGCAAGCGCCCGACGGTGATCTTCTATCAGCCGTTCGACTACTGGCACGTGGTGCCCGATGCCCCCAGCGGCTGGTGGGTGGAACACTGCGACATCCCCATCATCCGCACGCCGGACGAAGCGTTGGCACTGCTGCCCAAACAGCCCGAGCGCTGCGCGATTCTTGGCGAGGCACAAAGCACGCTCGGTGCATACGTGCCGAACAACCCGCAGCCGGTGCTCGATTACCTGGAATACCAGCGCGCGTTCAAGACCCCGTACGAGCTGGCATTGCTGCGCATTGCCCAGCAACTGGCGGTGCGCGGCCATCGTGCAGCGGAAGCCGCATTCCGTGCCGGCCAGAGCGAATTCGGTATCCATCTGGCGTATTGCGCGGCGGTGGGCCAGGACGCCAATGAGTTGCCGTACGGCAACATCATTGCGCTCAACGAACACGGCGCAGTGCTGCACTACACCGAACTGGGCCAACAGCCGCCGCAACCGCTGCGCAGCTTCCTAATCGACGCCGGCGCCTCGGCATACGGCTACGCCAGCGACATCACCCGCACCTATGCCGCCGACCCCGGCAGCGACTTTCAGGCATTGATCACTGCGGTGGATGCTGCGCAATTGCGCATGGGCCAGAACGTGCGTGCCGGCGTGGACTACAAGCAGTTGCACATTGATGCGCATCTGGCATTGATGGGCATCCTCAAGGAATTCGGCGTTCTCACCGTCTCGCCGGAAGCCGCAGTGGTCACCGGCGTCAGCGCTGCGTTCTTCCCGCACGGCCTTGGTCACTTGATCGGCCTGCAGGTGCACGATGTAGCCGGTTTTTCCGCCAGCGACCGCGGCGGCCGCATCGAGCGCCCGGCCGGCCACCCGTATCTGCGCCTGACCCGCATGCTGGAGCCCGGCATGGTGGTCACGATCGAGCCCGGCGTGTACTTCATCGACATGTTGCTGGACGAAGTGAAGAAGAACGGCCACGCCGCCAGCGTCAACTGGCAGCGCGTGCAAGAATTCAGGCCCTACGGCGGCATCCGCATCGAAGACGAGGTGGTGTGCACTGACGGCAGCGCTGAAAATCTGACCCGCCCGGTCTTCGCCGCCGCATGAGTAGCAATCGCGCCTGAAAACTTCATGGCGCCCAGTGCCTGGCCGGAACGGTTAAACCCGGCATCGACATGCAGCGCGCCTACACTGGGAGCAGCCGCGCCTTCCATCACCCGGTAACGCACCGCGACGTTTCAGCACCACCACACACGGAACATTGCCATGAACGATCCACGCCAGACCTCGCACCCAGACCACCCGATGTATCAGCAGATCGAACGCGGCGTGCATGCGATCGATGCGGCGCATGGCCGCACGCCCGACCAAACCAGCGCCCGCCTCACCGCAGCCTTGTTGCCGCTGGCCAAGGAAGGCGGGCTGTCGCGCGTTGATCACGTGCTGATGAGCGAAGCGAACAATCGCGGCGTGCACGGCGGCGAAAACGTATTCGTCGTGCAAGGCGACCCGGCCAACCCGGCACATCTGCGCGCGCACATGAAAACCGAACAAGCGCTCGCCACACCGGAAGAACAGTCGTTCGAGCGCGCGCGGCAACTCGCCGGGCCGAGCGAGCCAGTGCAGCAGCCAGAACGCACGCAGACGCAGCAGCTCAGTTAATAGAACGGCTTACAACAAGTGGCCTGGCGCGTCATCTCGACGATGCGCCAGGCAGAAAATAGCTTGAGCGACAGAGCGCGGCTTAAGCGACGACGCCATCCGCTGGGGAAAGCGCCCGCATTCGGCGCAACACCGGCGGCGCAGGCGTGCTTGCAGCGCGTTGCACAAATTTGCGTCACGCCCGCTCTAAGTTGGTCTTGCAGCGCTACGCGCGCGCTGCGTCGCGATCGGCCATCTCTTTTTCAATCTCGTCGGCACTGCGCGCCAACGCATCGGTGAGCACGCGGTGCCCGTCGGCCGTGATCAGCACATTGTCTTCAGTGCGAATGCCGATGCCGCGCCACTTGGCCTCTACCGAGGTGTCGTCGGCAGACACGTACAGGCCCGGTTCGATGGTGAACACCATGCCGGGTTCGAGCAGGCGCGAGTCGCCGCCCAGCCGGTAGTCGCCCACATCGTGCACATCCAGGCCCAACCAATGGCCGGTCTTGTGTCGATAAAAGCGCTTGTACTGCCCATCAACGATGTTGCGCTCCAGCTTGCCCTTGAGCAGACCCAGTTGCAGCAGCCCTTCAGTCAAGGTTTCCACTGCCGCCAGATGCCCGGCTTCGTAGGCCACGCCGGGACGCGCCTGCGCGAGCGCGGCCGCCTGCGCAGCACCGACCAGATCGTGCAACGCACGCTGCGCCGGCGTGAAACGCCCGTTGATCGGAAAGGTGCGGGTGATATCGGCCGCATAGCCGCGGTATTCGGCACCGGCATCGATCAGCACCAACTCGCCATCGCGGCTGCGCGCGTTGTTGGCGCGGTAATGCAGTACACAGGCATTGCTGCCAGTACCGACGATGCTGCCGTACGCAGGCCACGCATCGGCAGCGCGGAATTCGCGCTCGACCTCGGCCTGCAATTCGTACTCATGCACACCCGGCCGCGCCAGCCGCATTGCTGCGCGATGCGCACGCACACTGATATCTGCGGCCTGCTGCATCAGCGCGATTTCGTCGCGCGACTTGAACAGGCGCTGCTCGTGCAGCAAATGGCCCAGCTCTAAAAATTCATGCGGCGGCTGCGCACCATGGCGCACCTGCTCGCGCACCCGCTTGAGCCAGCCGATCAACTTGAGATCGAAATCGACATTGCGCCCGAAGTGGTAGTACACGCGGCTACGCCCTTCCAACAGGCCATGCAAGATCTCGTCGACATCGTCGATGGGGTACGCGTCGTCCATGCCGTAGCGCTCCACCGCGCCTTCCTGACCTTCGCGCGGGCCATCCCAGGCTTCGCGCTCGGCGTCGCGCTCGCGACAGAACAAAATCGCTTCGCCATGCTTGCGGCCGGGCACCAGCACCAGTACTGCTTCCGGCTCCGGAAACCCGCTCAGATACCAGAAATCCGAATCCTGCCGGTACGGATAGTGCGTGTCGTGACTGCGCACGCGCTCGGGCGCGGCCGGCAGAATCAGAATCGCCTGCTCGCCAGCCATCTGCATCAGCTGCTTGCGCCGGCGCGCGTATTCGGCCGTGCCGATCCCGGTGAGCTTCTTCATGGCGGGCCGATCAGTTCAGACGTTGCCGGAAACGCGGCCCCATCACGCAGTCGCCATGCAGCAACAGCACTGCCACGCGCACGAATTCTTCGATCTCGGCCAGTGCAGTGTCGTCTTCATCGGCCGCGTCGAAGTCGTCGCTGGACGCCTGCGCCAGACGCGCCAGGTCCTGCAACGCTTCCTCGCCTTCTTCGCTCAGTGCCGGGCGCTGCTGCGCAGCCAGACCAAATCCACCCAGGAAGGCGCGGCACCAGTCGAACAAGGCATCTGTACGCGCCGGCAACGGGGCGCCGTCTTCGACAAGCAGTAGCTCGAAGGCGAAATCGCGGTCTTCCAGTTGCGCCACGGTGGCCTGCCGCAGCTGATCCAGCGCCCCGCCCTGCTTGGGTGCGCCCTGGCCGGTGTCGGCCAGAATGCGTGCCAGCCAGTCGACGCTGTCGGCACCGCCGCCGGAGAGCCACCCGCACAGCCCGCCATGCAACTCCGCCGCAGAGGACGCCAGCGCCAGCTGACGGCTTTCGTTTTGCACAGCGGTTACGTCGGGCAGATCCATCGGGTCATCCAGGCTGAAAAGCGATAAGGTGCCGACGCAGGGCCGGCGACATGACTTCCCAGTGTATCAAGGCAACCCGCATGGGCCGCAGTCTGCGTTCCATGCAGCGTTCCACGCGTATGAGGCTGGCCTGTCTAGATTCTGCCCGGAGCCTTGCAACGCTTGGGCTCACGCTAACGGCCAGGGCATACGAGGACGCTTGACCGCCGCGCGCACGCGCCCCTATCGTGAGCGCATGGACAACGCTGCCGCCCTCGCTCAGATCCGCGCCCTCGCTGCCCGCGTAGAGGCCTTGGTGGAGCGTACCCAACGGCTCACCGACGAGAACCGCAGCCTGCGTCATCAACAAGAGCAGTTGATCGGCGAGCGTTCGCAACTGTTGACCAAGAACGAGCAGGCGCGCGCGCGTGTGGAAGCGATGATCGCCCGCTTGAAGTCACTGGAGCAGCACACGTGAGCAACAACGAACCGGTCAGCGTGCGTATTCTGGATCGTGAATACACGGTGGGCGTGACTGCGGACGAACGCGAAAGTCTAACCGCCGCGGCGCGTCTGCTGGATTTACGCATGCGCGAGATCCGCGGCAGCAATCGCATGGCGGCGGTGGACCGTGTGGCCGTGCTGGCTGCGCTCAATCTGGCGCATGAGTTGCAGCAACTGCGCGAACAGCAGGCGCTCTACGACCGCGAATTGGCGAATACGCTGGACACCTTGAATCGCCGGCTCGACAGCGTTGCCGACACGCCGCGCTAAGTGGAATTCGCGCTGCCATCGCAAATATGAATCCTCAATCCCGTCGGCCGACGAATGGGCTAGCCATCGCGGCGCAGAGGTCTATAATTCGCCTGCGTTCTCTGCTGTAAACGACAGCGTGCAAAACATTCGCCTTGTCCCTTAATTACGACCGCGGGAGCGCGACGAAGCTGGGTGTGCAAGTCCGCCTTTTAGCGGGAAGCCCGATGGCCTCACAACGTCCCCACTTGAACCCCGGGTTCAAGGTCGTTTCGCCCGCATCGTCATGGCGGAGAATGCAAATCTGAAACGGCGCCTTCGGGCGTCGTTTCTTTTTGTGTGTCCGAAATTTGGGCGGCTGCGATGGCGATGACTGCGTCGGCGATGCAGACGTGTTGTTTGCATGCCCTCTGTGCTGGCGCGGCTCCAACGCGCGTGCGCGACGGCAGTGTGCACTGCGCTGTGCTCTCGCCACGCTTTACAGCCCCGCATGGGCGGTGGTGCAAGCGCCGTGTGTTTGCAAGCAGCGCATGCAACTGGAAGTTGTGTCTCCAGGGCAGCACTGCACGCGCCGCTAGGCACATGCACGTGCGCCATCGACAATGCAGCACCGATTGTGCCGCGAGACACCGATGACCGAGGACCGAGATGCGTTGCGTCAGCTATTACGCGCACACCGACGCAGCCTGCCGGCAACGCAACGCTTGGCCGCAGCCGATGCGTTGGCGGAGCGTTTGCTGGCGCTGCCGTTCGCACCGTGCAGCGGCGCAGTGGCGGGGTACTGGGCGATGGATGGCGAAATTGCGCTGCATCGCTGGCAACTGACCCTACCGAGCGAAGTGCGCTACTGCCTGCCGGTGCTGGATGGCCGCGTGCTGCGCTTTGCGCCGTGGCGACCGGGCCAGCCGCTGGTGAGCAATCGCTACGGCATTCCCGAGCCGGAGGTGGACCGCGCCGACACGCTGGCACCGGAGGAGATGGCGCTGGTGGTCACGCCGCTGACCGGTTTCGATGCAGCGTGCCGCCGGCTGGGAATGGGAGGCGGCTGGTATGATCGCAGCTTCGCGTTCCGGCATCGCCAGGCGCCGCCGCCCTGGCTGGTCGGCGTCGGCTTCGCTGCGCAGCAGGTGCCCGCCCTGCCCACCGAAACGTGGGATGTGGCGGTCGACGCTATCTGCACCGAACACGCCACCTTCCTGAAAGACGACGCCGTTTCCGAATGACTGCCCGCAAACGCTACTGGTTGATGAAGTCCGAGCCGGACACGTTCTCCATCGATGATCTGGAACGCGTCGGCACCGAACCGTGGAACGGTGTGCGCAACTACCAGGCGCGCAACTTCATGCGCGATGGCATGCACGTTGGCGATAGCGTGTTTTTCTACCATTCCAACTGCAAGGTGCCTGGCATCGTCGGTATCGCCAAGGTGGCCAGCGCGGCGTATCCGGATGACACCCAGTTCGACCCGAAATCCGATTACCACGACCCCAAGTCCAGCTGCGAAGATCCGCGCTGGATGCTGGTGGACGTGGCATTCGAGCGCAAACTCACACGCACGATTTCGCTGGATGAAATCAAGCAACAGGCCGATGCACTGGGCGAAGGCTTCCCGCTGATCGCGCGCGGCAACCGCCTGTCGATCCTGCCGGTGACTGCCGCGCAGTGGAAGCTGTTGCTGGCGATGGAATAGCCGGGAAAGGGAGTCGGGATGTGAGATTTGCATATCCCGACTCAGCCCAGCCGCTCTTGCAATTCCCGATCCCCCAATCCCGAGCCTCAACAATGTCCGAAGCAAAACGCCTGGCCGCCGAGAAAGCGATCGATTACGTGGACGACGGCATGATCGTCGGAGTGGGCACCGGCTCGACGGTGGCCTACTTCATCGACGCGCTGGGCCGCATCGGCCATCGCATCAAGGGTGCAGTGTCCAGCTCCGAACAAAGCACCGCGCGCCTGCGCCAGCACGGCATCGAGGTGCTGGACCTCAACCACACCGGCAATCTGTCGCTGTATGTGGACGGTGCCGACGAGTGCGACCCGAATCGCTGCCTGATCAAGGGCGGCGGCGCCGCGCTGACACGCGAGAAGATCATCGCCGAGGCCAGCGAGCGCTTCATCTGCATCGTCGACCCGAGCAAGCAGGTGCCGGTGCTGGGCAAGTTCCCGCTGCCGGTGGAAGTGATTCCGATGGCACGCAGCCTGGTGGCCCGGCAGATCCTGGCGCTCACCGGTGGTCAGCCGGTGTGGCGCGATGGCGTGGTGACCGACAACGGCAATGTGGTGCTGGACGTGCACAACCTGCAGATCACCGACCCGGTGGCGCTGGAGCGCAGCTTGAACCAGATTCCTGGCGTGGTGTGCGTGGGTCTGTTCGCGCGGCGCCCGGCCGATGTGGTGATCATCGGCGGTGAACCGCCGCGGGTGATCTGAACATCGCGCGCTTGCACGCGTACGCGCAATTTAGGCCCGCATTGCGAAGCGATGCGGGCCGGACCCATCGCGTTCGCAATGCCCTAACAACGCACCGCAGCAGCTTGACGCACGTGGCCGCTTGCCAGATGGTGCGGCATCCCCGCCCGCTGGTATGCCTTATGTGTTGTCGTTCTCTTGCCCTTGCGTTCTTGATCCTGCTCGGCGGCTGCGCCAGTAGCGGCGGCAGCTGGGTGGAACTCGCGGGCACGCGCTACAAGGTAGAGCTGGCGCAGAACAACGCTGATCGCGCCAAGGGCCTGATGTTCCGCGATGCCATGGACGAAGACCGCGGCATGCTGTTCATCCACGACCGCCAGGAGCCGCTGGCGTACTGGATGAAGAACACCAAGATCGCGCTGGATATCCTGTACTTCAATGAGCAGCGCCGGCTTGTCTCGCAGCAGCGCGATGTGCCGCCGTGTTCGGCCGGCGACGCCTGCCCGCCCTACCCCAGCAAGCAGCCGGCGCGCTATGTGCTGGAGCTCAACGCCGGCCAGGCCGCCAAACTCGGCCTGAGGGACGGTGCGACGCTGACCTTCAGCCCGGACATCCCGACGCTGAAATAAACGCTGCATCCAGGTCATTGGACATCCGGCGAGCGCTTGGCATGCCTCCCGACAATACCGGCGCGATACCTGCCGAACCAGTAACCGCGCCCGTTGACGGAGCGCTCAACATTCCGCCGTCACGCGGCACGCGCGGCACGCGTCACTGTCAGGAAGTACCGGACTTGAACCCTGCGCCGCTTGCCGACACTCTTGCAGCATGGTCGACATGCTCCCACTTCCCCATTGGACCGCGCTCGCCAACCTGGACGACGATGCGGTGCCGTTAATGTCCACCGCGCTGCTGATCGCGCGCGACGAGTATCCGCAGCTGAATGCCGAGCTCTACGACACGCTGGTGCAGAGCCACGTCGAGCATCTGCGCCGTGAGGTTGACGCGATTGATGTGTGGCCGCTGAAGATGGCGGCGGTCAATCGCTACCTGTTCGACGAGTTGGGCTACTCGGGCAATCACGACCAGTACTACGACCCGCGCAACAGCTACCTCAACCAGGTGTTCGAGCGCCGGCTGGGCAATCCGATTTCGCTGGCAATGGTGCAAATCGAAGTCGCCCGCCGGCTGGGCATCCCGTTGGCGGGGGTGTCGTTTCCCGGCCATTTCCTGGTGCGTCTGCCGGTAGATGACGGCGTGCTGGTGATGGACCCGTTCAACGGCGGCCGTCCGCTGGGCGTGGATGAGCTGCGCGAACGTGCCCGCCCGCATCTGGGCGGCGAAATCCCCGACGACCGCGCGCTGGCACAGATTCTCGACCCCGCACCGCACCGCGCGATCTTGATCCGCATCCTGCGCAACCTGCACGGCGTCTATGCCGATGCCGAGCACTGGGACCGCGCTGCCCGCAGCGCCGACCGCATCCTGAAGCTGGTGCCCGACCAACCCGAGGCCCTGCGCGACCGCGGCATGGCCTATCTGCATCTGGGCCACCGCAACGGCGCACGCCACGATCTCTCGCGCTACCTGGTACTCAACCCGGGCGCGCAGGACGCGGCTAATTTGCACGAGCACCTGGTGGACTTGAACAGCCAGCGCTCACGGGCGCATTGATCGGGCGTAAGCAACCGCTCGCCACCGCCAAGCTGCCCTAGCGGGGCGCTGTTCTTTGGTTCTCAGGAAAGCAGGCATTAGTATGCCCCCAATCCGGTTCCCACTCGACGCCGCCACCGTAGTGCCAATTGTTGCAGCCGGACTCATTCCAGCAGTGGCATTGCAGTGGTCAGTGTCTGATGACGCCCCTCCAACGGCAGCTCAGTCGACCTCCACCATCTCGAAGTCTTCCTTGGTCACGCCGCAATCGGGGCAGGTCCAGGTGTCGGGCACGTCCTGCCAGCGGGTGCCCGGGGCAATGCCTTCTTCGGGGATGCCGTCGGCCTCGTGGTAGAGAAACCCGCAGACGACGCACATCCAGGTGCGGTAGGTGGTCGTGGATGTCTCGCTCATCGGATAATCGCGGTCATGCAACGGTGGGGCTACATTGTCCCATCCCATCCACCGCTTTCGGAAGCGCTGACATGCCCAACCGTCTTAACGTTCGCGGTGTGTACCTGATCACCCCGGACGAGCCCAACACGCAGCGCTTGCTCCTGCGCACGGCGCCATTGCTGGCGTCGATCACCTGGCTGCAATACCGCAACAAGCAAGCGGACGCGGCGCTGCGGCTGCGTCAGGCCAGCGCCTTGCACGAATTGTGCGCGGCACACGGTGTGCCATTGATCATCAACGACGATGCGCAGTTGGCGGCGCAGGTCGGTGCGCAAGGCGTGCATCTGGGCGAAGACGATGGTGATGTAGCGGCGGCACGCGCGCTGCTGGGCGAGCAGGCCATCATCGGGGTGTCGTGCTACGACGAGATCGAGCACGCGCGCGCGGCAGCCGCAGCGGGCGCCAGCTATGTGGCCTTCGGTGCGTTTTTCCCGACCACCACCAAACAGACGACACGGCGTGCCACGCCTGCGTTACTGCAGCGGGCCGCCGAACTGCACCTGCCGCGCGTGGCGATCGGTGGCATTGCGCCCGCGCAGGTGCCTGCGCTGGTGACTGCGGGTGCCGATTTGATTGCCGTAGTCAGTGGCGTGTACGCGGCACCGGATCCGGTTGCTGCAGTGCAGGCGTATCGCGCGGGGTTTGGTTCTTAAGGCGGCAAGCGTTTTGGCTTGCAGGCTCGAGCTTCCGTCCAAGGCTTGTAATGCGCTGCAAGCTAGTGCGTCCTTATTTCGCTGCATCTCTTGATTAAAAAGTTGTCCCTGAAAAATCCCCTTCAAGCGCCCCGTGCCGTCTGTGACAGCGGCACGTGGCTAAAGGATGGCCATTCCATCGCCCGCATCCAGGCACGCAAAAACGCGATCCAGCGCAGCAGCCAGCG
>NZ_JSBW02000039.1 GCF_000772705.2 Xanthomonas vasicola
AACACCTCACGCCGCGTCCGCTTGCGCTTGCCGTTGTACTCCGCATCGCCGAAGGTCAGTTGCATCGTCGTTGTCCGTTGCGTCTGTGTGATTGTCGCAGGATCAAGGGGAGTTGTTCAGAGTTTCCCTAGACGAAGCCACCAGCCATCTGGATGTCACCCGCGAACGCCTGGTCAACGAGGCGGTGAAGCACTTGCAACTGACCAAGGTGATCGTGGCGCACCGCCCTGAAACCATTGCCAGCGCCGACCGCATCCTGGTGATGGAGCATGGACGGATCGTGCAAGAAGTGAAGTTGCAGCAATCGCCCGAAATACCACATCCTGAAGATCACGTCTTGAGTGCGTGAGGACAGCCACACTCGTTGGCGCGCGATGTTCCAGCCGCTGTACGCCGTGCGCACCTGCGCGGTTCACCATCAGACCCGCCCATCATGCAACAGGCGCCGACTGAGACAGCCGACGCCTGTTGGGTGTCACGCAGTCACAGGCATCACTTGGGCAACGGCGAGCGCCCCTGGATCGAAAACGGCGCTGCACTGCCAGCGGCGCCGGTACCCGGCTGCCCGCCGCCGACGAACAACGTGTAGTTGCCGGCTTCTACCGCGCGCTGCCCGCTGCGATCCACGTCGCTCAACGCGCGTGCATCCAGATTGAAGGTCAGCGTGCGTTGCTCGCCCGCTGCAAGATGCACGCGCTGAAAACCGACCAGGCTGCGCAACGGCGACTGCGGGCGGTCCGGATATTGCAGATACACCTGCGCCACTTCGTCGCCGGCACGCGTGCCGGTGTTGCGCACGGTAGTGGTCACCTGCAGTGGATTGCCGGCTTGCAGCGCGGTGGTGGACAGCTGCGGTGCGTCGTAGGCAAAGCGGGTGTAGCTCAGGCCATAGCCGAACGGAAACAACGGCTCGCCCTTGAAATAGCGGTAGGTGCGGCCCTTCATGTCGTAACTGACGTAGGCGGGCAAATCCTTGGTGGAGCGATAGAACGTCACCGGCAGGCGACCGCCGGGGTTGTCATCGCCGGCCAGCATGCGCGCGATCGCGGTGCCGCCGGACTGGCCCGGGTACCACGCGGCCACGATCGCATCGGCATGCGTCTTGGCCCAGTTCAGGGCCACCGCGCTGCCGCTCATCAGCACCACCACCAGCGGCTTGCCCGAGGCCTTTGCCCGTTCGAGCAGTGCTTGCTGCGGGGCGGGCAGGGCGATGTCGTTGCGGTCGCCGCCGTCGAAGCCAGGCACATCGATCCGCAACTCCTCGCCTTCCACATCTGGCGACAACCCGACGAAGGCAACCACTGCATCGGATTGCGCCACAGCCTGCTCGGCTTCGGCTAATTGCGCTGCCGCAGGCGCCAGCCATTCCAGACGCACGCCCTGGTCCTGGCCGCGGTGTTCCATTTCCAGGCGAATCTTGCGCGGGCGGGTATCGTCAAAATGCAGCACAGTTTCCACGCTGCGGCCGTCGGCGTTGTGCATGCCGGCCGGCACGTGCTTGTCTTCGGCGTTCCCGGCAACCACCAGCTTGTCGTCGATATACAGCCGCACCGGATCGTGCCCGCTGCAATCGAAGCAACGCGCCACGCGCACCGCCAGGGTGTAATCGCCAGCGCTGGGTGGCAGCAGTTCGCCGCTCCAGCGCACCGCATAACGGTCGGCCGGTATGCCCTTTGCCGGGGCGACCTGATCCCAGTTGAAGCTCACCGTGCGATCCTGCCGCACCATGCGCGCAGCACCGCGCATATCGACGTTGTCGAAATACTCGCCACGCAAGCCCGGCTTGCCATCGCCGCGCAATGCCGTTTCCGGGATCATGCCGGGCACGCCGGCAGCCAACGGTGCGCCTTGTGCGTAGCGCACCTGCTGCGCACCGAAGCGCTGACGCAGGCCCAGCAACGGCGTCACCGGCGCGGACGAGGTGCCCTGGTAATTGGCCTCCAACGCCGCCAGTGCGTCCGCATTCGGGCCGATCACCGCCAGCCGCGTGCCGGCGTTGAGCGGCAACGTGTTGGCATCGTTCTTCAGCAGCACGATCGACTCTGCAGCCGCCTGCAAGGCCAGCGCACGGTGCGCCGCGTTGTCCACGTCCTTCGCGCCAAGGCGCGCGTACGGATCCTTGCGTGGCGCTTCCAGCTCGCCCAGGCGATAGCGGGCGGCAAACAGGCGCACCAGCGATTGGTCGAGCAAGGCTTCGTCCACTTCGCCGCGCGCGATCGCCGTGCCGAGTTCGCGATAGGCATGCCCGCAGTTGAGATCGTGCCCGGCCTTCAGCGCGGCAGCGGACGAGCCGGCGTTGTCCGGGCGGAAATAATGGAACTGGGTTATGTCGTCCACTGCATCGCAGTCGGACACCACAAAGCCCTTGAAGCCCCAGTCGCCACGCACGCGGCCGTTGAGCAACCAGTCGGCGGCGCACGCCGGCGTGCCGTGCAGCGAGTTGTACGCACACATCACCGAGCCGGCCTGGCCCTGGACCAGCGCGGCGCGGAACGCCGGCGTATAGGTCGCTTCCACATCGTGCGGCGACACATCGACATCGAAGCCATGCCGGCCCGGCTCGGGGCCGCTGTGCACGGCGAGGTGCTTGGGCGTGGCGATCGTGCGTGGATGGTTGAGATCCTCGCCCTGCAGGCCGCGGATAAACCCCACTGCCATCTGTCCGGTGAGGAACGGATCTTCGCCGTAGGTTTCCATGCCACGGCCCCAACGCGGGTCGCGGAAGATGTTGATGTTGGGCGACCAGATGGTGAGACCGGCGTAGCGCTTGTGGTCCTTGCCCGGACCGCCGGCCTGGTTGAACTTGGCGCGCGCTTCGGTAGAGACCACCGTGCCCACTTGCTGCATCAGGTTGGTATTCCAGCTCGCCGCCAGGCCAATGGCCTGCGGAAACACCGTGGCGTGACCGTTGCGGGCGATGCCGTGCAGGCCTTCGCTCCACCACTCGTAGGCGGGGATGCCCAGGCGCGGAATTGCCGGCGCATCGTTCATGGCCTGCGCCACTTTTTCCTCGCGGCTCATGTGCGCCACCAGGGCAGCGGCACGTTGTTCGGGCGTTGCATCGGTGTTTCTTGCGGCCACTGCCGGTGCAGCGATGAGCGGCAGGGCCAGGCCCACACTGAGTGCAGCGGCAAGACGGCACGGAAAGACGGACAACGACATCGGTGTACTCCTGCGCGGCGGCCATGGCCGTTACGCGTTGCGCTTGGGTCGCCCGCAGGGATGCTGCAGGCAGTGGTCATTACGAATCGCTGACTGGTTTGTGTGCGACGCATTGCATGAAGCCGTCAGCGCTACATGCGGTGTTCGCGGATGACGCAGCATGCTTACGTGCGTGCTGTGTCATCTTCTGAGACCTGTTGCCGGCGGTTTTACTTTGCTTCGGCCGGCTCCGGCGGTGCGCCAGCCAGCGTGGCAGCCAGATCGCGCACCTGCAGCGTGGATTGCAACTGCGCCAGCGCCGCCTTGCTGCTCACGTGCACGGTCAGCGGCTCGCCCGGTAGCAGATCGAAGGCGTTGTCCGACAGCGTGGCATCCACCTCGCCGAACGATAGCCACACCTCGCGCGCCAGCGTGTTGCTGGTCAGGGTGAGCGCGTAGCCATCGCCATCGGCGCGCCACTTGCTGTCGATCTTCGCGGCCGGCAAGGCAAGTTGCTTGGCCGGCGCGAAGAACACCACTTCACGCGACAGCAGTGTGTTGCCGTCGAGCAGCTCGAACACCGCATAGGTGCGCTTTGGGTCGGCGCTGCCCAGCAATTGCCTGTCGCTGAAGTTGCCCACCTGCAGGCTGCTCAATGCTTTGACGCTGGCTTTTTCTTCGCGCTTGCTGAGCACCTTGCCATCCATGTCCATCACCCGCATGCGCCAGCGTGCGGCCAGTGGGGTGGTTCGGTCGGACACCAGCGACACTTCGGTTTGCCCCTTGTCGTTGCGTAACGCGGCGACCATTTCCGGCGCATAGAAGCGGCGTGCGTGGTAATGCAGTGCCTTCCAGCGGCCGTAGTAGTCCACGCTGGACCACGACGCACCCGGCCACACATCGTTGAGCTGCCAGTACAGCGAGCCCATCGATTGCGGACGCGAGGCACGCAGATGCGAAGCCGCGATGTTGATCCCTTCAGCCTGCATCAGCTGGCTCAGGTAGACGAAGCTTTCAAAATCCTTGGGCTCACCGAATTGGCGGCGGATGTACAGCATCAGCCGCTTGTTGCCGTTGCCCTTGTCGAACTTCTGATGCACGCGCATCACCGGCGATTCCGGATCCATGTCGCCGGGCTCGGCGAACGCGCGCACGGTGCGCATGTCCGGGAACGACTGCAGCCCGTATTCGGACATGAAGCGCGGGGTGACGTTGAGATATTCGGTGACCGGCAGGGCAGGGCCGCCCCAGACCTTCCAGTAATGCATATCGCCATCATTGGCCTGGTCAGCGGCGCCGTCGAAATCGGTGCCCGGCGAGGTGGCCCAGTACGGCACGTCGCTATCGTAGGTGGCCACCACTTCGCGGAACACGGTGCCGAACAAGGTGGTCATGCCGCGCTCGATGCGGGCGCGTTCTTCCGGGTCCACCGACTGCTTGAACTTGACCCGGTCGCCCCAGTTTTCCCAGCCGGTCTGCACTTCGTTGTTGCCGCACCACAGCACAATGCTGGGGTGGTCGCGCAGTCGCTTGACCTGTTCGATCGCCTCCTGCCGCGTGTTCTCGCGGAACTCCACGTCATACGGCGGCACCGCGCCACCGAACATGAAGTCCTGCCAGATCATGATGCCCAGCTCGTCGGCCACGTCGTAGAAGTAGTCGTCCTGGTAATGCCCGCCGCCCCACATGCGCAGCATGTTCATGTTGGCATCGCGCGCGTCTTGCAAGGTGCTGCGCATGCGCTCGTGCGTCACGCGCGCGGGGAAGGCATCCAGCGGAATGAGATTGGCGCCCTTGGCGAAGATCGGGATGCCGTTGACCACGATCTCCATGCTCTTGCCGAACTTATCTTTTTCGCGGCGCAGCTCCACCGAACGCAGGCCGGTGACACGCTTGATCTGCTGGCTGTCGCCATCGGCGTCGCGCACGCTGGCTACGAAGGTGTAGCGGTCTTGCGCGCCATAACCGGCCGGAAACCAGCGCTTGGGCTTGGCGATGCGCACGGCCAGATCGATGCGGTTCTGGCCGGGGTCGACTACCGCATTCTGAGTGAACTGGCCCACCTTCTGCCCATCCGGGCTCAGCACATCCAGCGTCACCTGCACCGGGCCGCTGCGGCCGGCCTGCAGTTCCAACTGCGCCTGCAATTGCGCGCTTTCGACATCCACGCGCTGCTGGGCAATATGCAGCCCGTCCACACGCACGGCGTCCCACGCTTCCACGCGTACATCCTTCCAGATGCCGGCGTTGACCATGCGCGGGCCCCAGTCCCAGCCGAAGTTGTACGGCGCCTTGCGCACATAGGTAGAGCTGTGGCGTGCCTCGGGTTCGTCGCCGAAGGCCGAATCATAAGCGCCGGGCAATGCGTACGGCTGCTTGGCCAGCCACGGCTGGATCTTCTTGATCGGCGAGTACAGCGTGACCTCCAGCACGTTGTCGCCGCGTTTGAGCAAGGACTTCGCATCCACGCGCCACTGCCGGAACATGTTGTCGGCGCTGAGCAGTTTTTTGCCGTTGAGGGTGACCTCGGCAAACGTGTCCAGACCGTCGAACACCAGTTGCACATGTTCGCGCTTGAGCGTGGCCGCATCCACGTTGAAGTGGGTCTGGTACTGCCAATCGCTCAGGCCGGCCCACTGGATCTTGCCTTCGTTATCGCGATAGAACGGGTCAGGCACGATCTTGGCGGCGATCAGATCGGTCTGCACCGCACCTGGCACCTGCGCCGGCAACCACGTCGCTGCTTTCGGATACGTCTTGCCCTGCTCCTGGCCCGGCACCAGCCGAACCTGCCAGCCGGTGTCCAGCGTCACGGCCGAAGGCGGCGCGGCCCAGGCCTGCGAGATGGCAAAGGCCAGGGCAAGCCCGAGATGGGCGGGGGCGGGAACAAAACGATGACGGGACAGGGGCATGCGTCACTCTCCTAGGATGGCTCAGCGCGTGGCGGCGGGGGGCGCCTGCGCGGTGGTTTCAATCAATTGCACGGCGCCGATTGCATACAAGGGCCCGCGGATCGGCGCGGTGAAGCGTAAGCAGAGATCGTGGATGCCGGTGCGTGCAGGCAGTGCGGTTTCCAGGGTGAATTGCTCGCCCAGGGTGTCGCTGCGCGGCAGCTGCACGCTGGCGATCACCTCGCCATCGCAGCCCTGACGCACGTCCAGCTCACCGCCACGGGTTTTGGCCGGGTACTGCGCGACCTTGGATTGCTCGTGCGCCAGACCGAAGTTGTTGGGCAGGCGTGCGGCTTCGATGCGGATGGCGCCGATGCCGTCCAGGCGCGCCTGCGGATACATGCGGCAGGCATGGAACAGGTCCACGTTGTACACCGGCGTGTCGGCGCCGGTCATCTCCGGCAACAGCGGCAGACGCAAGCCGAGCGCGCCGGTTTCCACGCAGTGCTGCAAGCCTTGCGTGTCCACGCGCAGCAAGCCGGCGCGATCGAAGGTGCGGCCGCGTGTGGCCGCCAGCGGCGTGCCGTTGTCATCGAACGCAGTGGCCTTGACCGTGGTCGGCAATTGAATCGTAAACGGCGCGTTGTAGCGCGGCGATGCCGGCGTGGGCTCGCTACCGTCGATGGTGTAGTGCAGGGTGCCAGCGCCGGCTTGCGTGCTTAGCACCACCTTGGCCGGGCCGCCGGCGAGCACCGGGTTGGGGCCGCTTTCCAGAGCGATATCGGCGGCAAATGCGCCGTCGCTGTAGTCGATGCCCAGCGCCTTGTAGCGCTGCAGCTGTGCCGGCATGCGTGCCAAAAAACTGTTCCAGTTGCGTACTGCCGGTGCCGACCAGGTCACTTCTGCCACCGCAGACAGCCGCGGGAACAGCGCGTGATCCACATGCCAGCGTGACGGGATGTATTCGGACCACAACGCGCCTTGTGCGCCCAGCACGTGCTTGGCCTGGTCGGCACTGAGCTCGGCCGGCACCGGGTCGAATGCGTAGACCTTGGACAGCGGCAACACCGTCAGGCGACCGTTCGGTTCGTCACTGCGCGTGGTCTGCAGATTGTCCAGATACAGCCAGTCGCCCGGCGCCAGCACCACGTCGTGGCCTTGCTTGGCAGCGGTCACCGCACCTTCGACGCCACGCCACGACATCACCGACGCACTCGCCGGTACGCCGCCTTCCAGAATTTCATCCCAGCCGATCATGCGCCGGCCGTGTTGGGTGAGGTAGGCCGCCAGCTGTTCGTTGAACCAGCCTTGCATCGCATGCGCGTCCTTGATCCCGAGCTTGCGCATCTGTGCGCGCACCGCCGGCGAGGCTTCCCATTGATCCTTGACCGCCTCATCGCCACCGATGTGGATGTAGGTCGACGGGAACAAGGTCAGCACTTCATCCAGCACATTGGTGATGAAGCTCAGGCTGCGTTCGCTGGTGTTGAACAGATACGGGTTGACGCCCCAGTCAACGCCTACTTGCGTGCGAGCGCCTGGCACGCCCACTTCTTCCGGATAGGCGGCAACGGCTGCCTGCGCATGCCCGGGCATGTCCAGTTCGGGCAGCACGGTGATATGCAGGCGCGCTGCATAGGCGACGATCTCGCTGATCTGTTCCTGGGTGTAGAAGCCGCCATACCGCTGCGGCGTGCCGTGCTGGCCGGCGCCGGGCGGTGTGCGCCATGCGCCTACCTCGGTGAGCTTGGGATAGCGCTTGATCTCGATACGCCAGCCCTGGTCGTCGGTGAGATGCCAATGAAGCACGTTGAGCTTGTGCAGCGCCATCGTGTCGAGCACATGTTTGACCGTGGGCACATCATGAAAATGGCGGGCCACATCCAGATGCTGACCGCGCCAACTGAAACGCGGCCAGTCGCGGATCGCCACCGACGGCAGCTGGACCTCGCCCTTGCGCGCATCCGGTGTCATCAATTGCCAGGCGCTGATCGCGCCGTACAACAAACCGGCACCATCGCGCGCGGCAATGCGCACGCCCTTGGCATCGACATCCAGGCTGTAGCCTTCCTTGTGCGCCACCGGCGCCTGCGCGCTGCGCTCCAGGCGGATGCTGCCCGGGGATGCGCTGGTTTCGGCGCGCACTTCCAATCGCAGCCCGCGGGTGCGCTGCAGCAGGTCGGCCAGATGTTCGGCACTGCGGCGTGCATCGGCATCGCCGGGCACGATCGAGATCACCGTACCGGTGCCCACAGTGAAGCTGCCGCTGCCGCGTTTGACTTCGGCGGCTTCAGGAATCAGCGGCAACGGTGGACTCGCGGTGTTTGCTGTTGCAGCGGCAGGTGCGCTCGCCGTGGCAACGGCCAAAGCAGTGCCTGGTGCACGTTGACCACAGCCGGCCAGCGACGCTGCTGCGAACACGAGCGTAAGCAGGCGCGAGGACAGTGGCGCGACGGGTGTCAGGCGTGCGGTGGGTGCGGAGGTCGACATCATGCAATCACATCCCGAAGTGGCAGCGGTACACGGCAGCCACGCACAGTAGCAAAGCCGTGTCGGAAGACGCAGGGACGGGCGCACGCTTCGTCCCGGTGCGCAGCGTAGCGGCTACGTTGTAGAGCGACCAACACGACGTCATCGGTCACCGCAACACGGGCGCGGATAGCGCAGGAGCCGGGTGCAGTACCTGCAGTCCGATTTCACCACTGTCCGCACCCATGCGTGTGTGCAGTGGTACGTCATCTTGCTTGGAGCGGCGACCAAAACCTCGCGCGCAGTTGTCAGCTGGGCGTGGACGACGTGCTTAGAACCGGAATGTACGAGAGGTGCACACCGATTCCGAGCACCGGCCGCGCCCGCCTAACGGGTGCGCAGCCGTCTCGCTGGCTGCGCTTAGCGCTGCGCAGTCGGCAGCTCGTCCCATACCTTCGGGTCTTCGGCGCCCAGCACCCAGCAGCTGAAACCTTCCAGGCCGTACTGCTTGGTCAGTTCGTAACGCGCCTTGAAGCTGCGTGCGTCCGGGCGGAACACCCACTCGCGCATGTCGTCGCGATAGAAGTAGAACCACGATTCCTGCTCGACCGGATCCCACTGCACGGTGGCGTTCTGTTCCTGCGCCAGCGGGAACGACTCGTCTGCATCGATATACGTCGCGGTAATATTCGACGCCTCGGTGCCGTCTTCCTTCACCGGGTTGCCGGTATACCAGCGATAGCCGTAGGTGGCGATGCCCAGCGACAGTTTTTCTTTCGGTACCTGGGTGATGGCGTAATCCAGATGCTTCTTCATCCACACCATGCCATCGACCGGGCCGGGCGTGGTCCAGCGGGTGTGCTGGTCGTAGGTCATCAGGCTGACCAGATCCACCGCCTGGCCCAGGGCCTTCAGGTCATACGCGCCGCGCCAGTATTCCCACATCCACTTGGAGAACTGACCGCCTTCGGCATAGCCCGGTGCATTAGGCACCACGGCGACCGACATCTTGAAACCGGCTTTATGCAACGCGTCTGCGGTCTGCTTGACCATCAGCGTGTAAGCGTCGCGGTCGGTCCAGGCAATGTTTTCGAAATCGAACTGGAAGCCGTAGTACTTGTGCTGCTTGCCGTGAATCAGCAGCGATTCGATCATGCGCTTCTTGGCAGCTTCGTCATGCATCAGCTTGTGGAATCCTTCGCGACCGGTTGTCATCGACAGGATCGGCATCACCCGCAGCTTGTGCTGCTTGGCGATGTCGTACAGATACATGTTGGGGGTGCCATTGACCAGGCCGTTCTGGTCCACGCCGTACCAGGTGGGCACCACCACATCGATCTTGTCGACGTTGGCGATGAACGCGTTGGTCGATTTCTGCGTGTTCATCAGATAGAACAACGCAGTGGGATTTTTGGCCAGGGCCAGGGCCGGGGCGCAGGCAAATGCCAGCGCAAGCAACATCCAGGTCAATCGCTTACTCATGAAAGACAACATCCGTCAGGGAGTGGGAGAAGAAAGGTCGATGCGGAACACATAGGCGCTCTCGCCAACCGGCTTGACCGGCAGTCGCAGATGCAGGCCATCGGCGCGTTGCTCGAACGGGATCTTCTTGCCGTTGGCCAGCAAGGTCACCGCGCGCACGCCATCGGCGGCGTTGAGCGAGCGGATCACCGCTTCGCCATGACTTGGCCAACCGAGTTCGATCGCATACAGCGCGCCATCGCGCGTGGTGAAGCGAAAATCCTCGGCTGTGTACGGCTTGGTCTTGATGTCCTGGAAGGTGCCGCCCACCACTTCGGTGGGGCCTTCGCCATACACGCGCCACGGCTTACTGTCGTAAATCGCGCCGCCGTTGGTCTTAAGCCACTTGCCGATCGCCAGCAGGATGCCGCGCTCGGTGTCCGGGATCGAGCCATCCGCACGCGGGCCGATGTTGAGCATCAGGTTGCCATTCTTGGCCACCACGTCGACCAGCATGTGGATGATGAACGTGGGCGATTTGTAGGTGTCGTTTTCGATGTAACCCCACGAGGCGTTGCTTACCGAGGTGTCGGTCTGCCAATGCGTGGGATGGATGCCGGTGAGCTGGCCGCGCTCGATATCCAGCGTGCCGGCGCCTTCGGGAAATGCGCCGAGCTTGTAGTTCACCACCACGCCGCGGTCGGCGTCGGTACGCGCCGCGCCCTGGTTGTAGTAATACGCCAGCATCGTCGGCAGGCTGCGACGAAAAGTGGGGTGTGCAATCCACCAGTCGAAATAGATCAGGTCCGGTTGATATGTGTCGATCAACTCGGTGGTGCGCGCCAACCAATCGTCCAGCCAAGCCTGCGATACCGGCGTCCAGTCGTTGGCCACATCGGCATCGTCCTTGCCCGGCAAACGCACTTGCGCCGGGCCATATAGCGCTGCGTAACGCGGGTCGTTGACGTCCGAATCGAACTTGCGCCCGCCGTCGAAGAACCAGTTGTGTTCGGCGCGGTGCGACGACAACCCGAAGTGCAATCCCTGCGCGCGAATCGCCTTGGACAACTCGCCCAACAGGTCGCGCTTGGGCCCCATCTTCATCGCGGTCCAGTCGGACAACTTGGAGTCGTACAGCGCGAAGCCGTCGTGGTGCTCGGCCACAGGCACCACATAGCGCGCGCCGGATTCGCGGAACAGTTTGGCCCAGCCATTCGGGTCGAACTTGGGCGCGGTGAACTTGGGAATCAGATCCTTGTAGCCGAAGCTCGCCTGCGGCCCATAGGTTGCCACGTGGTGGGCGAATTCCTTGGAACCTTCCAGGTACATGTTGCGCGAATACCACTCGCTGCCGAACGCTGGCACCGAGAACACGCCCCAATGGATGAAGATGCCGAACTTGGCGTTGTCGTACCACGCCGGCGACTGATACGCCTTCAGTGCCGCCCAATCGGGACGGAACGGACCGGTGCGTGCGCCGGCTTCGGCTTCGCGCACCAGACGCTGGCGCTCGGGTGCATAAGCGGCGGTGGCATCGAGCCACTGCTGGTCGATGACTTCGGGGCTGAGCGTGGTGGCGGTCGGAGCGGTGGGCGATTGCGCTGCATTGACCTGCAGCGCGGGCAGCGCGAGCAGTAGAGCGAACGCAAGCGTTCCACTCCTGGGTGCAGCTCCGGCGTGGCGGCGGGATGGAGCCGCGAGCGGGCGGCTATCGGTCGTCATGGGAACTGCACTCCTGTAAGCGAAACGCGTTGGTCATGCTGCGGCCGCGCGTGGATGGCAAAGCGGACCTGGCCATGCTCCCTCAGCGGCGAAGGGGCGTGGCCAGTACCACTCCTTGGTGCGACATCGACCTGCCGCTGCGGTCAGCGACAGGTCCCAAAAAAAGCGCGCCACCGTGGAGGGTCGGTGGCGCGCCGGTACTACATCAGAACTTGAAGTTCAGCTGGGCCTGATAGCCGCGGCCGTTCTTGTAGAACGCCGTCGGGGTGTCCCTGGTTCCGCTGTACAAGCGGTAGGTGGAATCCAGCAGGTTGGTGGCGCCGAAGGTGAGGCCCATGTAGTCGGTGATCTGATACGAGGCGGTCAGATCCAGCTGCTTGTAGCTGTCTGCAAAGTCTTCCGAGCCCAGGCGTCCGATCTGGGTGAAGTACTTGGAGCGGTAGCTGTAGTTCACACGCACCGTCCAGTCGCCGTGTTCCCAATACGGGATCACGTTGTAGGTGTCGCGCGACAGGTAGGGCAGGTTCAAGCCGGAGCTCGCATCGGATTTGGCAAACGTGTAGTTCGCCTGCAATCCGAAGCCCAGGCCGAAGGTCTGCTGGTAGTTGATCGATGCGCCCTTGACCTTGGCATCGGACGCGTTGGTGGGGGTCGTGATCTGATATATGCCTTCCTCGTTCCTCCCGTCCCTCGGCCGGAACTCAGCGACCGTCGTGCTCACGATGTAGGAGCTGATATCCCGATAGAACACCTCGCCAGACAACATGCTCGATGGGGCGAAGTACCACTCGGCCGCCAGGTCGTAGTTGGTGGACTCGTAAGGCTTCAGGTCCGGATTACCGCCGCTGGCAGTCAGATTGCCGTTGCCGCTGTTGACGGTGAACGACCCGGCAAGATCGGCATAACGTGGACGCGCCAGGACCTTGGCGGCCGAGAAGCGCAGCACAGCGTCGTCGGTCACGTCGTAGGCGATGTTGAAGCTCGGCAACGCCTTGCGGTACTCATGCGTCTGCGCAACGCGAGAGAAGTTGTCGCCATTGTCGGCACTTTGCCAATATTCGGACTTGTCGGTCGTATCGAGCAGGCGCACACCCACGTTACCGCGCCACTGGCCTGACTCGAAGTTCAACTGCGTGTAGACGTTCTGGGTGATTTCCTTCACGTCGAACGAGGCGCCGTGGTCGATGCTGTATGGCCCCTGCGGCTGCGAGAGCAGATAACGACGCACAGCACCAAGATCGGCAGTCGGCCATGTGGTCAGATCGCCACTGGCGCCCAGACCGTCGTACAGGCTGCTCCGCGTGCTGCCGGGGTTGAACTGCGTCAACGAAACCGGATCGGTGGTGTTGATGCGGTTGCCGCGCGCGTCCACGCCGTTGTCGTGATTGATGTACTTGTAGCCGAACTGCAGCTTGTTGAACGGACCCCAGGTCAGGTCACGCGCCGCATCCCACTGGAAGTATTTTTCTTCGTCCTTGCTCTTCTGGTAATAGATGCCGCCCGCCTGCATCACGCCGTCCGCCGTCGAACCTGCAGGCAGTCCTGCGGTATTGCCCGGAAGTGTCCAGTTGGAAGCACCACCGTTATCGTAGTTCACCGCGGTGTGCGAGCCGTCGAAGGCGTAGTTATAGCCACCATCGGCCATCAGGAACTTCATCAGGTATTCGGGGTTCTTGCCGCCCGTTGCCTGGGTGTCGCCAACCTGGGTGGTGAACACCCACTTTTCGCCAGACCAGTCGTGACGCAGGTTCAGGCTCTTGGTGGTGACGGTGCTCTCGCGGTAGTTGGTGTCCATCTGCGCATACGGCTGATCGTTGACGCCGCCTTGCGTGTTGTCGGACACGGTGGCCGAGGTGACCACGCCGTTCTCTACATTGGCGCGGGTCACCTTTTCCAGATCGTCGTTGCAGCCCGGGCACACATAACGCGCTTGGCTGAAGTTGTTGTACTTGCCCTTGATATAGACGCCGGTGAGGTTGAACTCGTTCTGCTCGTCGGGCTTCCACTGCAACGCACCCTGCAGGCCGCTGCGCTCGCGGGTCTGCTGGAAGAAGGCGCTGCTGATACCTGCCGGCACACGCGCGGTGGCCACATCGCTGCCGTCGCCGGTGATGGTGGCAGTCGGCGGAATGCCCTCGCCTTTATCGTTTCGGCCAGTGGTGTAGCCGAAGTATTCGATACCGGCGCGCGCCAGGTCCTGCTTGTCGTGCGTAGCGGAGATCAACGCACCGAAGGTTTCGTCGTCGTTCTTCCAGCTCCACAGCGCCGAACCACGCGGATTACCTTCTTCGGAGCGGTCGTTGTAGTTGTAGCCAACCGAGCCGCGGATGGTGTTCTTGGGTAGGTCCAGCGGCTTGCGGGTGTGTACGATCACGGTGCCGCCGATCGAGCCTTCGTCGATGCGCGCTTCGGGGGTCTTGTAGACCTCCATCAGGCCGATGATTTCCGGCGACAGCAGCGTGTAGTTGAAGGTACGGCCGCTGGTGTCGGTCGGGTTGCCGCCCCAGTCGCCCGAGGCGATGGTCTGCCCGTTCAGCAGCACGCGGTTCAACGCCGGGTCGGTGCCGTTGATGCTGACCTTTTCGCCTTCGCCAAACTGGCGGTCGACGCTGATGCCCGGAATATGCGCCAGCGATTCGGCCGCATTGGTATCCGGGAACTTGCCGATGTCTTCGGCGCTGATCGCATCGACGATGGAGTTGGCCGAGCGCTTGACCGCCTGGCTCTTCTCCAGCGACGCGCGGTAGCCCGTGACGGTGATGGTATCGAGCTCGGTCGTGCTCGAGGCCGTGGTGGTCGGGGCTTGTTGTTCTTGTCCGGCAGCCATTGCAGAGCCGGAGCAGTACAGAGCGGCGGTGATACAGAGTGCTAACGTCGTGGTGCGGCTGTGCATGGCTAAACCTCATTGGTTAGTGCTGTGGGCGCGCTGCCCTGCAGTAGGACGCAACGCGCTCGGCGTGGCCGGCAAAACAACACGCCCTGACCGATCGCGGTGATTCCGCTGGCACGCTTCTCTAGAAGCAGGTGCATGCGATTCGCGTGGTAAAGGAGGTGTCCCCCGTGTGGTGAAGCGGTGGAGCTAAACGCACATCAGCGAGTGGAAACGTCTGGTGACGCGCAACTCGCGAATCCGGAACGCCAGGCGAGGGAATGCCCGTTCTTCAGTACCGAACAGTCCATGGCCCCTCCTGCCAGAACCCCGATTTGAATCGAGTCTCGCGTAGCGCTGACAGCGTTGTCAACACGTCGTAACAGATCTCTGATGCGGCTGCGATTGCGCTGCAATGCAGCATTTTCAGGGAGAAGTCGCTTTTTTGCCGCAGCGCCTGCGCAGTGTTCTTGCGGGCGCGACTGCTGCCATCGGCTAGTTCTATCGTAAACGCCACGACAGCACCCGGACTTGACGAATTTATGCAGAAATCGCCATTGCGCGCGCGGATTTTTGGCAAATGATGCGCATCGCTGTATTTGCGCCGAATCCCGGTTGCCACAGTTGCGTTACGAGACGATTGCTGACAACGTTGTCTACCCGTTTGCCGTTCGTCGGGCAATGGGCGACAACGCCAGCCGCCGCCACTGATGAGGAGAATGCGTGAGCGCAAGCAGTCCAATGGAAGCGGTGGCTTTTCCGCGCTCCGAAACCTTCGTTGCCGCAGATGTGGGCGGGACGCACGTGCGCCTGGCGCTGGTGCGCGAAAGCAATGACGCGGGTAAGCCGGTCACCGTGCTGGACTACCGCAAGTATCGCTGCGCCGAGTATCCGGGCCTTGCCGACATCATGGCCGCGTTCTTCGCGGAGGTGGGCTGCGCACCGGTGCGCCGGGGCGTGATCGCCAGCGCCGGCTATGCATTGGAAGACGGCAGCGTGATCACCGCCAATCTGCCCTGGGTGCTGGCGCCCGAGCAGATTCGCCGCCAGCTCGGTATGCAGGCCTTGCATCTGGTTAACGATTTCGAAGCAGTCGCCTACGCGGCCAATTACATGATCGGCAACCAGGTCATGCAGTTGTCCGGCCCCGCGCAAGGTGCCGCGGGCCCGGCATTAGTACTTGGTCCGGGGACCGGCCTGGGCGCAGCGCTGTGGATACCCAACGGTGCGCACCCGGTGGTGCTGCCGACCGAGGCTGGCCATGCCGCACTGGCGCCAGCCAGCGATCTGGAAATAGCACTGCTGCAGGAACTGCGGCGCACGCGTACCCACGTGGGCACCGAAACGCTGCTGTCTGGCCCGGGACTATTGAATCTGTACACCGCGCTGGCCGCACTGCGCGGCGATACGGTGGTGCATGCCAACCCAGTCGAGATCACCGCTGCCGCATTGGCCGGCAACGATGCACTGGCGCACGATGCCTTGCAGGCGTTCTGCGGGTTCATGGGCAGCGTGGTCGGCGACCTGATGTTGCTGTATGGCGTGCGCAGCGGCGTCTATCTGGCTGGCGGCTTCCTGCCGCAGATCGCCAGCTTTATTGCCGACAGCGATTTCGTCGCACGCCTGCTCGACAAGGGTGCCTTGCGCCCGGCGCTGGAACAGGTACCGGTGAGCATCGTTGAGCACGGCCAGCTCGGCGTCATTGGTGCAGCCAGCTGGTTTCTGCAGCACGGCCGCTGAGTGCACACATATCGGCAGGTGCGCAAGCCGGCTGCACAAACCGATCACCTCCACATCCGGTAGGAGCGCACCTGGGCGCGATGAGGCGTTACCGATAAGGCCCTGTTGCGCCCAGGTGCGCTCCTACGATGTCATGGCGCTATAGATCCCCGAACCGCGACTGCAACGCCGCGATGGCCGCGAGGCCGGCGGTTTCCGTGCGCAGGATGCGTGGCCCCAATTGCAGGCCAGTGAAGCCGGCATCGGCAAGCAGGGCGCGATCGCGTGGCGACCAGCCACCTTCTGGCCCGATCGCCACCACAATGTGTTGCTGGACGCTCGATGCCAGCGTGCCCAGACGGTGCTCGCCCTGCGGGTCCAGGGTCAGTCGTAGCGCATGCGCGTCACTGGCCTGCGCTGCTTCCTGCAGACCCAGCGGCGCGGCAACAGTGGGAATGCGTGCGCGGCCAGACTGCTCGCAGGCCGACACCACCACGCTGCGCCAATGGGCAATGCGCTTTTCGGTGCGCGCCGCATCGAGCTTCACCTCGGTGCGCTCGGCAATCACCGGCACGATCGCCGCAACGCCCAACTCGGTGGCCTTCTGCAGGATCAGATCCATCTTCTCGCCGCGCGCGATGCCCTGCATCAAGGTGATCCGCAGCGGCGATTCGTTGGAGAGCGGCTCGACGCATTCGACCAGCGCACGTGCGTCGCGCTTGCCCGCCAAGGTGATGCGCGCGTGGTAATCGCTGCCGTCGCCGTTGAACAGGATGCAGGCATCGCCCTCGCGCAGCCGCAGCACGCGCAGCAGGTGGTTGGCCGACTCTTCCGGCAGCGCCACTTCCTGGTCGCAGTGCAGTGGCAGTGCGACATGCGAGCGGGTCAGGCGCATGCGACGGCCTCGGTGATGGCGTGGCGGGTGGTCTCGGCCAACAACACAAGTTGCGCCTCGTCCACGCAATACGGCGGCATCCAGTACAGCACGTCGCCGAGCGGGCGCAGCACCACACCTTTATCTAGCGCCGCGCGATACGCCTTCAAGCCAACGCGCGCGGCAGATGCAAACGGTGTGCGCTTGTCGCCGCCCTGGGTCAGTTCGAATGCCACAATCATGCCGGCCTGGCGTACGTCCGCCACCGCCGGGTGTTCGCCGATTTGCGCAGCGAGCTCGCGCATGCGCGCTGCGACGGGCTGGTTGCGCGCAATCACGTTGTCGTCAGCGAAGATTTTTAATGTCGCCAGCGCCGCCGCACATGCCAGCGGGTTGCCGGTGTAGCTGTGCGAATGCAGGAACGCACGCTCGCGCGAATCGTCCAAAAAGGCGTCGTATAACTGCTGCGTGGCCAACACTGCCGACAATGGCATGAAACCGCCGGTCAGTCCCTTCGACAGGCACAACAGGTCTGGCATGATCCCGGCCTGTTCGCAGGCAAACAAGGTGCCGGTGCGGCCAAAGCCGACGGCGATTTCGTCGGCGATCAAGAACGCGCCATGAGCATCGCACAGCTCGCGTGCGCGGCGCAGATACGCCGGGTGGTACATGCGCATGCCGCCTGCACACTGCACCCGCGGCTCCAGGATCAGTGCGCAGATTTCGCCAGGCGAGCGTTCGAACAATGCCTGCAGCGCATCGGCCGCCTGCAGTGCGTAGTCTTCGGCGCTCTGCCCGGGCTCGGCCAGATACGCATCGGGCGAGGGGGCGAACATCGACTCCAGCAACAGCGGCGCATACACGCGCCGGTACAACGGAATATCGCCAACCGACAGCGCGCCGATGGTTTCGCCGTGGTAACCGTTCTCCAGCGCAATGAAGCGCGTGCGCCGGTGCTCGCCACGATTGTGGAAGTAGTGGAAGGCCATCTTCAGCGCCACTTCCACGCCGGCCGATCCGTTGTCGGCATAGAACACCTTCGATAACGGCGCGCGCCCGGCCTGGCGTGGTGCGATGTCCAGGAGCTGCTCGGCCAGTTGCACGGCTGGCGCATGCGTGAAGCCGGCCAGCATCACCTGCTCCAGTTCGCCGGCCTGGCGCGCGATCGCCGCACCGATGCGCGATTCGGTATGGCCGAACAGGTTGGTCCACCAACTGCTCACCGCATCCAGATAACGGCGGCCGTCATGGCCCACCAGCCATGCGCCTTCGCCACGTGCGATCGGCACCAGCGGCAGCGTGTGCGGGTGCTCACGCATCTGCGTGCAGGGGTGCCACACCACAGCAAGATCGCGTTGCCGCCAATGTTCGGCAGTTTGTGCGGCTGCAGGGTCTGCTAGGATTTCGGGTTCATGAATATGTCGATGCATCTGCCCATTCTATCGGCTCGCTCCGCGGCTGCGTGCGACGCATGAGCTCGCGCCTGCCGATCATCCACAAGATCACCGATCTGGGCGACGGGCCGTTCCGTCGCCAGCAACTGGATCTGGAATTTTCCAACGGCGAGCGCCGCATCTACGAACGTCAACTCAGCCAGGGTCATGGGGCCGTGGTGGTGGTGCCGATGCTCGATGCGCAAACCGTGCTGCTGGTGCGCGAATATGCCGCCGGCGTGCATCGCTACGAGCTGGGTCTGGTCAAGGGCCGCATCGACGCCGGCGAAACCCCTGAGCACGCCGCCGACCGCGAGCTCAAGGAAGAAGCCGGCTACGGCGCGCGCCAGGTCCAGGTGCTGCGTGCGATGACGCTTGCTCCTACTTATATGAGTCACCAATCCTGGTTGGTGCTGGCACGCGACCTCTACCCCGAGCGCCTGGTCGGCGACGAGCCGGAAGAGATGGACGTGGTGCCGTGGCCGATCGCTCGTCTGGACGAATTGATGCTGCGCGAAGATTTCTCCGAAGGCCGCTCGCTGGCCGCCTTGTTCATTGCGCGCGAGTGGCTGGAGCGCAACCCATGATCCGCATCCCGATGGAACTGCGCGAAACCGTGATCGCCATCGCGCGCGATGCCGGCGCCGCAATCATGGAGGTCTACGCGCAGGACTTCGCGGTGGAGATCAAGGACGACGCCAGCCCGCTGACCCAGGCCGACCTTGCCGCCAACCGCGTCATCGTTGAAGGCCTGCGCCGGGTCACCCCGGACGTGCCGGTGCTCTCGGAAGAATCCGCGCACGTGGCCTGGGAAGAACGCCAGTACTGGACCAGTTACTGGCTGGTGGACCCGCTCGATGGCACCCGCGAGTTCGTCAAGCGCAATGGCGAGTTCAGCGTCAACATCGCACTCATTCATATGGGCGCGCCGGTGCTCGGGGTGGTGCAGGCGCCGGTCGATGGGCGGGTGTGGTACGCCGCACGCGGCGAGAACGCCTTCCGCCGCGATGGCGACCGCGACGAGATGCTGCACACGCGCACCCCGGCGGCCACGCCGTTGCGGGTGGCGGCCAGCCGGTCGCACCGCGACGCGCGCACCGCCGCCGCGCTGGAGCGCATGGGCGAGATCGACGTGGTTGCGCAAGGCTCGTCGTTAAAATTCTGCCGCATCGCCGAAGGCGACCTGGACGTGTACCCACGCTTTGGCCCCACCTCCGAATGGGATACCGCCGCTGGCCAGTGCGTGCTGCATGCGGCCGGCGGCGTATTGCTTGCCGGCGGCAGCGGCAAACCGTTCCGCTACAACCGCCGCGACACCTTGCTCAATGGCGACTTCATCGCACTGGGCGATCCCAATCTGCCCTGGCGCGATTGGTTGGCGTGAGCGGTGTGGGTGGAGGAAGGCGCGAAACCGTGCTGGCGTGCTGCGCTGCCACGCATGCGTTGGTTTGCTGTGGCCACGCCGTGCTGCGCGAGATGCGGATGACCTGAAAGGTACACTTCGGTACCGGCGCTCAGCTGCATGCCGGGTCGCGCTGCAGCAGGCGATGACATCGTCTCGCGTGCGACATGTCGCCGCGAGCGCACTCATTTTTAAAGGTTCCAGGAACACACGATGTCTCAGACACCGCCGACCGGCGACATCCAGCAGCTGTTGCAGTTGATGGCGCGCCTGCGCGATCGCGAACACGGCTGCCCGTGGGATGTGCAGCAGACCTTCGCCAGCATCGCACCGTACACCATCGAAGAAGCCTACGAAGTGGCCGATGCGATCGACCGCAACGACTTGACTGGCCTGCGCGACGAATTGGGCGACCTGTTGCTGCAGGTGGTCTTCCATTCGCAAATGGCGGCCGAGCAGGGGGCGTTCGGCTTCGCCGACGTGGTCGCCACGCTCAGCGACAAACTGGTGCGTCGCCACCCGCATGTGTTCGCTGCGCAACAGGCGCCCGATGCACTGGCGGTGAGCGCCAACTGGGAGCAGATCAAACGCGAAGAACGTCGCGCTGCTGGCAGCCAGGACGACTCCGCACTTGCCGGCATCGCGCGTGGGCTGCCCGAATGGCAGCGTTCCACCAAACTGCAGTCGCGTGCGGCGCGGGTCGGTTTCGATTGGCCTGGCCCGGTGCCGGTACTGGAAAAACTGCAGGAAGAAATCGAAGAGCTGCGGGTGGAATTCGCACGTGGCCCGGTGGCCGACAACCAGGCCCGGCTGGAAGACGAACTGGGCGATGTGTTGTTCGTCTGCGCCAATGTGGCGCGGCATGCCAAGGTCGATGTCGGCGCCGCGCTGCGACACGCCAATCTCAAATTCGAACGTCGCTTCCGTGCGATGGAGGTGCAGGCGCATGCGGCCGGCACCACGTTGAACGCGTTGTCGCTGAGCGAGCAGGAAGCGCTGTGGCAACAGGTCAAGCGTAACGAGCGTAGCGGTGAGGCGTCGGCCATCAACAGTTCGGCAGTCAAGAGTTCCGCGAGCGAGGCACCGGCCATGCATGCGCCGGCTTCCCAAGTGCAGCCTGCGGACAACGCTGGCGCCGGTATGTCCGCCGTCGGCAAGTCAACTGCCGATAGCGCAGACGCGCATCCGGCTTCGCTCGATACTCCGGACACCGACACACCACCTCCCGCATGAACCTCGCGCCGGCCACGCTGCTGCTGTTTGCCGCGACGGCGCTCGCCGAGCTGGTCGGTTGCTACCTTCCTTATCTATGGCTGCGCAAGGGTGGCAGCGTGTGGTTGCTGCTGCCCACCGCGCTGAGCCTTGCCATCTTCGTGTGGCTGTTGAGCTTGCATCCGGAAGCCAGCGGTCGCGTGTATGCGGCCTATGGCGGCGTCTACATCGCCAGCGCGCTGCTGTGGTTGTGGTGGGTGGATGGCGTCACGCCGACGCGCTGGGATCTGCTCGGCGCCGCCTGTTGTCTGTGTGGCATGGCGATCATCATGTTTGCACCGCGTAGCGCCTGACTGCACTCGCGCAAACGCGCGCATGTTGCCGGTGTTGCCACAGCCGCCGCCCACAGTGGCTGCGCCTGTTACGCATGGCTGGAATCAGAGCGGCTAACAAAACGTTCGTGCTGATGCCGAAGAGTCCAGCGGCATCATCGGCTCGATTGCCGGTATCGCCGAGTTGGCCAAGGAAGCGATCGGCAAGCCCGACGCACCTGCCGTGCGCGTGCTGCCGATACCGCCGTGCGCAGGAGCCTGAGCGGTGCGCTGGGATGTGGCGATCTGGCCAGTGCTGGCGCTGTTGCCGATTGCGGCCGAACTCTAGTGCCGGGTGCCTTCCTGCTGTGGATGGGGATCGCGGCCCGCAGCGGTGTGCGTGTTGATGCTGGTGTTGCCGGACATCGCGTTGCTGGTGCAGATCGTGGCCTTCGTGGTGCTCAGCTTCGTGTCGGTGCAGGTGTATCGCACTTGGTTTCGCGGCAACGGCCACGAGAGCGATTTCCCGTTGCTCAATCGACGCGCCGAGCAGTTGATCGGCCGTCGCGTGCTGCTCGATCAGGGCATCCACGATGGTCGCGGGCGCGCCAAGGTCGATGATGCGTTGTGTGTGGTCGCAGGTCCCGATCTGCCGGCCGGCACGCCGGTGCGCATCGTCGGTGTCGATGGCATGACCTTGCTGGTGCAGCCGGCCAGTTGAGGAGCGCGGGCAGGGCACGCGCCGCCTTGTCCGTGCAAGTATTGTTGCAGCACGGCGTAGCATCGCGCTGCGTCAATGGCCTCCAATCAGTGCAAACGCGCTGCTGCGCGCACGCCGTTCCCCCAAGCGAGGCAGGCCGGCGATAATGGGGCCTTTCCTCGGACCGGCGCTCATGACCCAAAAGACCATCCTCAACGACACCCATCGTGCGCTCGGCGCCAAGATGGTCGACTTCGGCGGTTGGGATATGCCGATCCATTACGGTTCGCAGTTGGACGAGCACCACCAGGTGCGCCGCGACGCCGGCATGTTCGACGTCAGCCACATGACCGTGGTCGACCTGCACGGCGCGCGCGTGCGCGAATTCCTGCGCTACCTGCTCGCCAACTCTGTGGACAAGCTCAAGGTCTCCGGCAAGGCGCTGTACACCTGCATGCTCAATCCGCAGGGTGGGGTGATCGACGACCTCATCGTCTATTACATGAGCGAAGACTTCTTCCGGTTGGTGGTCAACGCCGCCACCCGCGAAAAGGACTTGCAGTGGATCGGCGAGCAGGCCGCACGCTTCGACGTGCGCGTGGAAGAGCGCAGCGACTTCGCGATGATTGCCGTGCAAGGCCCCAACGCACGCGCCAAGGTCATCGACCTGCTGGATCCGGCCGACACCGCAGCGGCGAGCAAGCTCGGCCGTTTCGCAGCGCTGCAGACACATTCGCGTGATGGCATCGACTTATTTCTTGCGCGCACCGGCTACACCGGCGAAGACGGTTTCGAAATCGTCTTGCCGCAGGACGCCGCCGTTGCGTTCTGGAATGCATTGCTCACGCAAGGCGTCAAGCCGGCAGGTCTGGGCGCACGTGATACCTTGCGTCTTGAAGCGGGCATGAATCTTTACGGCCAGGACATGGACGATGCAGTTACCCCGTACGAGGCTGCGCTGGCCTGGACGATTGCCCTGGACGAAGGTCGCGATTTCATCGGCCGCAGCGTGCTCGAATCACAAAAGGCGCAGGGCGCACCGCGTCAGCTGATCGGTGTGGTGATGGACGAGAAGGGCGTGCTGCGGCATGGACAGACCGTGCTCACCGCCAGCGGCGAAGGCGAGATTCTCTCGGGCACGTTCTCGCCGACGCTCGGCAAGGCGATCGCCTTCGCGCGCGTGCCGGCCGGCAGCATCGAGCAGCTGCGGGTGGACATCCGTGGCAAGCAGGTGCCGTTGCGCGCGGTGAAGTTTCCGTTCGTGCGCGATGGCCAGGCGCAGCCCGGCGTCCTGGGCGACTGAATCGTGCGGCGCGTGCATTCCGTGCACGCTGCTGCTTGTGCTTCCGCATCACCACCACACCGCCGCGTGCACCTGTCTTGTCGCGCGGTCTAAACTAGCCGCCTGTCCTCAACCCTTATCCTTCCCGGAGCACACCCATGAGCGAGATCCCTGGCGACCTCAAGTTCCTCAAATCCCACGAGTGGGCCCGCGTCGAAAGCAGCGGCCGCGTGACCGTTGGTATTTCCGACCATGCGCAGGGCTTGCTGGGTGACCTGGTTTACGTCGAACTGCCGGGCGTCGGCGACACCGTGCAGGTCGGCAACGGCGCTGCGGTGGTGGAATCGGTCAAGGCTGCCTCCGACGTCTACAGTCCGGTCAGCGGCACCGTCGTCGAGGTCAACAGTGCGTTGAGCGACAAGCCGGAAACCATCAACGAAGATGCCTATGGCGAGGGTTGGATCTTCGTCGTCGAGATCGACGACAAGGAACAGCTCAACGACCTGCTGGATCCGGACGCCTATGCCGAGCTGCTCGAAGACGACGATCACTGATCAGGTTTCGCTGCCGCCAATATCCGATGGCCGCTCTCAGAGCGGCCATTTTTTTTGGCGCGCTGTCGCTCTCGATGCACGACCTCGGTGCGGTCATGCCACGCGCGCCGGACTTGGGTTCTGAGATAGAGGCGTGTCGTTTGGTCTGTCGACGGCGATGCCGCTGGTCACACGTCGATACGGCGCGCGTGTTGGCGGCAACGATCAAACCTGCATCCAGTGCTCATTACCTGCACGCGCCGGATTTCTGACGTGAGTCGTTCGTGAGGGTCTGGCGTGCACTCGGTGAAAAATTTTCCGATGAGTTGCCCGTCGCGTTCCTTCGACGATGGATGCGATGCATGCCGTAGTCGATGCGCGCGGACGCATGCATGGCGATCGAAGCGCGCAATAAGTTTGCGCATTTCTGCTCATGCGACCTCGGAAGTGCAGCCGTGGGAAAAAAAATTTTCAGCTGGCGGACAGGCGGCAAGCAGTGCCTCCGCACCGGTTTCGCTAGCGTGCCATTGAAGCGCTCAAGCGGTTGCGAAGGCGCACTGCTAAAAAAAAACAGCGGAAAAGAAGTGCTTTTTTGAAAACGCTGTTGGGCGAATATGCTTTTTGGTCAGGCCTGTACGCCGGCGCACACGGTCTTTCGCTGCCCTGGATGCGGCACGCGGCGATGCCTGGCAAAAAAAAAAATGCGAAAGAGTGTTGACAGTAAAAAAAAGCGTGATTAGGTTTCGCCCAGCAGACATTGCTGCTGAAGAGAGTGAGCAGAATCGACATCGCGCCGACAAGCTTGTTCCGGATGTCCACCGAAGCGATAACCACGGTGGAGTCGGGCCCGCTTCTCTCCAAGAAAGCAGCTGTCGTTCCGACTACGCACCCGTGTCGCCGCTCGATGCGGGTGTTTCTGTATCCGTTCCGTCGCGCATTACCTGCGGACGGTTCCCGACGACGGCATGCCGTCGTGGGGTTTGGTTCAACTGGGCGTTACAACTCCATAGTTCACTGACGAGGAGCCAATTACATGGCCACTGCAAAAGCTGCGAAAAAGAAACCCACCGCCAAAAAGGCTGTGAAAAAGACTGCCGCCAAGAAGGCCGTCAAGAAGGTCGCCAAAAAGGCAACCGCTAAGAAGGCAGTGAAGAAGACTGCTGCCAAGAAGGCCGTCAAGAAGACTGCAAAGAAGGCAACCGCCAAGAAGGCAGTGAAGAAGACTGCGAAGAAGGCAACCAAGAAAACTGCCGCCAAGAAGGCAGTGAAGAAGACTGCAAAGAAGGCGACCAAGAAAACTGCCGCCAAGAAGGCAGTGAAGAAGACCGCCAAGAAAGCGGTCAAGAAGACCGCCAAAAAGGCAGTAGCGAAGAAGGCGACCAAGAAGTCCGCCACCAAGAAAACCGCTGCCAAGAAGCCTGCAGTGAAGAAGGTCGCCAAGAAGAAGCCGGCCGCTCGCAAGAAGAAGGCCGCTCCGGTCGCGCTGCCCGCAACCCCGGCACCGCTGATCTGATCTTGTAATACCCGATCGCCGTAGACATCGAGCTCTCTCCCCGACGCCCAGCGGGGAGGGAGCTTTTTTATGTGCCTGGCACTGGCGTGGTCAGTGCGGCGCGTGGCCAGGTCGGTGTAGCCTGCGGCTGGCCCAACGCCTGCGGCCCGGAACGCAGCCTGGACACCGGCGTGGTGCGGGCACTGTGGATGACCCCCAAGAACTGCGCGCCTCGAACGAGCGTTGAGTGTTGCTCGCCGGCAGGCGGCGCAGGTTTCGTCATCGAAGCGACGTGGCTCATTCCAGGTTCTCCGCACTGTTTTCCAAGTTCTCGGCACTGTGCCGCCAATGGCATGCCGGCCGGCGGCGTGGATGCTGCCGCGAAATTGTTTGACTCTTCTGACCAAGCTCAGGCCACTGCACCAGTGCCTTGGCACGACGGCAAGAGGCGATAAGCAGGGACGACGCAAAGCGCCGCTGCGCGCTACGCGATGCAGGTTCGACTGAACTGAAAAAGTGTCGGCAAGGCATCGGGTCGGAGGGTAGAGACCTTGCTGCGGATCAAGCAGCGAGCCCCAGCGCTGACGACTAGAGTTTCTTCCTCAGCGTGTCGAACCTGTTTGCTCAGCTGCACAGCTGCTGGCAACGGGCTATGTACGGCAGCCAAAGACCTGAGCGTATTGATCGTCCACAGCATTGCTCTACCGCGCTCAAGGGGCACGCCTTCCGTAAGCCGACCGATGTGCATCGGATACGCAGAAACAACAAAGGCGGCCGAAGCCGCCTTTGTCTACAGTCACCGACATGAGGTCAGTGCAGTACGTTTACTCAGCGCGGCGAGGCCACCGATTTGCCGGAGGACGCGCCCTTGCCAGCCGGGTCGGGCTTCTCTGCCAGCATGTTCTCGCTGCCGAAGTCACCGTCCACATCGATGTCCAACCAACGCTTCGCCGGCAGGCCGAGTGCGCGGTCCAGGATGGTCGGCAGCATGCCCGAGGGCAGGCCGCTTTCGCCGTTCCACAGGATCGCAATACCTAGGTCGCGCTCTGGCAGCAACGCGACCAGGCCGCGATAACCCTGCACCGCACCGGCATGGAACACCACTTGATGGCCGGCGTAATCGAACACGCGCCAGCCCAAGGCGTAGCTGGCAGCGTCTACACGCTCATGGCGCCAACCGGAGCGCATTTCGCCCGGCGTGGAAATCAACGGCGCGTGCAGCGTTGCCAGCAGCGGCGCAGGCAGTACGTCGGTGCGATGACCGGTGTGCGCGAGCAGCCACTGCGCCATGTCACTGGCGCTGGCGTTGACGCCCGCAGCCGGGGCAAGGCGGTAGTAGGTCGGCTTGGGCGTCAGCGACACCCAGCCATTGCGGCTGCGCACGTGCGGGCGGGCCCAGTGCGGACTGGCCTGGATACCGGCCAGACCCATACTGGCATCGTTCATGCCCAGCGGCTTGAAGATGCGGCGCTCTACCGATTGCTCGTAGAAGCTGCCCGATGCGGCGAACACCACATCGCCGACCAGGCTGAAGGCAACGTTCTGATACGCGTAGCAATCGCCAGGTGCGCAGCGCAGCGGCGCAGCCGCCAGCTTGTGGCTGAGCGAGTAGTAGTCAACGTTGGATTCGATATCGCGGTCGTAGGCATTGCGGGTGAGGCCCACGCGATGGCTGAGCACTTCGGCCACGGTGAGTTGACGGGTAGCGGCGTTGTCGCTGAGATGGAAGCCCGGCACGTAGTCGACCACCTTGCTGTCCCAGCGCAGCACGCCATCGTTGACCAGCAGGCCGGCCATGGTCCCGGCGAAGGCTTTGGACAACGAGGCCAGACGAAATACGGTGTGGCCATCGACCGGCTGCGGATGATTGACGTCGGTGACGCCATAGCCGCGCGCGCTGAGCACCTTGCCGCCCTGCACGATGGCCATGGCCATCCCGGGCACGCGGTTGCCGTAGGTCAACTGGTCTGCCATCGACTCGAACGCCGCCACGTCGAAGCCGGCGGCAGGTGCCAACACCTGGTTGGCCGGCAGCGAGGTGCGATAGGGCAACGGTGCGGTGGGCGACTGCGCCGCAGTGGCCGCCTGCAACGCAGCGGCGGTGGGCGCGGGTGTCTGCGCGGTGGAGGAGAGGGCCAGGGGCAATAACGCCCCGAACAGCCCGATAGCCAACGGTCGGAACCGTCGGCGCGTGCGCATTTCTTTCATGGTTGTCCCGCCTGTTCCGCTGCCTCCGGCGATTCTAGCGCCGCGCTTTGCAATAGCACAAACTGCCGGAAGATGAATGGGCATCGTATTGATCCTATTGATGATTTTAGATTCAGAAATCGAATATTCCGGTGCCGCCGAAGCGTCGCTACGCGCTGGTCCACTACCCTGCTGCAAGCAGCATGCCGGTGCGGAGGTCATCTGGGCCGCAATGTCCTGCGACTGGTCGCTGGTGGCGCCGCCTCGCATCGGCTAACTTGCGCGCTTCTTTCGCGGGTGCTGCCGCTGCCATGTCCATGCCGTCGGGCCCGCTTGTGCGGGCGGCCGTTACACGATGACTAATTCCTCGACGCCGCAATCTGCGGCTGGCCGTTTGAGCGCCGCGCTGCGAAGCTCGCCGCCTTTGGCGTGGTCGTTTCTCTACTTTTTCTGCCTGCTCAGTGGCTACTACGTGTTGCGCCCGGTGCGCGAAGCGATGGGTGCCTCGGCCGATGTGGAGACGCTGTTTCCCACTGACATGATCGCGTTCTTCGCCGCGCGCGGCATGCCGCTCAAGGACTTCACCCTGCAGGTGCTGTTTACCTGCACCTTTCTGATCATGGTGCTGCTGCAGCCGGTCTACGGCGCGCTGGTCAGCCGCTATCCGCGGCGGGTGTTCCTGCCGATGGTGTACGGCTTTTTCATTGCGACCTTGCTGCTGTTCTACGTGTTGTTCGACAGTGGCGTGCCAGGCCGCGGCATGGCGTTCTTCTTGTGGGTGACGGTCTTCAACCTGTTTGCGGTGGCGGTGTTCTGGAGCTTCATGGCCGATATCTTCAGCAATGCCGAAGCGCGTAGCTATTACGGTTATATCGGTGCGGCCGGCACCCTGGGCGCGTTTGTCGGACCAATTCTCACCCGCACACTGGTGGAGCGCATCGGCATTGCGCATCTGATGTTGGTGTCGGCCGGGTTTTTAACCGTGTGCGTGGCGTGCGTGTTGCGTTTGCGGCTGTGGGCGGTTGCGCGCGAACAGGAGCGCCAGCTGAGCTCCGGCGAAGTGCCGATGGGCGGCGACGTGCTCGGTGGTCTCACGCTCATCGTGCGTGAGCCGCTGCTGCGCTGGCTGGCCTTCATGGTGTTGTTCGGCGTGGGCGTTGGTACCTTGCTCTATAACGAGCAGGCAGCGCTGGTGCGGCGGCTTTACACAGACGCAGCGGCGGCCACCGCGTATTACTCCAGCATCGATCTGGCGATCAACACACTGGCGCTGGTGCTGCAATTGCTGGTGACACGCGCGCTGCTATCGCGCTTCGGCATCGCGCCGGCGTTGTTGATCCCGGGTGTGGCGATCATGCTGGGCTATGCGGTGCTGGCGGCGTCGCCATTGCCGATGATGATTGCGATCGTGCAGGTGATTACGCGCTCCAGCGAGTTCGCACTGGCCAAGCCCGCACGCGAGACGCTGTACACGCGGGTGGATCGCGAGTGGCGCTACAAGGCCGGCGCGGCGATCGACACGGTGGTCTATCGAGGTGGCGATCTCACCTTTGTCTGGGTGCACAAGCTGGTGTCTGCGTTCGGTTCCAGTGCGGTGTTCGGTGTCGGGCTGCTCGTGGCGACCGGCATGACGGTTGGCGCGTTCGGCCTGCTACGCGAAGCACGCAAGCTACCTGCAGAGCGCGATGTGGGCACGGACAAACGCGTTGCCGATTGAATGCGGCAGCAGCAGAACGTGGCGATTGGTTGTCGGGTGAGCCGTTGGCGTGTACTTCGGAACGGAACTGCAGCAACAACCTGCCGGATGCATTGCACGGGAGATGCGTCGCGTGCGGAGCACCAGGCGGCAGGGGCTGAGCACTGAGGGCATGCCGAGGCACGGCGTTACGGCCTGGCATCGGTCAGGCACATGGATTGCTTCTCACGCCAGCAGCGATGAAGCGAATGTTCCTGCGCCATAGTCCAGGCGTGCCGAACAGCACGAGCGCAATCGCGGCTATGCTGGTGCCACTCTTTGCCAAGGCGGTCTGCCATGCCCCTGTTCGCCATCATTGCCGGCCTGTGCGTCGCACTGCTGCACGTCTACATCCTCGTATTGGAAATGGTGTTGTGGACACACCCGCTGGGCTTGAAGACCTTCCGCAATAGCCTAGAGAAGGCGCAGGCCACCCGCGTGCTGGCAGCCAACCAGGGGCTCTACAACGGCTTCCTGGCCGCTGGCCTGTTCTGGGGTGCACTGGCCGCGCGCGCCGACGTGCTGAGCTTCTTCCTGGGCTGTGTGGTGGTGGCAGGTTGCTATGGCGCTTACAGCGTCAACCGCCGCATCTTCTTCGTGCAGGCGCTGCCGGCATTGATTGCCCTGGCGCTGGTGTGACTGCCGCGCTGACCTACCCGCGGCAGGATGTTCGCTGCGCGTAGGAGCGGGCATGCCCGCGATGAAGCGTCACTCTTAGCCCATCGCAAGCTAGCGAGTCTCAGCGGACGGCGTGCGCAGGGCAGCCACGCGTTGTGCCGATGCGTACTCGCCTGACAAGGGGCGAAGGTGGGCCACGTAGCCAGGGTGTTTCTTCCTGCCGCGACCACAACCGCTTCAATCGCCTGCGTGCGATCACGGCGGGTCGGGCCACCGGTTATCCGCTAGGGAATGCCATCGCCTGTGCGCTGCAGGCGGCGCAGGACATTGTGAATGCTGCCGGTAGTTGCGCCAGCATCAACACCCGTCCCCACAAACAACGACGGCGAGCCGAAGCTCGCCGTCGTCCGCTGCTGTGAGCCTGGCGCAAGCCTTACGCGGCTTCGCGTGGCTGCTGTGCCTGCGGCTTGTCGTAGAAGCTGGCCGCACGCAACTCATGCGGATCGAAGTCGTCTACGGTAATGGTGTCCATCATGATCTCGCGCAGTTCTTCGAGCAGCTTGCGCTCTTCCATGCTGATCACGCCTTCGGCCACGGCTTCGTCCAGCTGCGCCGGGAACTCCAGTGCTTCGATGCCCTTGGTCTTGAGTGCCTTGAGGAACTTGCGCTCCACCGGCTCGGCCATCACTGCCTTGGTCAGGTAGCTGGCGATGCGGCCACCCGGATTGTTGGCGCACGGAGTCAGGAACACGCCCTGTGCCAAACGGTCGCGCGCTTCGTTCGGCGTCATCAACAGCGAAGCCACACGATGGCCCAGACGGTCGCCAGGCGCTTCGGCACGACGGCCCAGCGGGAAGATCAGCACCCACATCAACCAGCCGACCGGACGGATCGGGAAGTTGCGCAGCGCGGCCGACAGTGCGGTTTCGATCTTGTGCACGCTGTCGTGGAAGGCCCAGGCCAGCAACGGTTGATCGCTCGCCGGCGCCCCCTCGTCGTGGTAACGCTTGAGGATGGCGCTGGTCAGGTAGATATGGCTCAGCACATCGCCCAGGCGACCGGACAGGGACTCCTTGAACTTCAGCTTGCCGCCCAGCATTAGCATCGACACGTCGGCCATCAACGCCAGGTTGGCCGAATAACGATCCAGCTTGCGGAAGAAGCGGCGGGTGTACGCATCACCCGGCGCCGCACCGATGCGCGCACCGGTCAGGCCGAACCAGAACGAGCGCACAGCGTTGGAAATACCGAAGCGGATGTGACCAAACAGATTGTGGTCGAACGCTTCCAGACCACGACGGGTATCGGGATCCTGCGCGGCCTGCATTTCCTTCAACACCCACGGATGGCACAGGATGGCGCCCTGGCCGAAGATCAGCAGACTGCGGGTCATGATGTTGGCGCCTTCCACAGTCACGCCGATCGGCGCGGCCTGCCAGGCGCGGCCGGCAAAGTTGCGCGGCCCCAGGATGATGCCCTTGCCGCCGATCACGTCCATCATGTCGCTCACGACTTCGCGGCCCATCGTGGTGCAATGGTACTTGGCGATCGCCGACGGCACTGACGGCACGTCGCCGCGATCCACCGCCGCGGCGGTGGCCTGCGACAACGCACTGATGGCATAGGCCTTGCCGCCGATACGGGCCAGCGCTTCTTCCACGCCCTCGAAACGGCCGACCGACAGGCCGAATTGCTTGCGAATACGCGCGTACGCACCGGTGACCACCGCAGCGGCCTTGCTGCCGCCGCTGGCGGTGGAGGGCAGGGTGATCGAGCGGCCAACAGCCAGACACTCGTTGAGCATGTTCCAGCCCTTGCCAACCATCTCCACGCCACCGATCAGCTGGCTCAGCGGGATGAACACCTCTTCGCCATGAATTGGGCCATTCTGGAACGGCGAATTCAGCGGGAAGTGGCGCCGGCCGATTTCCACGCCGGGGGTTTCGCGCGGCAGCAGCGCCAGGGTGATGCCGATGTCCTTTTTGTCGCCGATCAGACCGTCCGGATCGTAGGCGCGGAACGCCAGGCCGATCAGCGAAGCGACCGGTGCCAGGGTGATGTAGCGCTTGTCGAAGGTTAGCTTGACGCCCAACACGTTGGCGCCATTCCACTCGCCCTTGCAGACGATACCGTAGTCCGGAATCGAGGTGGCATCGGAGCCGGCGAACGGACCGGTCAGGCCGAAACACGGCACTTCCGCACCGACCGCCAGGCGTGGCAGGTAATAGTCTTTCTGCTCGGGGGTGCCGTAGTGCAGCAGCAGCTCACCGGGGCCGAGCGAGTTGGGCACGCCGACGGTGGAGCTGACCACGCTGGAGATCGAGGACAGCTTCTGGATCACCTTGTGGTGCGCCAGCGCGCTGAAACCCAGCCCGCCGTACTGCTTGGGAATGATCATGCCGAAGAACTTGTTCTTCTTGATGAAGTCCCAGAGCTCCGGCGGCAGGTCGGCGTGGACATGGGTAATTTCCCAGTCGTTGATCATCTTACATAGCTCTTCCACCGGGCCATCCAGGAAGGCCTGCTCTTCGGCGGTGAGTTCGGGCTTGGGATAGTTCAGTAGCTTCTGCCAATCCGGATCGCCGGTGAACAGCTCGCCTTCGAAACCGACCGAGCCGGTTTCCAGGGCGATGCGCTCGGTTTGCGACAGCGGCGGCAGCACCTTGCGGAAGAAGCCCATCAGCGGCGTGGTCAGCAGTGGCTTGCGCAGGAACGGCAGCAGCACAGGTGCGGAGACCAGCACCACCAGTGCGGCGGCCACGATGGTGGCGGTGAGATTGGCACCCAGCAGCCAGCACGCCACCAGCACACAGGCGCTGATCGCAACCCACGTGGCAAGGCGCATCCGGTGATAGGCAGCGATACCCGCCGCCAGGATGACGAGGAGGAACGGTGCAATGATGCTCATGGTCTTGCTCCAGTGACATGCTCGGTAGTGTTGGACGCTGCGATGGTGCAAGCCGCCGGCAGTGCGTCCAGATAATGCAACACGGTGGCGGTAAATGTGGTGTTGTCGTCGCCTGCCAGCATGTGCGTGGCATCGGGCAGATGCACATGCTGCGCATGCGGCGCGATGGAGAGGAATTCGGCGATGTTGGCTGGCGTCACCAGATCGCTGCGTCCGCCGCTGATGAGCAACATCGGGCAACGCACCTGTGCTGCCGCATCCAGCAACGCACGCTGCTGTAGCTGGGCGTCCTGGCCGGCCAGCTCGTCGACCAAACGTGGATCCCAGTGCCAGTACCAACGCCCATCGGCGCGCTGCCGCAGCAATGCCTGCAATTGCCTTGCCGTTTTGCGCGGGCGGTGCGGCAGATATGCAGCGATCGCATCTGTGGCTGCATCCAGCGATGCGAAGCCGTCCGGATGCGCGGTCATGAAGCGCAGGATGCGCTCTACACCGGTGGTGTCCCAGCGAGGCGTGATGTCGACCAGCACGATGGCGCGGAACAGTCCCGGCCAGCGCGCTTCTGCCAGTAACCCGAACAACCCCCCCATCGACGCGGCAACCAGCACCGGTGGCTCGGGCTGCTCGCCGGCCAGCACGATCAGATCGTCGGTGAATTGCGTTGCCGAGTAGGGCAGGTCCGCAGCATTGACGCTCGAGTCGCCATGCCCACGCGCGTCGTATGACAGGGTGCGGTAGCCCTTTTCAGCCAGCGTCGTGGCAGTGGCTTCCCAGGCATGTCGGGTCTGTCCGAAGCCATGCGCGAACAATACCGACGGCGCGTGTTCGGCCCCCCGCATCGACACGGCAAGCACAGCATCACCAGTGTTGACGCTGGACACTGACGCAATGGGGGCGAGGCTAGCGAGTGAAATGACCATACTTAATGGTATGGTCGCATGCCGGGGTTGTCAATACTCAATCGTATGGACGGTTAAGCCATTGAATCGTGGCGCTTGTATGTCAATTACGTGATGCATACTGCAACTGACTCAAGCGTATGGTTAAATCGCGCTATGAACGACACCATCGACTCCTCCAGCCTCACCACGCCCCGCGCCAGCTCTGGTCGCGGCAACCGCCTTAGCGCGGACGATTGGGCACAGGCCGCGCTCGACCTGATTGCCGAACAAGGCGTGGGCGCGGTTGCAGTCGAGCCGCTGGCACGCCGGCTCGGCGTCACAAAAGGTAGCTTTTACTGGCACTTCCCCTCGCGCGACGCGCTGCTGCAGGCCGCCCTTGAGCGCTGGGAAATCTTCGAGCAAAAAGAAGTGTTCGGCAGTCTGGAAGACGTTCCCGACCCCAGCGCACGCTTACGCGCGTTGTTCCAGCTGGTTGCCCACGAAGTCAAACCGCACGTCATCTACAGCGAACTGCTCAAGGCACTCGACCACCCCGCCGTACGCCCGGTCATCGACCGCGTCTCGCAACGCCGCCTCGATTACCTCATCGCCTCCTTCCGGCAGGCCGGCCTCTCTCGCACCGACGCCCAACACCGCGCCCGCCTGGCGTACGCCGCCTACGTCGGCTTTTTGCAGCTTTCACTGCAATTGCAACAGCCCAAGCAGGCCCGCGAAGATTTCGAAGCCTATGTTGAGCATGTGATTCAGACGTTGATTCCGGTGTGAGCTGATCGTTGTGGCTCAGCTCGAACGATTTGCCAAATCTTGGGTCACCATAAAAAACGGCCCCTTAAGTAAGGGGCCGTTTTTCACACTTGTTTCCGATTTAAATCAGAAACGCTGCTGGTACTTCATGTACATGAAGCGCCCAATGTCGTAGCCACCGTAGTAGGAGTAGCCAGAGTTGGGTTGACCATAAGCGGGAGCCGCGTAGTGTTCGAAGATGTTGTTCGCACCCACGGCAACCGTCGCGTTCCACGGAAGAGCATAAGCCACTTGCAGATCGTGGAAGGTATTTGAACCCAGCTCGTTCATCCCAACCGTTGAACCCTGGAACTCAGGAGCGGTGAAGTCAGGAAGGCTGCAACGATCGGTTGCGAAGCAACGCTCCTTGGTGCGCGAGTAGTAACGCGCGCTCCAGGTCACAGACCAATCGTCCCACTGCCAGTTCACCGAGAGATTCGAGCGAACGCGGAAGTTACCACCGTACCCGTTCTGCTGACTCGGCGGATTGGTGCTGTTGTCGGCCTTTAGCTCGTTCTTAGACACGTAGGTGTTCAACAGCGATGTGGTGAAGTTGCCCCACTGCGTCTCGAAGCGATAATTAAGATCGAAGTCGAAGCCTTCAGTTTCAACATAGCCTGCATTGCGTAGACCGAACGACAGGCTGGTGATGTTGCCGGTTGCGTTACGGGTAAAGCCGACGCAACGCGACTCGATACCGCGCAGGTAGCAATCATCCAACAGGTCGGTCGGCGTGTCCCCAACGATGGTGTTTTCGATACGGATATTCCACCAATCCAACGAGGCGTTCAGGCCGGTGATAAAGCCGGGGCTCCATACCAGTCCAAGCGTCTTGGATGTTGAGGTTTCCGGAGTCAGCGTAGGAGTCGAGCCGGATACGAAAGGCACATTCGTCTGTTCGCCAGGTCCCGGTGCTGGAGCGACGCCTGACGCATTAAGTTGACGGAAACCCGCCGGTACATCGGCTAGGCATCGCGGGTTGCCGGCGGCTGGGCCGAACGAGGTATCGCACGGATCGGTGTAGTTTTCGAAGCTCTGCGACAGGCCACCAAACAAGTCTGCAACGGTCGGCGCGCGGAAGCCTTCCGACCATGTTCCACGAACCAACACAGATTCAAACGGCTTCCACTTGAATCCGAATTTGCTGTTTGTCGTATTGCCGAAAGTGTCGTAATCCGAATAGCGCGATGCCAGCGTGACGCTTAATTCTTTGGCGCCAGGAAGGTCTGCCAGCAACGGAACCTGCAACTCTGCATAGACCTCGTTGAGGTTATAGCCACCGCGCGTCGGGCCGGCAGCCAGATCCGTCGAGATACCTGTCTGTGCGAGTGCATCCGGCGAGAAAGAGCCATTTTCTTCGCGACGTTCCACGCCCACCGCTACGCCCAGATCACCGGCCGGCAGCGAGGCAAGGATGCCGGAGACGCTTGCGAAGTAGTTCTTAGTCGTGGTTTCGGACAGCGCTTGGCCTGGCTGATACAGGTAAGCCTTCACATTGGGGTCATTCAAGCCATTCGGAGCGTTGTAGCCGAACGGAACCAGCGGATTCCAGGGCGTGCATGCCCCGGGGCCGAAGCCAAGGGTGATCGGGCTCGCGGCAGTGCCGCACTGTGCCACACCATCAGAGTTGATGAACGATGGGCCAGTAGCTTGCCCGACAGCATAGGTGTTGAGATTACCCGTGCTGATCTGGGTGCCCTTGTTCTGGTTGTAGAGGAAGCCGGCTTCCCAATCCCAGTACTTCTCGCCCAAATTGAAACTACCGGTAAACTTGCCGGTGAATCGCGAGGTGGTCAGATTGTTCTGGACTTCGCGCGGAACTTCCCAGCCACGCCGAACATATTGGACGGCCTGCGGGTCTACGCCAGCAGGCAGCGTGCCGGTCGCCTGATTTCCCAGGGGATTGAAGACGCTATCGATGGAGAGGCCGCCACTGCTCAAGTCGAAGTTGGCGCTCTGCATGGGGTAACCGGCATTCTGTGCGAACGACTCGCGGTCGGTATACAGCACGCTGGTATCAAACGCGACATTGTCGGTGAAATCGAAGTGTCCGTTGAGGAACGCCGACTTACGCTTAATTCCGCTGTATACCGTGGATTCCAGTGAAGGATTGGAAGTATCTGTGCTGTTAAGCGCGCGATAGCTAGAGAAGTCAGCCGGATCTAGCCCCGCAACGTCGCGGCGCAGGGTGCGCGTGGAGGTGCCGCCAGCAGCATTGGTGTAGGCAAAACGACCAAATTCAGTCGTTCCGGAAAGACCGCCCGGACGCGGATCTGTCTTTTCTCCAGTCGGGAATCGGGCGCGGCTAAACCAGCGGTTACGTGCCCAAACCGGATCTTCGTTGGTGTATTCGACGCCGGCAGTCAGCGAGCCGCGATCACCACGAAAGCCCATCGTGAAGTCATACACGTCACGCTGACCGTCACCTTGGCCCCATTGGCCAATGTAGACGTTAGCTTCAGCGCCTTCGAAATCCTTGCGGGTGATGATGTTGATGACGCCAGCAATCGCGTCCGACCCGTAAATTGTCGACGCACCGTCCTTAAGAACTTCAATGCGCTCAACCATTACCGACGGAATCGACGCCACATCTTGCAGGCCACCGTTGGTGATGCCCAGACGGTGCCCGTCCACCAAGATTAGAGTGCGGTTAGCGCCCAGGTTTCGCAGGTCGATGTAATAACCGCCGACATTCTCGCCGGAGCTCAAGGGCGAGGTGCGGCTGATGGCCGGCGAGCCCGCAGTAGGGATATTCTGCAGAATGTCTGCAACCGACTTAAAGCCCTGCTTCTCGATTTGATCGCGGCTGATCAGCAGCACAGGTTGCGCGGTCTCGCTGTCGACCTGACGGATGCGCGAGCCAGTTACCTCGATCTTGTCGAGGTTGGTTGCACCGGTTTCCTGGGCGATGGCGGTACCGGTACCGCCCACGCTCACGACAAGCGCGAGGACAACTGCATCGCGCAGCTTGTTGGACTTGCAATTCATTAGCTCTCTCTCCAAGTGATCTTGGGTACTGCCAAGGGTTGTTTGCCTGGCGGGGGTTCCGAAAGAAGCGGATCCAAAACGTCAGGGTGAACCGATGGTATATGCGTTGCGACAGAAATTAAAGTCCCGTTAATGAAAAAGAAGAGAGTTGTGAAGGCAGTGGTCGGACGGACGATCTAAAACGAAAAACGCCACCGGCTGCAAGCCGGTGGCGTTTGGAGAAGTTTAATGGAATCAGTGACTTACAGGTCTTGCTCGTATCTGACATACGGCACGGTCCCGTCGCTATTGCTCTCGTTGCTTGGTGCGAACGGGTTCTTGCCGCGGGAGATGACGTTCTCGGCACCGACGGTGAGCTGGCCGCTCCAGGGGGTGCGCCAGGTCAGGCCCAGGCCGAGGCCTTCCCATTTTTCGGGCTGACCGGGCACGTCGACGACGCGGCCAATGACGTTGGCGCTGAAGGCGCCGTAGCCGCCACCCACGCTAAGTGTCTTGGTATCCCACTGGTCTGCGATCGCGGGTGAGACGTCGGCCAACGGTACCAGTCGTGCCCGGGCGTAGGTGCCACCGATCGAGACGAAGCCTTCGCGGCCAATGTTTTTCTGGCCGAAAACGGTTAGATCGTTCTGCTCGACGCGGGTCAGTGGGGCCTTGCCGGCGCCAATGAGCCAGGCCGGCAGGGTGTCGCGACCGGTAGCGGCGGTGACGCCAACGCGAGCGCCGCCGCGATTGAAACCCAGCGTGCCGGAGACACGGCGCGATGCGGCGGCGCTGTCTTCTTCATCATCGCCAATGCCTGCAAGCAGGCAATGGCTGGCCAGTCCATTGATATTGGTGCCGCGACTGCTGTTGCAGATCAGGCCCAGCGAGTCGCCTGAGGTCAGGCCGAACGCTGCATCCAGCGAATTACGGCCAAAGTGCCAGCGGGCACCGGCCTTCTGCTCGCCAGTAGGCTCTAGGTACAGAAAGGCTTCGACCTTGCCGCTGCCCTTGTTCCACACCGGCAGGATGGTGCTCTCGCGGAACTGTTGCGAAGGCGCCGACTGCGCGTGCACGCCTGTGGCTGCCGCGAGGGCAACCATCAAAGCTAGCGGGAGGCGCAGTAGGTGTCGCATACCAGAGGTCAGACCCAGCGGCAGTTGTTAAGTTCCCGAGAGCGGGCAGGTAGGATGCTAGGGCTTTTATGATTATTTAACAAGTGGTTGTGTCCCCCCAAACGCAACCGCCATCGCTATCTATTGCAACCTTTCCGGCGCTTCCTGCAGCGGCTGCGCTGCGCTGAAAAGTACGTCCAGTGCGGTCAACGGAAAGTGATACTCACGGCCGCAGAATTCGCAACGCACCTCGACTTCGCCTGTCGCCTCGGCGGCCGCGCGTGCCTCTTCTTCGCCCAGCGATTGCAGCATCGAGGCGACCCGTTCGCGCGAGCAGGAGCAGCCGAAACTGAGCGGCTTGCTGCCGAGCAACTGCGGCTCTTCTTCGTGGAACAGGCGGTGGAGCAGGTCTTGGCCGGCCACCGAGAGCAGCTCCGGTGCGCCCAAGGTGTCGAACAAGGCGCCGATTCGGGTCCAGCCGTCGTTATCACCTTCATCGCCGGGGAGCTTCTGCAACAACAGACCGGCGGCCTGATCCGGTCCTGCGGCCAGCAACAGGCGCGTCGGTAGCTGTTCGGACTGCTGGAAATAGGTTTCGAAGGCTTCGGCCAGGTCCGGTGCCTGCATGCCGACAAGACTCTGGTAGCGCTGCGGCTCACGCGGGTCCAGGCCGGGGTTTTCGATGGTGATTGCCAACAGGGCGGCTTCGCCCAGCTCGCGCAAATCAGTCGGCGCATCGACGCCGTCAGCCAGCTGCACGATGCCGCGTAAGGTGCCGGCGGCGGTGCATTCGGCAAACAGGGTGCGCAAGGTGTCGTTGCCGCGTAACTGCACCGAAAGGCGTCCGTCGACCTTGGTGTGGCCGGTGAACAGGGCAGCGGCCACGGCCGCTTCGCCAAGCAATTGGCGCGCGGCAGGCGGGTACTCAGCGGCTCCCTGGATGTCGTGCCAGGCCTTGGTCAGGCGCACGTGGACGCCGCGCACGCCGGCGGCGGGCAGCAGGAAACGGGAAAGCTGATCGTGATCGGTCATGGGAACATCGGACGTAAGTGACGCGTGTTGCCGGATAATGCGGCAGGCATCGGGATTGAAGGTCGTAGCGAACAATGGGGACGGATGCATGGGATGACAAGCAAGCGGCGCCATCGCGGCCCAGGCGCTGGCTGCGCTGGGTCTTGGCGGCACCGCTGCTGTTTGCCGCGGCGAGTGTGCTGCAGGTGCTGGTCTTGCGGGTGGTCGATCCACCGATCAGCAGCATGATGGTGGGGCGTTATCTGGAAGCCTGGGGTGAGGGCGATTGGAGTTTTTCGCTGCATCAGCAGTGGCGTGATTACGACAAGATCGCCGCCAGCCTGCCAATTTCGGTGGTAGCTGCGGAGGATCAGCAATTCCCGATGCACCACGGGTTTGATCTGCAGGCGATCGAGAAAGCGCGCGATCACAATGCCCGCGGCGGGCGCGTGCGTGGCGCCAGCACCATCAGCCAGCAGGTCGCCAAGAATGTGTTCCTGTGGCAGGGCCGCAGTTGGGTGCGTAAGGGCCTGGAAGCTTGGTACACGGTGTTGATCGAGCTGTTCTGGCCCAAGCAACGTATCTTGGAGATATATCTCAACGTGGCCGAATTTGGCGACGGGGTGTACGGCGCGCAAGCGGCTGCCCAGCAGTTTTGGGGCAAGGATGCGGCAGGCTTGTCGCCGACCGAATCGGCGCGCCTGGCGGCGGTGTTGCCATCGCCACGGCGTTACGACGCGCGCCGTCCCGGTGCATTCGTGCAGCGGCGTACCGCATGGATCCAGCGGCAGGCGCTCCAGTTGGGCGGCCCTGCGTATCTACAGGCACCATAAGGGTGAGCACTATCGATACTGTCCAACTGCCGGTCGCCACTGAGCGCCTGACCGTGGTCATCGCGGCCTTCAACGAAGAAACCAGCATTCCCCTGCTGCATCCGCGCCTGTGCGCAGTATTGGCGCAATTGCATGGGTTGCAGACGCATGTGCTGTATGTTGACGACGGCAGCACCGACAGCACCTGGGACGTATTGCATGCGCTTACCGAAGCCGATGCCAACGTCAGTGCGGTGCGGCTATCGCGCAATTTCGGCAAGGAGTTAGCGATTTCTGCGGGGCTGGATCATGTGCTGCCGGGTGCGGTGGTACTGCTGGATGCCGATGGCCAGGATCCGCCGGAATTGATACCGGAATTCGTTGCGCTGTGGCGCAGCGGCTACGACAACATCTTCGGCACGCGGGTGTTTCGCGAGGGCGAGAGTTGGCTCAAGCGTAGCGCCGCGCATGCGTTCTACCGGGTGATCCGGCGCTTGTCGCGCACCCCGATTCCTGCCGATACCGGCGATTTTCGCTTGCTGTCGCCGCGTGTGGTGGCTGCTTTGCAACAGCTGCGCGAGCGCCACCGTTTCATGAAGGGGTTGTTCGGCTGGGTCGGATTTCGTCAGGTAGCGCTGCCGTATCGGCGTGCGCCGCGTTTGTCCGGAAACAGCAAGTTCACCGTATGGAGGCTGTGGAATTTCGCACTCGACGGCATCACCAGTTTTTCGACGGTGCCGCTGCGGGCGGCCACGTATCTGGGCTTGCTCACTGCGTTGTGTGCGTTCCTGTTCGGCGGTTGGGTCGTCATCAAGGCCGCGCTGGTGGGCGACCCGGTGGCGGGTTGGCCGACCATGATGTCGGTCATCTTATTTCTGGGTGGCATCCAGCTGATTGCCTTGGGGCTGATTGGCGAATACCTGGGCCGCTTGTACGACGAGGCCAAGCAGCGCCCACTGTATGTGGTTGATACCCACCGCGGTGCGGTGGGGGGGAGGCTGTGGGGTGACCAGACCAAGCGCGGAGCGGGCCATGCAGACCGTACGACAGCTGTTGGGGGCTAACAGGTTGAGGTGTTCGCGGTTGCGGCCGATGCCGCGGTGATCGAGGCGATCCGCCTGATGGCCGAAAAGGCCATCGGCGCGGTGTTGGTGATGGATGGGCCGCGCCTGATCGGCATCGTTTCTGAACGCGACTACGCGCGCAAAGTGGTGCTGCGTGATCGCGCATCTTCGACCACCAGCGTCGCCGGGATCATGAGCGCCGAGGTGGTGACGGTGTCGCCGTCGGACACGGTGGAGCGCTGCATGCAACTGATGAGCGACGGACGCTTCCGGCATCTGCCGGTGGTCGAAAACAGCCGCGTGCAAGGTCTGATTTCGATCGGCGACCTGGTCAAGGCAGTGATCGAAGCGCAGCCGCAGGATATCGACCAACTGCAGCGTTATATCGCCAGTCGATGCTGCAGCGCGTTACTGCGCGTACTTGCCGCCGCAATCGCTGTCCTTGCCGGGGCCTGGTTCAAAGGTCGCAAGCAGGGCAGCCGGTGGGGCGATGCTGCCCAGTGCAACCGCAATCGCGCCGCGCATGCCCAGTGCCTTGAAGTCGGGGCGGAAGCTGGGGTCTTTGAAGGTGCCGCCGATCCGCAGCGGCGAGCGCAGGCTCAGGATGCTGCGGTCTTTCGGGCGCGGGCGTAGCAGCAGATCGAGGGTTTCATTCTTGAGGCTGATATTGCCTTCGCCGACGATGATGGTGTCGGTGCTGTCGAAGGCCAGCGCACGCGATTGCATCAGCCCGTCTTGCACGCCGAAGTCGCCGAAGATGCAGCGCACCGGGATCTGCCGGTCTTTGGTGATCAGGTATTTCAACGATTCCGCGATGTCCAGGCCGGCCAGTTCCATGATCAGATTGCCGACATGTCCGCGGCCCATGCCGACCCCGATGCTGCCATCGGCGCTGCCAAGCATGGCTGCAATCGAGTTGCCGCGGCCGCGCAGATCCAACTCACCGCCGATCGCGCCAGAGGCCTGTTTGGCGAGCGTGGCGTCAGGAAATAGCTGATCCAGACGAATGCCGCGGATGCCGGCTTTCAGCTGGGTGGTGATCACGGCGTTGCGCGCATCCATGTGGATGGTGGAGCGGATATCGCCGCCAGCGACGCCGAAGTTCAAGGGATCCAGCTGCAGCACGCCATCCTTCAACGTCAGCGCGGCGTCCATGTCGTCCAATGGCCATGACGGCGCGTTGATGCGCTGCGCGCGCCAACGCACCTGCGCGTCCATTGCACGCAATTTGGACAAGTCGTACGGCGTGGTCGGCAGAACGCGCGCGCTGGCGGCAAGTTGCGCGGCCTGCTTTTTCTGCTCGGCATTCGCCGATTCATTGGCTCCGGTCTTGGGCGGCGCACCGACGAAGCCGGCCAGATCGTCGAAATCCAGCCGTTTGGAGGCCAGGTCCGCACGCAGGATGGGGCGCTTGTTACGTAGGTCGATTTCTGCAGTGCCAGAAAGATCGCTATCGCCGGCAGTGCCGGTGAACTTCTCGTAGCGCCAGACATCGCCATCGCGGCGCAAGCGGCCGTCCAGCTTGTAGGGTGGCGTGGATGGCATCGCGACGCCGATCAGCGGATACAGTTCTTCCATATCCTGGCCGCTGAGCGCCATCTGCAGGTCGAATACACGGAACTGGAACGGATTGGTCAACGTGCCGCGCACATGCGTCCGCGTAGCGCCGGCGCTGCCGCGAAGATCAATGCGGAAAGGGTGTTCGCTTTGGCTCAATTCCAACGGTGACGCAGTATTGCCCTTGAGCGAGAACGGGTAGCCCTTCCAGCGGCCTTTGCCGTCGATGCCGATCGGGGCGGCGCGTTGGTCGCTGCTGGGAGGTGCCAGGCTGTTAATGACGACATCCACATCCGAGCGGCTGGCGTCGTCGATATATTGCAGACGCCCGTTGTTCACCAATAGGCGACCCAGGCGCGGCATGCTGCCGTCGCTATCGGACTGGTCGAAGACCCAGTTGCCCGGGTGACTGTCGTTGCCGGCTTCCAGCAACAGCGTGGGGTGTTCCAGCCGGATTTCCGGCAACTGCAGCTTGCCGCGCAGCAGCGGCCAGAGTTCGACATCGATCTCGGCCGCGTTCAACTCGGCCATCGCACCGCGCTTGGACCACGATGCATTGCCCAGGCTCAATCGCTCGCCGCGTACCGTGATGGTGCGGCCCAGATCGACATCCAGATGACCGAGATGAAATTCGCGCCCGGTCTTCGCACTGACCGCACGTTCGACCGGCCCGCGCAACCAGTTCCAGTCGAACAGCAACATGAAGATCGCCACCAGCACGGCAACAATGCCGATCCCGATCCACCAGCGTCGACGGCGCGATGCGTGCGAGGGCGAAGCAGCAGCGGAGGCGGGCGCGTTTTTCACGTGCGCAATGGTTGGCGATGGCTCGTGCACGGCGCGCGAACGCGCCGAAGGTCACCGATCACATCACCTGCGCAATCACCGCAACGAAGTGGCAAGCGCTACCGGCAAGCACGAACAAGTGCCAGATCGCATGGAAGTAACGCTGGTTGTCGCGTTGATAGAAATACGTGCCCAGCGTGTAGAAGAGCCCACCGGCCAGCAGCCAACACAGCGACCAGCTGTCGACCGAGCGCAGCAACGGCTCGACCGCCACGATGATCATCCAGCCCATGGCCAGATACAGCACCGTCGATAGCAATCGGAAGCGGCCGGTGAAAAACAGTTTGAAGATCACCCCGGCGGCGGCGATCGTCCAGATGGCAGCGAACAATCCCCAGCCCCATGGGCCGCGTAGATTGATCAACGTAAACGGGGTGTAGGTGCCGGCGATCAACAGATAGATCGCGCAATGATCCAGCACCTGCAGGCGCGCCTTGGCGCCCGGATGCGGAATGGCATGAAACAGCGTGGAGGCGACGTAGAGCAACACCAGCGTGGCACTGAACACGATGGCGGTGGCCAATTTCCAGCCATCGCCATAGATGGCGGCCAGCGTAATCAGCACCGAACCACCGGCCAATGCGGCAATGGCACCCAGGCCGTGGGTCACGGCGCTGGCAATTTCGTCGCGCAGGTCGGTCGAGTGGGAGGCGTCTGCGTTCATGCCAAAAAGGTACCGTAATTGCGAGCAATTCGCATCGCCGGCGGTGGCGCACGCTTGCCGACGGTTACGCGCAGGTCAATCGATTGCCTTGGCATGCGCATGTTCGCGAGTGGCCGAGAAACGCACCTCCGGCGCGCGTTCCTGGGCCAGCTGCAAGTTGACCCGGGTCGGTGCCAGATAGACCAGTTGGCCAGCCGCATCGATGCCCAGGTTGCCGGCATTTTTCTCGCGGAATTCTTCCAGTTTCTTGGCGTTGTCGCAGTGCACCCAGCGTGCGGTGGTGACGCTCACCGGCTCGAAGATCGCATCCACGCCGTATTCGTCCTTGAGCCGGTACGCCACCACGTCGAACTGCAGTACGCCAACCGCGCCCAAGATCAGATCGTTGCTCATCAGCGGGCGGAAGAACTGGGTGGCGCCTTCTTCGGACAGCTGCGCCAGGCCCTTCTGCAATTGTTTGAGCTTGAGTGGGTCGCGCAGACGCGCGCGGCGGAACAGCTCCGGTGCGAAGTTGGGAATGCCGGTGAACGACAGCGGTTCGCCTTCGGTGAAGGTGTCGCCGATGGAGATGGTGCCGTGGTTGTGGATGCCGATGACATCGCCCGGCCACGCCTCGGCGGCGATCTCGCGATCGGAGGCCATGAAGGTCAGCGCATTGGCGAGCTTGACGTCCTTGCCGCTGCGCACGTGCAGCGTTTTCATGCCGGCGGTGAACTTGCCGGAGCACACGCGCATGAACGCCACGCGGTCGCGATGCTGCGGGTCCATGTTGGCCTGAATCTTGAACACGAAGCCGCTCAGTTTGGCTTCGGTGGGCTCCACGCGACGGCCAGTGGTCTCGCGCGTTTGCGGCGGCGGTGCGTGTTCGATGAAGAAATCCAGCAGCGGCTGCACGCCGAAATTGTTGACGCCCGAACCGAAGAACACCGGGGTCTGCTGGCCGGCGCGATACGCATCCAGATCGAACGGATTGCTGGCGCCCTGCACCAGTTCCAGTTCGTCGCGCAGTTCGGCCAGCATCTGCTCGCCGATCTTTTCGACCAAGCCGGGCGCATCTAGCGACGGAAAGATGGTCGAATCCTGGCGAGTGAAATTGCGCCCCTGTTCGTACAGATGCACTTCGCCGGTGATCAGGTGCACCACGCCCTTGAGGCGCTGGCCCATGCCGATCGGCCAGGTGACCGGTGCGCACTGGATGCCGAGCACGGTTTCCACTTCGTCCAGCAGATCGATCGGGTTCTTGCCCTCGCGGTCGAGCTTGTTGATGAAGGTCATGATGGGGGTGTCGCGCAGCCGGCAGACTTCCATCAACTTGATGGTGCGTTCTTCCACGCCCTTGGCTACGTCGATGACCATCAGTGCCGAGTCCACCGCGGTGAGCACGCGGTAGGTGTCCTCGCCGAAATCGGCGTGGCCTGGGGTGTCGAGCAGGTTGACGATCTTGCCCTCGTACGGGAACTGCATCACCGAGGAGGTCACCGAGATGCCGCGCTCTTTTTCCAACGCCATCCAGTCCGAGGTGGCATGGCGTGCGGCCTTGCGGCCCTTCACCGAGCCGGCCATCTGGATCGCGCCGCCGAACAGCAACAGCTTTTCAGTCAGCGTGGTCTTGCCGGCATCGGGGTGGGAAATGATGGCGAAGGTGCGGCGGCGCGCGGCTTCGTTGGAGACATCGGACATGGGCGGTGCGCGCCCGGTCGGACGCCTGCGGAAACTGAGGAAGCCGATGATTATAGCGGCTTCGCTGCACTACGCCTTTTGGGCAGAGTTGGCGCCCTCGATATCGGCTGGCGCCGTGGCCGGGGCCAAGCCTCACGGGGCTGGCGAGGGAAACTGCAGTTCGCCCTGCGGGCCGAGCATGCGGAACGGGAGCGAGACCAAACGCATGTCGGCATTGCGCTGGATTGCGAAATGCAGGTGCGGCGCGGTGCTGAAGCCGGTATTGCCGGATGCGCCGAGCCGCTCGCCGATGCATAGCGCCTGGCCCGGGCGCACGGCCACGCCGTCGGGCGCCAGGTGGGCATAAATGGCCATGCTGCCATCGGCGTGCAGCACGCGCACCAGGTTGCCGCCGCCGGCTGCGGGGTCGTTCGGGCTGTTGTCGACGACATCGCGCTGCACCTGCATGACCACGCCGCCGCGCGCTGCCAGGACCGGCGTGCCCGGCGGCATTGCGAAGTCGACCGCGTACCAGTTGGGCGGATCGGCATGGCTGAAGTGTCCGCCAAAGCCCTGCGCAACCTGCACCGGCACGCCGCGGAATGGCAGCTGATAGAGCACGGGCTGCGGGGTAGCCCGCGGATCGCCCGGCACCACGTCGAGCATGAGCCCAAGCCCGCCCAGGGTGCGCTGGTTGCTGGCTGGATACAGCCGGGTCACTAAGCGGCGCTCATGCGCGGCCAATTCGAACGTCAGCGGCAATTGCGGCATGGCGCGGTAATCCTCGCTGGGCGGTGCGCTAAGGCGCAGTTGCGCCGGCCCGGCCACTGGATTGGTGACCCAGGCCAGGTAGACCGGGGCCTGCCATTCCAGTTGCAGCGCAGCGCCTGTACCGATGGTGGCCGGCGCGGATTGTGAGGGCAGTGACTGCGTTGCGGCAACGCCGGGCCAGTGCCAACGCCAACGCTGCTGTGCGTCTACCGGGCGCGCGCAGGCCAGTAGCAAAACGAACGTCACGTTCAAGGCCGACAGGGCAGTGCGAGGCACGAGGTGAGGCACGCCATCGACTCAAACAAAAGGGGCGCAAGTATGCGGCCCATCACCGGTCGGAGTGGTATCGAATGAAAATATATCTTTCCATCCGCATGAAGAGATTGACATTGCAACAATCCGCTGGCATCTTGACCTCACCATCGAGACCGGCGGAGGGACAGGCCCTTTGATGCCGGGGCAGCCAGCGAGCGCGCAAGCGTCCGCGTTTGGTGCCAAATCCTGCGGGGACCCCGCGTCCGCCGAAAGATGGTTCGAATCGTGCCTTGTGCACGTCGAACGCGAGCTCCGCGAAGCTCGATGGCCGATCCACCCTGGATACCGCCATGAGCCTCGTGAATACAGCATCGCCGTCTACCAACGATTTCGACATCCCCGCCACCAGCGACCAAGCCATCACTGCCGTGCGCGGCGAACTCGTCATCGCTTTGCCGATGCGCCACGCCGGCATGCGCGAGTTGCGGCTGCGCTATGAATTGATCGGCGCGACTAATGCGCCGGTGGTGTTCGTGGCTGGCGGCATTTCTGCGCACCGTCATCTGGCCGCCAGTGCGCTGTTTCCCGAGAAGGGTTGGGTGGATGGGCTGGTCGGTAGCGGCCGCGCGCTGGATCCTGCCGCGCGGCGTCTGCTGGCCTTCGATTTTCTCGGCGCCGATGGCAGCCTGGACGCGCCGATTGATACCGCCGATCAGGCCGATGCGATCGCTGCGTTGCTGGACGCGCTAGGCATCGGACGATTGCTCGGTTTTGTCGGCTATTCCTACGGCGCGCTGGTTGGATTGCAGTTCGCCATCCGCCATGCGGCCCGCGTCGGCACTCTGGTTGCAGTGAGCGGTGCGCATCGCGCCCACCCCTATGCCGCAGCCTGGCGTGCATTGCAGCGCCGCGCGGTGGCGCTGGGTCAGCTGCAATGCGCGGAACATCATGGCCTAGCGTTGGCACGACAGTTCGCCATGCTCAGCTACCGCACGCCGGAAGAATTCAGCGAGCGCTTCGATGCGCCGCCGGAAGTGATCAATGGCCGCGTGCGCGTGGCCGCCGAGGACTATCTGGACGCCGCCGGTGCGCAATACGTGGCGCGTACGCCAGTCAACGCATATCTGCGTCTGTCCGAATCCATCGACCTGCATCGCATCGACCCCGCGCAGGTGCGCGTGCCCACCGTCGTGGTGGCGGTGGAGGGCGACCGCCTGGTGCCGCTGGCCGACATGGTCAGCCTGGTCGAAGGTCTGGGCCGGCGCGGCAGCTTGCGCGTATTGCGCTCGCCATATGGCCACGACGCCTTTCTCAAAGAAATCGACCGCATCGACGCAATTCTCACTACCGCCCTTCGCAGCACCGGAGAAACCGCATGAGCTTTCGTGACCCCACCGACGCCCCCTGTACTGCTGCCACTGCCGCCGTGCGTGCCGGTATCGACCGCGATACCGCCTACGGCGCGGTGACCCCGCCGATCGTGCTGTCGTCGAATTTTTCGTTCGATGGTTTCGGCAACAAGCGCCAGTACGACTACACCCGCAGCGGTAACCCGACCCGCGACCTGCTCGGCGAAGCGTTGGCCGAACTGGAAGGCGGCGCGGGCGGAGTGATCACCTCCACCGGCATGGGCGCGATCAATCTGGTGCTCAATGCGCTGCTGCAGCCCGGCGATACGCTGGTGGTGCCGCACGATGCGTACGGCGGCAGCTGGCGCCTGTTCAATGCGCTGGCCAAGAAAGGTCACTTTGCGCTGATCACCGCCGACTTGACCGACCCGCGTTCGCTGGCCGATGCGTTGGCGCAGTCGCCCAGGTTGGTGCTGATCGAAACCCCGTCCAATCCGCTGCTGCGCATCACCGATCTGCGCTTTGTCATCGAAGCTGCAAAGAAGGTCGGCGCGTTGACGGTGGTTGACAATACCTTTTTGTCGCCGGCACTGCAGAAGCCGCTGGAGTTCGGTGCCGATGTGGTGCTGCATTCCACCACCAAGTACATCAACGGCCATAGCGATGTGGTGGGCGGTGCGGTGGTGGCGCGCGACGCGGAGCTGCATCAGCAACTGGTGTGGTGGGCCAATGCGTTGGGCCTGACCGGCTCGCCGTTCGATGCCTTCCTCACCCTGCGCGGGTTGCGCACGCTGGACGCACGTCTGCGCGTGCATCAGGAAAATGCCGATGCGATCGCCGAATTGCTGGATGGGCATACGGTAGTGAATCAAGTGTATTTCCCGGGGTTGGCGTCGCATCCTGGTCATGCGCTGGCTGCGCGTCAGCAGAAGGGTTTCGGCGCGATGATGAGCTTCGAGTTGGAAGGCGGCGAAGCGGCAGTGCGCGCGTTCGTCGATGGCCTGCGCTACTTCACCCTGGCCGAATCGCTGGGCGGGGTGGAAAGCCTGATCGCGCATCCGGCCTCGATGACGCATGCGGCGATGACCGCCGAAGCGCGTGCAGCAGCCGGCATTTCCGATGGCTTGCTGAGGCTGTCGATCGGGATCGAATCGGCCGAAGATCTGCTGATCGATCTGCGCGCCGGTCTGGCCCGCGCAGAAGCCACCTTGACCCCCACCAACCGTAAACAGGTCGACGCGTGAGCACGGTGCTGCCTGTTTCGCGCCGCGCTCTGGTCGCTGCGGTAACGCCCACTCCGCGGCTGGCGTTGCTGGGCACCGGCACCGTGGGGCGCGCCTTCGTGACGCGCTACACCGCGTTGCAGCAGCGCCAACTGCGTTTGCCGCGCTTCGATTGGCTGGCCAATTCGCGTATTGCGCAGGATTGCGGTGTGAGTGCCGAGCAGGCGTTGCAACAGGCCAATGCCGCACCGCGTGGGCAGGCGGTCTTGCAGCCGTGGGCAGAAACTACCGCGCTGCGTGCCGGCGATGTGTTGGTAGACGCCACTGCCAGCGATGTTGTCGCCGATTGGCATGTCAAATGGTTGCTGCGCGGTGTGCATGTGGTCACCGCCAATAAACTGGGCCAGGGCACCGCGTTGTCGCGTGCGCAGGCGCTGCATGCTGCGCGTCATGCCAGTGGCGCGCATTACGGCGACAGCGCCACCGTGGGCGCCGGGTTGCCGGTGTTGAGCAGCGTGCGTGCATTGGTCGCGGGCGGCGATAACATCCATTCGATCGAAGGCGTGTTGTCTGGCTCATTGGCATGGCTGTTTCATTGCTACGGCGGCAGTGGTGCGTTTTCCGATTGCGTGCGCGAGGCGATGGCGGCCGGTTATACCGAGCCGGATCCGCGCATCGATTTGTCGGGCGAGGATGTGCGGCGGAAGTTGCTGATCCTGGCGCGCGCCGCGGGTTGGCAGCTGGAAGCCGAGCAGGTGCATGTGGAATCGCTGGTGCCGGCCGCCATCTCCAAGCTGCCGCTTACCGAGCTGGATGCGCAGTTGGGCGCGCTGGATGCAGTGGTGGGCGCACGTTTGCAACAGGCGCGTGCGGCAGGACGTTGCCTGCGCTTCGTTGGACGTGTGGATGCACATGGGGCGAGCGTGGGCTTGCGCGAGTTGGCGCTGGATCATCCCTTGGCCGGCGGTGCCGGTACCGACAATCGGGTCGCGATCAGCAGCGACCGGTATCGCGCGCAGCCGCTGTTGATCCAGGGGCCAGGCGCCGGTGCCGAAGTGACTGCGGCGGCGCTGCTGGATGATGTGTTGCGTATCGTGGCTGGGTGATGGGTTGAGCGATGAGCGGCTGAGCTTTGCAGGCAGCTGCTCCCGTCGGCGGGACAGACGATTTATTGCCGATCTTCTTGTCGCGCGATAGCACTGGGCAAAGTGCTTTAGTCGTAAAACGGGCGGCCATCGGGTTGTACTGGAAAGCCTGCACTCGGCGATCTAGAAGTTGAGCCGCTGTTTTGATAACCGCAGAACACATGCTTGTTTGATCTGTACTTTGTTGCTTGGCGCGGACGTGACTGCGGGCAAGCACCGCAGTGTCGAGCCGCAACCCTCCTATATTGCGGTTGCGGCCATGCACCAGCGGTGACACTGCAACTGCGTGGCACGTTCAACTCCATGAAACGCCGTTATTGCGCAATCGCCTTCAACAAGGCCGCATTGAACCGCTTGGGGTCCTGCACCTGCGGCGAATGCCCGAGGTCGGCGAATTCGACCAGCGTCGCGTTTGGAATGGCCGCAGCCGCGCGCTTGCCCAGCGTGGGGTAGTCACCAACGCGCGCCTTGACCTCCGGCGGTGCGGTGTCCTTGCCGATCGCGGTGCGGTCCTTGAGGCCGATGAACAGCGTAGTGGGTACCGTGAGCTTGGGCAGCTCGTACACCACCGGCTGGTTGAACACCATGTCGTAGGTCAGTGCCTGATTCCAAGCCACCGCCTGCTTGCCGGGCCCCAGCGACATGCCGGCCTGCATGCGCGCCCAGCGTTCGAACTCCGGCTTCCACTGGCCGGCGTAATAGACCTCCATCTGATATTTCTTGATCCGCTCGAAGCTGATCTTCAGCTCGTTGTCGTACCAGGCGTCGACGCTGCGCCACGGAATGCCTTCGGCCTTCCAGTCTTCCAGGCCGATCGGGTCGACCAAGGCGAGGTGCTCGGTGCCCTGCGGATACATCAACGCGTAGCGGATCGCGAGCATGCCGCCCATCGAATGCCCGATCACCACCGCATGCTCGATACCTAGTTTATTGAGCAGCGCGTGCGTGTTGTCGGCTAGCTGGGCGAACGAAAACTGATACGCCGCTGGCTTGCTGGATTTGCAGAACCCCACCTGGTCCGGCGCGATAACGCGATAGCCAGCCTTGCTGAGCGCTGCGATGCTGTCTTCCCAGGTCGCAGCGCAAAAGTTCTTGCCGTGCAGCAGCACTGCGGTGCGCCCGTTGGGCTTGCCGCTGGGCGCGACATCCAGATAGGCCATTTCCAGCGGCTGCTGTTGCGAGGTGAAGGCGTAGGTCTTGACCGGATAGGGATAGCCGAAGCCTTCCAGGCGCGGGCCGTAACTGCGTTCTTGTGCCATCAAGGGGCCGCAGGCCATGGCGAGGGCGAGGGCGAGGGCGAGGGCGAGGGCGAGGGTGCAGACAAGCTGTCGCATTGCGATCTCCATCGGAATCCAGCCTTCGACGGTACATGCATGTGTGTAGCGGCGACGTACAACTCGATCAGGCATGCTGTAGCGCGCTACAACTTGGGTCAGTTCGTCGCATCGCCAGGCGGGGGTTGCCTACACATGCGTTTGAGCGAAATGTTGTCCAGTTGGCAGCGCCGTTGCAATGAACGCGTTTTCGTAGCAGAGCGCGCTGCTGTCAGTAATGCGCGCTCTGCGTGCGATCAATGAAAGCCAGGCAATGCGCGCTCAGCATTCGATGACGTTTACCGCCAAGCCACCGCGGCTGGTTTCCTTGTACTTGTCCTGCATGTCGCGGCCGGTATCGCGCATGGTTTTGATGACCTTGTCCAGCGAGACCTTGTGCTTGCCGTCGCCGCGCATGGCCATGCGGCTGGCATTGATGGCTTTCACTGCGCCCATCGCGTTGCGTTCGATGCATGGGATTTGCACCAAGCCGCCGATCGGATCGCAGGTCAGGCCCAGGTTGTGTTCCATGCCGATCTCCGCAGCGTTTTCGATCTGACCCGGGTTGCCGCCAAGCGCGGCGACCAAGCCGCCGGCGGCCATTGAACAGGCCACGCCCACTTCGCCCTGGCAGCCGACTTCGGCGCCGGAAATCGAGGCGTTTTCCTTGTACAGGATGCCGATGGCAGCAGCGGTCAGCAGGAAATCGAAAATGCGTTGTTCCGATGCACCGGAGCAGAAACGGTCAAAGTAATGCAGCACCGCCGGGATGATGCCGGCCGCGCCGTTAGTTGGCGCGGTGACGACACGGCCGCCGGCAGCGTTTTCTTCATTGACTGCGAGTGCGTACAAGTTGACCCAATCCAGCGTCGTCAACGGATCGCGCATGGCCGCTTCCGGCTTGGAAGAGAGTTCGCGGTACAGCGCTGGCGCGCGCCGCGAGACATTCAGGCCGCCGGGCAAGGTGCCTTCCTGACGGATGCCACGCTCCACGCAGGACTGCATTGCATTCCATAACTCGCGCAGGCCTGCACGGATCTCGTCTTCGCTGCGCCAGCTCTTTTCGTTTTCGAACATCAGTGCGGCAATGCTCAGGCCGCTGCGCGCGCACTGCGCCAGCAGTTCGTCGCCACTGAGGAACGGGTAGGGTAGCGGCGTTTCGTCGGCCACGATGCGATCGTCGGCAGCATCGTCCTGGTTGACCACGAAGCCACCGCCCACCGAGTAGTAATCACGTGTGGCGATCACCGCTTCATCGGCATCGTAGGCGCTAAAGCGCATGCCGTTGGTGTGGTACGGCAGCTTCTGCCGCTTGTTCATCGGCAGGTCGCGCTTTTCGTCGAAGGCGATCTCGTGCTGGCCCATCAAGCTGATGCGCTTGCTGGTGCGGATGCGCTCCAGCGTGGCCGGGATGATGTCCGGGTCGATCAGGTTGGGGCGGTGGCCCTCCAGCCCGAGCAGCACCGCCTTGTCGGTGCCATGGCCGCGGCCGGTCAGGGCGAGCGAGCCGAACACTTCGGCGCGGATACGTACCACTTCCTGCAGGCGCCCGGCATCGAGCAGCCAGCGATGCACAAAACGCTCGGCGGCGCGCATCGGCCCCACGGTGTGGGAAGAACTCGGACCGATACCGATCTTGAACAGGTCGAACGTGCTGACAGCCATGCGTGCCGAAGAGGTGAGCGTAAAGGCGGCTATTCTAGTCGTTCGGCGATTGCGGCACGGCTGCAGCGCAGCATGAGAGCTCGGCGGATGCCCCTGACCTTGTTTCAACGCGACGATTGCCACCTGTGCGACCAAGCCGTGGAAGTGCTGGCGCAGGCGGGCGCGGGCGATTTCGACAGCGTGTTTATCGATGACGATGCGGCGCTTGAGGCCGCTTATGGCGCGCGTGTGCCGGTGCTGCGCGATGCCGGCGGGCGCGAGCTGGAGTGGCCGTTCAATCATGTCGGCCTACGTGTTTGGCTGGATGGATCAGTGGTGCCGGTGAGGTGACCACTCCAGCGTGGCTCGCAGGCATTGCGAATGGTGCGTTTGCACTGATGCCTGCAGCGCGGATGCAATGAAGTAGAGCTTCAGATGCCAGTGTCACCTCGCAAGGCACGCCGTCGTGGTCGCCATCCATTTGCGTGCCTGGGCAATGCTGCAGCACGTATCGGGCATCGGCGCAGGAGCTCATCTGTGAACAGTGGGTGCGCCCGCCGCAACTGAACTGGCTGGCGGCGGCAGGTGCAGCTGCTGGACGGGCAGGCGAGGCGAGCCGCTCCGCTACCGGTGCAGGCGTCAGTACTGCGCTCAGTGTGGCGCGCTGTTGAAATGCAAAGGCGCCTCCACCGAGGACGGCCATCACGACCAAGACCTTGCTCAGCCCGATCCGCCCCTGCCTAATTCTTCGTGCGACGTACTGCTTCGCGTCGCGATGTTATGTCTGGATGCAGGTGTTCCTGCGCGCACGATGCGCACCGCACGGGTGCGTCCGTCTGTACCGGGCTTGGTCTCAAAAGAGAGCGCCTCACCGATGCGCGGCGCTTCGAAGCCGCGCTGGAATGGGGAGATATGCACGAACTGATCATCTCCGGGCTGGGCAGGGGTGAGGCCGAAACCGCGATCGGTACTCCAGCGGGTCAAGGTTCCATGTGTGCGCATCCGCGGCGTCCCTGAAGTGAGCCGAGAGTCTAGCTGTCCTTCGCTGTCACTCGACCCGCGGGCACAAAAAAGCGGCGGACCCGACGAGGTAGTCCGCCGCTCAGTGGCTGCGTCCGGTTGCGGCCTGTGGCGTTACTTCGCCTTCAACACGACCTTGGTGCTGATCGCGGTTTCGTTGGGAATGGTCTTGGTGTCGGCCCAGTCGCCGCCGCCTACGCCGAAGTCCAGCCGCTTGACCACGGCCTTGCCCGCCAACACCGGCTGCGCGCCAGGCGTCCAGGTAAAGGTCAGCGTGACCGGCTTGCTAACCCCGCGCAGTTCCAGGGTGCCGTCTGCGGCGTATTGATTACCGCCCAGGGCACGGAACTTGTCGGCGCGATAGCGCGCAGTGGCGAACTTGGCGACGTTGAAGAAATCCGGGCCCTGCAGGGTGGAATCGCGGTCGTTGTTGCCACTGACCGCGCTGGCCAGCGGAATGCGCACGTCGAGCTTGGCGCCGGCAAGATTGGCCGGATCGAAACTCAGCGTGGTGTCGAAGCCGGGGAACTTGCCGGTAAACACTTCGCCGTCGTACTTGCTGGCGAATACCAGGCTAGAGCCCGGCGCCTGCACGTAATCGGCGGCCAGTGCCGGCGCCGCGGCGAACGTGGCAACCAGCGAGGCCGCGACCAGCATCGGAGAAACAAACAACTTGGACGACATGGGAAATCCTTATGGTTTGGGAGAGAGCCAGCCGCGCGGCAACATCCGCGCCAGGGTGGCATCACGCTGGAACAGGTGGTGGTAGAACGCAGCGCCGGCATGCGCCAGCACCACGGCAATCAGCAACCAGAAGCCCCACTCATGGATGAAGTGCGCGTTGGCGCGCAGCTGCTCGTCCGGCGGGCTGAGCTTGGGCACATTGAACAGGCCGAACCAGCGGAACGGCCGCAGGCCGCTGGTGGAGTCGTACAACCAGCCCGATAGCGGCATGGCGAAGATCATGGCGTACAGCAGCCAGTGGGTGAGCCCGGCGATGCGCTCCTGCCAGCGCGGCGTGCCGGCGACCGGCGGCGGTGCGCCCGCATACATGCGCCAGCCCAGCCGCACGATCACCAAGGCCAAAACCGTCAAGCCCACTGATTTGTGCGCGGTGTAGACCCAGAAGTATTTCGGCGTCTTGGGCAGCTCGCCCATGGTCAGGCCGACGATGCCCAGGGCCAGGATCAATAATGCAATTAACCAGTGCAGAGTCTGGCTGACACCACCCCAGCGTTCGACATTCTTCAGGCTCATGTTCCCGATTCCTTGCTGGCGGCAGTGTCCGGCGTCGTGGGCGCGGCTTGCGGCTCGGGCGTCTCGTCGTCGGCCCGACCTTCGCGCACAGCTTCGGCTTCGATGCGCAGTTCGACGCTGTCGCCGATCATCGATTTCCACGCATCGATCCCGAACTCGGAACGGCTCAGCGTGGCGGTGGCGGAGAAACCGGCGGTACGGCGGAACGGCGGGAGTGGATGGCGCTTGAGCGCGTTGAGGGTGACGTCCAGGGTGACCGGGCGGGTGACCCCATGCAGGGTCAGATTTCCGGTGACCTTGGCATGGTTTTCGCCGCTGGCCTCCACGTGCGTGGAGACGAAATGCGCGTCGGGAAAGCGCTCGGCGTCGAGTAGGTTGCGTGCCAGTGTGGCCTCGTTCCACTTGGCATCGCCCAGGTCTGCCCGGTGCAGCGGCACGGTGACATCCAGCCGGGCAGCGGCCCAGTCGTCCGGGTCGAAGACCAGTGTGCCGCTACTTCCGGAAACGGTGCCCAATGCTTTTGAAAAGCCAGCATGTTCCACCGCGAACAGCACCCGGGTGTGCACCGTATCCAGCGCGTAGCGCACCGGGGCGGCGGTAGCGACCAGGCTGGTCAAGGCCAGGGCGGGAAGAAGCAACAGGCGGGCGAGGGTCGTCATAGGCGGATTCTAGACACATCCCGACAAGGCGCGCTTGGCTTGCGCTCGCAACGTTCCGTTGCGAGGATGCTGGCTGGACGTGGAAGGGATTCCCACATGCGTGTGTTCATTGTTGTACTGGCCTTGTTGTCGGCGATTTGGCCGTGCGCGGCAAAGATTCCGGAAGTGCCGCGCTTTCGGATCGTGGGACCCAGCGAAGGATTGCCTTCGACGATGGTGATTGCCATCAGCCAGGACCGCGCCGGTTACCTGTGGCTTGCAACGTTCGATGGTCTGGTGCGTTACGACGGCGCGGGATTCAGGACCTGGCGTCACGATCCGGCCGACCCTGCATCGTTGCCCTGCAATGCGGTGCAGGCATTGCATATCGATGCGCAGGACCGGGTCTGGGTGGGCTGCGGCAAGACGTTGAGTGTCTTGGATGCCGGCCGCAGTCGCTTTCGTCATTATCACGCTATCGACTACCCACTGCTGAAGAACGGCGAGATCTTCAGCATCGCCACATTCGATGGCGCTATCTGGGCCGGCACCACCACTGGTGCGCTTGTACGCATCGATGCCAGCGGACGGATGTCGTCGGTGAATCTGGGCGAGCTAGAAGGCGCGCTGGATCAGGCCATGGTCATGAATCTGACGGTGGATGATCGGCACCGCCTGTGGATCGGTACCAGCAATGGCCTGGCCTATTACGACGGCAAGCGACTGCGTCGCCAATACATACCGGACGAACCGAACCGGCAGTCGGCCATCTTCGGTTTGCAGTGGGCCGGCGACCGTTTATGGCTGGGAAGTGAGTCGGGAGTGCATGTGCTGCGGGCAGACGGTCACTGGCAGCCGCTTGCCTGGTCAACCATGTTTGGTCCCGGCAACGAGTTCTGGGGCGCAGTGGCGGCGCCGGATGGCGAATTCTGGCTGGGCAGCGGACGCGGTCTGTGGCGCACGCGTGGCGAGCGTCCGCCGGTGCCGGCCCTCAGCGGCGATGGGCCATTGTCGCGCCGCAACGTGGTCGGTTTGATGGAGGCGGCCGATGGCGGGCTGTGGGTGCCCATGCATGGCACCGGCCTGGGCTATCTGCCGGCAGACTGGAAACGCAGTGCCGTGCTCAAGCCCGCGGTGCCAGCGGGCGATGCAGTTTACTGCAACCTGGCGCCTGCCCAGCGCTCAGGGGGCTTGTGGCAGGTCGATGCGCAGGGGCAGCTATTGCGCCTGGATCCCAGCACCGGCGACTCGTTTCAGACAGGCCTGCAGTCGCCCCATCTCAAAGGGATGGAGTTGGTATCAGCGCTGGAAGATCGTCTGCAACGCCTGTGGCTGGGAAATTTGAGTTTTGGCCTGTCGCGGATGGATCTGCGCACTGGTGAGTTCATTCATTGGCCGTCCGATGGGCCCGAGCCTGCCTCGGCGTTGTCGCCGCCGGAATGGATCTCCGAGCATGGCGACACCGTGTGGATGGCCTTTATCGATATGGTGCAGCAGCGCGATCTGCGCACTGGCAAGGTCTTGCAGCGGATTACCCAGCAAGACCTGCATGGCCTGCGTGCAATCGATACACAACAGCTGGAGCAAGGCCCCGACGGACGCGTATGGGTGGCCGGCGAGGGTGGCATGTTCGCGTGGGACGATGCGTCAGGCCGCTTCGTGCCGGTGGCAGGTATGGAAGGAGCGCAAATCCAGGCATTTGCCAGCCCGTCTGCGGAGACGGTCTGGGTATATCGGGCTTCCGGTGCAGAGCAATGGCAAAAGGTTGCAGACCGCTGGAAGCGGGTCCGTCAGGTAGGCGAGGCGGATGGGATGAGCGGGTTCGATGCCTCTGCCATGCAGATCGACCCGCATGGCCGTGTCTGGATATCCAGTCTGCGCGGACTGTGGCGGATTGACCCCTCGGTGCATCCGGCGCGGGTCCGCAATATCGGCACGCGCGACGGGTTGACGAGTCAGGAATTCATCCAGCATTGCCTGTTGATGTCCGGCGATACGTTGATTGGTGCAACCAGCGACGGCTCTACCGTGCTGCTGGATACGGCGATGCCGGATGTTGCACCGTTCGTCCCGGCGCTGCAGCTGGAACATGTCAGCGTGCTGCGTAATGGCGCACGTATCGACCTGCCAATGGATCGCCCGTTCCAGCTGGGCCCGGAGGACCGCCAGCTGCAGGTCGTCAGCCGCTTGTTGTCGTACAGCGACCCGCTTTCCAATCGATATCGCAGCTTCCTGAAAGGTTTTGACGCGGACTGGCAAACCACCGGCAACTCGGGTATCCGCGAATTCGCCAGCCTGCCTGCTGGAAATTATGAGCTCGCGCTGCAGGGCATCGACCCGCTGGGCAATCGCTCGCAGGTCCGTTCGCTGCAATTTTCGGTCAGGCCGCCCTGGTGGCGCAGCGATATCGGTATTGCGCTGATCTGTTTGTCGGGATTGCTGTTGAGCGCCTTGCTGGCTGCGGCTTATCGCCGGCGTATTCGTATGCGCGCGCAATGGCAGCTGGCGCAACACAAACGCGAGTTGGCAGAGCAGGCGTCGCTGGCCAAGACGCGCTTTTTGGCCACGTTGGGCCACGAGGTACGCACGCCCATGACCGGCGTATTGGGCATGAGCGAGTTGCTGCTGCAGACCCCGTTGGATGGGCGTCAGCAAGGGTATGCGAGCGCGATCCAACTGGCCGGTAAGCACTTGCTGCGTCTAGTCAACGATGCGCTGGATTTGGCCCGGATCGAAGCCGGCAAACTGCCCCTGGATTACCGCGATTTCGACCTGCGTCAATTAGTCGGGCAGGTGGTGGAACTGGTGCGCCCGAGTGCCGAGCAGAAGCAGCTGGCCTTCCACTGCGCGCTTGACGATGCATTGCCGCCGGCCTTGCATGGCGATGCCAGTCGCGTGCAGCAGATCCTGCTGAATCTGCTGTTCAACGCGATCAAGTTCACTGAGCGTGGAAGCGTGCACCTGCGTGTTGCGGCACTGCCCGAGCACACGCAGCAGGGCATTCGTGTGGAAGTGCGCGACACCGGGCCGGGCATGAGCGCCGAGCAGCGCGGGCGGCTGTTCCAGCGTTTCGAACAGGCCGAAGGCGCGCTCACGCTTGCGCGGCACGGCGGCAGTGGCCTCGGGCTGGCCATATGCCGCGAACTTGCGGCCGCGATGGGCGGCTCAGTGACGGTCATCAGTGAGTTGGGACAGGGCGCGTGTTTCGTGGTCGAGCTTCCGCTGCGCTGGGTGTCCACGTTACCCGCTGTCACGCCGTCTGCAGTGCGCACAGCCCCGCTGCACGAGCAGGCGCCGTTGCAGTTGCTGCTGGTGGAAGACGATGCGACCGTGGCGCAGGTGATCGTTGGCCTGCTGCAAACGCGGGGGCATGACGTCACCCATGTATTGCACGGTCTTGCGGCGCTGGCCGAGGTCAGTACGCGCAGTTTCGATGCAGGTTTATGCGATCTGGATCTGCCCGGTCTGGACGGCGTAGCACTGATAGCGCAGTTACGCGCGCGCGGTGTGCGCTTCCCGATTGTGGCGGTGACCGCGCGTGCCGACGCCGATGCCGAACCGCAGGCGATGGCCGCCGGATGCAACGGTTTTCTGCGCAAGCCGGTCACGGGCGATTTGCTGGCGCAGGTGTTGGCGCGGGTACTTGCTGATGTCGATGATAAAAAGAGCGACAGTGAGGCCGGCGGCGTGTAGGCCGACGTGGAAGGCGATGCGAATGCGCACCAGGCCTAAGGGCGCTGGCACTGTTTGCTCGGCAGTGCAGAAAAAAACGGGAAGCCGCCAACCCGAACAATGTCACGTGGGCGCAGGCAGCTGCGGCATGGTCCGGCCATGATGTGGTCGCCCGCTGAGCTGGCGGCGATCAGCATTAGAACCAGCGCCGCGCTGCCAGCCACTCTCTGGAACCAATGACTGCTGTGTACCGGGTACAGTGCAGTCCAAACAGGGGCGCGCATGCGTGCACAGGCGGCGATGGGACAAGGATGACGATGAAGAATGTGCTGTTGTCGGTGCTGGCCGTGCTACTGCTGTCGATCGGCCTGGATGCGGTGGCGGTGAACCAGATCGAGACCCCGCACATGCGCCGGTTCGGTGCGGCCGAAGGCCTGCCCTCACGCATGGTGCTGGCATTGGCGCAGGACCGGCAGGGCTATATCTGGGCGGCGACCAGCGATGGCCTGGCGCGCTACGATGGCATCGGGCTGCAGGTATGGCAGCACGACCCGCATGTCGCCAGTTCGATCCCGGGCACCGAAGTAGAAACGCTGTTTGTCGATGATCGCGACCGGGTGTGGGTTGGCGTCAATGGTTCGCCACCGAGCATGCTGGATGCGGCGCGCATGTCATTTACGACGTTTCCGGACGTCGGCACGGCGTGCGATGCGCAGGTCTGGGCGCTGGCGCAGGCACAAGGCGCGATCTGGATCGGAACCAGTAGCGCCGGAGTTTGCCGGCGCGAAGAAAATGGACGGGTGACGGCGTTCCGTGCCACCCCCGATGCGGCGGATGGACTGCCCAGCAACACCATCATGAGCATGGTGACCGATGCACGCGGCCGGCTGTGGATCGGCACCGATCGCGGGTTGGTGATGCGCGACGGAGAGCGCTTCGTACGCATCGCGCCTGACAGATTGAGCACGACTGTCTTCAAGCTGAGCAAGGATACCGACGGTACGTTGTGGGTCGGGACCAGCAAGGGCTTGTACAGGGTGACACCGGCTGGTGTGCTCACGCCTGCGCCTTGGGCAGGGTCCGATATCGTACGTGCCGCCACCGTGGTGCACGATGTGCATGGCGGCTACTGGATTGGTGCCGCCGACGGGCTCTTTCGGGTGGCGCCCGGGGAAGCCGCAATGCGCGTTATGGAAGGTGATCGTGGCAGCGGCTTTCTTACCGCACGTAGTGGCGTGCTTGATGTGATGCAGGACCGCCAGGGTGGGCTATGGCTCGGGCTGATTTCGCAAGGCGTCGCGTATCTGTCACCGGATTGGCGGCGGTTCTCCACCATTTTTGCAAGCCAAGGCAAGCCTCTTGAGAGCTTGTACTTGGTCAACGCCGTCGCCGATGGCGGCAGCTTTCTGGTAACGACTGGCGAAGGTGTGTACCGGCTGGGTAATGACGGTGAGCTGGTCCCCGTACTACACAGCGATGCATTGGGGGGCGGTACCGTGCAGTCGGTGCTACCGGCCGGGGACGGTAGTCTGTGGATCGCGCTGCGCGATGGCGTTACACGCTATACCCCAGCGACCGGTCAGAAACAAATGCTCGCGATGCAGATTGGCACTTCCGCCACGCATCGGGTGGAGCTGATGACGCCAGGCATCAATGGCGAGTTCTGGGTTTCGATCGTGGAAGGTGGCGTACAGCGACGTGCTGCGGATGGGCGACTGCTGGCGACCTTCCACTTCGGCAGCGATCTCAGTGAAGTGGGCGGCATGGTGCAGCAACTGACGGTGCGCCCAGATGGCGCCGTCTGGGTCGCAGCCGGTGACGGTTTGTGGCTCTGGCAGGGCGAACGCTTTCGCGCTGTGATCAAGGACGCCAGTCATGAAGTCTATGCGCAGGCCTTCGTTTCGCCACATGAGTTCTGGGTTGGGCGTCCCGGTGCATTGGAGCGCTACGGCTGGGACGGGCAGCAGGCACGCCTGCTGGAGCGGATTGGGCACGAGCACGGTCTGCCATCTACCGAGATACGTGGTCTGGCATTAGGCGGCGCCGACACCGTATGGGCCACCACCTCGCGCGGCCTGTTTGCGTACAAGCGCGGCCAGCCGCAGGTACGCCGCTTCGGTCAACGCGACGGCTTGCCAGATAGTGAGTTTTCGATGCGTCCACCGGCCATCGGTTCCAATGGCCAGGTGCTGGCGCTGACGACCAGCGGCATCGTGTTATTCGATCCATCGCGGCCGTTCGCACCGGCGCCGATGGCGCGTCTAGTGATCGAGTCGGTGCAGGTGCGGCGTAACGATGCCGAGCGTCCGCAGACCATTGCGCACAAGGATGCGGTGATTCTGCAGGCGCGCGATCGCGATCTGCGCATCAGTGCGCGGCTGTGGTCGTTCGTCGATCCCGCCTCCGCGCATTATCGTTATCGTGTAAATGGCTACGACGAGCGCTGGGTGGAGCAGGGCGCCAGCGGCGAGCGCGTGATCTCGCGGTTGCCACCGGGCCATTACCGCCTCGACGTGCAGGCACGTGCCGGCGATGGCGACTGGGTCGCCGCACCAGCGCTGCAAGTGGAAGTCCGGCCGCCGTGGTGGTTGAGTACGGCGGCGCAACTGGCGGCGGCAGCGCTATGCATGCTGCTGCTATCTCTGGGCATCTGGGCCAGAAAAAAACGCGTGCGGCGGCAACAGGAATGGGTGCTGGCGCGGCAACGGCAACAGCTTGCCGAGCAGGCGTCGATCGCCAAATCGCATTTCCTGGCAACGCTCGGCCACGAAGTGCGCACACCCATGACCGGCGTGCTGGGCATGAGCGAGCTGCTGCTGGCCACGCCATTGAATGCCAAGCAGCGTAGCCATGTCGATGCGATCCGCAATGCCGGCACGCATCTGCTGCGGTTGGTCAACGATGCACTGGATCTGGCGCGCATCGAAGCCGGCAAACTGGAACTGATGCAGCAGCCGTTCGATCCCGCGCAGCTCACTCAGGAACTAGCCGATTTCATGCATCCCATCGCCGACGCCCGCGGCTTGCGTTTCCAGTATCGCAATCGGTTGCCCACCCAGCTGGTCGTGTTGGGCGACGCCACGCGCGTGCGGCAGATCCTGATCAACCTGTTGGGTAATGCAATCAAGTTTGCCGAACGCGGTGAGGTGTCGCTGACCCTGAGCCAGCACGGCGAAACGCTGCGCTTCAACGTGCGCGATGCCGGGCCGGGCATCGGGCCGGAACAGCAGAAGCGCTTGTTTCAGCGTTTCGAGCAAGGCGAGGGCGCGCGCACCAGCTCGCGTTACGGCGGCAGTGGGCTGGGCCTAGCGATCTGTCAGGAACTCACCGTGGCGATGAAAGGCCAAATCCGCGTGCGTAGCCGGCTCGGCATCGGCACCCAATTCTCTGTGGACCTGCCCTTGCCGGTCGATCGCTCCGGCACGCGTATCGCCACCGGCCAGGTGCAGGCGCTTGCAGGTGAGACGCTGCGCATCTTGCTGGTGGAAGACGACCCGACCGTGGCTGAGGTAATCAGCGGCCTGTTGATCAATCGAGGCCATCGCGCGGTGCATGCCGCGCATGGGCTGGCGGCATTGTCGGAAGCGGTGGACGGCGGTTTCGACGTCGCGCTACTGGATTTGGATCTCCCCGGGCTGGACGGCTTCGCCCTGGCATCGCAACTACGCCAGCTCGGTCACCGCTTTCCGCTGCTGGCAGTCACGGCACGCGCCGACAGCGCCGCCGAAACCCAGGCGCAGGCAGCCGGCTTCGACGGATTCCTGCGCAAGCCGGTCACCGCGGATTTGCTGGTGGAAGCGATCGCGGCTGCGCGCGATGTGGCAAATACATGCCCGATAGTCGCTGATGGCACTGCATCAGGCGGATTTCAGTGAGGCAATGCATGCTTGCTCACGCACGGCGCGCGCCGCACTATGCGGCGACCTGCAGTGAAATTTTTATGTCACGCCTACGTCTTTGTCCCGCTTTCGGTCGCCACCTTGCTGCAATGTGGTTGGTTCTATTGATCACCGCGGTGCCCGTGCTTGCCTCCGCGGCAGTGCCAACCACTCCTGTACCGGTCCAACTCACTGTGGCCGACGGTCTTCCGTCCAACACAGTGAACGACTTTGCCGAGGACAAAAATGGCTACCTATGGCTGGCAACTGCCGATGGCCTGGCCCGGTTCGATGGGCGAAGTTATCGCATCTGGCGAATGGAGGACGGGCTGACAGACAATTTTGTCTGGGCTTTAAAAGTCGATGCCGACGACGGGCTATGGGTCGGCTTCGATAATGGTGGCGTGGGTGTTCTGGATCCTAAGCAGCGTGCATTCAAGCGTTTGGAGAGCGCGCAGTTTCCTGAGCTTAGGCGCATCACCGTATGGGCGATCGCGCAGACGCCCGATGGCGATCTATGGTTTGGAACGGCAAGAAACGGGCTTTATCGCCGGCGGCCGGATGGCCGAATGCAGCACTTTATATCTGTGGCGGATGATTTACATGGTTTGCCGGGGAATAATGTCAGTTCCTTACAGGTCACGCCGGACGGATCGCTGTGGATCGGCGGTAACTCAGGCGTTGCGCGCTGGACAGGGAAGAGCTTTGAGCGTGTGCGATTGGCTGGGGGCGTACAAGCTGTCAACGGAATGCGGCTTGATTCGCACGGAATTCTCTGGATTACTGATACGAATTATCACCTATATCAGTTGAATTCACGAGGGCAGTTTGTAACGCAGCCTTGGCATAAAAACGAAAAAGATCGACGTGTTTTAGGTATGTTGTTGCGTGATCGTGTTGGACGCTATTGGTTGGATACGATGGCGGGTTTGGGGGTCTCGGATGGAAAAAATGTCGTTAATGTGCCGATTTACAGCCTCTCGGCGCATGGGCTTGTAAAGCCTAGCTGGTCAAGTGCATACCAGGATCGCGAGGGTGGGGTATGGTTCGCTAGCCTTAATGGTGGTCTTTGGCATTTACCTCCTAACTGGAGCACCTTTGCGGTACTGTCTTATCACGCAGATGATCGGCAATCGATTTCCAATCCTATCGTAAATATTTCGGCAGTTTCTGCATCTGGTGGAATGTGGATTGCCGGGACGCGTGGCGTTCTTGAGCGCTTGAATCCAGCTAATGGGGCGCTTGAACGTCATCTGCAGCCAATTTATGAATTGCGCTGGCCAACGTCTCTGATTGAAAGCAAAAGCGGATACGTCTGGATAGGGCTGCCTTATTCGCTTGTCCGCTATGATCCTCGTACTAAGCAGCGGAAACGCTGGCCGCTTTCTACCAACTCGGCATCGGTGGGTTACGACAGTCCAGAACGCCTGGCAATGGATGCACAGGACCGGCTGTGGATTTACACAACTAATACCGGAGTGCAGATTCGCGATGAAGAGGGACGACTGATTCGAGAAATAGCACAAGGCACTCATGGCCTTGATACGTCGAACGTCTATGACCTTAGGCTTGGTCCCGATGGGGAAATGTGGCTAGCCAGCTCAACTGGCTTGAGGCGCTGGGATCCAAAAGCAAACACTTTTGTCACGGTACAAGGCGCGCCTTCCTCAGCGAATTATGTAGTCGGTTTCACCGACTCAGGTGTCGTATGGATCGGACTGATGGGCGAGCTGCGGCGCTATCTCTGGGATGGCACGAGCCTTACCCATCTGGACACCATTGGCGGAGCGCAGGATTTCCCCATGGTGGCACCGAACGGGCTTGTAGTAGATGCCGCGGGCGTGGCCTGGGTGTCGAGTGCGCGCGGTTTGATCAGGGTGGACCCCGCTAGCAAAATGGTGCGGATCTACGGGGTGCATGACGGGCTTCCCAATCAAGAATTTCTGGGAGGCACGCTTGTCCAAGCAACGGGTGGGCAGATTCTAGGCGGGACGCCTGATGGTGTTGTGCTGTTTGATCCAGCCCAAATGCGTCCTAATACACGCCAACCACCCCTGTTGATTGAGCGTGTGGGGATACGTCGTGGCGAGCGCGGACTGGATGTGACCGGCGTGGAGCCGCTACAACTGCAGGACGGCGATCGCGACCTGCATATCGTGGCGCGAATGCCCACGTTCACCAATCCCGAATCGACAAGTTATCGCTTCCGTTTGAGCGGCTACGACCCGGATTGGATCGATGTGGGACCCAGTGGCGAACGCTTGTTCTCCCGCCTGCCAGCCGGTCGTTACACGCTGGAAGTGCAGGGGCGCACTGCCGACGGTATCTGGTCGGCAAGCCAGACTTTGCGTTTTCAGGTGCTGCCAGCATGGTGGCTCTCGCCGTGGGGTTTGAGCGTGCTGGCCTTGCTGACCTTGTGCATGATTGCTGCGGCCATCTTGTTGTACCGCCGTCGCCTGCGTCGCTTGACTGCCTGGCAGCTGGCGGTGCACAAACAGGAATTGGCCGAGCAGGCGTCTTTGGCCAAGACCCGATTCCTCGCAACGCTCGGCCACGAAGTGCGAACGCCGATGACCGGCGTTTTAGGTATGAGCGAACTACTGCTCAAGACGTCGTTGGATACCAAACAACGCAGTTACACCGATTCCATCCGCCGCGCGGGCGCGCATCTACTACGGCTGGTCAATGATGCGTTGGATCTGGCGCGCATCGAATCCGGCCGTCTGGAACTGGATCTGCAGCCATTTTCGGTGCGTCAGCTCTTGGCCGAAATCGAAGCGTTGATGGCGCCATTGGCACAGGAACGCGGCCTGCGTTTCAGCCTGGAAATCGGATTGCTCGGCGACATCACCGCCAGCGGCGATTGCACCCGCATCCGGCAGATCTTGCTCAACCTGCTCAATAACGCGATCAAATTCACCGAGCGTGGCGTGGTCGGTTTGAAGTTGACGACGCTCGGTTCCTATCAAGGGCTGCGCTTTGAAGTGGCCGACACAGGGCCCGGCATCAATGCCGAACAGAAAGTGCGCCTATTCCAGCGCTTCGAGCAGGGCGATGGTGCCAGAACCACCTCACGCTACGGCGGCAGTGGTCTGGGGTTGGCGATCTGCCAGGAGCTGGCGATGGCCATGGGCGGGCATATCGAGGTGATCAGCCGGCTCGGTTCGGGGACGCGCGTTGTGGTGGATCTGCCGCTGCGTTGGGTGACCTCCAATGCCACACTCGATGGCGAGCCAACGCCTGCCGATATGGCCGTCGAACCGCAGCGTATCTTGCTGGTGGAAGATGACCCGATCATTGCGGAGGTCATCATCGGCCTATTGCGCTCCCAGGGGCATTCGGTCGTGCATGCGCCGCACGGCCTGGCGGCGTTGACCGAGGCGGCCGACAACACTTTCGATCTGGCATTGCTGGATCTGGATCTGCCTGGGCTGGATGGTTTTGCGTTAGCGCGGCAACTGCGCGTGTTCGGCTACGAGATGCCGTTGATCGCCGTGACCGCACGCTCCGATGAAGCCGCCGAACCGAATGCAGAGGAAGCAGGCTTCGATAGTTTCCTGCGTAAGCCACTTACCGGCGACATGCTGGCCGACACCATTGCCGAGGCGTTACGCGGCAAGCGATAACATGCTGTGCGGATGCCTTGTCATCAACGCTAGCGCTAACTGGGCGGCATGCGGTGCGCTCCTTCAGCCGCGGGCTGTCGAACCGCGATGCAGCTCGTGATGATGTCGAAAGGCCAGACGGTGGTCTCAGTGAAATGCGCGGTTGGGCTCGCTGTTCGCGACCACTGCGGCATGGAGCGGCTTACCAATGACGCGACCGCAACCTCTTGAAAGCAGAGCGCAGACGCAGCCGCACGCACAGCTGCGGGCTTGCCCGCACCGCGTGTGGCCCGCACTATGCGCCGACGTGTTGTGAAGTTGATCCGGTGCGCCTTCTATCCCGCTTGCCCCATTGGCTACTCGTTGTGCTCTGGGTGTGCCTGTGTCTGGCAGTGCTTCCAGTGCAGGCGCGTACGCCAGCGACACCGGTGCCCATCCAGCTGACGATCGCCGACGGGCTGCCGTCCGATACGATCAATCAATTGGCCGAAGACAAGCAGGGGTATCTGTGGCTTGCCAGCGATGACGGGTTGGCCAGATTCGATGGCCGCAACTACCGCATCTGGCGGATGGAAGATGGCCTGACCAGCAATGTCGTCTGGACCATCTGTGTCGATGCCCATGATCGGGTGTGGATGGGCTTCGAGGATGGCGGCGTTGGCTATCTGGAAGCGAACACGCGCACGTTCAAGCGGCTGGAAGACCCACATTTCCCGGAATTGCGCGACGCCACCTTGTGGTCATTGGCACAAACGCCAGACGGCGATATCTGGATCGGCACTGCCAAGCAAGGCCTCTATCGGTACCGTCCCGACGGACGCATGCAGCACTTTTCTGCTAAAGCCGGTGATCCGGCGAGCTTGCCGTCCGACAACGTCGTCGGTCTTGAGGTTGCGCCCGACGGCGCGCTGTGGATCGGCACCTGGGGCGGGCTGGTGCACTGGGATGGTCGACGCCTGGAGCGCGTACCGCTGCCCGGCCCGTCCCAGGCAGTCAACCGGTTGTACAAGGAGCCCGACGGCAAGGTGCTATGGGTTGCCGATTTTGATGGCAATACGGTCCAGTTCAACACTGTTGGGCCGCACACGCCTCGTCCCTGGCACAGCCTCACGGCCAAGCCGCAGGTCAAAGGCGTGCTGTTGCGCGATCGGGTTGGGCGCTATTGGCTGGATACCGACACCGGCCTCGGGATGAGCGCCGGCGGCGGCGCCGTCGAACGCGTGCCGGTCTACAGTTTTTCAGCGCACGGTCTGGTCAACCGGAATTGGATTACCGCTTACGAGGACCGCGAGGGAGGACTGTGGTTCGCCAGTCTGGAGGGTGGCCTGTGGCATCTGCCCCCGCGTTGGGACACCTTCGCGCTGTTCTCGCACCGCGCGGATGACCCGCAATCTCTCGCCAATGCCTCGGTCGTTGCGACAGCGCCTTCGCGCACGGGCGGCATCTGGCTGGTCGGTACACGCGGTGCGCTGGAGCACTTCGATCCAGTTACAGGCCGCATCGAGCGACATCTGGCCCCGGTCGATCCAGAGCGCGTTCCCGACACCGTCATTGAAAGCAAACTGGGGACTGTCTGGATCGGTGTACAGGGCACGCTGGTTCGCTACGATCCGCGAACACGCCAGGTCAAGCGTTGGCCGCTGCTCAAGCACCTGCAACATCCCGCAGCCGACCCCGAGATCGCGGGCAGGCCTGGCAGGATGGCCGAAGATGCACAAGGACGCATCTGGGTCGCACTGCTGACGCATGGGGTGCAACTGTGGAGCGGCGAGGGCCAACTGCTCAGAACGATTGACTATGGAAGCCACGGGCTGAAAGCGCTGACCGTGCTGGATATGCGGATCGGGCCGGATGGTCAGATCTGGCTGAGCAACAACGCCGGGCTTTGGCGATGGGACCCACATGCCGACCAGTTCGTTGCCGTGCGTGGTGTGCCGTCCATGCCAACCTATGTGTTTCGCCAGGGCGATGGTGGCATCGTCTGGGTCGGGTTGGCCGGAGAGCTCCAGCGCTATCTCTGGGACGGCAAGCAGCTCACGCTTCTGGATAACGTGGGGAAGGACCAGGAATTTCCGATGGTGTCACCGACCGGTCTGGTGGTCGATGCCGGCGGCGTGGCCTGGGTTTCCAGTCATCGTGGCCTGATTCGGGTCGACCCCGGCAGCAAGCTGGTGCGTGTGTACGACGTGCACGATGGGCTTCCCAGCTCGCCCCTGCAGGTGGCGACCTTGGTGCAGGCAAACACGGGGCAGATCCTGGGCGGCACATCCGATGGCATTGTGGTGTTCGATCCGGCCACGATGCGTCCGAATCTGCGTCGACCGCGGCTGTTAATCGAACGCGTCAGCCTGCGACGCGGTGAGCGCGAGCTGGATGTCACCGGCAAGACCCCGCTGCAAGTGCAGGACGGCGATCGCGACCTGCATATCGTGGCGCGAATGCCCACGTTCACCAACCCCGAATCGACGAGTTACCGCTTCCGTTTGAGCGGCTACGACCCGGACTGGGTCGATGTGAGCTCCACGGGCGAGCGCCTGTTTTCACGCCTGCCTTCAGGTCATTACACATTGGAAGTGCAGGGACGCACGGCCGATGGCATTTGGTCGGCCAGCCAGACGCTGCGTTTCCAGGTATTGCCGCCGTGGTGGCTGTCACCGTGGGGCTTGAGCTTGCTGGCCTTGCTGACCTTGTGCGTGATTGCCGCGGCCATCTTGCTGTATCGGCGCCGGCTGCGTCGCTTGACTGCCTGGCAGCTGGCAGTGCACAAGCAGGAACTGGCCGAGCAGGCGTCTTTGGCCAAGACGCGATTCCTGGCAACGCTTGGCCACGAAGTGCGTACGCCGATGACCGGCGTGTTGGGCATGAGCGAATTGCTGCTCAAGACCTCGCAAGATGCCACGCAGCGCAGCTATACCGAATCGATCCGTCGCGCGGGTGCGCACTTGTTGCGGCTGGTCAACGATGCGCTGGATCTGGCCCGCATCGAATCGGGCCGGCTGGAACTGGATTTCGAGCCATTTTCGGTGCGTCAACTCGTGGCCGAAGTCGAAGCGCTGATGGCACCGTTGGCGCAGGAACGCGGCCTGCGTTTCAGCCTGGAAGTCGGGCTGCTCGGCGACATCACCGCCAGCGGTGATTCCACCCGCATCCGGCAGATTCTGCTCAATCTGCTCAATAACGCGATCAAATTCACCGAGCGCGGCGTGGTCGGTTTGAAGTTGACCACGCTCGGCTCCTATCAAGGCCTGCGTTTTGAAGTGGCCGACACGGGCCCGGGCATCAATGCCGAACAGAAGGCGCGCCTGTTCCAGCGCTTCGAGCAGGGCGATGGCGCCAGAACCACCTCCCGCTACGGCGGCAGTGGTCTGGGGTTGGCGATCTGCCAGGAGCTGGCGATGGCGATGGGCGGGCATATCGAAGTGATCAGCCGGCTGGGTGCGGGGACCCGCTTTGTGGTGGATCTGCCGCTGCGCTGGGTGGCATCCAATGCACCGCTGGGCGGCGAAGTGGCGCATGCCGGCAACGCGGTCGAACCGCAGCGCATCCTGCTGGTGGAAGACGACGCAACCATCGCGGAGGTCATTATCGGCTTGTTGCGTGCGCAGGGGCATTCGGTCGTGCATGCACCGCACGGCCTGGCGGCGTTGACCGAGGCGGCCGACAATGCCTTCGATCTGGCGTTGCTGGATCTGGATTTGCCCGGGCTGGATGGTTTCGCCTTGGCGCGGCAACTGCGCGTGTTCGGCTACGAGATGCCGTTGATTGCCGTGACTGCACGCTCCGATGAAGCCGCCGAACCGAACGCACTGGAAGCCGGCTTCAACAGCTTCCTGCGCAAGCCGCTCACCGGCGATATGTTGGCCGACACCATCGCCGAGGCGCTGCGGCGTGCGAGCCCGCGCGACGGTATCTAGCCGCTACGGACACGTGACGGTGCGCTGCCGCTACTCGGCAACCGCTTCCACTTCCTTGGGATGCGGCCGCGTCTCGGCCAGCTGCCAGAAGATCAATGTCGACGACAAGGTGATACCGCCAACGCACAAGAAAGTGGCATGCAGCGCTGCGGTGGCTCCATGCGTATCGCCCAGATGCGTGTTGAACGCGGCCAGCAAGCTACCCGCTGCTGCTGCGCCGAAACCGGTGGACAGCATCATCACCATCGACAGCAGGCTGTTGCCGGGGCTGGCTTGGTCGTGGCCCAGGTCGCGCAGGGTCACGGTGTTCATGACGGTAAATTGCAGCGAATTCACCGCGCCGAAGCAGGCCAGCTGCACCAGGCGCAGCCACAGTGGCTGGCCGATATCGATCAACGCAAAGCTGGCCATGGCCACGCCCACCAACACGGTGTTGAGCATCAGCACGCGCCGATAGCCGAAGCGACCCACCAGCTTGACCGCCGCGCGTTTGGCGGCCATGCCGGCCAGCGCCACCGGTACCATCATCAGCCCGGCATTCATCGGGCTCATGCCCAGGCCCACCTGCAACAACAACGGGATCAGAAACGGCATCGAGCCGCTGCCCACGCGCGCGAACAGGTTGCCCAGAATGCCGATGCGGTAGCTCGCCACCTTGAATAGCGCCAGCGGAAACAGCGCATTGGTGGTATTGCCCGCATGCAGCCAGTAGCCGGCCAGTGCGGCAAGTCCGCCGATCGCCAGCAACATCACAAATGCATGGCGCAGGCCGAGTTCCGAGATGCCATCCAGGGCCAGCGACAGCGCCACCATGCCGAACGCGAGCATCACGTAGCCGACCAGATCGAAGCCCCTGCGTGCATCGCCATAGTGATCCGGCATGATCTTGAGCGCGGCAATAAACCCGATCACCCCGATCGGCAGATTGATCAAGAACACCCAGTGCCACGAGGCGACTTCGACCAGCCAGCCGCCCAAGGTCGGGCCGATGAGTGGGCCGATCAGCGCGGGAATGGCGATAAAGCTCATCGCGCGCAGGAAGTCTGCGCGCGCCACCGTCTTGAGCACTGCCAGCCGCCCGACCGGCAGCAGCATCGCACCGCCAATGCCTTGCACCACACGTGCGGCCACCAACTGCGGCAGGTGCTGCGCTGCCGCGCACAGCAGCGAGCCCAAGGTGAACACGATGATCGCGGCAAGGAAGGTGCGCCGCGTGCCGAAGCGGTCTGCAATCCAGCCCGAGGCGGGGATGAACATCGCCACGGCCAGCGCATAACTGAAGACCACCGACTGCATCTGCAGCGGACTTTCATGCAGGCTGCGCGCCATCGACGGCAACGCCGTATTGACGATGGTCGCATCCAGCATCTGCATGAAGATGGCCAGCGACACCAGCCATAGCAACGGCTTGATGCTGTCGTAGGCGCGCAAGATGGGAACGGGCTGAGACATGGGGGCGTAGTGGAGGGAACGCTGCATTATCCCCTCCCTCGTGTGCACGGCGCGGAACGGTGTGCTCACCGGCGATGCATGCTGTGTGGTGGCCGATGTCGAGACCGCAAACCGCGGCTGCGTGCGTGCTCGGCGAGGTCGGCGTGCCGAAGAGATAGTTTCGACGAAGGTTTCGCATGCGCGCCTGCGTTAGCGGCATTGCGCGTCCATGCGCGGCGGGCCTGGACGACGAGCAGATCAGCGCCACGTGACAGCTGTCAGCGTCCAGCCGAACACAGCCGCGAACGCCATGGCTGCGTCATTCTGCAGCGCATCGTGTGCGTGCCGGGCCTGCGCTGCGATGACATACGCTCAGATCAGCAGCCAGCTCGTGATGACTGCAAGGCAAGCGCGCGCGTTTTTTCAGAGTGCGTCGATGCGGTGGCGCAGCGCGCGACGCGGCAGCGCCACGCGTAAGGGCCGGTGGCCGTGGAACTCCGGCCCTCGATGGCGTGATTAGCGCTTACTCAAACTCTGCACCGCTTCCACCAGCACGCCTACATGCTCCGGATTCATATCCGGCGACATGCCGTGGCCGAGGTTGAAGACGTGGCCTTCGCGCGAGCCGCCATTGCCTTGCGCATAGCTGTCCAGGGTCTTGCCGACCTCGGTGCGAATCGCTTCCGGCGAGCCGTACAGGGTGGCCGGGTCGAGGTTGCCTTGCAGGGCGACACGGCCGCCTGCGCGTTGCGCGGCGTCGGCCAGCGAGATGGTCCAGTCCACGCCCACCGCTTCGGCGCCGCTGGCGGCCAGATCGGCCACGTAGGCACCGTTGCCCTTGCCGAACAACACCAGCGGGGTGCGCTCTGCGCCTTCACCGCGTTCCAGCTCACGCGCGATGCGGGTGAGATAGGGCAGCGAGAATTCGCGGTACATCGCCGGCGAGAGCACGCCGCCCCAGGTGTCGAACACCTGCAGCGCTTGCGCACCGGCGGCGCGTTGTGCGGCCAGGTAGGCGATCACCGCGTCGGTGACAGTGTTGAGCAGGTGGTGCAGCAACTCCGGCGCGTTGAAGGCCATGGCCTTGATGCGTGCGTATTCCTTGCTGCCGCCGCCTTCGATCATGTAGCAGGCCAGCGTCCACGGGCTGCCGGAGAAACCGATCAACGGTACGGAACCGTCCAGTTCGCGGCGGATCACACGCACCGCATCCATCACGTAGCGCAGCTCGGTTTCCATGTCCGGCACGCCCAGACGGTGGATGGCAGCAGCATCGCGCACCGGGTGGCGGAACTTGGGGCCTTCGCCTTCGACGAAATACAACTCCAGGCCCATCGCATCGGGGATGGTGAGGATGTCGGAGAACAGGATCGCGGCATCCAGCGGGAAGCGCTGCAGCGGCTGCAAGGTCACTTCGCAGGCGATGTCCGGGTTTTTGGCCATGCCCAGGAAGCTGCCGGCGCGCGCGCGGGTGGCGCGGTATTCCGGCAGGTAGCGGCCGGCCTGGCGCATCAACCACACAGGGGTGCGGTCCACGGGCTGACGGTTGAGGGCGCGCAGCAGGCGATCGTTCTTGAGCATGGGAAGGTGTGTCCTCAGCGCGGCGCGTCGGCGCCGCCGGTGATGAGTTGGAAGCCGCGTTTGAGTTGGGTGTCGCGCGCCTTGTCGAAGGCGCGGTCCGCTTCATCCTGTTGCAGGTACTGGTCGCGTCGCAATTGCGTGCGTCCGCCGATCTCGCCGGTTTCGCGCAGCAATTCCCAGCCCCCGAACAGATCCGGTTGCAGGGTCAGCTGGACGTAGCGGAGCGGCGCGTTGCCGCCGGGATCGTGTTGTAGAAGGATGCGCATGCGGCCGATTGTAGCCGGGCGCTGCTGAAAGCAGAGAGCAGTGGCGCGTCCTGGTGTTTTAGAGCAGCTAACAAAAAACGTAGCGAGCAGTCGTCAGGTGGGTGCGGACGGCGCACAGGAACCGGAGTGTACGAGTGGTACATGCCGATTCCGAGCACAGGCCGCGCCCGCCTGGCGGCGAGCACAGGCCGCGCCCGCCTGGCGGCTGCGCAGTAGTTTTGTTAGCCGCTCTTAGTTGCGAAGGGAGCGTCGTTGGGCGTCCACGCTTGCCGGTGCGCTCCCGAGCGAGGTGCCGACCCCCTGCAGACGGTGGCAGGCAGTGCGTAGAGCGCACCTGGGCGCGATAGGGATTTGTCGGGAAGGCCCCATCGCGCCCAGGGGCGCTCCTACAGAGTGAGCGTGGTGATCGGCGGCAGCTGGGTGCGGGCGTCCAGCGTTCCGTGCCTTATTGGCCGGTTGGCCTTATTCCGCCAGGATCTTCAGCACCGCCGCCTCTTCCACATCCGGCACCACCTCGGCCTTGCCGATGCCGCGCCACAACACCAGGCGCAGGCGGCCGGCGATGTTTTTCTTGTCCAGGCGCATGCGCGCGAGCAGGGCTTGCGGGGTCAGGCCGGGCGGGATCTCGGTGGGCAGGTCGAAGTCGTGCAGCAGGGCGCGCAAGGCCTCGGTGTCTTGCGCATCGCTCATGCCTAGTGCGGCCGACAGGCGCGCCGCCAGCACCATGCCGACTGCGACGGCTTCGCCATGGTTGAGGTTGGTGTTGCCGGGCGCGCCGTAGCCTTGCTCGGTTTCGATGGCGTGACCGAAGGTGTGGCCCAGGTTGAGCAGGGCGCGCTCGCCTTTTTCCAGCGGGTCGCGCGCCACGATCTCGGCCTTGTGCTCGCAGCTGCGGGCGATGGCCTGCGCCAGCGCCGCTGCATCGCCATCGAGCAGCGCACGGCGCTCGGCGTGCAGCCACTGGAAGAACAGCGGGTCGCAGATGGCGCCGTACTTGATCACCTCGGCCAGGCCGGCGCGCAGTTCGCGCGCGGGCAGGGTGCGCAAGGTGTCGGTGTCGGCAATCACCGCACGCGGCGGATGGAAGGCGCCGACCAGGTTCTTGCCCTGCGGGATGTCCACCGCGGTCTTGCCACCGACCGAGGAATCCACCATTGCCAGCAGGCTGGTGGGCAGCTGCACGCAGTCCACGCCACGCATCCAGCACGCCGCCGCAAAGCCGGCCAGGTCGCCAACCACACCGCCGCCCAGCGCGAACACGCAGGCGTCGCGGGTGGCACCCAGTTCGGCCAACGCGGTGATCGCAGAGCCGAAGGTGTCCAGCGTCTTGGAGGCTTCGCCGGCAGCAATGACCAACTCGCCAATCTGCACGTCCGGGCGCGCGCTCAACAGCGCGGCACGCACGCCGGCGGCGTAATGCGGGGCCACCTGCGAGTCGCTGAGCAGCAACACGTGGCGACCACGCACATGGCGGGCCAGGCGCGCGCCGTCGGCCAGCAGGCCGGGCGCAATGGTGATGGTGTAAGGCTGAGCGCCGTCGACATCGACGCTGCGCGAGGAATGGGGAAGTGTCATGCGGGGGGACTCGACATGCGCCATTGCGCCGCCAAACGCAGCACCAGCTGCGCGGTGGCCTCGGCGGGGGAAAGATGATCGGTTTCCAGGCTGAGGTCGGCGACCTCCTGGTACAGCGGGGTGCGGTGCGCGGCCATCGCGTGCAGCACCTGTTCGCGGTCGGCGGGTTGCAGCAGCGGGCGATTGCGGTCGCGCGCCAACCGCGTCAGCTGCGCCGGCACGCTGACATGCAGATACACCACAAACCCACGTGCGCAGATGCGCTGGCGGTTGTTTGGATCCAGCACTGCGCCGCCACCGGTGGAAATCAGTTTGTTGTCCTGTTCCAGCAGCGCCTGCAAAGTGTCCGACTCATGCTGCCGAAACCTGGCTTCGCCATGCTGCTCGAAGATTTCCGGGATGCTGCTGCCCACCTGTTCGACGATGGACTGGTCCACATCGACGAACTCCAGCCCGAAGCGCTCGGCCAGGCGACGGCCGATGCAGCTTTTTCCGGCGCCCATCGGGCCGACCATCACGAGATTGGGTGCGGGGTTCATGCGCAGGGATCGTAGCATTCACGCCATCTGGCCGGGCCGATCGTGCGGATCAGTTCCGGGCTTCCGCCAGACGCATCGAGCCATGATCAGGTGATTCAATCGCGGTGCATAGGCGAAGCGCGGGCGATGCGCCCACAATAGGCGCCCATCTGGCTGCCACGCACCGTCATGACCGATCTGTACGCAGAAGCTCTCGCCACCTTTGCCGCGCTGTATGCCGAGGCGCAGAACAGCGCCGAACTCGAAGCCAGCGCGATGACCGTGGCCACTGCCAACATCGATGGCCGGCCGAGCGCGCGCACCGTGTTGCTCAAGGCCTTCGACGCGCGCGGGTTCGTGTTCTACACCCATCTGGACAGCGCAAAGGGCCGCGACTTGCAGACCCACCCGCAAGCGGCGCTGCTGTTCCTGTGGCGCAGCCTGCGCGAGGCCGGCATCCAGGTGCGTATCGAAGGCGGCGTGCAACTGGTGAGCGCGGACGAATCCGATGCGTACTTCGCCTCGCGCCCGCGCATGAGCCAGATCGGCGCGTGGGCCTCGCTGCAATCGCAGACGCTGGGCTCGCGCGAGGAGTTCGACGCGGCCATTGCCAAGGTCGAGGCGATCTTCGAAGGGCGCGAGGTGCCGCGACCGGATGGCTGGGGCGGGTTCCGGGTGGTGCCGCAGGCGTTCGAGTTCTGGTACGGCGCCAAGTTCCGCCTGCATGAGCGCTGGCGCTACGAGGCCGACGCGGCCAGCCACTGGAGCAAGCGGATGCTATATCCGTGAGCCCGCAGCTCGGTGTAGGGCTGCGAGCCAGCTGAACGGGCGGTTTGCCGCGCTAGCCGCGCGCCCGGCTAGCTGACTTTCGGCCCTTTCTGCCGGTCACAGGCAGTCTGTAGTATGTCCGGTCGTTGCAGGACTCTTGCTGCATCACCACCGCCGCATGACCAAAGGACAGGACATCGTATGACGCAGTACACCACTGTCGAATTGCACGGCTTGCTGGCCGAGCGCTACCGTGGCCAGCCAATCCATGTCGAACTGATCGACGGCCTGGAGCCGGCCATCAATCTCACCCTGGCCGACCATGGCGACATGCAGATCCAGGTTGCCGCTTCCGGCTCACAGGTTTTCGTGTCCACGCTGCTGGCCCATGCCGACCACGTCAACGACCGCGCCGCCTTCAACGACGCCTGCCTGCGCCTGAATCCGCTCAACCCCTTGTCCAACCTGGGCTTGGTCCAGGTCGACGGCGAGGACCGCTACGTGGTCTTCGGCGAACTGTCAGCATCGTCGACGCTCGACCAGATCGACGAAGAAATCCAGACCCTGGCGGCCAATACGTTGGAAGCCGCCGAATCTCTCAAGCCGTTCTTTTCCTAAAGGCGTGTTGTCATGAGTATTTTTTCCAAGCTGATCACGCTGCTGCGTGGTACCGCACACGAAACCGGCCAGAAGGCGGTCGACGCCAATGCGCTGCGCATCCTGGACCAGGAAATGCGCGATGCCGGCGCCCAGCTCACGCGCTCGCGCGAAGAGCTCACCAAGCTGATGGCGCAGAGCAAGCTGGCCCAGCAGAAAATCGACGCGCGCGCCGGCAAGATGGCCGAATACACGCGTTACATCGAAGGCGCGTTGGCCAAGAATGATGAAGCGCTGGCGCACGATGTGGCAGTCAAACTGGCTGCGCTGGAAAGCGAAGACGCCGGCGACAAGGCTTCCAAGACCGCGCTGGATCAGTCGGTGGTGACGCTCAAGGCCACCATCCAGAAGACCGAAAACCAGCTGCGCGGTATGCGGCAGCAAATCGACACGGTCAAGGCCACCGACGCGGTGCAGAAGGCGCAGGCCGCGATTGCCGCCCGCCACTCCGGTGCCAGCAGCAAGATGGGCTCGGCGCTGGAATCGCTGGAGCGTATCAAGGCAAGGCAGGCCGAGACCTCGGCGCGGATCGAATCGGCCGAAGAACTCGAAGCGTCCAGCGGCGATGGCGATCTCAATCGGCGTCTGGCGGCGGCCGGACTGATGGAAGGCGAATCCAACGCCGCTGCGGTGCTGGCGCGCTTCAAGAAGCCGGCTGCGCAGCTGGGTCACGAGAATGCCGGCGGCACCGCGCCGCTGATTGGCCAGGTGCGCGACGTGCAGCAGGTTCCGCGCAGCGACAGTTGATCCACCGCACGGCACAGGATGCGCCATGATCATCGTTGGACGGCTGTTGCGGGTCCTGCGGCGCCACGTGCGCCGCGTCAGCTGGGGCATGGTGACTCTGGCCCTGCTGGTGCACATGGGGCTGAGCTGGGTGTTGCTGCTGTGGGCCGGCGAGCAGAAGCTCGTCGGCCTGGACGCGTTTCCGTATTACTACATGACCACCGCCACCACCATCGTCTACGGCGATCTGTCGCCGGGCTCGGCGGCCGGGCGCTATATCGCCGCCTTCGTGTTGATGCCGGGCGCGGTGGCGTTGTTCGCCACGGTGCTGGCCAAGACCAGCGGCGTGCTCATCACGTTCTGGAGGCGCCACCACATGGGCAAGATGGCCTATGCCAATCTGCGCGGGCACACCATTCTGATCGGCTGGCAGGGCGCGGCTTCCACGCGCTTGCTGGAGTTGTTGCTCTCCGATACCGCCACCGATGACGAGGGTGTGGTGCTGATTGCCGAAGGCGTGGCGGAAAATCCGCTGCCCGACCACATGCGCTTCATCGCCGCCGAGTCGTACACGCATACCGAGGTGTACCTGCGTGCCGGCATTGCCGGCGCGGCGCGTGTGATCGTCAACCCGCCCTCGGACGACCAGACCCTGGCAGCGGTGTTCGCGTTGATGGCGCATGCGCCGGCCGCGCACATCGTGGCGCACTTCGATTCGGCCAGCGCTGCGCGATTGGTCAACTGCCATTACCCGGCCATCGAGTGCACGCGCCCGATGACCGCCGAGATCCTGGCCCGTGCGGCGCAGGATCCGGGCAGCGCGGCGATCACCGCCGAGCTGCTGTCGGTGGACGATGGCCCAACCCAGTTCAGTCTTGCGGTGCCCGCGAATGTCCAACCACTGGATTACAGCCGGCTTGCGGCCGATTTCAGCCAGCGCGGCGCATTGCTGCTGGGCCTGCGCGCACCCGACGGTGCATTGCGCTTGAACCCGCCAGCACGCACGGCGGTCGCCGCCGGTACCATGCTGTACTACCTGGCCGAGCAGCGCGTGCCGGCACACGCCATCGCGTGGCAGGCCATGCGCAGCGAGGCGTCCGCCATTTTCCCATCGCCACAAGGTGTATGACGATGAGTTTTTTCAGCAAATTGTTCGGTCAACCGCAACCGCCGCCGCTGCCCACTTCCGGGAGTGGCGCGATCGGTCACACGCTGCCGCTGGGGCTACGCGTCGGTGGCCAGGTGGAAATTGATACCACCCTGTACCGCATGGCGCCCGAGGCCATGACCGCCGAATTGCCGGGCGGGCACCAGGGCATTCCGTGCTACGGCCACGTCGATCTGGGCGATGGCTACGCGCTGCATCGGTTCTATCTGGACGACGATGCGTTTTTGCAGGTCACCACTGTGGGCGGCGATCTGGAAGCGATGAAGGCCTTCGTGTATTGCGAGACGGTGAACCCGCCCAGCAAACAGGCGTTTCAGGAGTTCGTGATGCAGCATCCGCATCTGGGTGCGGCGCGGATCGAGTATGCCGGTAAGCAGTGGCAGCGTGCCACACAGTCCACTGACGATGCCGCGCGGATTCCGCCGATCGCCTACGACGAAGTGTTGTACCGCTACCAGCCCCCGCGCCGCGACGGCGATCTAACCCACTACGCCATGCTCTATAGCCGCGATGTGCCCGAGCTGCAGCGCGAAGAATTTTTGCTGGTGACCGGCGAGGATTCCGGACCCAACGAATTCTGCGTCACCTATGCAGTCGGAATTGATGTCACCGTTGCCGATCTGGATATCACCTGAGCGCGCGCGCTTGTCTTCCACTCACCTTGGTCTTGTCATGAACCCGATCAATCTGCACAGTTTTCTCGCGTTTCTTTCCTATTTCGGTACCGGCCTGGGTGTGTTGATCGTTTCGGTGGTGCTGGTGACGCTGGTCACCCCGCATAAGGATTTCACCTTGCTGCGGCAGGGCAATGTGGCTGCGGCCACCGCATTGGCCGGCAACCTGATCGGTGTGGCGTTGCCGCTGCATTCGGCCATTACCCATTCGGTCAGCCTGATCGACGCCTTGATCTGGGGCCTGGTGGCCTGCGGCATCCAGGTGGTGGCGTACCTGCTGGCCAATCTGGTCGCCGGGCGCATCTCGCGGCAGATCACCGACAACATCACCGCTGCCGGCATCTTTTCGGCCGGCGTGTCGATCGCAGTCGGGCTGATCAATGCCGCTGCGATCACGCCGTAACGGAGCGCAGGCATGAAGCGATCACGCAATCTCAAACTCACCTTGATGGCCGCGCTGCCGGCCGCCTTCGTCACCGGCTGTGGCTCGGAGCCGGAGACCGGTGTGGTGCTGCAGTCGGCCTCGGACTGTTACCAGATCAAGAAGGAACAGACCGACATCCAGCAATGCCTCAAGGCCTACGACGAGGCGGTGGCCAAGCATCAGCAGGCCGCACCACGCTTCAACACGCGCTACGAGTGCGATGCGCAGTTCGGCAGCTGCACGGCGATCACCAATCCGCAAGGCCAGCAGAGCTGGATTCCGCCGATGGGCGGGTTCTTGCTGGGTTACGCGTTGGGCAATATGAGCGGCGGCGGCTACCGCTATGGCGGCTCGATCCCGCTGTATCGCGATTATCGCAGCGGCGGTTACTACAAGCCCAATGGCGATCTGGCCAGCGACCGCATTGGCACCGTGCGTGGGCGCAGCGGCGCCATCGACATGCCCACGCGTGCCATTACCGTGTCGCGCTCGGGCTTCGGTTCCAGTGCGGCGGCGCGCAGTTCATTCGGCAGCGGCGGGCGCAGCTCGGGCTTCGGCGGCTGACATGCAACGCATCCTGATCCCCGAACGCCCGGACTGGCGCACGCAGGCCGAATCGCTGGGTTTCCACTTCCACACCATCGACGGCGAACCGTACTGGGACGAAAGCGCGTACTACGCGTTTTCGCTGCGGCAGATCGAAGACGACATCGAAGCGCCCACGCAAGCGTTGCACGACATGGCGATGCAGCTGGTGGACGAGGTGGTGGGCTCGGAAGCGTTGATGACGCAGCTGGCCATCCCGCCGTTCTACTGGGACTGGATCGCCAACTCGTGGAAAGAGCGCGACCCGCATCTGTATGGCCGCATGGACCTTGCGTATTCGGGCAACGGCCCGGCCAAGTTGTACGAACTCAATTACGACACCCCGACCTCGCTGTACGAATCGGCGTATTTTCAGTGGTTATGGCTGGAGCAGCAGATCGCCAGCGGCGCGCTGCCCAAGGGCACCGATCAGTACAACCTGATCCAGGACCTGCTGTGCGAAACGCTGGGTGCGCTGGCGGTGGACGGTGCGATCGGCGCGCAGATGCATTTTGCGGCGGTGCGCGATTCGCTGGAAGATCGCGCCACCGTGCGGTATCTGCGCGACTGTGCGCATCAGGTCGGCATCAGTACTGAAGAAGTCGCCATCGAAGACATCGGCCTGAGTGCGGAAGGCTGGTTCACCGACGAGCAGGATCGGGTGATCCACACGCTGTTCAAGCTGTATCCGCTGGAATTCATGATGCAAGAACGCTTCGGGCCGGCATTGATCGCCGACCGGGTGCGCTTGATCGAGCCGGCATGGAAATCGGTGTTGAGCAACAAAGGCATCCTGCCGCTGCTGTGGGACCGCCATCAGGGCCACCCGAATCTGCTGCCGGCCCGCTTTGCGCAAGCCGGTGAAGCGCCGACCACAGGCTGGGTGCGCAAGCCCCTGCTGTCGCGCGAGGGCGCCAACATCGCGCTGGTCACTGCGCAAGGCGAGGCCGCACACACCGATGGCCCGTATGTGGATGGCCCCGCAATTCTGCAGGCGCATCATCCGCTGCCGGTGTTCGACGGACGCCATGCGCTGGTGGGCAGCTGGGTGGTCGCTGATCGTCCTGCCGGATTGGGCATGCGCGACGACGATGGCCCGATCACCCGCGACACCTCGCGCTTCGTGCCGCACGTCATCACCGATTGATGCGCAGTTTGTGCGTACATCGCCACCGAGCGGTGGCGACGTTGCGCGTGGGTCCAAGCTTCTCTGCGTCACACGTGGATACAGTTTTTGGGATGACGCCCAGCGTGTTGCCGGCAGGTACTACGCCCCTGCGATGGCACTGCTTGTCGCGCTTGACACAGGCGCCAGCGGCGCGCAAGGCCTCAGGCACATGCAAGGCGACGCATCTTTTCCACACCCCCTGTGGATGGAAGTTGCACAACGCTGTGGACAAGTGCGCGCAGGCCCCGGCCCGCAACGCTGTCAAGATCGGTGGTGAAAAAATGACCAATCACTAGCGGAGGATTTTTTTCGCTTGCGGTTGCAGCGATCTCGACAGGATCGGCAAAGTGGTCGGCACGTCGTCGCTGCGGAATCTCTGCGCGTTTGCGCGATGCCAGAATGACGTGGTGCGCATGCAGACCGCGTCAGGCGTGCCGACCGCGCACGCGGTGCATTTCAGTGGAGTGGCGTAAATCGGCCGATCACACTGGCATCAGGATGCGCTGTCAACGCGTCACTCATTCCATCCACACACGCACCCCACCACCCATCACACCCGTCGCGCCACAAAAAAGCTCGCGACCGCCAACAGCCACGCCAACCCGAACACGCTCAGGTAGGCCGCGCTCGTCGCCGATGTCAGCAGCGCAGCGAACAAGGCGCCGGCCAGTGCCAGCATGGCCGCCACCGCAATGGCTTCGCTCAACTGCAAGGCAGAGCTATCGGCGCCTTGCTGCGTCGGTGGCGACAGCGACAGCAGCACCACCGACAGGCTGGGATACAGCAGGCCCATGCCCAGGCCGGTCAGTGCCCAGCCGGCGATGGCCAACGGCACCGGAATCGCCGGCCACACCGCCCCTGCACTGATCGCGATGCCCAGCGTCATCAGCAGCGCGCCGGTCTTGAGCAGGCAAGGGCGCGACCAACCGGCACGGCTGTGGCCCTGGTACCACGAACCACTAAACCAGCCCAACGCGCCCACGCTCAGCGCCACGCCGGTCAGCAGCGGCGAGAGCCCGCGTTCGCGCGACAGCAGCAGCGGCAAAAAGGCCTCGAAACCAAAGAACGCAGCGGCAGCGATGCCAAGCAGCGCGATGACGCTGGGCAATCCGCGCGCAAGCCGCAACGTGCCGGCCGGCAGCAGATGCCAGGCGCAATACATCGCGATCGACAGCGCCGGCAGCATCGCGGCCGGTACCAGCGTGCCGTGCAGTTGCCCGCCCAGATATACGCCAAGCACGCCTAACGCCGCGCCGACGGCCCAGCCCAGCGATGCAATTGGTGCATCGGAAACCTCGCTTGTCCAGGTGCGTCCGCGCAGCGCCGGCCACAGCAGTAATCCCGCCGGAATCGCCAGCAGCGGCACCGACAGAAACACCCAGCGCCAGCCCACGTGTTGCACGATCAACCCGCTGATACCGGGGCCGATCAACGAGGGCACCACCCAGCCGGCTGAAAACGCGGCAAAGACGCGCGGGCGCAAGACCTCCGGATACAGCCGCCCGACGATGACGTACAAGGCCACCGAATACGCGCCGGCGCCCAGACCTTGCAGTAAGCGCCCGACGATGAGCAGCGGCATGCTCGGTGCCAAGCCGGCAACCAGCAGGCCGACCACGAAGCACAGCAGGCCGGCAGCCAATGCACCGCCAGGCCCGCGGCGGTCGCTCCAGCGCCCGGCTGCGGTCATGCCGACCACGCTGGTGGCCAGGGTGCCGCCGAATGCCAATGCATACACCGGCAGGCCGTTCAATTCGCTCGCCACCGTGGGCATCGCGGCGGCAACTGCCAGCGACTCGAAGGCGTTGAGCGACACCAGCGCCACCATGCCCAGCGTTGCCGCGCGGTAAGGCGCGGCCAGGATGGAGGTGGGCTGCGTTTCAATGGGCAGCGTTGCGGCAGTGGTCAGTCTCTCGGTGGGCATCGAACATCCTGGGACGAAAAGTGTGTAGAGCCATGGCACCGGTGCTTGCCCCGGTGATGGCCGCGCAGCATCCTGCCTCAACCTAAGTTGAGGTCAAGGCAATGCAGCGCGAGTTGTCCGTGGGCGAGGTGGCCAAGCGCAGTGGCGTGGCGGTGTCGGCGCTGCACTTTTACGAGCGCAAAGGCTTGATCAGTAGCCTGCGCACCGCCGGCAACCAGCGCCGCTACGGGCGCGATGTGCTGCGGCGGATCGCGGTGATTCGCGTGGCGCAGCGGCTCGGTGTGCCGCTGCAGCAGGTGCTCGATGCGTTCTCGGTGTTGCCGGAGCAAGGTACGCCCACGCGTGCAGAGTGGGCGCGCATGTCGGCGCGCTGGCGCAGCCAACTGGACGCGCGCATCAACGAACTGCAGGCCTTGCGCGACCAGCTCACCGAGTGCATCGGCTGCGGCTGTCTGTCGCTGCGCCGCTGCCGCCTGAGTAATCCGGACGACGCCATGGGCCAGGGCGGTGAGGGGGCATTGCGACTGGGTAGCCTGCTCGTGGAGTAAGCCTGGCTAACGACCGCTTCCTTGCGCCGATCGTCATGCAGGCGTCGTGGACTTGATCGGTACGCGATGCGTGCATGTAGAGCGCCGCTAGCGCTGCACCGGCGCGCGCATTGGCGGCCACGTCCAAAGCATCACGCGGCCGCAACCGGGACCAATGGCATTCCCATGCGCGGCGAGGTGCGCCGTAGGATGGGAACCCCCTTCCCGCCGCAGGATTTCGCATGACCCCCACCGTGCGCCGATCGCTCACCGTTGCATTGTCGCTGGCGTGCCTCACTGCGCCGATGCTTGCCGCCGCCGCGCCAGCCAGCGCCGCATCCGCCACGCCCGCTCCAGCGAACGTGTTCGACCCGCTGGCCCTGTTCGCGCCCCTGCAATTGCCGGACGCCCCGAATAGTTACCGCAGCGGCAGCGGCGTGCCCGGCCCGGCGTTCTGGCAGAACCGCGCCGATTACGACCTTAGCGCCAGCATCGACCCAGCAACGCACACGCTCAGCGGCGAGGCCGCTATCACCTATACCAACCATAGCCCCGACACGCTGGACGTGCTGTGGCTGCAGCTGGACCAGAACATCTATCGTGCCGACGCGCGCGCTGCCGCCAGCCGGCCCCTCAAGCGCAAGGAGTTCACCAATGGCATGCAGATCGCCAGTGTCGAGGTCGACATGGGCGGGCGTCGCCAGGCCGTGCACTTCGTTGTCGACGACACCCGCATGCGGGTGGATCTGCCGCAGCCGCTGGCCGGGCAGGGTAAGGCGCTCACCGTGCATATTCGTTACCGCTACACCATTCCCGGCACCTGGGGCGGGCGCACTGCGGTCAGTGCCAGCAAGCAGGGCGAGATCTACGAGATTGCGCAGTGGTACCCGCGCATGGCGGTGTACGACGATCTGCGCGGCTGGGACACGCAGCCATATCTGGGCTCGGAGTTTTATCTGGAATACGGCAATTTCGATTACGCAGTCACTGTGCCGGAGGGCTTTCTGGTCGCTGGCTCGGGCGCACTGACCAACCCACAGGACGTGCTCAGCCGCACCGAGCAGCAACGCCTGGAACAAGCCCGCGGCAGCGACCGCACGGTGCTGATCCGCACGCCTGACGAAGTGACTGCACGCGCGGCCAAGCCAGCGAGCAAGGGCACGCAGACCTGGCGCTTCCATATGGACCACACCCGCGATGTCGCATTCGCCGCATCGCCGGCATTCGTCTGGGACGCGGCGCGCATCAACTTGCCGGGCGGCAAGCAGTCGCTGGCAATGTCGGTCTACCCGGTGGAAGGCGTGGGCGCAGAAAAGTGGAGCCGCTCCACCGAATACGTCAAAGGCGCTATCGAGCATTTTTCGCAGTGGTATCCGTACCCGTGGCCGGCAGCGATCAACTTGGGCGGCTACGGCGCCGGCATGGAATACCCGGGCATCGTCTTCGACGGCTTCGAAGACGGCGGCAAGGATTTGTTCTGGATCACCGCACACGAAATCGGCCACACCTGGTTCCCGATGATCGTCGGCTCCAACGAGCGCCGGCATGCCTTCATGGATGAAGGCTTCAACACCTTCATCGACGTGTATGCATCGGATGCGTTCAACAAGGGCGAATACGCGCCCAAGCGCGATTCGGAATACGCACCGAAAGGTGGCAACCCGGTCGACGAAATCCTGCCGCTGCTGGCCGATACCCATGCGCCCACGCTGATGGACAACGCCGATTCCACCAGCGAGACCTATCGCCATCCGCTGACCTACTTCAAGGGTGCCTTGGGGCTGGTGCTGTTGCGCGAACAGATTCTGGGGCCGGCGCGCTTTGATCCCGCGTTTCGCAAATACATCGCCACCTGGGCTTACAAACATCCCACACCGTCGGATTTCTTCCGGCTGATGGAGAGCGAAAGTGGCGAAGATCTGTCCTGGTGGTGGCGCGGCTGGTATCTCAATAATTGGCAGCTGGACATGGGCATCACCGCAGCGCATTACGTGGACCATGACCCGTCCAAGGGCGTGCAAGTCACGCTGCGCAGCCGGCAGAGGTTGGTGATGCCGGTGACCTTGCGTGCTGACCTGGCCGATGGCAGCCATCTGGACCGGCGCGTGCCGGTGGAAACCTGGCTGCAGACCACCACGCCCACGGTCAACCTGCCGACCACGCAGAAGGTGCTGCACGTGACGTTGGATCCGGACCATGTGCTGCCGGATGCAGACCGCAGCGATGCGCGTGTGGACGTGACCGGCTGAGCATGACGACAGGTATGCATGGTGACGTGACCGCAGGCGCGGTCGCGTCAGCCGCCGCCTGCAGTGGCGACGAAGAGTGGAACGAAAACGCCTGCGGTAACCACCAGGCGAACACAGCAGTTGCCTCCAATCGGTAGGCAGCACTCGTACGCAGCGCTCAGTGGCGCTGCCGATGTCCAACCGAAGACGACGTACGCCGTGTATTTGTCGGCTCCAAACGCACGCAATCGATTGCGAAGATTGCGCTGTCTTCGTGTGTGCGAGATGCCTGTCGCTGTAAGGCGTGTTGCCGAAGTGCGAACGGCATCGCACATGTATCACTGCTGTGTTCAGTGCATCGCTGCGTCTGACAATCGCAACGAAGATGTGCGGCGGCGACATCCGATCCTTCGTTTGCGCAAACGCCGCCTTCCACCACGCCACGACACGTTACATTATGGAAATTTCACCGTGCGGCTTGCCGGTTTTTGCGTAATGCCTTGATAACGCTTACAGCCCTGCCACCGTTGATAAACGCATTCGGACTCAAGCGACTGCCGTATCGGCTGTAACAGTGCACAGCTATCACTATGTTGCAACGCACGGTGACAAGCCCTTTATGCCCTGACTAGGCTGCGAGGCATGTTAGCGCTATCACTGGCTGACACACGGTGCAAAGCAGCCGTCACAAATGCAGCAATGGCAGAGCGTTGTCGTTGATGCGCTGGGTGGTAGTGCGTGCACATCGCAGGTCAACGGTCGAAGGGGCGACCGGCGGCCTGCGTGCTAGGGGATAGATCGAAGGGCAGCTGAAACAACGTAGCGAGCGGTTGTCGGGTGGCGCGTGTGGTGTGGCGAAAGCGGCGGAGATGCACGCAGTGCATGTCCGATCCGAGCGCCGGCAGCGCCTGCATGGCGAACGCATCGGCGTTGGATTGGTGGCTCAGCAGTTGCAGCAGCAGTCGCCACGGCCTGTCGGGCAGTGGCCATGATTCCGCCGGATCGCATGCCGCGATATCGGCCGTTGGCGGTTGAACTCCACTCCCGAGGACACATCGATGCGTCGTACGTTGAACAGCTTCAAGTCGAAGGCCATGTTCACCTTCGTTGGCGGCCTGTTGGTCATCAATCCCGCGTTTGCGCAGGATGTCGCTCCGCCGCCCGCGCCGGCGCCGCAGTCCAGCAGCGATTCCGCTACAACCCTGGATGCCGTCAACGTGACCGGTATCCGCAACAGCCTCAACCAATCGATGGGCATCAAGCGCGACGCTGCCGGCGTGGTGGATGCGATCAGTGCCGAAGACATCGGCAAGTTTCCGGATACTAATCTTGCCGAATCGCTCCAACGCATCACCGGTATTTCCATCGAGCGCCGCGATGGCGAAGGCGCGCAGGTCACCGCACGCGGCTTCGGTCCGCAGTTCAACACCGTCACCCTCAATGGCCGTCTGATTCCCGGCGCCGATGCGTTCGGTGCGCCCGGCCAGACGCCGATCGGCGGTGTGGATGTCGGCACGCGTGCGTTCAACTTCGCCCAACTCGCGTCCGAAGCCATCACCGGCATCGAGGTGTTCAAGACCAGCCGCGCGACTGCGCCCAGCGGCGGCATCGGTGCGACGATCAACATCCAGACCGACAAGCCGTTCAATCACGATGGCGTGGTGGCCAACGCCGGCGCCAAGATGGTGTCGGACCGCTCCGAGCCCTTCGGCGATTCGCTCACCCCGGAAGTGTCGGGCATCTTCAGCTACACCAACCCGGACAAGACCTTCGGTATCGGCTTGAGCGCCAGCTACCAGAAGCGCCACGGCGGTTCGGTGCAGGCCACCGAAAACACCTGGAACATCCAGCGCTGGACCGGCACCGACCCGGCGCTGCGCCCGGACGCGGTGGTAACCAATGCCCCGGCGATCGGCCAGTTGTACGGCATGCCTAACGATCTGCGTTACGCATTCGCCGATTTCCAACGCGAGCGCATGAACGGCCAGGCGGTGATGCAGTTTGCGCCCACCGACAGCCTGACCCTGACCCTGGATTACACTTATTCGGCCAACGAAATTCGCGAAGAGCGCGGTGAGCAGGGTATCTGGCTGCAGCGCGCCAACAGCTTTACCGATCTGACCTTCGATACCGGCCAGGCCGTGGCCACGCCGGTCTATTTGCGCGATGTGCCCAACGGCGCCAAAGACTTCGGCATGGAGCAACAGCGCAACGAGCAGAAGTACACGCTTGGCTCGCTGGGCTTCAACGCGGATTGGCAAGTGAGCGATCGCTTCCAGTTGAGCTTCGATGCGCACAATTCGAAGACGCAAAGCCTGCCCAACGACCCGACCACGGGCGGCAGCGCCACCTACTTCAGCTTCGCCGGCACCAATAACTGCACCAATGGGCCGTACTGCGGCGGCCAATGGGGACAGGAACTGTGGTTCAACAATTCCTTGCCGATCGGCGCACGCACCTGGTATCCCACTGCAGCCGATTCGCTGGCAAATACCAATGGCGTGGTCAATCCTGCTTTCACGCCTGCCGAGCTCGGCTCGCAGGTGCTGCGCATTTTCTATCAGAAGCAGGTGACCGAAACCAAGGAAGGGCGCCTGGACGGCAAGTTCGACTTTGACGACGGGCGCTTCCAGTTTGGCGTGAGCTCGACCAACACCACCATGCAGCGCCGTGTCAGCGAGACCAACTCGCCGCTGGGCGATTGGGGCGTGGCCAATGCGGGCAACGAGCCGGGAATGGTCGCGCTGCTGCAGCCGGTGAGCATCACCGGCATGTTCAAGGATTTCAATCCCACCGGCGCTGCCCCCAGTGCATGGCGTGGCGATGCCGATCAGCTGGCTTTGTGGGGTGGAAGTCAGTACGGCGCGACCACGCGCTACAACCCGCAATACACCGCCGACAACCGGGTGGAAGAAAAGACCCGCGCTGCCTACGTGCAGTTGGAAATTGCCGGTGCCATCGCCGGGATGACCACCAATACACGCCTGGGTCTGCGCTACGAGCGCACCGACGTGGAATCCACCTCGCAGGTGGCCACGCCGACCGCGCTGCTGTGGCTTTCCAACAACGATTTCCAGTTGATCCGCTCCACTGAGCAGCAGCCTTTCAGCGAGAAGACCAGCTACAACTACATCCTGCCCAACATGGACTTCAGCATCGATTTCACCGATCAGCTGAAAGGTCGTGCCTCGTTCGGTCAGACCATTGCACGGGCGCCGTACAACAATCTCATCGCCGGTCCCACGCCAAATACCCCCAACGGCTCGATCCTGATCAATCCGTCCAACCGCGCCGGTGGCGACTCGCAGACGCCAACCCTCGATCCGTTGGAATCGGACAACCTCGATCTGGCACTGGAGTGGTATTTCGCTGACGCCAGCTACATCTCAGCGACGTTCTGGAACAAGCGCGTGAGCAATTTCATCGGCAATACCGTCACGCGTGAATCGCTGTACGGATTGACCGACCCCACCTCGGGGCCGGATGCCCAGGCCGCGCTGGCGTTCCTGCAAAGCGGTGCCTGCGCCGCCCAGGTGGGCGCGGCCGGCAACGATGTCGCAGGTGCATGTTCGGCCAACGACACCTCGCTGTTCGCGGCAATGGCACTGCTGCGCAATGCGGCTGCTACCGGCGGGCTGAGCGCCTACAACGGCAGTTCGGCGCAGAGCCTGGCGCTGGAGAATGCCTACGATATCGCCGGCAATGCCTCCGACCCGTTGTATCAGTTCGACGTGTCGCGGCCGATCAACCAGAACAAGGCAAATATCCACGGTTGGGAACTGGGTGGGCAGTACTTCTTCGGCAGCACCGGTTTCGGCATCTATGCCAACTACACCATCGTGGAAGGCGATGTGGCATTCGATAACACCGTGATCGACCGCGATCAGTTCGCGTTGCTCGGCCTGAGCGATACCGCCAACGTCATGCTGATGTACGAGAAGTATGGCTGGAGCGCACGCCTGGCCTGGAACTGGCGTGACGAATACCTGATTGCTGCCAACCAGGACAACGCCAACCGCAACCCGTACTACGTTGAGCCCTATCAGCAGTTCGACCTCAGCGTGAGCTACGCATTCAACAAGCAGCTGTCGGTGGGCTTCGAGGCGATCAACCTGACCGGTGAAGACGTGCGCTGGCATGGCCGCTCGGAGAAGCAGATCATCCGCTTGATCGACCAGCAGCCGCGTTACACGCTGGGCGTGCGGTACGCGTTCTGAGTCATCACGCCGACGCGCTTGAAGCTGTAGCCCTGCGGCCGCCATCGCGTGATGGCGGCCGCAACTGGTTGTTGCACAAGTGCTCGCTCGGGGTACGCAGCCGTGTCGTTCAGCAGCACCGTCTCTGTCTGTGCATATGAGGTCGCCGGCGCAGTGCGCACCCGTGACGTACGCGCTGATGTTCGCATTGATGCAGCGTATTGCTGCCCTGCGGCTTGCCGGCGCGCCTATTTTTGGCAATGCTCAGCATCGCCATGCACGCGGGGATGCGTGCGACCGAAACCCATCATGACTGCAGTCCTTCGCGACGGATGGCTGCTGGAGTTTTAAATGACGCGATATGCAGTGCTCAACAACGTGGCGCATCACGACCTGCGCGTGATCCTGCGCTTTGGTGCGGAATTCGGCGATGCGCTCGGCGTGGTGCCGGCTTTCGTCACCGAATACGCCGAGCTGCAGCGCGAGTACCCGCTGTTCTTCCGCAAGGATCCGGCTGGGAGTGGTTACCAATCTGTGGCGCTGCTGGGCTTCGCACAGGACGAGAACCTGTTTCTGCAGGACGGGCGCTGGAATGCCGGCTACCTGCCGGGCATTGTGGCCAAAGGGCCGTTCTTGATCGGTTTCCAGGAGCAGCACATCGACGGCGCCTTGGTGCAAGAGCCGGTGATCCATGTCGACCTGGAGCATCCACGCATCAGCCGCAGCGAGGGCGAGGCGGTGTTCCTGCCGCAAGGCGGGCACAGTCCATATCTGGAGCACATCATTGGTGTGTTGCGCGGCATCCGCGAGGGCGTGGACGCAGGGCAAGCGATGGCGGCTGCCTTCGACGCGCTGGGTCTGATCGAGCCAGTGCGCCTGGACGTCGCGCTGGATGCCAGCCACGCCACGCAGTTGCAGGGATTGTTCGCCATCGAACGCGAACGGCTTGCCGCATTGGATGCACAAGCGCTGCATCAGTTGCATCGGGCCGGCTATCTGGAAGGTGCCTTCCTGATGTTGGCATCGCTGCACAACGTGCGCCGGCTGATGGCCGAGAAGCAGCGCCGCTTGCAGCACTCGCACAGCGACTCCGTTGCCGCGTAGGCCTGAGCGCATGGCCGCACGCGCCGCCGATCTCTCCGTCACCGCAGGCACCGCCATCGCCGAGCGTAGCGATTGCGGCCCCGACGCATTGCCGCTCGCCGAACTTTGCGACGCCGCCGAGCCGGTGGTGCTGCGTGGCCTCGCGCGCAATTGGTCGCTGGTGCAAGCCGGGCTGCGCAGCGCCGAGGAAGCCATGGCGCTGTTGCGTGCGCACGATACTGGCCGCCCCTTGCAATATTCCTACGGCGGCCCGGACATCGGCAGCCGCCCGTTCTATCGCGACGATTGCAGCGCGCTCAACTTCGAGGTGCAACGCGGCAGCTTGAGCACCCTGCTGGATGCCATCGCAGCACATCGCGATGACGTGCAGCAGCCCACCTATTACTTGGCCTCGTTGCCGGTGGATGCCAACCTGCCTGGATTGCGCACGCACAACGACCTGGATGTCGCTGCGAAGGGCAGCCCCGTGCAGCCCAGCATCTGGATCGGCAATCGCGTGATCGCCTCGTGTCACTACGATGCGCTGGATAACCTGGCCTGCTGCACGGTGGGGCAACGGCGTTTTACGCTGTTTCCGCCGGAACAGGTGGCCAATCTCTACCCCGGCCCGCTCGATCCCACGCCTGGGGGACAGGTGGTGAGCATGGTCGATTTCGCTCGCCCGGATCTGCAGCGCTTTCCGCGCTTTGCCGATGCCTTGCCGCATGCGCGCAGCGTGGCGCTGGAGCCGGGCGATGCCTTGTTTATCCCCAGCATGTGGTGGCATCACGTCGAATCGCTGCATTCGTTCAACGTGCTGGTCAATTACTGGTGGAGCAGCGCGCCGGCGCATCTGCCTGCCGGGATGCCGGCCCTGTACCACGCGCTATGGGCCATTCGCGACCGCCCGGCAGCGGAGAAACAGGCGTGGCGCGCGCTGTTCGATCACTACGTGTTCGGCCCTGCCGAGCGAGCCGGCGAACACCTGCCCGAATCGGCACGCCAGGCGCTTGGTCCGATCGACCCAACGTTGGCACGACAGCTGCGCGCCATGCTGATCGGCAAGTTGAACCGTTGATGCGCAACACCGCTCTCAACCCATCTCACAGGAATGCGCAGTGACTCAGGCTCAGATTCGCAAGGTGGTGATCGCCGGTGGTGGAACGGCCGGCTGGATCGCCGCTTGTGCGCTTTCGCATCAATTCCGCGATTTGCTGGACATCACCCTGGTCGAGTCCGAGCAGATCGGCACTGTGGGCGTAGGCGAATCCACCGTGCCGCCCATCCGGACCTTCCACCGGTTCCTGCAGATTGACGAGCAGGAGTTTCTGCGTGCGGTCGCCGGCACCTTCAAGCTCTCGATCTCGTTCGAGAATTGGCTGCGTCAGGGCGATCGCTATATCCATCCGTTCGGCATCACCGGCCAGAGCACCCTGGTGTGCGCCTTCCATCATCTGTGGCTGGAAAGCCAACGCCGCGGCATGCCGGGCAGCTTCGGCGATTACTGCCTGGAAACCGTGGCCTCGCGCGTGGACCGTTTTGCGCTGCATGGCGAGCCGGCGGTCAATTATGCGTATCACCTGGACGCGGCGCTGTATGCCAAGTTCCTGCGCGCGCGTAGCGAGGCCTGTGGCGTCAAGCGTATCGAAGGCAAGATCCAGCAGGTGACCGTGCAGCCGCACAGCGGCGACGTCGCCAGCCTGGTGCTCGAAGACGGGCAGGTGATCGAAGGCGATCTGTTTATCGATTGCAGTGGCTTTCGCGGCCTGCTGATCGAGCAGACGCTGCACACCGGCTATGAAGATTGGAGCCATTGGCTGCCGTGCGACCGTGCGGTGGCGGTGCAGACCGAAGCCGTTGGCCCGCCGGTGCCGTATACCCGCGCTATCGCGCACGAAGCCGGCTGGCGTTGGCATATTCCGTTGCAGCATCGCGTCGGCAACGGCCTGGTGTTTTCGAGCAAGCATCTGTCCGATGACGAAGCGCACGCCAAGCTGCTGCACGATGTGGCCGCGCCCGCCGTCAAGGACCCCTGGATGGTGCCGTTCCGCACCGGCCGCCGGCTCAAAGCCTGGAACAAGAATGTGGTCTCGCTTGGTCTGGCCAGCGGCTTTATCGAACCGCTGGAATCCACCAGCATTCATCTCACCATCTCTGCGGTGGTACGGCTGTTGGCGCTGTTTCCGGCCGAAGGCATCGCACCATCGCAGGTGCAATTGTTCAATGACGTCAGCCGCGCTGAAATGGAGCACGTGCGCGACTTCGTTACCTTGCATTACCACGCTACCCAGCGCGATGAACCGTTATGGCAGCAATGCCGCGAGATGGAACTGCCCGACTCGCTTGCGTTGCGTCTGCGTGCCTGGCGCGAACGCGCGCACGCCTGGCAGGGTGCGGATGAATTGTTCCGTGTCGATTCCTGGACCCATGTGCTGATGGGGCAGGGCATCGCACCCGAGCAGCATCACCCGCTGACGCGCGCGTTCGCCGACCACGACCTGCGCCGCCTGCTCGACGGTATCGCCCAGCCGATCCAGCACGCGGTGCAGCAGATGCCGTCGCAACAAGCCTTTATCGAGCGCTATTGCAAGGCAGGCGCACAGGTGTGGGGGATGCGCAGGCCCATGCCGGCATAACGCCGGCCATCTGGCGACACTTCGGGGCAGGTGTTGCGCGTGCCTGCGCTAGAGACGCATCAAATCCTTGCCCACCACGATCGGCCCGGCGTAATGCCTGCGCGCGCCCTCGCTCCACATCGCATCGGTGATGGACGCATCGCCACCAGGAACGAAGTGATTGAGCACAAGCATCTTGGCCTTGGCCGCGGCTGCAATCTTGCCGACCTCCTCGCTGGTGGAATGGCTCTTGAGCAAATGGTCCAGCAACGTGGGCGCGTTATCGTTGTTCTGAAGCATCTTTTGCAGTGCCGGTAGATACATCACCTCGTGCACCAGGATATCGGTGTTCTTCGCGAACTCGGCCAGTGCGGGCAGATAGCGCGTGTCTCCAGAGAACACCACGCTGCGGTCGCGCGCTTCGAACCGGTATGCGAATGCCGGCTTGAGCGTGTAATGGTCCACCAAGGTGGCGGTTACGGTGACCTGATCGTTTTTCAGCACAGTGCCGGGCTGATCGAATTCGTGCAAATGGATCAGCTGCTTGAACGGCGGGCGGCCTTCCTCACGGATGCGTGCCTTGATGTCGATGGCATTCATCTCGACAAAGGCATTCACCATCTTGGCGATGCCGGGTGGGCCGTATAGATGCACTGCTGTTTGCAGGCCACTGGCCCAGGCGAGCCACACCACGTTGAGCAGATCGGCGCTGTGGTCGGAGTGGAGGTGGGTCAAAAAGATATCGCGCAGCATGGGCAGGCGGATCCCGGCCTTGGCCAGTTGCTGCGCGACCCCGTTGCCGCAATCGATGAGATACGGCTGCCCATCGATGACCAGCGCATTGGCTGCCGCCGCCCGCAAGGGCGAAGGCGTCGGGCCACCCTTGGTGCCCAGCAGCACCAGGACGCTACCCTCGGCTGGGAACGGTGCTGGCGGTGCGGCTTCGGGCTTGGAGAGCCCATGTCGTGTAGACGACTGCGCAGCACCAAGCTGCCCCACCGCAGTCAGCGCACCGGCAACCAGGGCAGTGCGCAGCAGCGTGCGGCGGGAGCGGGATGGATGGAATGCGGTCATTGCGGCTCCTGTCGGTGTGCGTGTGTTGGTGGGTGCCGATGCACTTCTGTGTCCTGGACACACAATACGTCAGGCGTCGCTGGCAGCGATTCGCCACAGCAGTCCAGGCGCTATGTTTCGCTGCTCACATCGCCAAGCTCAGAATTCGCGCGCAACGAATTGATTCAACGCCGGCGAACGATAGAACGCCATGCATTGCGCGAAGATGCGGTTGAACGGGCCGCGACGCGCCTCGTCCTTCATCGGAACTTCTCTCTTGTCGAAGCCCGCAGTGCTGGCGTCGACAAAACGCTGCAGACGCTCGGTGGCGCCGGCTTTGGCGTTATCCATCGCATAGGTGGTCAGCAGATACGAGCGATCGCGTAGCTGGTCGGGCGCGTATTTGCCGCTGCGCGTGTAGTTGTTGTCCAGGCAGCGCTGCAGCGCGTAGCCCTTGATGTCCTCGCGATCGGCGGGCTTGCCAGCCGCCTGGGCAGCGGTTTGTAGCGTCATGGCAGCAAGGGTGATAACGAACAGTGCGGTACGTAGACGAAGCATGGGCGGCGACTGGCGAAGGAGACCCAACAAGTCTGCATCATCACGCTACGCGCCGCCTAGATTTGCACGGGGTGAAGCCGGGTGAATTTGGCGGCGGCGGTCGTCCTGATTGTCTGACGTTGGGCAGCGATGGCGTTGATCTGGCGGGGGTAACGCACGGCGTACCGTGCTGTTGTCGCAATAAGAGCATTGCTGCTTGGCTATAGGCGCGCTGGAAATCGTGGCGCATTGACTCGTTCGACTCATTCCAACGAGCGATTATTTTGTCATCCGAAAGGTGATTTCTTAAGGTCTTCAGCGCAGCTGGACCCGCCATGAGTATCACCACAGAGCTTCGAGTAAGCGCCCAATCATCACTGTTTTGAACGATGCCATCGAAGTGGTCCGCGTCGGATGGCGAGGTCCAAACATCGTGGTGGTGCTGGTCGTATTCACGGGCTTCCAGCATTGCGGTAAGGCGGTCACGCTTCGAGCAGTCGGATTCATCATCGTGTCCACCACGGCAAGCATCCTGCGCTGGCCGCCACGGTTGTAGGAGTCCGGTGGCTATTGCTTGTGCGCCTCCAGTGCTTGCCAAAGGCCCACCCTCGCCCTTGTCCAACGCTCAAATCAAGACGGACCTGATTCGCGAATCCATCAGCTCGCATCCAGGCAACTGTCCTTGCCCCCATAACACAGCGCGTAATGGAAGCAGCTGTGGCGGTAGGAGCGCATAGCCGTGGTTGCGGTTACGTGTCCCTTTGCTATCCGAAAGACCTAACGGCCGACATGGTTGCTCAATACCGCGCCAGATAGCAGTCTCAGTGTGTGCCCATGCTGATGCTTCTGCTCTGTTGTTGGTGGCGACCTGCTGGTGGCCACAGAGTCACGCGGCCGTCTCCACGGCCAGCGCAACACGCTGCCCGGCCCCGTGGGGGATGGGTCTATCCGTCGTCCCCAGACGCCTGGCAAGGGGTGGGGCATAGCGTGTCAGGGCGGTGGATAATTGCTATTGCATCGCCCGGGCGATGCCGTTGCGGTCTTGTCATCATTCCTCCCCTGTCGCCCCATTCGGTTGGGCAACGGCTTGGGACGACAAAACCGCAGCAAGGCGGTTTTTTCATGCCCGCAGGAAGCTCCGTGTGACCATCGTCAAAGCCACTGCCGTCTACATCGATGGCCACACCTGTACTACGGGCGCATCCGTGGGACCGCATTCAATTGGCTTGATGTGGTCGCACTGTTCGATACCCTCCTGCATAATCAGGATCCGACCTCCGATCTGCTGCACGTCCGCTATTTCATAGCGCCGGCGCTGGGTCGGTTTGCCACCCACAAGCAGGCCTCGGAAACGCAAGCGGCATATCTGCGCGCGTAGCACACAGCCACCCACAACGATTCACCACGACATTGGGCAAACACAGCTGGGACAAAGCGGGAACCCTGCTGCCTGAGTTTGTCAGCGGCCAACCGTATGATCGGGCGCGCTGGGTGCGGGTCTGGAAGCTCGAAGAGAAACAGACCGATGTGAACCTGGCGCTGGCCATGTATCGCGATGCGGCATCTGCGCAGTATCAACAGCTGGTTGTGTACTCCAACGATAGTGACATTGAGCCGGTCCTTACGGCGATCCGCGAAGACTTCCCGACCATCGTGCTTGGCGTCGTCACGCCACGCAGGCCGCCGGTCGAGGGTGAATCAGACAGAAGGGTCAGCGCCTCGCTGTCGAGCCGCGCTGACTGGACGCGTCAATACATCTTGGATAGTGAGCTGGCTGCCGGTCAGCTTCCCGAGCGTGTTCGTAAGCCTGGCAAGCCCATCGATAAGCCGGGGCATTGGTGCGGGTGTCGCGCGAGGCTTGACCGCTAGCATGCTTGCCCCCGCGCTTTGACCGATCACAGTTCAGTTTTCAGCTGCATCCGATCAGTGGGCAGAATTTCGCTAGTCCACAGCGTTTTTCGTTTGGCGAAAGCAGGTTTACGCTTTTCGTGAGAAGTTGGCAGCCCTCAGTCGAGGGAGGGCGCTCGAAGTCCCCGCCCTGACTTCTTCTTGGTCGTAATGCACGTCATCGATTTCATATCGCAATGAAAATTGAAAAGAATGCCCTAACTGAATCAGCATCCACCATGTTGAGGGGACTTGAGGAAAAGCATGCGGCGAAACCTGGCGCATCCAGCGAAAAACGTCCCGAATGGGATGCGCTTACTCGATCGGGTGTGCTTGATGGACTGCAAAAGGCTCCCGTGCGCGTTGCTTCCAGTCGCTCTCGGTCCCGCACTTCAGGTCACGCCTCGACGGCTGGAGCGGATAGGACTTTGCAAAAACAAGCGGGCCTTTACGCTGAGAAAAAAAGAGTTCAGTGGATCAATGCGACAGGTGTCGTCAGTCGGGTGAGTCATAAGATTCAAGCCATGCTGGGGATGCGCGATGCCCAGTCTCGCGCGCAAGCGTTCGTTGAGTTCATGGCTGAGGGCAAAGGCAAGTCAGACGCAACAGCGCTCGATCTTGGCGATGGTTGGACGAGGATCACGCGCGTTGTCAATGGAAAGACGGCTTTGATCGACGTCCAGTGCGACAGCGATGGGCAGGTTGTAGATGCAAGGTATCCCGGAAAATTCCCTTTTCTCCCTGAGGGAAAGGAGCGGGAGGCATACAACACCGTGCTTCATGAGATGCAGCTCAAAGCGCCTGACGCGCTATCCCAAGTCCCCGTTTACTATGTGAACAGAAACACGCGTGGATATCTTATTCCCACACATGGATACGTAGTTGCCGGCTATCCCAACCGAGGGCGCAAAAGCGGCGCGATACTCTACGGAGTGGGAGGTGATCCAAAACGGGGGCATGTTGTGTTAGACGAAAAACTCCTTGGACACTTGATAGGTAAAGATTACTCGAAAAATCCCCACAAATTGTCTGCAGAGATCCGGGCGGCCCTTTTAGCTCTTGCCGGAACTTTATTTGCTACTCGTGAGGAGTTTTACGAAGCTTACAGGCGGGCTAGGGGTGGTGAGGCTAGTTCATTCGCGTTGCATGACGAGATCACTGCCATCTATCGTCTTTTGCCTTTGTCAACAATGGAAATGTGGCCAAAGAAAGCCGGTGACTACAGAGTGGAAAGGCCTCCCGCGCCGGAACGCGATCTGCGTGCCTTCGAACACCTGCCAAGAGATTTCAGAAGAAAAGTCTGGTTAAGAAAAATCTCAGACGTGGATAGTATTGATTTACTAGAGGCCAGACAGCAATTTACGCTTCATCAACTGTATCAGGATGAGCTGTTAGGGCGCAATGGAACAGGAGTTCCGTTGCGAAACCCGGAAGTCAAAATGGATGTTGCGCGCCGTAATCGCGTGCTGGCTCCCACACCGCGATTTCAGAGACTGCCGCCGCACAAAACCGACAAGGTCGGGAATTGCAATACCGGTGCATCATCCCTCCTTCAACGCGCTGTTGATAGATATGCAGATAAGAACAACTTACCTTCCAAGAAAGTCGCTGCTGCAAGTTTTTTTGGTATCGGGTCAACCCATCGCCTTGCGATTTGGGATCCCTTGGGAATAGACGCCAAAAAGGGGATTACCTCCTGAGCATGTCCGCATGACCCCACGGCCCGCCACAATGATTGGCGCTGGGTTGAATGCACAGTGGAGGCCTGAGTTTATTCCGCATTACAGCACTCGAGTAGGCTGCTTGCACGGTTGCTAACTCGCCCTGGTATCATTCAAGGGTCACAGACGCAGATCACCGTTGGATAGCCGGCAGCTCGGGCGCAGACCTGGGGTGTAGGGCAGAGTCCCTACGCGAACGCCTCACCTGCGCTTGCGTCACGGCGGACCCTGAGCCATCCCCAACTGAAGTCCTGCCTGACTTCACGGCGCTCTACTCCCGGCAATCAATTTCCATGACTTCGCGCGCAGTAAGCCGCCCACACCCGCTTTACGGTAGTCACGCTTGTGCCGGCGAGTCGCGCAGTGTTGGCGATGGTCTCCCCACGACCGCGCAAAGCGACGATGCGAGCATGTATGGCCTGATCGGCGGAGCGGCCACGGTATTTGTCTCTGCCCGATTCATGGATAGTCCTTCTCGTCAGGGATCGGCGAGCTGCAGCGGGGGGCTGCAACAAGCGGGCGCCATCGTGGCGCCAAACGAGACTAGGGAACTTCAGGGCTGAATATGCGCCCAAAAATATCGTTCGTAGATAGATAGTCGCAATAAATATAGTCATATCTTCAATCATCGATGTGTTGCGTCTTGGGTGCAGTTAGCCTGTATCGCATGCGCACTCTGGTAGAGACGGCCGCAGCGATGCATGCCGTCTTGTGCACAGTAACGTTGCAGCATGTACGTAGCGCCCTCTGCCGTGTGCATGCGCGATGCGTTACGCCGCATTGATCGTGTGCTGCAGCGTCGCGGCACAGCATCTGGTTACGCTTGCAGGCCACTACTACGCAGTTGCGATGGCTCGCAGCATAGGGCCAACCGCGACATGGCAGTGCAGCAGCCAGCGCTGTTGTCACGGCTATTCCAGCGCGTCGCTGGCGCGAAATTCGGTAGAACGTCCGCTGCGTTTCAGAAACGCCAGTACCGTTAGCCCCACAACCATCCACGCAGTGCCACCCAGTTGCGCGTGCATGTCGGCATTGATCAATACATAGGCCAGGATGACGATACCGATCAACGGCACCACACCATGCAACACGCGTCGACCCTGGCCGCGGAAGTGCCATAGCACCGCGATATGCAGCAATACAAAGGCGGTGAGTGCGCCGACGTTGCACAGCGACGACAGCAGCGCGATCTGGCCGACGAAGAGTTCGCCCAGCACGATGCTTAGGCCTGCCAACAGCAAGATCGCACGCTGCGGCACGCCGGTACGCGGGTGGATGTAACGCAGAAATGCCGGCAACTGCCGGTCGCGCGCCATGGCGAATAACAAGCGCGATGTGGCCGCTTGTGCCACCAGCGAATTGGCGATTGCCGCGCTGATCGCCACCGTGAGCGCAATGACGATCTGCAGCCATGGTCCGGCGATCAATCGCCCGATCTCGAAGAATGCATCGTTGGATGCCTGCGCGCTGGGGTAACGCTGCAGGGTGGGCTGCAGCAGTGCCGCCAGCCACGTTTGCAAGACGAATAGACCTGCGACGATCAGCAATGCCAACAAGGTGGCGCGCCCCACGACACGGTTGCCGCCGCGCGCTTCCTCCGACAAGGTGGAGATCGCATCGAAGCCGAGGAACGACACCACCGCCACCGACAACGCGCTGAAGATCAACTGCGGGGAAAATGCCTGCCGGTCGTAGAGCGGGCGCCAGCTCCAGTGCGCGCCATTGACGCCGCGCTGGATCGCCAATGTCGCCAGCACCACGAACACCGCCAATACAATCAACTGTGCAAGCAGAAAAAAGCGATTGGCACGTGCGGTGGTTTCGATGCCGCGTAGGTTCACCACCGTGTTGAGCACTACGAAGAATGCAATCCACGCCGGCTGCGGCACCGCCGGCAACACGTTATGCATCGCATTGGCGCCGACCACATACAGCAGGGTCGGCACCAGCAGATAGTCGAGCAGAATCGCCCACCCCGCCAGAAAGCCCATGCCGCTGCTCAGCCCACGCCCGACGTAGGCATACACCGAGCCAGCCACGGGGAATGCCCGCGACATCTGTTGGTAGCTCAGCGCAGTGAACAGCATCGCCACGAAGCCGACCAGGTAGGTCAGCGGCACCATTCCGGCGCTGATGTCGAAGACGCCGCCAAAGATCGAAAACGGTGCCGTCGGCACCATGGACACCAGCCCGTAGATCAGCAGATCCTTGAGCGTGAGCTGCCGCTTGAGCTCTTGTGCGTAGCCAAAGCGTTCCAGCGTGGCCGCAGCGTCGCGGCGTGGTGTGTCGATCATGCAGGTGTCCGTTGAAAGGGATGCCGGCGCGCAGCGCAAACGCTTCAAGGACCTGAACGCCCGTTCTGCGCTGCAGCTATGTGACCGGAATTGTGACGATAATGTGGCCGGCAAGCCCATCCATTGGCAAAAGTGCTAGGTTTTCCATGCTGTATGTCACCCGTTGGCAACCACCGGTACCGAGGATTCGCCACGTTCGAAATTCTAGCCAGCCTTAGTCGCGATCTGCAGGCGCTGCAGACGCTCAATAGATGCCTGGATCGGGTGTTTCGCGATGTCTCTGCACTCGGTTTCCAATCGCTGGTGTACGACTACGCACCGGTGCCCTTGAGTATCGAGGGGGCGCTGATCACGCCAACGGTGTTCATGCAGCGCAATGCGCCGGGCGATATGCAGCATGTCTGGTGCGCGCATGGGTACTACCAACATGACCCTGTTCAGCAGCGTGCAACGCGACGCACCACGCCGTTCGTGTGGTCATACCGCACCGACGGCAACTGCGCCGGTGTGGAATATGTGGGTGGCCAGCACTGGCAAGTGACGCGTTATCTATGCGATAGCGGCATGGGGACCGGCGCCACGGTGCCGCTGCATCTGCCCGGTGGCGCATTCGCCACCTTCAGCGGCGCGATCGACACCGTGGATGCAGAAGCGCCGCATTTGGCCGAAGCGCAGCTATTGCCCTTCTTGCTGCTGGCACACGCCTTCCAGGCGCGTGCGCAGGAATTGCTGGACCCGCAGGAACGTCGCTGCCACCACATCGCGCTGACCCGTCGCGAGCGCGAGTGTCTGCAGTATTCGGCCAAAGGCCTGACCTCCAAAAATATTGCCGCGGCCCTCAACCGTTCAACCGCCACGGTGAATCTGCATCTGAATTCGGCTGCCCGCAAACTGGGGGCACGTAACCGCGTGGAAGCGGTGGTGCGGGGTATGCACTATCGGTTGCTGGAGCCATAACCGCGGCTGATGGACACCTGCGCGGCCGCCACGCGGGCGCAGCGGGTGCTGGGAACCTGCTGATACCGCGTACAACATCTTTCCTCGTGCGCCATCCACATCCATTGGCAAGCGCTCGTTACGTTTTCTGAGGCGCTTCGAATTGAGCGAGCTTGCGCGCGCGACAGCCACACTGATGCATAGCGGACATTTCGATCGAAAAGCGAAGTTGAATCGTGCGGTATCGCGCGGAATTCAACGACGCAACACGTTTGGTGGAACCGGCTATCCGCCAGCGCCAACCGCGCATCCGGGCGCACTCAAACCTGTGAGATTTGCCAGTTAACGCCAGTGGGCCTGCTCGCTAAGCTCGGGGCACATCATTGCCGTAGGCAGGCGCAGGTCATGCAGTGCACCGAAGGTTACGTCGAATTCCGCGGCTACCGCACCTGGTACCGCATTACCGGCGATCTGTGTGCGGATGCCTGCCCGCTCCTGGTGTTGCACGGTGGCCCCGGATGCACCCACGACTACGTAGACAGCTTCAAGGACCTGGCGGCCAGCGGCCGTGCGGTGATCCACTACGACCAGCTCGGCAACGGCAATTCCACCCATTTGCCCAATGCCGCCCCAGGCTTCTGGACAGTGGGGCTATTTCTGGATGAACTGCAGACGCTGATCGCGCATCTGGGGCTGTCGCAGTACGCATTGCTGGGCCAGTCCTGGGGCGGGATGCTGGCCGCCGAACACGCGGTGCGCCGTCCAGCCGGCCTACGTGCGCTGGTGATCGCCAATTCGCCCGCGTCGATGGGCTTGTGGCGGGCTGCTGCGTTACGCCTGCGCGCGCGTTTGCCCAACGACATCCAGGCTGCGCTGGATGAGCACGAAGCCGCCGGTACGTTGGACCATCCGGCCTATCGCGCCGCCAGCCAGGTGTTCTATGCAAAGCACGTGTGTCGCGTGCTGCCGTGGCCTGCCGAAGTGGGGCGTACCTTTGCCGCCATCGATGCCGACCCGACCGTGTATCACGCCATGAATGGCCCGACCGAATTCCACGTGGTGGGCAGCTTGCGCAACTGGAGCATCATCGAGCGCCTGCACCGCATCACCACGCCCACGCTGGTGCTCTCTGGCAAGTACGACGAAGCCACGCCGGAAACCGTCGAGCCGTATGCGCGGTTGATTCCGGATGCGCGCTGGCATGTGTTCGCCAACTCCAGCCATATGCCGCACGTGGAAGAACGCGCGGCATGCATGCAAATGGTCGGCAATTTCCTGGACGATCAGACGCCCTGGCCCGGTGGGCAGATGCTGCGTTCGTCGGCGTTGGCCAATCGCGCTGTTTGAGTGGCCTGGTGTGGGTGTGGTTAGAGCCGGCGGGCCGAATACGGCTTACACGTCCGTGCCTGCAGCGTTGATGCCGCCTTGGGCGGGCATCATCGCTCCGCGCGTCCGATAGAGGCATTTAGCGAAGTTCAGTGCCCACGCATTTCTGGCGGTGCAGACATGGCGCTGCACGCGTTATGGCCGGTGTTCTGTCGATGTCGTTTCGAGCATTGGCGCGAGCCATCGTCAAGCTGCCGGCCGTGCACTTTGCGCGAGCGCCGCAACGCACTTCCGCAGTGTGGGAGTGAGCTTGGGCGTGAGACAGCCCAACGCATGAGCGCTCTGATGCACTGCGGAAGGGCTGCAAGCGACGCTGCAGCAACCGCTGGATACCACGCGTACGCACGCCTCTGGCGATGTACATGCACATGTTGCATTGCGTACCTGCAGAGCTTGTTGTGCCAGCTGCAGTCGCCCCGCAGGCACAGATGCGGGGCGAGCCTGCATGCAATCAGCACACGGACCATCACAGACGTAAGTGCGATTGATCTATAGCCAGGTGCGTGCTTAAAACCACATGCAGCCTCGACGTCTGCATGCACATGCACATACACGCATGCGTGTGGTCGGCGATGCGCACAACGTGATCATCCAGAATATGACCATCGGTTTGCTGCAAGGCGGCGAAGATGCCGATTCAATTTCGCTGGAGGGCAACTCCAGTGGCGAGCCATCCAAGATCTGGGTCGATCACAACACCATCTTTGCTTCGCTCACCAAGTGCTCCGGTGCCGGCGATGCCTCCTTCGACGGCGGCATTGATATGAAAAAAAGGGCGTGCACCACGTCACCGTCTCCTATAACTACGTCTATAACTATCAAAAAGTCGCGTTCAACGGCTATAGCGACAGCGACACCAAGAACTTGGCTGCAGGCACCACCTATCATCACAATCGCTTCGAGAATGTGGAATCGCGCTTCCCATCGCAGCGTCGCGGCCTGAGCCACATCTACAACAACTACTTCAATAATGTGTTCATCTCCGGCATCAACGTGCGCATGGGCGGCGTGGCGAAGATTGAGTCGAACTACTTCGAGAACATCAAGAACCCGGTGAACTCGCGCGACAGTAGCGAGATCGGCTATTGGGACCTGATCAACAACTACATCGGCAGCGGCATCACCTGGACCACGCCGGACGGCAGCAAGCCCTACGTCAATGCCACCAACTGGGTGAGCTCCAAGGTGTTCCCGGAGCCGCTGGGCTCCATGTACACCGTCACCCCGGCGGCGCAGGTCAAGGCCAAGGTGATTGCCACCGCGGGTGCGGGGAAGATCTGGCCGAGTGATCGGCAGCGCGTAGCCGCATCAACACACATCCCCGGCCTGTCCGGGGATGTGTTGACTCCATAGCTCGATGACGGCAGGTTGCTCGCTGGCGCTGCGTCGGCAGGCAGGCGGCAGCGCGTGCCGGGCAAGTCGCCGTGCGCTGCTTGCCGCACGCCCGAGGGCAAGGCACGAATGTCGGGCCTAGCCACTCCTTCCCCGGGCTGGCGTCAAGAGGCGCGGCAGGCGCCGCGACGCGGTATCGTGTCGCGATTCCATTTATTCAAGCCTGTCCATGCCGCTTCCGACCGACCCCGTTGCTGAGACCGCTGCGTCCGCCGCGCCTGCACTGCGCCATGCGCTGAAGCCGCGGCAATTGATGATGATGGGCCTGGGCACGGCGATCGGCGCCGGGCTGTTTCTGGGTTCGGGCGTGGGCATCCATGCGGCCGGGCCGGCCGCGCTGGTGTCCTACCTGATCGCCGGTGGTTTGGTGATCATCGTGATGAACGCGCTAGGCGAAATGGCGGCCGCCAAGCCGGCCAGCGGCGCGTTCTCGGTGTACGCGGCCGACGCGATGGGTCCGACCGCCGGGGCGACGGTGGGCTGGCTGTGGTGGGTGCAGATCGTGGTGGTGATCGCGGCCGAAGCAGTCGGCGCGGCGGGGCTGCTGGCGACGGTCTGGCCGGCCTTGCCGGCGCCGCTGCTGGCGTTGCTGTTCATGGCCACGTTCACTGCGATCAACCTGTTGGGTGTGCGTAACTTCGGCGAGTTCGAATTCTGGTTCGCCATTCTCAAGGTGCTGGCGATCGTGGTGTTCCTGCTGATCGGCGTGGCCCTGTTGGCCGGGGGGTTGCCTGGAGTCACGTCGCCCGGTTTGTCCAATTTCACCCAGAACGGCGGCTTTGCGCCGAAGGGGCTGGCCGGTATCGGCTCGGCGTTGCTGGTGGTGGTGTTCGCTTTCGGCGGCACCGAGATCGTGGCGGTGGCCGCCGCGGAAACCGCCGACCCCGGGCGCAGCCTGGCGCGCACCATCCGCACTGTGGCCTGGCGCATCCTGGTGTTCTATATCGGTTCGATCAGCGTGATCGTCGCAGTCGTGCCGTGGACCAGCAATGCGCTCAGCTCGCCGTTCGCTGCCGTGCTGGAAGTGGCACGCATTCCCGGTGCCGCCACGGCGATCACCCTGGTGGCGGTGGTTGCACTGCTGTCGGCGCTCAACGCCAATCTGTATGGCGCCTCGCGGATGATCTTCTCGCTGGCACAGCGCGGCGAAGCGCCGCGGGTGCTGGCCAAGACCAGCGGCGAGCAGGTGCCGCTGGTAGCGGTGGTCGCCAGTGTGTTGTTCGGCTTCGCTGCTGCCGCGCTGGAGTTGCTGTATCCGAACAAGGTGTTGCCGATGCTACTCAACATCGTCGGCGCTACCTGCCTGCTGGTGTGGACGATCTCGCTGGTGTCGCAATTTATCTTACGCGCCCGTGCCGACCGCGCCGGCATCGCCTTGCCGTTCCGCATGCGCGGCTATCCGTTTCTGACAGTGCTGGCGCTGGCGATCCTGGCGGTAATCTTCGGGTTATTGGCCTATTCGGCCGACACGCGTGCGCAGTTCCTGTCGATGGTCGCGCTGACCGCAGTCATCGCCGTGGTCAGCGAAGTTGCGCGACGCTTCCGTGCGCGGATGTAAAGAGTCGGTGGCCGTGTCAGTGCGCGGGCGCGGATGCCGACCTCGCATGTGTTGTTGGCTATTACGAAGCTTTCGCCCGGCAGATTGCCGCCATGGGGATCGTCGAAGATCCGTGGAAACACCTGAGTTTCGGCAGCGATTTCGATGGCGGTTCCAGCTTGCCGACCGGGATGCGCAGCGGTGCAGATCTGCCCAAGCTCACGCAGGCAATGATGGATGCCGGCTGGCCCACGCAACGCATCATTGATGTGTATGGCGGCAATGTTCTGCGGGCCTGGGAGCGGGTGCGGCCGTAGCGTTGCGGCGACCTGACTCTGCAAGGGATGGCGTGGTGGGTCTTGCTATCGTGCGCCGGCGCGTGCTTATCAGAGTCCAGTACGCCGCAGCGGCTACGTTTTCCTTCACCGTCTGCAGCGCAAGGCCTACTGCATGACGGGAAGGGTATCGCGGCGCATTGCTTTGACAAGAGCGGCAAAGTGTCGCAGATGCGACGCCGTGTCGCATCGGGAACGGGCCCGACCGTCCCTATCATGATGACGTAACGCAGCAGCTTGCTTGCGATCGTCCAATGCAGTGGCAACCCGGCGATCGATCTGCAGCTTGCTCGCCGACGATCACTTTTCCTGGAGGGTTCTCCATGGACGCACTGCTGTTATCGCGGATCCAGTTCGGGTTCGTCATCGCGTTCCACGTGCTGTTTCCGGCATTTACCATCGGGCTTTCCAGTCTGCTGGCGTTTCTGGAGTGGCGTTGGCTGCGCACGCGTCTGCCGGTCTGGCGCGAGCTGTATTTCTTCTGGCAGAAGATCTTCGCGGTGTCGTTCGGCATGGGTGTGGTCAGCGGCATCGTGATGGCCTTCCAGTTCGGTGCCAATTGGCCGGAATTAAGCCGGATTGCCGGTGGCGTGATCGGGCCGCTGCTGAGCTATGAAGTGCTCACCGCGTTCTTTCTGGAAGCCAGTTTCCTGGGCGTGATGATGTTCGGCTGGGGGCGCATTTCCGAGCGTCTGCACTTCTTTGCCACCTGTATGGTGGCGCTGGGCACGCTGTTCTCCACGTTCTGGATTCTCTCGTCCAATAGCTGGTTGCAGACGCCGGCCGGCTTCGATGTGATCGGCGGCATCGTACATCCGGTCAACTGGTTGAAGATCATCTTCAACCCCTCGTTCCCGTACCGGCTTGCGCACATGGCGCTGGGCTCGTTTATCACGACGTGTTTCGTGGTCGGTGCAGTGGGCGCGTGGTATCTGCACCGCGGTGTGCATCGAGAAGCAGGGCTGTGCATGCTCAAGCTGGCAGTGGTGTTTGCCGCGATCACCGTGCCTCTGCAGATCTTTGTCGGCGACATGCATGGCTTGAACACCCTCAAGCATCAGCCGATGAAGATCGCCGCGATGGAAGCGCACTGGCATGCCGAAAAGCCGGGCGAGGGGTTTCCGCTGGTGGTGTTCGCGTTGCCCAACGCGCAGGCCGAGCGCAATGATTACGAGCTGGCGATTCCGCGCCTGGGCAGCCTGATCCTGACCCACCGCCTGGACGGCAGCATCGCGCCGTTGACCTCGGTGCCGGCAAGCGAGCGTCCGCCAGTGACGCCGGTGTTCTTCGCCTTCCGCATCATGGTGGGCATCGGCTCGTTGATGCTGCTGGTGGCCTGGGTGTCTGCGTTCGCGTTGTGGCGCGGCAAGCTGGTGCAGTGGCGCTGGTTGCTGGCGACCTGGCGCTGGATGTTGCCAAGCGGCTTCATCGCGCTGATTTCTGGCTGGTTCGTCACCGAGATCGGCCGGCAGCCCTATGTGGTTTACGGTTTGTTGCGCACCGCCGATGCCGTGGGGCCGCAGTCTGCGCTGATGACCGTCATCTCGCTGGCGGTGTATGTGGCTGGTTACGCGTTCGTGTTCGGCTGGGGCATCTGGTACTTGGTCAAGATCGGCAAGCAAGGGCCGACCCCGCATGCTGACGCGCCGCATCTGGACCACGGCGAACACACGCCGGCACGTCCGCTCTCGGCGGCCGATGCATCGATTGACGGAGCCGCATGATGGACATGACGAAAGTACTGCCGGTGGCGTGGTTTGCAGTGATCGGCTTTGGGGTGCTGATGTACGTGGTGCTGGACGGCTTCGTGCTCGGCATCGGCATGCTGGCGCCGTTCCGCAAGGACGAAGCGCAGCTGGATCTGATGATGAACACCGCCGCGCCGATCTGGGACGGCAACGAAACCTGGCTGGTGCTGGGCGGGGCAGGGCTGCTGGCTGCCTTTCCCAAGGCGTATGCGGTGATCCTGTCGGCGCTGTATCTGCCGGTGCTGTTGATGGTGATGGCCTTGGTGTTCCGCGGTGTGGCGTTCGAATTCCGCTTCAAGGCGCATCGCTCGCGGCGCTTGTGGAGTAATGCGTTTGCCGCCGGTTCGATCCTGGCCACCTTCGCGCAGGGCGTGATCCTGGGTGCATTGGTGCAGGGCTTGCCGATCGAGAACGACCGCTATGTCGGCGGCATCTGGGGCTGGTTCAGTCCGTTCGCGATGCTCACCGGCGCCGCCCTGGTGTTCGGCTATGCACTGCTCGGCAGCACCTGGTTGATTCTCAAGACCGAAGGCCATGTGCAGGAGCTGGCGCGGCAGTTGAGCCGGCCGTTGACCATCAGCGTGTTGATCTTCATCGGCCTGGTCAGCGCCTGGTTGCCATCGCTGCAATCGCACGTGATGGGGCGCTGGTTCAGTGGCGCGCAATACCTGTGGCTGATGCCGGTGCCGCTGCTGGTCGTCATCGTAGGGTTCGCGCTGTGGCGTGCGACCGATGCGGGGCGCTCGGATGCGTTGCCATTTCTGTTGGCAATGGGTCTGTTTGTGCTGGGCTTCCTGGGGCTGGTGCTGGGCATGTGGCCGTATCTGGTGCCGCCGGTTTACAGCATCTGGCAGGCCGCCGCGCCGCCGTCTTCGCAGTTGTTCGCGATGGTCGGTTTGGTCATGTTGCTGCCGCTGATCCTGGGCTACACGGTGTGGTCATACCGCGTGTTCCGCGGCAAGGTCACCGCAGACAATGGCTATCACCACTGAGAGCGGCTAACAAAACGCCTGCGCAGCCGTCAGGCGGGCACGGCCGGTGCCCGGAATCGGCATGTGCCACTCGGACCTGCGGTTCCTCCGCGCCGTCTACACCCGCTTGGCGACCGCTCGTTACGTTTTTTGTTAGTCGCTCTAAGCCGCGCTGGCGGTGTCACGCCATCTCGCGCGCGCGCCGCGCCCGTGCAGCGCTGCACAGCGTCAGCGCAGGCGCTGCTTGAACATCCATTCCCACATCGCCGGGTCTGCGTAAGTCGCGTCCCAGGCGTTATGGTTGCTTTCCGGGTATTCGCTGTAACGCACATTGGCGCCGACGCCCTTTGCGGCGCGGTACAGCGCACGGTCGTCGTGCGGCGGTACGGAATCGTCCTTGGCGCCATGGAACATCCAGATTGGCACGTGCTTGAGTTGCGTCACTGCCGCGGTGTACGGGTCCGCTTCCTTCGCCACCAGACTCACGTACAAGGTGCGGCGCTCATCGCGCGGTGCCTTGAGCGCGCCGCAGATCGGCACGATTGCCGCAAACCGCTGCGGCTGCATCAGCCCGATTTCCCAGGCGCCATAGCCGCCCATCGAAATGCCGGTGAGGTAGGTGCGCTGCGGGTCGGCACTGAATTCGGCGCTGGCCGCATCCAGCGCAGCGATGGCCATGCGCGCATTGATGCCCATCCATTCTTCGTCTTCGGGCACCTGCGGCAGCACCACAAGCGCGGGGAAGTCGGCGGTGTGTTCGCTTAAGTAAGGGCCCACGCCGACTTCGGCCTGGTCGCGTCCGTTATCGCCGCGCTCGCCCGAGCCGTGCAGGAACAGCACGATGGGCCGTGGCTGCGCCACCTTGGACGCCGGCACGAACACTTGATAGCGGTACAGTCGCCCTTCCAGCCTCAGCGTGCGGGTGACGAAATGGCCGCGGCGTTCGTCGTGGTGTCGCTCAGCCATGCTGGAGCAGCCGGCCAGCAGGAGCGCAAAGGCAATGACAACAAGACAACGACGGATCACGCAGCTCTCCCGACCAATCACGTGGTTGCAGTATTACCGCATGCAAGGTCTCTGGCATATCGCGCTGCGGCGATTCCGGTTAAATATTCATCTGCTTATCGTCATCGCATGCACTGCACGTACGCTCACCGCAACCGCCGCAGGTCAAGGCAGCAGTACCAGTGTGGCCAGGCCGAGAAAGCTCAGAAAGCCCATTACATCGGTCAGGGTGGTCAGGATCACACCACCGGCCAATGCCGGATCGAAGCCCAAGCGTTTCAAGGTCACTGGCACCAGCACTCCGCCGAAGGCGGCAGTGAGCATGTTCACCGTCAACGCGGTGCCGATCACCAGCGACAGCATCGGCTGCTGGAACCAGGCCAGCACGATCAGGCCAAGCCCGATGCCCAGGCACAGCCCGTTGATCAGCGCGACGGTGAGCTCTTTTTTGAGCAAGGTCATCACGTTGGACGAACCGATCTGGCCTAGCGCCAGGCCACGCACCATCAGTGCCAATACCTGGGTGCCGGCATTGCCGCCCATGCCGGCCACGATCGGCATCAGCGCCGCCAGCGCCACCAGTTTTTCGATGGTGCCCTCGAACCGGCTGACCACGCTGGACGCCAGAAATGCGGTGCACAGATTGATGCTCAGCCAGATCAGGCGGCGCCGGAACGCGCGCCGGGCCGGGCTGAACATGTCTTCGTCTTCGTCCAGACCGGCCGCGCTCATAGCCTGGTGTTCGGCCTGCTCGCGAATGATGTCGACCACGTCGTCGATGGTGATGCGACCGAGCAGGATGTTGTTGTCGTCCACCACCGGCGCGGAGATCCAGTCGTGGTCGGAGAAGCGCCGCGCCACTTCGTCGGACCCGTCGCCGACATCGATCGCCGGCTGCTCGTCGTCGATCAGCCGGTTGACCGGGGTGCTGTCTTCGTGGGTGACCAGCGCAGCCAGCGGCACCCGGCCCAGGTATTGATGGCGCCGGCTCACCACATATAGGTGATCGGTGTGGTCGGGCAGCTCGCCACGCAGGCGCAGATAGCGCAGCACCACATCCACGTTGACGTCGGCGCGCACAGTGACCACGTCCGGGTTCATCAGACGCCCGGCGGTGTCTTCCGGATACGACAGTACCTGCTCGAGCCGCTCGCGGTTTTCGCGGTCCATCGACTTGAGCACTTCATCGATGACGGTGTCGGGCAGGTCTTCGACCAGGTTGGCCAGATCGTCGATGTCCAGGTCTTCGACCGCAGCCACGATCTCGTCGGTGTCCATGTCGGCCAGCAGGCTCTCGCGCACTTCGTCGCCGACGTGCAGCAGCACTTCGCCGTCGTCTTCTGGATCGACCAGGCCCCATACCACTTCGCGCTTGCCCGGTGGCAGCGATTCAAGCAGGTTGCCAATCTCCGCTGGCGCCAGCGTGTTGACCAACCGGCGCACCGGCCCCAGACGTCCGCTATCCAGCGCGTCGGACAGCAAGCGTAGCTGGCGCGCGGTTCTGTCGTGGCGGACGGCTTCGGCCATGCGGCTCCCCGGAAGAGTGGACGTGTCGTCAGTGGAAGACGCGGTGCTGGGTCAGCGCGACATTATCGCTTGCGCAAGGTGACGAAACATACAGTGTGGCTGCAGCGCGTTTGTGCAGTGCGTGCGCGATGGCCGCATCCAGACGGCGAGGGCTGCTGAAACGTGTAGGCAACGGTGCGCGACGGGCTACGTAGGCGGCGTTTTCGAAGCGCTTGTCGAGGACGAATGCGCAGGCTGTAAGCATCCGCCACGCTGGCGACCAGGTGCGCGCCGCGTGCAGCAGTTACCGCAGGAGCGCTTGGGTATGGCCCGCCAACCATTTTTCGATGCCCTTGCGATCACGGGCGCGCAGCAATTTTTCGCCATGCACGCGCAACTCGCCCAGATGTGTATCGCGCACCGCGCGGCGCACTTCCAGCAAGGTCGCCGGATGCAGGCTCAACTCGGTGAGCCCCAATGCCAGCAGCATCGGCACGAAGCGTGGGTCGCCAGCGATCTCGCCGCACACCGCCACCGGCTTGCCGTAGCTGCGCCCGGTGGCAAGCACCTGCGCAATCAAGCGCAGTACCGCCGGATGCAATGGCGAATACAGCTCGCCCAGTGCCTCGTTGTTGCGATCCACTGCCAGAAGGTACTGCACCAGATCGTTGGTGCCGATCGACAGGAAATCGATATCGTCGATGAAGCAATCCAGCGCCAATGCGGCGGCCGGCACTTCGATCATTGCACCCAGCGGAATGTGCTCGGCGATCTCGTGGCCTTCTTCGCGCAGCTGCGCGGTGAGCTTCTTCAACTGCTTGCGCAGCAGCAGGATTTCTTCGCGGCTGCTGACCATCGGCACCAGGATGCGCACCGGCCCGTAGCCGGACGCACGCAGGATCGCGCGCAACTGCGTCTGTGCCACCGCCGGCCGCGCCAATGACAGACGCACGCCGCGCAGGCCCAGCGCCGGGTTGTCTTCATCGCTGAGCGTCAAGCCGGTGCGGTCGGCCTTGTCGGCGCCCAGGTCCAGCGTGCGGATGGTGACCGGGCGGCCGCTCATGCCCAGCACGGTATCGCGATAGGTCTGGAATTGTTCGTCTTCGTCCGGCAGTTCGTTGCGCTGCAGGAACAGAAATTCGGTGCGATACAAACCCAGCCCGCTGGCACCCAGCGCATGCGCTTTTGCCACGTCTTCCAGCGATTCGGCGTTGGCCAGCAGCGTGATATCGACGTTGTCGCGCGTGCGCGTGGGTTTGGAGCGCAACCGCCCCAGCTCGCGCTGTTCTTTGGCCAGCGCACGCAGGCGTTCGCGGTAGTCGCGCAGATGCTCGGGCTTGGGATCGACGATCACCTGGCCGGAGCCGGCATCGACGATCAGCACATCGCCATCTTCGATGCGCTGCACCGCGTCGCTCACACCCACCACCAATGGCAGGTGCAGGCTGCGCGCGAGGATCGCGCTATGCGACAGCGCACTGCCGGCGGTGGTGACGATGCCGACCACGCCTTGTGCCTGCAGCTGCGCCAGCTCGGACGGGGCGACGTTGTCGCACACCAGGATCTCGCCGGCCACGCCCTTCAAATCGGGCGCGCGCTTGTGCAGAAATGCATGGATGCGACCGATCACGTGATCCAGATCGTCCATGCGGCTCTTGAGGTACGCATCCTCCATCCCGTCGAACACTGCCGCCAGCCGGTCGCGCTGCACGCGCAAGGCGTAGTCGGCGCTGTAACGGTGGGTGCGGATCAGCTCATCCAGGCCTTGCAGCAGCTCCGGGTCGTCGAGCAGCAAGGCATGCAGCTCGAGAAATTCGCCGACCTCGCGCGCCAGTGCGCCCTGCAGGCGATCGCGTAACTGCTGCATTTCGCCGCGCGCTGATTCGATCGCTGCATGCAGGCGCTGCAGTTGCGTTTCTACCTGATTGGCGGGCACGCGTTGTTCGGCCACTTCCAGCGTGTGGCTCTGGCGCACGCGCGCGCGACCCAGTGCATTGCCGCGCGCAGCGCCATGTCCGCGTAAGCGCAGGCTCATGCGTCTGCCTGGCGCAGCGGCGCCGTGTCGGCCGCAACGGCACCGACGCCGCGCATGCTCAGCTGTCCTCGTCGAAGCGACGTTCGAACAGGTCCACCAACGCCTGCAGGGCCTCGGCTTCGTCTTCGCCGTCCAGCCGCACCACTACGCTGGTGCCTTGGCCGGCTGCCAGCAACATCACGCCCATGATGCTCTTGGCATTCACCTCGCGGCCCTTGGCCGCCAGGGTGGCGTTGCTGCGATAGGACGATAACGTCTGCACCAGCTTGGCGGTGGCCCGCGCATGCAGTCCGAGTCGGTTGGAAACTATGAGTTCGCGTTCAAGCATCGTCGATGATCGCTCCATTGCGAGTGCCGGCCGCCGCAGTGGCGGGCAGCTCCTGCAATCCTTGTTCGGGGTAGTTCATCACCCGCAGCAGCATCGGCAGGCTCAGTGCAGACACCCGGCGAACCGGTGTGCCCAGCTTGGCCAGACGATTGGCGAGATTGCTGGGGCTGGCGCCGTACAGGTCGGTCATGACCAGCACGCCGTCGCCGCTGTCGACCCTGCGCATCGCCGACGACGCCTGGGGCAGCAACGTGTCCAGGTCTGCATCGAATGGCACATCGAATGCTTCGGTCTTCAACGGCAAATGCCGCAACAGCCCCGTCGCCACGTTCAATAACGCTGCGCCGATGCCGGGATGAGTAATGAGGAGAATGCCACAGGCCATGCCGAAACGGTAACAGGTCAGCATGACTGCGCGATAGCGTTTGCCGGCACAGATGCGTCGCGAACTGAATAGCCGTTTAGGACTGCTGCAGCGACGCGGCTCCACTACGTGCCGCCATTATGCGTTGCACATGTGGCACTGATCCGTGACGTGCGCAGCGTCAGCAATGCGGCCCAGACCGCAAGCGAACGCTGCTATTCGCGTAGCGTCAGGCAGGGCAGGCGGTCATGCCTTGCGGAGCGCCGCCAATGCGTTGGTTGCGACATCACCATGCGTTGATCGTGCAGCGTTGCCTAGCGCGCCAAACCAAAATCCCAAGCGGCTTTAGGAAGCAAGTGTTTTAGTGGCGCCATCTGCAGCATTGTCGCCTTTTCGCAGCGCCAAGCAGATGCAAGCCATCCGCAAACAATCGCAACCTTAAAAAGGCGCTGCGAGAGTGCCGTCTTGACGTAGGTGGAGCACGCTCACGTCACAGGATTTCGCTTCAACGCATCCCGAGCCCCCACTCCTGAATCCCAGCCTCTCAGTCCTGCTCGCGATGAAACGTCGCCACTTCCGGCCAGCCTTGTTCGCGTGCGTGCCGGGCCATGCGTTCGGCCATGTACACCGAGCGGTGCTTGCCGCCGGTGCAGCCGAAAGCGATGGTCACGTAGCTGCGGGTGTCATTGCGCAGCCGCGGCAACCAGGTGTCGAGCAGGTCCACAATTTGCGCGCTATAGCGCTGCACATCGGCTTCGTTATCCAGATAGTTGCGCACGCCGGCATCGCGGCCAGTGAGCGGGCGCAGTTCCGGGTCCCAGTGCGGATTGGGCAGCACGCGCGCATCGAACACGAAATCGGCCTCGGCCGGCACGCCGCGCTTGTAGGCGAATGATTCAAACAACAGCGACAGGCGGTCGTTGCTGCCCAACGCGAATTTGGTGACCACGCGGCGGCGCAACTGATGCACGTTGAGCGTGCTGGTGTCGATGATGGCATCGGCCTGCGCACGCAGCGGCTCGGTCAACTGACGCTCGCGGGTGATCGCCTCCGGCAGGGCCAGGCCGAGATGGCTGAGCGGATGGCGGCGGCGGGTGTCGGCGTAGCGCTTGATCAATGCCTCGTCGCTGGCCTCGAAAAACAGCAGCCGCGCTTCGATGCCGTATTCCTGTGCGGCCTGACGCCACTGCGCCAGCTGGGTGAGGTCGCTGCGGCTGCGCACATCGATGCCCACCGCCAGGCGCTGGTCGCCGACCGGGTTGCCGCGCAGGCGGCTTTTGACGAAGTCCGGCAGCAGCTCCACCGGCAGATTGTCCGAGCAGTAGTAATCCAGGTCTTCGAAGGTCTTCAGCGCGACCGATTTGCCCGAGCCGGAAAGCCCGCTCACGATCATCAGCGTGGAGGGCGCGATACTCATGGCGTGCGTCGCTCCAGCAGGTTGCTATGGCGGGCGATGAACATCGCCGCCGGGTCGATGCCCTTGGTGCGCAGGATATGCAGGCGCGTGGCCGCTTCGGTCAGCACCGCCAGGTTGCGGCCGGGCATCACCGGCAGGGTGATCAGCGGCACGTCCAGGTCCAGCACATGGCGGCTGCCGGAATCGCCGGTCAGGCGCTCGTAGCCGGATGGCGTGGGCTCGGTCATCGGCCGGGTCAGGTGCACGATCAGGCGCAGGTATTTGTTTTTCTTCACCGCGGTGTCGCCGAACATGTCGCGCACGTTCAACACGCCCAGCCCGCGTACTTCCAGCAGGTCCTGCAACAGTTCGGGGCAGGTGCCGTCGAGCACATCGGGCGCGATCTGGGTGAATTCGGGCGCATCGTCGGCCACCAGGCGATGGCCGCGGCTGAGCAATTCCAGCGCTAGCTCGCTCTTGCCTGAGCCGGCTTCCCCGGTAATCAGCACGCCGATCGAATAGATCTCCATGAACACGCCATGCAGCGTGACGCGCGGCGCCAGCGTGCGCGCCAGATGGTAGGAGAGGTGGTTGAGCAGTTCGTGGCCGCGCTTGGGCGAAATCCACAGCGGCGTGTTGGATTCGTCCGCCGCCGCGCGCAGGTCTTCCGGGCACGACTGGTTCTTGCTGATCACCAGCGCCAGCGGCTGCACCTGGATGATCTTTTCGATGGTTTCCCAGCGCTGCCGCGCATCCAGCGAGTCCAGCCAGGACAGTTCCTCGGTGCCCAGTATCTGCACCTTGTTGGGATAGATCACATTGAGGTAGCCGGCCAGCGAGGGGCGGCGCGCATTGTTGCTGCCAGCCTGGATCTCGCGGTGCTCGTCCTTCTGGCCGGCAACCCAGCGCAACGCCAGCTTGTCGCGCTGCTGGTCGAACAGTTCGCGTGCGGTGATGCTGGTATTCATGCCGCGCTCGCCTGCGGTGGTGGCACGTCGGTGAGCAGGGCCATCAGGGCGTCGGCGTTGGGCGCGGCGCGCAGTTGCTGGCGGAAGTCCGCATCGGAAAACCGTTCGGCCAACTCCGACAGCAGCATCAGGTGCTGGTGGGTGTAGTGCGCCGGTACGGCCATGGCGAAGATCAGATCCACCGGCTCGTCGCCGCCGAACGCGACCGGCGTATCCAGCCGCAGCAAGGCGCCGCGCGGTTCTGTGAGGTTGGGGCAGCGCCCATGCGGAATGGCGATGCCGTGGCCGATAGCGGTACTGCCCAGGGCCTCGCGCTCGCACAGGTTGGCGTAGAGCTCGTCGGCGCCGGCCTGGCGGCAGGACAGCAAATCGGCGGCGGTGTGCAGGACGGTGTCGCGATCGGCGGCCGGCGACACCACGGTGCGCACGGCCGCCATCAGATCGGTTAAAGGCATGAGGGCATCAAGCGGGAAGCGTCATGCGGGATTGTCGCGCACCTCGCGGGCGTGGTGGTTACATTTCTTTTCTTTGTGCTTGAGCACCAGGCGGTCGAGCTTGTCGACCAGCAGGTCGATGGCCGCATACATGGTGGAGCCGCTGGCATCTGCGTGCAGGGTGCGACCGGGAAGGTTGACGGTGGCGACCACGTGGTGGTCTGGCTTGCGAACGGCCAGCTGCGTTCGGACTTCGCAGTGCTGGTCGAAATGGCGCTGCAGTCGCTGCAGCTTGCTTGCCACGTACTCCCGCAGGGCGGGGGTCACTTCAAGCTGGTGGCCATACGTCTCGATACGCATCAGATACCTCCATTGGTCGGTGGGCCAATGAACCGTTCCGGTAATCCGACTAACCCGGCGCAGGCCGGCGTTGCGGTGGTTGCAACGTCAGGCGATGCGTACGCGTTCGTGGGAGGCGGAAATGTTCATGGCCTCACGATACTTCGCAACGGTGCGCCGCGCCACTGGTACGCCGGATGTTTTCAGCAGATCGGCCAGTTTGGCGTCGGACAAGGGTTTGCGCGGGTTCTCCGCATCAATCAGGCGCCGGATCATGGCCTGGATGGCGGTGCTGGAGGCCTCGCCGCCGCTGTCGGTGTCGATACCCGAAGCAAAAAAGGAGCGTAGCGCGATGGTGCCGCGCGGGGTGCGCACGTATTTGCGCGAGATCGCGCGGGAAATGGTGGATTCGTGCAGGCCGAGCTCGCCTGCGATCTCGCGCAGGGTCAACGGGCGCAGGGCCTGCGCACCGAATTCCAGAAACCCGGCCTGGTGCTGCAGCAGGCAGCGCACCACCCGCAGCAGCGTTTCGCCACGTGCCTCTACGCTCTTGAGCAGCCAGCGCGCTTCCTGCAACTGTCCGCGCAGGTAGCCGGCGTCGGATTCGCCGCAGCTGCGGATCAGGTTTTCGTAGCCGCGGTGGATGGTGACCTTGGGTTGCGCGCGGCCGGCCAGCGAGGCGCGCCAGACGCCGCGCTGGCGCCAGATCACACAGTCGGGCACCACGTAAGTGTCTTGCGACAGATCGCCGATCTGCTTGCCCGGGCGCGGGTCTAGCGAGCGCACCAGCTGCACGGCTTGTTCGACGTCGGCCGTAGAACGCTTGAGCTCGTGGGCCAGGCCAGCCACGCCGCTGCGCGGCAGCCGTTCCAACGGGCCGGCGACGATCTGCAGCGCCAGCTCGCGGCCCGGGGGGGCCGGGTCGAGCACCGCCAGCTGCAGCGCCAGGCATTCGCCCAGCGTACGCGCACCCACGCCGACCGGGTCGAAGCGCTGGATCTGGTGCAACACCGTGAGTACATCGGCTTCGTCCACCGCCGCGCCGAGCGCCAGGGTTTCGAGAATCGCCGACAGCGGTTCGCGCAGGTAGCCGTCTTCGTCCAGTGCGTCGATCAGCATCGCGCCGATCTGGCGGTCGCGTGGCGACAGTGGCGACAGATGCAGCTGCCACAGCAGGTGATCGGCCAGTGTTTCGGAGTCGGCCACGCGCTCGGCGGCATCACCGGACTCGTCGTCGTCGAAACTGCCGCCGCTGCCCGAGCCGGTCCACTGCAGTTCGTCTTGCGACCAATCGTCATCGCGCTCGGCAGGTGAGGCTTCTTCGCGCTGGGGTTCTTCAGCGGACGCGGACGACGAGGATTCCATCGCCGTGTCGCTGGCCGCGTGCGCGGCCTCGTCGGCCCATTCCAGCAGTGGATTGGTTTCCACTGCTTCGGCAATTTCCACTTCCAGCTCAGTGGTGGACATCTGCAATAGTTTGATCGCCTGACGCAATTGCGGCGTCATGACCAACTGCTGTCCTAGCGATGTCTGGAGCCGGGCTTTCATGCGGGCACTGACTGGAAAAAACGTTGGCGCGGCGGCGCGCTCAAAGGCGGAAAGTTTCCCCCAGATACACGCGACGGACATCGGGATTGGCTAGCAACGTGTCTGGTGCCCCCTGCGCCAGCACGCCCCCCTCGGCGAGGATATACGCGCGGTCGCAGATTCCCAAGGTCTCGCGCACGTTGTGATCGGTGATCAACACACCAATGCCGCGTTCCTTGAGGTGAATGATGATGCGCTGGATCTCGCCAACCGAAATCGGGTCCACGCCGGCAAAGGGTTCGTCCAGCAGCATCATGCGCGGATTGGCCGCCAGCGCACGTGCGATTTCGCAACGTCGCCGCTCGCCGCCGGACAGGCTGGCACCCAGTTGATCGGCCACGTGGGTGATCTGTAGTTCTTCCAGCAGCGAGACCAGTTCTTTCTCACGGCCGGCGTTATCGAGTTCCTCGCGCAACTCCAGCACCAGGCGGATGTTGTCGGCCACGGTGAGCTTGCGGAAGATCGACGGTTCCTGCGGCAGGTAACCGACGCCGAGCTTGGCGCGCGCGTACATCGGCTCGGCAGTAAGGTCGCGGCCGTCCAATTCGATACGGCCTGCATCGGCTTCGACCAGACCCACGATCATGTAGAAGCAGGTGGTCTTGCCGGCACCGTTGGGGCCTAGCAGGCCGACCACTTCGCCGGCCTCAAGCGTGAGACCGAATTCCTTGACGACTTCGCGTTGCTTGTACTTCTTGCGCAGACCGGTGGCGACCAGCATTACTTCTTCCCCTGCGACTTGGAAGCAGGCTTGGCGGCCGGTGTCGGGGCGGGCGTTGCCGCGGCAGGCGCGGCAGGCGCGGCATTTTTCGGCTGGATGATGGTGCGCACGCGGCTGCCATCGCCGCCGCTCTGCATGTTGCCGGTCTTGGTGTTGTAGACCATGCGCTGGCCGGCGTTGGTGCCCTTGGGCGAATCGACCTTGTAATTGCCGGTCAGGATGATGATTTCATCGGCGACCTTGTATTCGATGTTGTCGGCCTGGCCGTGCATCATCGCGCCGTCGTCCATCTCCTGCTTGAGCGTGGCCTGCTTGCCATTGAGTACCACGCGATCGGTCTGGCCGTTCTTTTGGAAGATATCGGCAGTGTCGGCGTGGATTTCCAGCGTGCCCTGGGTGATCACCACATTGCCGCTGAAACGGCACTTGCCGCTGTCATCGAGCATGTTGCAATCGTTGGCATTGGAGTCGATCGCCATCGGCTGATTGCGATCGCTGGTCTTGGCCATTGCCAGTGCAGGCAACAGCAGTGCGGCAAATGCCAGTTTAGCGTGCAGCATTCGGTTCATAGCGGGTCTTGACCTGAGAAAGGAGCTTGTACTGGCGTGATTTGAGGTCGGCTTCAAAGCCGACGCCGCTCTGCATGATACCCGGGCGGGTCATGGTCACTGGCGCGTCGGTCTTGGCGATGTTCTGTTGCGGGAACACGTCCAGGCTCTGGGTGCGGAACGTGGTCGGCGGAGTTGCGCCGCCGGTCGGGCTGTCGCCCTCGACGTCGCCGCGCAGGCGCAGCTGGGTGCCATCCGGGTTGAGCCAGCCCGTCTTGGAACGCAGGGTCCACGGCAGATTGGCGTTGTCGGGCATCAGGAACACCGGCGTGGTGATGTCTGCGGTCTGGTCGGCACGGTTGCGATGCATTTCCGGCGCGCGCAGCGTCATCGATTCCTTGCCGCTTTGCTTGTCCAGGGCGATCAGCTCGAAGTCGCGCAGGATGTAGTCCGCGCCTGACTCCTGCACGGCCGCGGCGGCCGGGCGCGCGCGCTGCTTCCATGCCGACCAGCCGGAAATCACGGCGGCGACGAACAGCGCCACGCCCAGGGTGGTGCGCCAGTTCCAATTCATGCCGAAAACCCTTCGATGATGCGCTCGACCTGGCCTTGTGCGGCCAGCACCACATCGCACACCTCGCGCGCGGCACCTTCGCCGCCACGGGCGCGGGTATGCCATTGCACACGTTCGGCGATCCAGGGGTGTGCGTTGGCCGGCGCCACCGGCAGACCAACCGCAAGCAATGCGGGCAGGTCGGGCAGGTCGTCGCCCATGAACAGCACCTGGTCCAGCGACAAGCCGTGCTCCTGGCATAGCGCCAGCACTGCCATGCGCTTGTTCTTCACCCCGATCTGCACATGCAGGCCCAGGTCCTGGCCGCGTTTTTCTGCCGACAGGCTGGTGCGCGCAGTGATCAGCGCGACATGGATGCCGGCCCGGTCGAGCTGCTTCAGGCCCTGGCCGTCGAGTACGTTGAAGGCCTTGCTCTCGTTACCGGCGTGGTCGTAGTACAGGCGGCCGTCGGTCAGGGTGCCATCGACGTCGAAACAGGCCAGGCGGATACGCGCGGCGCGTTCGATCAGTTCGGCGGGAAGGTGCTGCAAAGGGGAATAGGGCATCGGCACGAATCGGTAAGAACGGGGTCCGGCGGTTGAAAACTGAACCTGTTAAACCACCTTGGCGCGCAACAGGTCGTGAATGTTCAATGCGCCCACCGCGCGCTGCTGCGCATCGACCACAATCAGGCCGTTGATCTTGTAGTCCTCCATCAGCCGTGCGGCCTCGGCGGCCAGTTGGTCGGCGCCGATGGTGCGCGGGTTGCGCGTCATGACCTGCGCGATGCCGGCGCTGCGCACATCGATGTCGCTGTCCAGTGCGCGGCGCAGGTCGCCGTCGGTGAACAGCCCGATCAGGCGGTCGTCGGCGTCCACCACGGCGGTCATGCCCAGCCGCTTGCGGCTCATTTCCATCAGCGCCTCGCTCAGGCTGGCGTCTTCGCGTACACGCGGCAGATCGTCGCCGGCATGCATCACATCAGTGATATGCAGCAGCAGGCGCCGGCCCAGGCTGCCGGCCGGGTGCGAGCGTGCAAAGTCGTCGGCGGTAAAGCCGCGGGCATCCAGCAGGGCAACCGCCAGCGCATCGCCCATCGCCAGCGAGGCGGTGGTGCTGGAGGTGGGGGCCAGATGCAGTGGGCAGGCTTCGGCCGACACGCTGACATCCAGGTGCACGTCGGCGGCGTTGGCCAGGGTCGAGCTGGCGCGGCCGGTCATGGCGATGATCGGGTTGCCCTGGCGCTTGAGCACCGGCAGCAGCATGCGCACTTCGTCCGATTCTCCCGAGTACGACAGCGCAAGCACAATGTCGGCCTCGGTGATCATGCCCAGGTCGCCGTGCCCGGCTTCGCCCGGGTGCACGAAGAACGCCGGGGTGCCGGTCGAGGCGAACGTGGCGGCAATCTTGCGCGCCACATGGCCGGACTTGCCCATGCCGGTGGCGACCACCCGCCCGCGCGAGGCCAGTACCAGACGGCAGGCCGCCGCGAAGTCGCTGCCGATGCGTGCGCCCACACTGGCCAACGCCTCGCGCTCGATCTCCAGCACGCGCTGGCCGCTGGCAACCAGGCTGGCGTCGCTGACGGTGGCGGAAGGCAGGTGCGAGACAGCCATGCGGAACTCGGGTGAAGAGTAGAATGTGCGCTCATTTTATGAGGAAACGCCCTTTGGACGCCGAAACCATCCGTAAACTCATCGAATCCGGCTTGCCCGAAGCCCGCGTCGACGTGCACGGCGACGACGGCGTGCACTTCGAGGCCACCGTGGTCAGCCCCGCATTTGTCGGCAAGGCACCGCTGGCGCGGCACCGCATGGTCTATGCGACCCTGGGCGGACTGATGGGCGGAGCGATTCACGCGTTGCAGCTGAAGACGCTGACGCCTGAAGAAGGTTAAGCGCGTTGACTGCGCTTGCTGCCAGGCGGGCTGGACCGGGGCGGAAATTCGTACGCACCTGATCACCGCTGCCCCGCGCCGCAGTCCACGAGCGCCCGGCAACTGCCGCCAGCGCGTTCCAAACCCTCGCCGGCGCCGTTTTGATCTGTCCGTCTTGCACCAAGGCCGTTTGCACCAAGGCCGAAACGCTCGCACGTCATTCCCCCGACATACCTTTCATTTTCGGATTGCTTAGATTCCCATGGCAAAAATCGTAGTGACCGGCGGCCAAGCGCTGCACGGCGAAGTCAATATTTCCGGCGCCAAGAACGCAGTGCTGCCGATCCTGTGCGCGACCCTGCTGGCCGACGCGCCGGTAGAAATCAGCAACGTGCCGCATCTGCACGATGTGATCACCACGGTGAAATTGCTCAGCGAGCTGGGTGCCGAAGTGACCATCGACGAAGGCACGTTGGCCAAGGGCCGCTCCATCCTGGTCGACCCGCGCTCGGTCACGCATCAGATTGCGCCGTATGAGCTGGTCAGGACCATGCGCGCCTCCATCTTGGTGCTGGGCCCGCTGCTGGCGCGCTACGGTACCGCCGAAGTGTCGCTGCCCGGCGGGTGCGCGATCGGTTCGCGCCCGGTGGATCAGCACATCAAGGGCCTGCAGGCGCTGGGTGCGGACATCAGTGTGGAAAACGGCTACATCAAGGCCACCAGCAACGGACGCCTGAAGGGTTCCCGCTATGTATTCGACATGGTCAGCGTCACCGGCACCGAGAACGTACTGATGGCTGCGGTGCTTGCCGAGGGCACTACGGTGCTGGAAAACGCGGCGATGGAGCCCGAAGTCACCGACCTGGCCGACTGCTTGATCGCGCTTGGCGCGCAGATCGAAGGCGCCGGCACCCCGCGCATCGTGGTGCAGGGCGTTGAGCGTCTGGGCGGCGGGCACCATGCGGTACTGCCGGACCGCATCGAAACCGGTACCTTCCTGGTTGCCGCAGCGATGACCGGCGGCAGCGTCACTGTGCGCCGCGCGCGCCCGGAAACCCTGGATGCGGTGCTGGACAAGCTCACCGAAGCCGGCGCCACCATCACCACCACCGCCGACAGCATCACGCTGGATATGCAGGGCAAGCGTCCGCGCGCGGTCAGCCTGACCACTGCGCCGTACCCGGCGTTTCCCACCGATATGCAGGCGCAATTCATGGCGCTCAACTGCGTGGCCGACGGCGTTGGCGTGATCAACGAAACCATCTTCGAAAACCGCTTCATGCACGTCAACGAGCTGCTTCGCCTGGGTGCGGATATCCAGGTTGAAGGGCACACCGCCATCGTGCGCGGTGCCGAACGCCTGAGTGGCGCGCCGGTGATGGCGACCGACCTGCGCGCATCGGCATCGTTGATCCTGGCCGGCCTGGTCGCCGAAGGCAACACCACCATCGATCGCATCTACCACCTGGACCGTGGTTACGAAAACATCGAGGAGAAGCTGGGGGCGCTGGGCGCGACCATCCAGCGCACCGCATGATCCTGCGCGGTCGTTTCACCACCCGGCGCAAGATCCTGCTGGGCGTGATCGTGCTGATCCTGGCGTGGCTGGCCTACGCCTGGAGCGTGGGCATGGCCATCACCCAGGGCGTCGAATTCAAGGACATGGACTGGAACAACGACGGCACTGCCAGCCGCGACGAAATCGCGCAATCGTTCTATGCAGTTGCAGTGAAAAAGACTGTCGAAGGAAAACGCCATTGCGATCTGTTTTATTGGCGCAAGAACAACCAGCAGATTCGCGTGGATTGCCGCACAATGTTTACGACTGGCGATGACAAGGCTGCGGGTAAGCCTTGAGTTTCGGCAGGTCGGTCTGTCTCTGATCGCTCAGTTAAAGAGCGACGGATCTGCGGCTGTGCTGCAGGGCCCTTGCCGCCCACCATCGCAGGACACGCTGCAAGTACGTCCATGTAAGCTCCGTGGCGGCATCCATGCCGCCACGGGTCCCGCGACGGTGAGTGGGCAAGGACCAGTCGAGATGGTCGGTGCGTGTAGTCGGTAAAGCACCGGCAGAGGGCCTCACCCTGTTCTATCGCTTCAGCAAAGCTGCCAGTAATTCTTCGCGCGTCGTCCTCGCTCCGCCTTCCAAAGCGCAATTCAAGAAGAAATGCCTAGGGGGCCGATCGGTGATCCGTAGATCGGTCGGCTGCTGTGTCATCGCCTTCAATAAAGCAGCCAACAAACTCTCTGACGCTGTGAGTTTGCTGCAGGGCCCTTGCCGCCCACCATCGCAGGACACGCTGCAAGTACGTCCATGTAAGCTCCGTGGCGGCATCCATGCCGCCAAGAGTCGCGCGACGGTGAGTGGGCAAGGACCAGTCGAGATGGTCGGTGCGTGTAGTCGGTAAAGCACCGGCAGAGCGCCTCACCCTGTTCTATCGCTTCAGCAAAGCTGCCAGCAAACTCTCTGGCGAGGGCACACGCTAAGCACCAAGCTTTAGCCCCGAGCTAAAGGACGCATCCCAATGATTCAAGCGGAGGAATTCCGCCGGCATGTCAGCCATTCATTGGAGGATCGCCGCTCAGTTGTATCGCAAGAGCCAATAAAAAAGGCGTTTCCCAGAAAGTGGGAAAACGCCTCTTGTGCGGATCCAACAGCATCTTTCTATGGAGGTGACAGCATCAAGCGTGCGGCGCGAACTTCAGTGACCAACTGCCAACATGCTCCTGTTGGCGGTTCTCCCTGCCACATGCCTAAGCAGCAACGCACCTCAGCGCGCTTTTATGCATGCTCGCGCTGGCGAAGATCGCTTAGCGCAGCGCCTTGATGGTCAGGTCCAGCGCGTCCTGGCCCTTTTCTTTCTGCAGCAGACGCGCCGGCACCGGCAGATCCTTGACCACCCACGCGATCAATTCTTTGTCGCCGTCCACGCGCGACACCTTGGTGGCCTGTTCCTGCTTGCCGTTGACGGTGATGGTTTCCTTGCCGACCACCTTGTAGCTCATCGGTTTGATGCGGCCTTCGTCCACCATGCGGTAGTTGAGCGGCTTGCCGGCGGCCAGATCGCGCGTGATCGCCAGATTGATCAGCAGCGCATCCATGTCGCCGGGCTGCAGTTTCACCGGGCCGCGGCGGTCCGGCTTGATGTCGCCGCCCCAGGTGGCCTGGCTGGTCTTCCAGTCGTAGTTGGCAGTGACATTGCGGCGCTTGACCATCATCGACGAGGTGTCGTTGCTGCTTACCGGGCGCAGTTGGCCGTTGGCTTCTTCGAACACCGTGCTCTGGGTCAGGTTGGCCAACTGGTTCTGGATGGTGAGCGTGTAGCGCCACTTATTTGCGCCGGCAGCGGCCAGGGTCATGGTGCCATTGGCCTGCATGCCCATGTAATTGGCCGAATAGTCGGCCTGGAACGGCTGCATGGCGAAGGCGGGCAGGCTGGACATCGCCAATGCGGCGGCGGCGATCACGGCGCTGGTACGGGAGAAGAGTTTCATCGTTTAGGCTCCTTGGTATTCGACCAGGCGCAGATCGATCTGATCTTCACCTTTGTCACGTTGCAGGATGCGCACCGGAGTCGGAACTCCGTTCGCAATCCAGAGGATGGTTTCGTTGTCGCCGCTGTTGACGCGGTATACGCGCAGGGCGTCGTAGCTCAGATCGCCCACCTGCACCACTTCTGTTGCATCGGCAGCGCGGTAGTCGTATTTGCGCACCTTGCCCACATCGACATAGCGATAGCTCAGGTTGCGCCCGGGTTGGGCATCGCGCATCAGCGACAGGTTCAGCGACAACGCGCTTTGGTCGCCGTGCTGCAACGGAATCGGCTGCTGCCGATCTTCCTTCAGATCGCCGTTCCACTGCGCGGTGCCGGCTTGCCAGTTGTAGACGCCGGTGACCTTTTTGCCGAAGAACATCGCCTTGCGCACCGTGCTCTGGCTCAGCGGCACGTATGTGTCGCCGTCGACGCGGAAGACCGTGCTCTGTTCCAGGTTCAGGCCCAAAATGCTGGCGAAGCCCTTACGGCCACGCACCGACATGTCGATGCGCCACTGGCTACCGTCGCCATGGCTGACCTGCATGGTGGCATCGCCGGCCTCTTTGCCACGGTAGAACGCCTGATAGGTCGCTACGAACGGCTCCAGCGGCGGCGGTGTCCAGGTGCTGGCGGGCAGGGCAGCTGACGATGCCGGTGCAGCGGCAGGGGCCGCACCCGGAGCAGGTACGGCCAGCGCAGGCGCGCCTTGCGCGGGCGCGGCAGGTGCCTGCTGCGCACGGCCAGTGCCAGCCTGGCTGAGGAGGGCGACGGTTAACAGCGCGGTAGCGATCGGGATGACGTTCATGCGCTGGTAGCGGGCACTGGGGCCGCAAGAATGTCCGAGACGGGATGAGGGGGGCGTATCCGCATTCAGGCGAATGCGATATCTGCGGACTCTAGTCGTAATGGCGTAAACAGGCACTGACCATCGATATGCACGGCATCGCCATGCACCGCGACGCGACCACTGGCGAGCAGTTCCAGCGTGGCCAGTAGCAGCGGGTGCTCGCGGGCAAGCACGCGCGCGGCCAATTGCTCGGCGCTGTCGCCGGGCAACACCGGGACACGTGCCTGGGCAATCACCGTGCCGGCATCCAGCTCCGGCACCACCAGGTGCACGCTGGCGCCATGCTCTGCATCGCCGGCTTCCAGCGCCCGTGCGTGGGTGTGCAGACCGCGGTATTTGGGTAGCAGCGACGGATGGATGTTGAGCAGGCGCCCGGCAAAGCGGCGCACCAGCGGCTCACCCAGAATGCGCATATAGCCAGCGCAGATCACCCAGTCCGGCTGCGTCGCAGCGATCGCATCGCCGAGTGCGGCGTCAAACGCAGCACGGTCGGCAAAATCGCGCGGGCTGGCGCTCCAGCGACGCGTCTGCTCGACCTTCCGCAACGCTGGCGCCTGCGGGCGGTCGGAAAACACCCCGACCACCTCGGCATGCAGATGCCCACTGGCGATCGCATCGACAATGGCCTGCAGATTGCTGCCGCGCCCGGAGGCGAGCACGGCCAGGCGCAGGCGGGCGTCAGGTGCGTGCATTGAATAACGTCCTCACAGAGGGCTCAAACAGCCGTGTTGCCGACGCCGAACAGCGCCTTGACCCGCGGGCGCAGCAGCGTCACCAGCGTGAACACACCAAGTACGGTACCGAGCGGCATGAAAGAACAGGAAATGCCGGCCACGATCAGGCACAGCAGATGCCGCCTGCGCTGGGCAATGCAGCGGCCGGCGTAGGCCATGAATCCGGCCATGGTAAGGCCGCCCAGGATGAGCATCGCTGCAATGATCACGAAGATCCAGCCGACCCAGCGCGGATCCATCGGCGGCCCGTCCGGATTGGCATTGTCCATCGGCAGCTGCCCGGTGACGATCGCAATACCCATGGCCAAGTGGATCAACGGGAGCAATGAAAACAGCGCGGTGAGACCGCCCAGCACGTAATGGAAGAGCGACAGCAGCTTGAGATGCTGCAGGTCATCGGCGCTGGCCGACGCCAACGCCAATGTCGGCGGTGAGGAGGCGTCCATGCAGATTCCTCGCTCAGCCGATGCGCACGCGCTCGTCGCCGTGTGCCGGCACCACCTGACCAATGCGCCAATGCGCCAGTGACTGCGCATCCAGCGCCTGTTCCAGCGCAGCCGCTTCCGCGGGCGCGGCAATCAGCACGAAGCCGATCCCGCAGTTGAAGGTACGCCACATTTCGGCATCGGCCACCGCACCTTCGCGCTGCAGCCAGGCGAATACCGGCGGCAGCGTCCAGGCAGCGGCGTCGATGTCCAGGCCCAACCCATCGGGAATCACGCGAATGATGTTTTCGGTGAGGCCACCGCCGGTGATGTGCGCCATCGCGTGGATCGATTCGCCGTGCGACTTCAGCAGCGCCAGCACCGGCTTGACGTACAGCGCGGTCGGCGCCATCAGCGCATCGATCAGCTTGGTGCCATCGTCCAGCACATGCTCGGCCGGCGCACCGGCACGCGCGTAGATCTTGCGGATCAACGAATAGCCATTGGAATGCGGACCCGACGAGGCGATGCCGATCAGTACGTCGCCTTCGCGCACCTGCGCGCCATCCAGCAGCTGCGACTTCTCGACTGCACCCACGGTGAAGCCGGCCAGGTCGTATTCGCCCGGCGGGTACATGTCGGGCATTTCGGCGGTCTCGCCGCCGATCAGCGCGCAGCCGGAGAGCTCACAGCCGCGTGCGATGCCGCCGACCACTGCCGCAGCAGTGTCCACGTCGAGCTTGCCGGTGGCGAAATAGTCCAGAAAGAACAACGGCTCGGCGCCTTGTACCAGCACGTCGTTGACGCACATGCCGACCAGGTCGATGCCGATGGTGTCGTGCCGACCCAACTGCTGGGCCAGCTTGAGCTTGGTGCCCACGCCGTCGGTGCCGGACACCAGCACCGCCTCCTTGTACTTGCCTGACAAGTCGAACAGTGCGCCGAATCCGCCCAGGCCACCCATCACCTCCGGCCGGAAGCTGCGCTTGACCAGGGGCTTGATGCGTTCGACCAATGCATTGCCGGCGTCGATGTCGACACCCGCGTCGCGGTAGGTCATGGGCGAGGGGCTGGAAGGCGTTTGGCTGGTCACGGGCAGGGGTGGCTCGGCAGTAAAGGCGGCGATTTTAACAGCCACGTTGGCGCTAGCGCCCCATTCGGGCAACAATTCACCCGGATACGCTTATGTCATGGAACCGTCGATGCGCCGCAGTCTCGCTTTCTTTCTCGCCCTCGTGGTCGCAATGCCCGTTGCTCCGGCCTTTGCGCAGGCAGATCTGCGCACCGAAGGCGACGTTGCCAAGGCGCAAAGTGCCTATGACGCCGAAGTGCCGGTCAACAGTCAGAGCGAATCCGATCGCCCCGGCGCACTGGCGCGCGCGCTGGGCGCCGTGCTGGGCAAGGTCTCCGGCGACCGCGGCGTGATGAGCCGCCCCGGAGTGCCGCAGGCGCTGCGCAATGCACCCAACTACGTCGAACACTACGACTACCGCCAGGATCAGGGCACCTCGCGCACCGGCGCGCCGACCTTCCGCACCACCTTGGTGGCGCGCTTCCGGCAGTCGGATGTGGATGACTTGATCGCTGCGCTGGGCCTGCCGGTGTGGCCGTTACCGCGTCCCAAGCCGGTGCTGTGGCTGGCCATCGATGACGGCAGCGGCCCGCGTCTGGTTGGTGTCGCCCAGGCCAACGCGGCGCGTAGCGTGCTCGACCGTGCCATCGAGCGCGGCTACCGGCTCGGTCTGCCGAGCGGCGCAGCTGCCGAGCAGGCGCTGGCCGGCGCAATCTGGCGCAAGGACACCGCGGCGGTGTCGCGCGCCTCGGCCAAATACAGCCCGCCGATGCAGTTGATCGGCAAGCTCTACCGCAACGCTGCCGGTTGGACCGCCGACTGGGTGTTCGTGGACAACGGCAATGTGTTGTCCAGCTGGACTAGCAGCGACGGCGATGCACGCCGCGCGATGGCCGCCGGTGCCGACGGCGCTGCCGATGCGCTGGTCAAGCGCTACGCCAAGCGGGTGGATTCGGGTGTGCCCGGTGTCTACCGCGTGGTGATCACCGGCGTCAGCAGCGCCGACGACTACCTGCGCGTGTCGGCTGCGCTGCAGGGCGTGTCGGTGGTACGCAGCATCCGCCCGGTCAGCGCCAACGGCGACCGCATGGAACTGGATCTGGAACTACTCACGGGCATTTCTGGCCTCAACCGTATGCTCGGCGACAACAGCCCGTTGGTTTCGGTCTCGGTACCGACCGAGGGTCCGATCATTCTCGAAAACGAGCACGCCGAGTACCGCCTGAAATGACTTTGACTCCCGAAGCCGAAATTGCCCAGTTTCTGCGCCGCCTCAAATGGGCGGCGGTGATTGTCGGTGTGTTGTGGGTGGTCTCGCTGCTGGCGCCGATCCTGACCCCGTTCGTGCTGGCGCTGTTGCTGGCATGGCTGGGCGACCCGCTGGTGGATCGCATCGAACGCGCCGGGCGCTCGCGCAATGTCGCGGTGATGCTGGTCTTCGTGCTGGCAACGCTGCTATTCGTGCTGGCATTGATGATTCTGGTGCCGATGATCGAACGCCAGATCATGACCTTGATCGATGCGCTGCCGCAGATGCGCAACTGGGCGATCGGCACCGCCATCCCGTGGCTGGAAGCCAAGACCGGCATGCAGTTGATGGCATGGCTGGATCCAGAACGCTTGATCGACTGGATCCGCAGCCATTGGGAACAGGCCGGTGGTGCCGCCAAGACCCTCTTCGGCTACGTGTCGCGTTCGGGATTTGCGATGGTCACCTGGGTGATCAACCTGGCGCTGTTGCCAATCCTGGCGTTCTACTTTCTGCGCGACTGGGACCGTCTGGTCGAACGTGTGGCGGCGGTGATCCCGCGTGCCTACATCGGTACCGTGAGCCGGCTGGCGCAGGAATCCAATGATGTGCTTGGCGGCTTTATTCGCGGCCAGTTCCTGGTGATGCTGGCGCTGGGGGCGATCTACGCCACCGGTATGTCCATCATCGGGCTCAATCTGGGCTTGTTGATCGGCATCATCGCCGGCCTCATCAGCTTCATTCCGTACCTGGGTGCGACCACCGGCATCGTGCTCGCGTTGCTGGCGGCCATCGTGCAGGCGCAAGGGCTGGACCTGAAGTTACTGATCGGCGTGGGCGTGGTGTTCACCGTGGGCCAGTTGCTGGAAAGCTATGTGCTCACCCCGCGCATTGTGGGCGACAAGATCGGTCTGCACCCGGTTGCGGTGATCTTTGCGGTGATGGCCGGTGGCCAGTTGTTCGGCTTCCTTGGCATGTTGCTGGCATTGCCGGTAGCGGCGGTGGCCAACGTGTTGCTGCGCTATGCGCATCAGCAATATACCCGCAGCGATCTGTATGCGGGCGAGCGCGCCGGTATCGTGCTGCAGTCCACGCCCGAGCGCAGCGTGATTGTCGAACCCGGCAAGGACGCAGATCGGTTGTGAGCGTTCCGCAGTTGCCGCTGGCGTTGCGCGCGCCACCCGATCAGCGTTTCGATAGTTACATCGCCGCGCCCGACGGCCTGCTTACGCAACTGCAGGCGCTGGCCGCGGGGCAGGTGAGCGATTGGCTTTATCTGTCTGGCTCCGCCGGCACCGGCAAGACACATCTTGCGCTCTCGCTGTGTGCCGCTGCCGAGCAGGCCGGGCGCACGCCGGCGTATCTGCCGCTGCAGGCAGCCGCCGGCCGCTTGCGCGATGCACTCGAAGCGCTGGAAGGCCGCAGCCTCGTTGCCTTGGACGGCGTAGAAAGCATCGCCGGGCAGCGCGACGATGAAGTGGCCTTGTTCGATTTCCACAACCGCGCGCGCGCAGCCGGCATTACGCTGTTGTACACCGCGCGCCAAATGCCCGATGGGCTGGCGTTGGTGTTGCCGGACCTACATTCGCGACTGTCGCAATGCATCCGGATCGGTTTGCCGGTACTCGACGATGCTGCACGTGCGGCAGTGTTGCGTGACCGCGCGCAGCGTCGTGGCCTGGCCCTGGACGACGCCGCAATCGACTGGCTGCTGACCCATAGCGAGCGCGAGCTGGCCGGTCTGGTGGCCTTGCTGGATCGCCTGGATCGCGAATCGTTGGCCGCAAAACGCCGCATCACGGTGCCGTTTCTTCGGCGTGTGCTCGAGGATCGTGGGTCGTAGGGACTAATCTGCGGCTTGGCCGCAAGGCCTCACCGAGATCGCTCCGTGCGCATGGCTCTCAATAACGCAGCCAGCAAATCGCGCGACGCGGTGTAGTGGTTCTTCAATAGAGCAGCCAGCGCACTGTCTGGTGAGGTCACCGCGCACTCAGGGTCTTAACGTTGCTGCAGGGCCCTTGCCCGCCCACCATCGCGGGACACGCTGCAAGTACGTCCCTGTAAGCTCCGTGGTGGCATCCATGCCGCCAAGGGTCCCGCGATGGTGAGGCGGGCAAGGACGAGTCAGGTTGGTCGGTGCGCAACCTTCTCAATAAGCAACTAGCAATACGCTTGCGCGGTGCCTCTGTTCTTCAACAAGCAACCAGCCAATGATTACCAGAGTTAGAACAGCAAAGTTGCGATCAGCTGCTGTCGCGCTGCAACTGTGCATCCAGCTCGGCCAGCCGCTGCGGCGTGCCGACATCGGTCCAGCGTCCAGAGTGGTGGATGCCACCGATCAAGCCTGCCGCCGTCTGCGCACGCAGGATCGGCGCCAACGCAAACCGCGGTGCCGTGCCGTGCTGCTCTGGCAACTGACCAATGACAGTTTGCCAATCGCGCAGCAGCGCCGGGCGATACATGCCGATGCCGGAATAGGTCAGCGTCGCGGGCAGATCTGCGCGCACTTTGCCGTCCGCATCCAGCGCAAAGTCTGCGCGCGTTGCGTGGCTGGGTTGATCCACCAGCAACAGCTGCGCCAGCCCTTCGGGGGCATGCGACAGACGGGCAAAATCGAAATCGGTCCAGATGTCGCCGTTGACCAACAGAAATGGGGCATCGCCCAACAGCGGCAGCGCATGCAACATGCCGCCACCGGTTTCCAGCGGCGTCGCACCTTCATACGAATAGGTCAGGCGAAGACCGAACGCGCTGCCGTCGCCCAAAACGTGTGGAAATTGCTCGGCCAGCCACGAGGTGTTGATCACCACCTCGTCTACGCCCAGCGCCGCCAATTTGCGCAGATGCCACACGATCAACGGCGTGCCACCGACCGACAGCAGCGGCTTGGGTGTGCGCTCGGTCAGCGGGCGCATGCGCTCGCCGAACCCTGCGGCAAAGATCAGCGCCTTCATGTCGTCGCCTGCTGCGCACGCGCAGCCAGCGCCGGCTTGATTACCTCGTCCAGCAAACCGATCAACGGCGCCAGCTCGGCGTAACGGGGCAGTACTTCTTCCAGATACGCGACGAAACGCGGAACATTATCCAGATACCAATGCTTGCCATCGCGCTGGCTCAGACGGGAGAAAATGCCCAGGTTTTTCAGATGTCGCTGCACGCCCAGCCAGTCTGCATCGCGCAGAAACTGCGCCAGCGGCGGCACCGGCAATCCTGCCGCAGATGCACGTGCGTGATAGTGCTGCAGCCAACCGTCTACCCGGGCGAGTGGCCAACTTACCGAGGTGTCCTTGAACAGACTGATCGGGTCGTAGGCGATCGGGCCAATGACACAATCCTGAAAGTCCAACACCGCCGGGCCATCGGGCACCGGCATTAGATTGCGTGGCATGAAATCGCGATGGGTAAACACGCGCGGCTGCGCCAGCGCGTTGTCCATCAAACGGCGCTGCACCAATTGCAACTGCTCGGCATGGGCGCAGTCCAGCTGTACGCTCAGGTGGCGGCCTAAAAACCACTCTTCGAACAAACCGGCATCGCGCTGCAGCAGCGCTTCGCCAAACACGCCGCTATCGGCAGGTGGTGGAATTTGTTGCAGCAACAGCAGCTGGCTGATCGCGCCATCCAGCAAGTCGTCGGCGTTGGCGTCAGTGAGTACCTGTGCCAGCGTTGGCACGCCCAGGTCCTCCAATAGCAAAAACCCGTTCTCCAGATCCTGGGCAAGCACCTGCGGCACGCGCACGCCATGTGCGCCCAACAGCGCATGCATGCGCAGCCACGGCGCAACGTTTTCCAGCTGTGGCGGCGCATCCATCAAGATGCGATCCACACCGTGCCCGCGCGCGCGCCAATAACTGCGAAACCCCGCATCGACCGACGCGCGCTGAAGCGACGCCTGTGGATCGTCGAGCGCGTGTTGTGCCCAATGCAAACGAAGCGCGTCGCGCGCGGTATCCGGATGAAGTGACGTCATGGATCGAGTGGGTATCATGAAGTGATGGGTAAACAGATCAGACGCGCAGTGAAGCGCTTAGCGTTTGCTGCCGCTGAACAACCGCAACAACGCCAGGATCGCAATCGCCCCGAGCAACGCTCCAAGAAAACCGGCCGGCTCGCCCGCGCGGTACCAACCCATGTAGCGGCCAAACCAGCTAGCGACCACGGCACCGGCAATGCCGAGCACGATCGTCAACAGGCAGCCCAGGCGTTGCGTACCCGGCGTAATGAAACGCGCCAGCAGGCCGACCATGAAGCCGACCAGCAGAATGTAGAGCCAGCTGTCGCTACCAAATAGATGATTCATTGCAGCACCGGAGGTGGACGGGATCGGCAGACTAGCATTTCGGGTGTCACTGCCTAGCGCAGCGGGCGCTGGAGTGACCGCGCCGATGCATTGTCTTCAGAAAGGCGTGGTCTTCGGCTTCCGCTGCCAAGCGCTCCTAGCTTCAGGCAAGTCATTTGATAGATAAATTGGCTTCCCAGCTGGTAGGTCGTCTTTCAAGGAAAGAGACCTTTTCGGGAAACCGTTGCCGGTGAGATGTATGCGGAAGACATCAGTGCTGAGCCAGGCCGATCACCACTAAATGCTCTTGCGAACAAGAGTAATTGCTGGTCTTTCTCCCCTCGTGAGAGGGGTGGGATGAGGGTGCTAGACCAGAGGCGATGCATGAGTTAGGCACCCAAGTTGCAACGGCGAGCTTGGGCGCCAAAACCAGCTAACCGGGCTAGCAGCCAAACGATCTACGCACCCGCGCTCAACGCGCCAACCTCTCATTCATCGATGCGCGCCAGCGGCACGCACCAATGAGGCCGTCAATTCAACAGCAGCCATGCCCACCATGACGGGTGCCGCTATCGGCAGCCACCGGCGAGCCGCTGGTTTCGCCGCGCAGACAAGCAGCGTGATGGTCGGCAATCACCTTGGACACGCAAGCGGTCACGCGCTTGCCCATCGGAATGTGCAGGAACTCGTTCGGCCCATGCGCATTGGAATGCGGGCCGAGCACGCCGGTGATCATGAACTGCGCGCCGGGGAATTTTCCGCCAAGCATGCCCATGAACGGAATCGAGCCGCCTTCGCCCATGTACATCGCCGGCTTGTCGAAAAATGCCTGGCTGGCGTCGTCGATGGCCTTTTCCAGCCACGCTGCCATGGCCGGGGCATTCCAGCCGGACGAGGCCTTTTCCAACTCCAGCGTGACCTGTGCGCCGTTGGGCGGGTCGCGCAGCAATGCCTGCTTGAGCAACTCGCCGCAGGCCTTGCCGTCCGCCGTTGGCGGGAGTCGCAGCGATAGTTTCACCGCCGTTTGCGGGCGCAGCACATTGCCTGCCGACGCCAGTGGTGGCATGCCGTCCACGCCGGTGATCGACAGCGCCGGGCGCCAGGTGCGGTTCAACACCAGCTCGGTCAGATCCTCATGCATCGGCACTAAGCCATCGACCATCGGGAACTTGTCGAAGATCGCGGTATCCAGCGTGGCCGCTGCGGCCTTTGCCTGCGTCAGTCGCTCGGCGGGCACCTCCACATGCAGGCCGTCGAGCAGGATGCGGCCGGTGGTTTCGTCTTCAATGCGCGACAAGAGCTGGCGCAGCAGGCGGAAGCTGGACGGCACCACGCCCGAGGCATCGCCCGAGTGCGCGCCTTCTTCCAGCACTTTGACTGTCAGGTTGCCGCCGGTCAGCCCGCGCAGCGAGGTCGTGCACCACAGCTGCTCGTAATTACCGCAGCCCGAGTCCAGGCACACCACCAGCGATGGCTTGCCGATGCGCTCGGCCAGATGGTCCACATAGGCCGGCAGGTCGTAGCTGCCGGATTCTTCGCAGGCCTCGATCAGCACCACGCAGCGCGCATGCGGCAGGCCCTGGGTGCGCAGCGCGAGAATCGCGGCCAGCGACCCGAAGATCGCGTAGCCGTCGTCGGCGCCACCACGCCCGTACAACTTGTCGTCGCGCAACACCGGCTCCCAAGGGCCGAGGTCGGCATCCCAACCGGTCATCTCCGGCTGCTTGTCCAAGTGACCGTACAGCAGCACGGTGTCGTCGCCCGATTCAGGGCCAGTGGCCGGAATTTCGATGAAGATCAATGGCGTGCGGCCTTCCAGGCGCACCACCTCGACCTGCATGCCGTCGATGGCCTGGGCGCGCGCCCAGGTTTCCATCAACACGACCGCCTGTTCCATGTAGCCATGAGCCACCCAATCGGCGTCGAACATCGGTGACTTGTTGGGAATACGGATGTAATCGACCAGCTGCGGGACGATCTCGCGGTCCCAGGTATCGCTGACGAATTGGTCGATCTTGGCGCTGTCCATGAAGGCTCCGAATGCGTGACGTAATCAAAGATTCTACGCCTGCGCTAGGGGGTAGGTATTTCCCTACAAGGCGGCGCGCAGTTCACCTGCTGTGTGAAAAGTTCGTTGGCGATAGGATTGCTGCACGTGGCGCGGGACACTGGCTCCGCCGGCAGGAATGCTGGCTAGGACCATCACCCAAGCCACAAGGAGCGTTGCAATGAAGTCATTTACCGTAGTCCTGAAGTCCCTGCTACTGGCGTTGCTGTTGTCCTCGAATGCGTATGCACTCGACAAGGTCGATATCAACACCGCGTCTGCTGAGGAATTGGACAAGGTGCTGATGAATGTCGGGCGATCAAAAGCCGAGGCAATCGTCGAGCACCGTCAGGCAAACGGTCCCTTCAAAAGTGCCGAGGAACTGGCACTGGTCAAGGGCATCGGACTCAAGACGGTCGAACGGAATCGTGACCTGATCGAAGTAGGAGCCACGATGGCTCCCGCCAAGAAGGCTGCCAAGGGGGCGGCGGTGAAACCGGTGGGACGGCGTTAAGGGGAAGGGATCCGAGATACGGTTCGACGCGAGGATGCGTGGCCGCAACCTAACTGGACAGGATGTCCGGGGGATGGCTGGAAGCCGACAAGGACGTGGAATCGCCCGGTGTTGCACTTGGATGTGCAGCCGGGCGTTTTTCGTTTGGGCGTTGAAGAGACTTGGGATACGCAGCGACAGGGTGTTTGACCGTCTGCAACACTTGGCAAACAAGTGTCAGGCTGGTGGGGATGTCGCCATAGAGCCCAGTGTTCGAAAGGATCATCCCGTACGGGGCACTCACGGTGTTCCGTCCAGCGGAGTGACGGCCGTTCTGTTACTCGCTCGCTTTTAGCTGTCAAAGATCCGCCTCGCTAAGGGATGGCTTTTCTGATGCAGGCAGTCCGTCCGGCAACAAAAGAGCGTGGTCGTCGGTCGAGCGCTTTCAGGCACAATGCGCCGATGCAGCTGACAGACCTGAGCAGCCGGGTGATTCCGGCCACCGAGTACCGCCGTGAGCGGTGGCGCAATCAATTGGGTTGGACCCGCGAGATCCTGCGTCTGGGTGATACGGACGAATGGGCGTTGCGCCTTTCGATTGCCGAAATCGAGCAGGATGCTGCGTTTTCCGCATTTGCAGGCATCGATCGTGAGTTGGTGTTGCTGCGTGGCAATGGCATGCGCTTGACGTTCGGCAATCGCGATGCTGATGCCGATACCCATGCAAGTGCGAGTTCTGGCGCCAATGTCAGCACCGACGAAACCGAAACCGTTGCAGGTGCCGCTGCCTGGAAGGTTAGCGATTCGGATGCTCTTGGCGCGGAGAGTCTCGGCGAACGTGCTGACGTCGTTGAAGTATTAAGCAGTGCCGAGCGTCTTGTTGCACACCCTGCGGACGGTGGGCGCTGCGTGGATTTATTGCCGCCCTATCAACGCGTGCGATTTGCCGGCGAAAAGACGGTGCACGCGACGCTGCTCGACGGGCCAACCCAGGATTTCAATCTGATGTGGCGGCGCGACTTGCTGCAGACCGAGTTGCTGCATCGTCCGTTGGTCGGCACCATGTTGTTCTTTGCAGACCCCGGTAGCGCCTGGGCCATTCACTTGCTTGCCGGCCAGGCGAGCTTCGGGCGCGATGGCGGTTTGCCGCCGTTAGCGGCTGGCGATACCGCGTGGCTGAGCGCAGCGACGCGTACCCGCTATGTGCTCGACGGCGGTGGCGAATTGTGGGCGATTCGGGTGAGTCCGCTGCCGGAACATTGAGCCTAACGGATGCCGCTAACTCGGTCCTGCCTGTGGCAGATCCCCAGCAGTAAGCCCGTATCGCTCGTGGGCAGTCTGGAAATCTTGTATGTGCGTCTGCGCGCGGTTTGTAGACCGTGTTTTTTCGAAGGCCAGCGGGCGGTGTCTATGTCGAGGGTGTGCTGGACGGGCCATGGCGTCGACGCGCGTTTGGCCGATCATTGGCGTGAAAGGTCTGGCGGCGGGTGTACGGCGGGTCAGTACACGTCGCGCCGGTAGCGGCCGTCGTGTAGCAGCTGCTGTCTGACGGATGCCCCCAGAATATTGTCTAGCGCGTTGTCTACTTCAGGCGCCATGCCGCGCAAGCTGCCACAGACGTAGAGGCAGGCACCTTGTTCGACCCACAAGCGCACGTCGGCGGCGGCCGCAGCCAGTGCGTGTTGCACATAGCGTGCAGGTTGATCTTGGTCGCGCGAATACACGCGGTCCAGCCCTTCGAGCCAGCCGGTCTGTTGCCAGTGCTGTAGTTCGTCTGCGTACAGTGCATCGTACGCAGCGTTGCGTTCGCCGAACACCAACCAGTTGCGTCGCGCGCCGACAGCGATGCGTGCGCGCAGATGTGCGCGCAGGCCGGCGATGCCGGTGCCGTTGCCGATCAGCAGCATGGGCTGGTCCGGTGCAGGCGGGTGAAAGCCGGGGTTGCTGCGCAGGCGCAATGCAATCGGTGCGCCGATCGGTGCGTGCACGCACAACCAGCCACTGCCCAGGCCCAGGCTGCCGTCGCTGTTGTGGTGTTTGCGTACCAGCAGTTCGACATGACCTTCATCGGGAATTGAGGCTAGCGAATAGTCGCGATGAGGTAGGGCGACCAGGTTCCGCACCAGCGTTGCAGTGTCCAGTGGTGATGCGCTACCGATACCTGAAGATATATCCGTAATGGCAGTCGCATTCGCAGTTACGATTTCAGTCGCATGTGCATGTGCATGTGCATGTGCATGTGCATGTGCATATACAGTTCCATTTGCGTTGCTCGTGGCTAGACCCACGACATCAACCTTTGCGATTATTTTTGCTTCTAGCTTGTCAGTTGATTTCCCACGCGCAGCCATCTCTACATCAAGTTCCATAGCCGAGCCCACAGGAAGCTGTGAGCCGCTAAGCCATTCGCGCAGCGTGCGGTTTTCGATACGCTGCGCACCATCGTACTGATGGTGCTGCAACCAGGCATCCACCGTAGCGGCTGGATGCTGTGGCGCGATCTCGGTAATGTCGCCTGCTTTCCACGTTGGTAATTCACCATTGCAAGGCGTCAGCCGCAGCCGATAGATCGGTGCGCCGGCACTGCCGGGGTTGACGTGGACACGCTCGCGCAGTTCCCAGTCCGAATAAGTCGGTATATTCCAAGGCGGCTGCGCTGCAAGTGTGGGCGTCAGTTCCACCAGCTGTCGCTGCCACTGTTGCAGCGCACGTGGGTCTGCGTTGTCGACCTCGATGCGCGGGAATAACGGTGTTGCGCCGCGCGCTTGCAAGCGATTGTCGAGGCGGCGGCCGAACGCGCAGAACTGCGCATAACGTTGGTCGCCAAGCGCTAGCACGGCGTAACGCACCGCGGCCAGATCCTGGCTGTCGCCCGCAAGCCAGCCGCGCTCGGCAGCCTGCAGGTGGTCTGGTGCATCGCCTTCGCCGGTTGTGCTGACGATGCACAACAGCCGCGGCACGCGCGCGAGTTCACTGGCATCCACCGCGTCCAGCGGCAGTGCGCATGCGCCCACGCCTGCCGATTGCAGCGCAGTGGCGCTGCGCTCGGCCAGTTCGCGCGCAAAACCGGTCTGGCTTGCCCAGGCAATCAATATGCCGCTGGCCTCGCCGCGTTGCGCGGTGACGCGCGTGCGCGAGCGCCAAGCGACGATCAGGCACAGCGCGGCGTACACCGCCACGGCGAGTGCAGCCAGTTGCCAGCGATACGGCGTTGGCGGACTCCACCACATGCCGTTATACAAGCTGCCGAACCATGCGAGCAGCGCTATCAGTGCAAGCACTACAAGCCCTTTGCCGAACTGGGCGCGTGGTATTGCAAGACTCATGAAGCAGCCAGATGCTGTTCGAACGCTGGGCTCATTGATTCATGGAGCGTGTTGTTGCTGCGCCAGAGGAAGCGCACCGCCAGTTGCGCAGCGTGTGCATAGGCGAGTCCGGCATCGACGCCGAGCACGGTCATTGCCGTGGCCCAGGCATCGGCGTGCATGGCCTCGCGTGCGAGCACGGTGACGGCTGCAGGCGCGTGCGGCACCGGTGCGCCGGTGCGCGGGTCGAAAGTGTGCGCATAACGGATGCCATCGGCGTCGAAGCGGTGCCAGCGATCGCCTGAGGTGGCTACTGCCAGGCCATCCAGCGCGAGGACGCGCGAGGGCAATGCCACGCTGGCGTCTTCGTCGGGTGCCGATTCGACCAGCACGCGCCATGCGCTGCCATCGGGCTTGTGGCCGTAGCCGAACAATTCGCCGCCGACTTCGATCAACGCGCTGGTGATGTCGGCCTGCACGAGCGCGTGGTGCACGCTGTCCACGCCGAAGCCCTTGGCAATTCCCGACAGATCCAATGCCACTGCGCCAGGTTGCAGTACGCGCATGCCGTCCAGATCCAGACGCTGCCAGCCGCACCGCAAGCTGGCCAGCGCGATCTGCTCACGCGAGGGCACGCGTTGTCGGCCGCCGGAGGCGCCAAAGCCCCACAACTCGACCATCGGGCCGATGGTGGGGTCGAAAGCGCCGCCGCTGGCCTGGGCGATGTCCAGCGCGGCGCGCAGCACCGCATGGAACTCTGCGGGCAATGTCTGCCAATGACCAGCCTTCGCACGGTTGTAGCGACTGATATCTGATTCGGCTTCCCAGGTGCTCATCTGTGCCACGACACGATCCAGTGCGGCTTGGATGCATGCATGCAGCGGATGCAGGTCGCGTCCGCGGGGCGCCACCAGTTTCACGCTCCAGGTGGTGCCCATGCTGCGGCCGCCCAGGGTGGCGATGTCGTGGTCGGCGGAAGGCGCTGCAGGCATGGCGTGATCGTGTAGGTGCGGAAAGCAGCAGGATGCAGCAAACATGTGGTTCCTGCCGCGTCTGGCAGCTTAACGTGGCTAAAAAGTAGCGAGTGCTCGACGGGCGATGTGATGGCGCACAGGAATCGCAGCGGACGAGTGGTTCCTGCCGCACCGAGCACTTTCCACGCCTGTCTGTCGATATGCGCGGCAGTTTTCGCTGCTCTTATTGCGGCAGCACTTCCAGCGTGGCGACATAGCCAAGGCGCCGTTGCTTGGCCTGCGGCAGCGAGGTCTTGGCGTCTTCGCTGGTCACTTCCAGCCAGTACATCCCCGCCTCTGGCCAGGTCACACTGAAGCCACCCTTGGCATCGGTTTTGAGCTTGATCTCGTTCTGCGCATCGCGGTAACGGGTGCCGCCGCGTACGATTTCGATCTCCACCCCGGCGGCCGGTTTGCCGTCCACCTGCAGGGTGAACTGCGCGGATTCGCCAGCGACTAGATCATTTGGATGTGTGACCGGAATCAATTCAATGCCCTTGCCGCTAGGCTTGAACACGGTGGTCGTGGGTGCGCCGCGGGTGACGAAGGTTTCCACCCGATTGAGCGATTGTGATACCTGCAGTTCTTTGGCATTTTTCGGCACTTCAGTAGCGAAGCTGTTTTCGTTGCCGCGCCAGCGCTTGGGTTTGCCGTCTTCTTTCCAGCTGGCGAACAGGCCGGCGTTGATGATGGTGAGCTTGTAGGTGCCCGGCTGGGTGAGCTGCAGGTCGAACACGCTGCGGTACTTGCCGGTGGCCGGGTTCTCCGGCTTGAGCGCGCTGCCATCGGGTGCGGTGACGCTCAGGTTGTCCAAGCGCAGCGGCACGTGGTTGAAATAGAACAGGTCATTGGAGACCGCGGCATCCACCGTAATCCACGGCGCTTCGCCGGCGATGACGGTCTGCGACGGCAGCAACCAGGCCTTGTGAGCGAGTGCGTTGAGCGGCAGTGCGGCAAGCAGGGCGCCCAGGACGAGCGAGCGTTTCATGACAACTCCTTGAAAGACGATGGCGACGATGGGTCACGTGTCCGATCAGCGCCAGACTGCAGCGCTGTGTGGATGCGTGGAAGACGATGGATTAGAGCTGCAGGAATTGGCGCAAACGCGCAACGTGTGCGTTACAAAATTAAAAGCGACGTGCTGGACAGATACGAACGGCAACGCAGCGCTCAGGGCTTTGCAACCAGACTGACTGCACCGAGCTCGCTGCTGCCGCTGGCCTTTGCTGTCTGTGCCGAGGTCGCCGGCCAGGTGAAAGGCACCTTGATCAGTTCGCGGCCACCCACTTCGCGTGCAGCTTCCACCACCAGCGTGTATTGCCCTGCAGGCAGCGACTTCAATGCGCCCTTGGTGTCCGAGAACGACAGCGCATGTGCGCCGGCCGGACGGGTAGGGCCGGTCACGCCATCGACCGGCACGGTCAGAGTGCGGCCGCTCTTGCGCCACCACTGACGCAGATCCGGCAGCCACTTGGTGCCATGGCCTTCGGCGGTGTCCTTGGATTGATACCAGACAGCCAGATTGGTGGCGACCTTCTGGTCTGCGCCTTCCAGCCAGATCGCCACATACGGGCGGTGGTATTCGGCGACATTGAGCTTGGGAATTTCGACGTTGATGTCGAGCGTGGCTGCATACGCCGGCATGGCGAGCAGGCCGCTCAAGGCGATGGTCAAGGTGGCGCGCATGATCGTCTCCGTTAGGCAAAAGTCAGTGGATCAATAGCAGGGCAAGCAGGAATGGAATCAGCACGCCCAGGCCGACCAGCGGCCAGGTCATGCGCCGCTGGCGCGCATGCAGATGCAGCAGGAACAGGCCGGTGATGCAAAACACCAGGCAAGCGATGGCGAACACATCAATAAACCAGCCCCAGGCCGGCCCGGCGTTGCGGCCTTTATGCAGATCGTTGAGATAGGCGACCCAGCCGCGCGATGTGCGCTCGTATTCGATTGCGCCCGTCGCACGGTCCAGGCTCAGCCAGGCGTCGCCGCCGGGGCGCGGCAGCCCGATATACACCTCGTCGGCCGACCATTCGCCGTCGCGTGTGCCGACGCTGATATCGAGCTGGCGCCCCAGCCATTGCGCCACGCGCGGCGGCAGCGGTGCGTTGCCGTCCTGCCGCGTGCCCAGCGTCTGCAGTAGCGCGGGCGGCAGTGTCAGCGTGCGTTGTTCGGTCGACGGGCTGGCCTCGATACGTGCGGCGTGATTCAAAGTCAGCCCGGTGATCGTAAACAGCAGCATGCCGATCAGACACAGCGCCGAGCTGATCCAGTGCCATTGATGCAGCATGCGCAGCCAGAAACCGCGGCGCTGCTGTGCGGTGGCGAGGGAAGTGTCGTTTGACGTCGACATGCTGCGCTCAAGCCACGTCTGCGGGGACGCGAGGCTGCAGTTGGAGCTGCCGTGCGGCCACCTCGTGCAGTAAAGCATGCAGGCGTGGATGGCGCGTGCCGGCCAGCAACGGCGTGAGCTGGTGCAGAAAGCCGGCATGACCACCTGCGATGGCGCGGCGCATCCACTGTTCGGCATCATCAAGCTCGCCGCTGTCGGCAAGCAGCGTGGCGTAGCCGGCCTGGCCGCGGAAATCGCCAGCTTCGGCAGAACGCTGATACCAGGCGCGTGCGGCTACCGGATCGGCATCGCAAGCGAGCCCTTGATCGAGATAGCGCGCCAGGAAGTTCATCGACTTGGCATGTCCGCGTTCGGCCGCACGGCGATACAGCGCCAATGCCTGCGTGTGGTCCTGCGCCACGCCGCGCCCGGAGGCGTACATGTGCGCCAGGTTGTACATGCCCCAATCCAGCCCAAGTTCGGCGGCGCGGCGATACCACAACACGGCCAGCATCGCGTTGATGGCCGTGCCGAAACCCAACTCATGGCAACGGCCCAGCTGATTCATCGCCTCCGCGTGGCCGGCGTTGGCAGCCACTTCGTACCACAGCATCGCCGCGGCCGGATCTGCGGCAATGCCGCGTCCTTCGGCGTACATCTGCGCGAGCAGGAGTTGTGCGCCCACGTCCTGGCGCGCAGCGGCTTTGTGCAACAGCGCGCGTGCCTGTTCCGGTTGCGTGCGCAGCAACGCTGTCAGCTGCGCGAGGTCCAGCGCCGGCTCAGACATCGGCCCATTGCCGCAACAGGTTGTGATACACGCCGGTGAGCTGGATCAATGAAGGATGGCCGGGCGTGTCTTGGGTGAGGCGGCGGATCGAGACATCCAGTTCGAACAACAGGCGGCGCTGCGCCGCATCGCGCAGCATGCTTTGCGTCCAGAAAAAACACGCCGCGCGCGTGCCGCGTGTGACCGGCATGACCCGGTGCAGGCTGGTGCCCGGGTAGATCACCAAGTGCCCTGCCGGCAGCTTGACCGACTGCGTGCCGTAGGTGTCTTCGATGACCAGCTCGCCACCGTCGTAACTGTCTGGGTCGCTGAGAAACAGTGTGGCGGAGACGTCGGTACGCACCGGATCGGCGCCGCCGCGACTGCGGTCGTAACGCACCGCATTGTCGACGTGATACCCGAACGACTGCCCGCCGCTGTAGCGATTGAACAGCGGCGGATAGATACGCCGCGGCAATACCGCCGAGAAGAATGTGCTGCTGCGCGAGAGTGCCTCCAGTACCAGCGCGCCGGCTTCGCGCGCGATGGCGCTGTCTTCGGGCAGCTGCGCATTGTCCTTGGCCTGCGCCGATTGATGGCCGGCAGTGATGCGTCCGTCTGCCCAGTCGGCTGCATCCAGACGTGCGCGCAACTCGCTGAGCTGTGCGGGGCCGAGAACATCGGGAATGGGCAGCAACATGCGGTTGTCTCAACGCCGCCCGCGCGGGGCGGACGACGTGCCAGAGGTTAGAAACTGAAAGTGGCGTTCAACACCGCCGAGCGGCCATCGCCCGGCAACGCCCAGCCGCTGCCGGCGGTGACGGTGCCAGCAGCATTCACGGTGAGGTTGTTGCGGATACTGGTGTAGTACACCTTGTCGAACAGGTTGTTGACGTTCAACTGCAGGCTGAGCCACTCGTTGACGCGCAGGCCGACCATTGCGCGGTGCACCCAATACGCGTCGGTCTTGCGATACACCGCAGTCGAGGTATTGTTCGGATAGAAACTGCCCTGGTAGTTGACGCCGTAGCCGAAGGTCCACTGGTTGAGCTGATACGTGGTCCAGAGATTGCCGGCGTTACGCGGGGTCTGCACTAACTCGCGCCCGGCGATGGGGTCGCCGGTAAGGCTGGCAGTGCGGTTGGAGACGCTCTGCAGCACTTCGCTATCAAGGAAGGTGTAGTTGGCGAAGATCGACCAGCGGTCGGTCAGATAGCCGGCCGCGCCCAGCGCGATACCATCCACGCGCGCCTTGCCGTCCAGTACCTGTTCGGGGATCAGCGGGTCGCCACTATTGACCTTGTAGTTCTCGCGCTCGTTGCGGAACACCGCTGCGGTCAACGCCAGACGCTCGTTCAACACGTCCCACTTGCCGCCCAGTTCGATATTGACGGCGTTTTCCGGTTCGATATTGCAGTTGGCGCCCACGGTGGCCGTGGCGATTGGCGTGCACGAGCCGTTGACTGAGGCCTTGGAGGGCGTCTTGCTGTTGGCGTAGAACAGATACAGGCTGGCGTTTTCGACCGGCTTGAACACCAAGCCGGCGCGATACGAAAACAGATCGTCCTTGCTACCGGCAGGGAAACCCGCGGTCACGCCGGTGATACCGCCAGCGGCATTGACGGTGTAGGTGGTGGTGTCGCCCTCGTTGTGCTCGTAGCGGCCGCCCAGGTTGAGCATCCATTGCTCGTTGAATTGCAGCGTGTCGAACAGGTACAGCGCCTGATTGGTCAGGCTGCCTTTGCTGTGGCCGGTGCGGAAATAGTTCTGCGGGCCGGTCCAGATGTTGTACGGATTGTCGAACGATTGCAGCGGGTAGGTGATGCCGGTGGTGGAGCCGTCAGCGTTGCGGAAGATCGTGCCGCTATCCAGTTCGAAGTCTTCCTTGCTGAAGGCCACGCCGGCGACCACGCGATGCTCGATCGCACCGGTGTGCAGCGTGGCGGTCAGATCGGTTTGGCTATGCGCGATGAAATTTTCGGTGTCGCGCACCAGGCCGCGCGGCCCGCTGTTGGGATTCCACGTGGAGGGCGGCTGGCCGACGCACGCACGGCCGGTGTAGGCGTTGGTGTTGTTGGGCAGGCACCAGGTGCCTTCCGGTGCAGTGGCGGTGGTGCTCTGATCCACGCGCTGCAGCCGCGCCAGGCTGCGCAGCTTGACGTTTTCGTCGAAGTCCATTTCCAGCATGCCGGTGAGCATGTCCACATCGATTTCCTGACGCGACACATTGCGATAGCCGTAATAGGTCTCGCGGTCCACGCCCGGTAACGGCCCGTCGTTGAACGGGCTGAGCGCGAACGGTACGCCGTACTGCGGCAGGTTGTTGTCGTGTTGGTGCAGGTAGCTCAGTGTGAAGCGCGTGTCTGAGCCCAGCCCGAAGGCCACCGACGGTGCAAAGCCCCAGCGGTGACGGAATTCCTCATCGCGGCCGGGCACGTCCTGGGTGTGGCCCATCGCGTTCAAACGCACGGCGGTGCCGTCTTCGAAATCGTAATTGCTGTCGGCAGTGAGGCGACCGTAGCGGTCGCTGCCGCCACCGATCATGACGTTGGTGAAGTTGCCCTGGCCGGCGGTCTTGGTGACCAGATTGATGTTGCCGCCCACCGAGCCGGCGCCGGACATGGCCGAGTTGGCGCCGTTGATCAACTCCACCGACTCAAGATTGAAGGTGTCGCTGCGGCTGTACTGCGCGCTGTCGCGCACGCCGTCGGTGGTGATGTCGCTGCTGGCGGTGAAGCCGCGCAGATTGATGCTGTCGCCGTAGCCGCCGCCGCCTTCGCCCGCACCGAAGGTGATGCCGGGCAGGGTGCTGAGTACATCGCGCAGCGACAGCAGATTTTGCTGGTCCATGGTCTGCTTGGTGACCACGGTGATGGTCTGCGGCGTGTCACGCAGCGCCTCGGTGTACTTGGGTGAGGACGGCTTCTGCGCACGTTCCTGCTGCACCCGGATTGCATCCAGATCCACCGCTCCCGGAGGCGCCGGCGCATCGTCAGGTTGGGCGAAAGCGGGGGCGGACAGCGTCAGCAATACGGCCGAGGCGAGCGGGGAAGTGCGAGGAGTCATGGAAGGTCTCAAAGAAGTGCGAGGTTCCTACCTGGCGATGGCTTGGCGGATGCGGGATGTGATGCGTTGGACGCTGCGCCGGCTAACTCAAAATGCTTTGCCGACCGACGCATATCCCAGACAGGCCGAAGCGCTGTGCACTAAGGCACAGCCAAGGGGAATGAACGGAGCAGGAGTCGAGCAGTGCTAAGTGCATGAGATCGCAGGCAGGCCAGTTGTTAAGAAGGCCTTAAGAGCGCATCTTAAATGCAAATCATTCTTCTTTGCAATATGTACTAATCGACGATGCCGCCAGCTGCGCCGTGGCGGTCTCTAGCGTGCAACACATGCTTGAAAGCGCCCGCTTAGCGGTCGTCGCGCGTCCAGATGCCGTCGTGTTCGCGCTTGACCGGGAATTTCGCCACGGCGGTGTAGGCGGGCGCGCACAATGGACGACCGTCGCGGATATCGAAGCGTGCGCTATGCAACTGGCACTCGATGATGCCGGCAACAGGGTCGAAGGTGCCGGGCGATAATTCGTAGTCTTCGTGGCTGCAGCGGTCTTCCAGCGCGTACAGCGCGCCATCGAGGTTGAACACGACGATCGGCGCGTCGGTGACCTCGTCCCAGACGGTCCGCATTTCACCGGGCAGCAATGCGTCGCTGGCGCAGACAAAGGTCCAGGTGTCGCTCACGGCGTTGGCCCGTTCAACTGTTTTTCCAGCACCTCAAAACGCAGATCCTGGCGCAGCGGAATGCCGAAGCGTTCATCGCCATACGGGAAGGGTTTGACGATACCGGTGCGGCGGTAGCCGCGGCGTTCGTAGAAGGCGATGAGTTCACTGCGCACATCGATGACGGTCATGCGCATCATCGGTAGTTGCCATTCGCTGTGCGCAATGCGCTCGGCCTCGGCCAACAGCGTCTTGCCGAGCCCGCTGCCCTGCAGCGATGGATCGACTGCAAACATGCCGAAATATCCAGCGCCGTGGTCGTCGGCGATATGCGCGCAGGCCTGCAGGCGCCCATCCTGTTCGACCAGAAGCACCAGGCTGCGCTCGCGCAGAATATCTTCGCGCAGCACTACAGGGTCGATACGCGCGCCATCGAGAATATCCGCCTCGGTGGTCCAGCCCACGCGGCTGCTGTCGCCGCGATAGGCCGAGGTCACCAGCAGGACAAGGGCGTCGATGTCATCGACGGTGGCGGTGCGGAAAGTGGTGGTCTGCATAGGGGCAGTTTAATCGGGAATCGGGAATCGCTGAAGCTTGAGCGGTTGCATCAGATATGCACGCCAGTTAGTTCGGTGCGCGCAGGATATGTTGAGCAAGCCCCTCTCCCCTCGGGAGAGGGGTTGGGGTGAGGGTACGGAGCGAAGCGCTCGTGCAGTCGAACAACGCCAGGCTTCGCACGTACCCTCATCCGCCCCTTCGTGGCACATGCTCCCCCATGAAGGAGGACAATGTCCCGGCGGTAGAAGGAACTGCAACGGCGCAGCGCATTGAAGGGTCTACCACTTACCCAAGCAGCGTCCGCACCTTCTTCAACGCGGCAACGAAGCGCTCGATCTCGTCATGCGTGTTGTAGAACGCCAGCGAGGCGCGGCAGGTGGCGGCGACACCGTAGTACTGCAGCAGCGGATGCGCGCAGTGTTGGCCGGAGCGCACTGCGACGCCTTCCAGGTCGAGCAGGGTGGCCAAATCGTGCGAATGTGCGCCGTCGATCAGGAACGACACCACCGCGGCCTTGTCGGGCGTGGTGCCGAAGATGCGCAGGCCATCGATGCGCTGCAGCTCTTCGGTGAAGTGGGCGAGCAGCTCGGCTTCGCGCGCTTCCACGTGCGCCAGCCCGACCGACTCCAGGTAATCCACTGCTGCACCCAGGCCGATGAAACCGGCAATGTTCGGTGTGCCGGCTTCGAACTTGTGCGGTACGTCGTTGAAGACGGTGTTCTCGAAGCTGACTTCCTTGATCATCTCGCCGCCGCCCAGAAATGGCGGCATCGCCTGCAGATGTTCGCGACGTGCCCACAGCGCGCCGGTGCCGGTGGGCCCGCACATCTTGTGGCCGGTGATGGCATAGAAATCACAGCCGATGCTAGCCACATCGATGCGCCGATGCGGTGCCGCCTGCGAGCCGTCCACCACGGTGACGATGCCGCGCTTGCGCGCCTCGCGGCAGATCTCGCGCACCGGGTTGACCGTGCCCAGCACGTTGGAGACGTGGGTAATCGCCAGCAGCTTCACCTCCGGCGTCATTGCCTTGCGCAATGCATCCAGATCCAGCGCGCCATCGGGCGTGATTTCGGCCACGCGGATGGTGGCCCCAGTGCGTTGTGCCACCAGCTGCCACGGCACGATGTTGGCGTGGTGCTCCATGCGCGAAACCAGGATCACATCGCCTGCGCCCAGGCGCGGCAATGCCCATGAATAGGCCACCAGATTGATCGCGAAGGTGGTGCCGCTGCACAGCACCAGCTCGTCGGCGCGCACGTTGAGAAAACGCGCGAGCTTGCTGCGCGCGCCTTCGAACGCATCGGTGGCTTCAGAACCCAACGCATGCACGGCACGGCTGACGTTGGCGTTCTGGCGGCGATAGAACTCGTCGGTGGCCGCAATCACCTGCAGCGGCTTCTGGCCGGTGTTGGCGTTGTCGAAATAGATCAGCGGCTTGCCATGTACCTGCCGCATCAACAGCGGAAAATCCAGGCGTACACGGTCCCAATCGGGTGCCACGCTGTGCGGGACGGCGGGCATATTCATGCCACGCCTGCCGAGTTCAACGCACGGTCCAGCTGCAGTGCCAGCACGGCGCTCAAGGCGGGCGGCAGTACGCGCAAGGGCTCGTGACAGAACGCCGCGCTAAGCAAGCGTTGCGCTTCTTCCTGCGGCAACCCCCGCGAGCGCAGGTAGAACAATGCGTTGTCGTCAAGCTGCCCTACCGTGGCGCCGTGCGCAGCCTGTACTTCGTCGGCATCGATCACCAGCACCGGCTGGGTATCGATTTCGGCGTTGGACGACAGCAGCAGATTCTTGTTGGACAGCCGCGCATCGGTGCCGTCGGCACCTGCGCGGATGCGGATGCCGCCATGGAAGACCACGCGGCTACGGTCTGCGCCCACACCGCGCCATACCAGTTCGCAGGCGGTGTCGCGCGCAATGTGCTCGATGCCCAGGCGCGTGTCGACATGCCGGCGGCCATTGCCGAGCAGCACGCCATTGGCGGTGAGCTGCGCATTGCTGCCCTCGAGACGGACGTTGAGTTCGTGCCGCGATAGGCCTGCACCCAACTCCAGGTCCACACGCTGGTAGCGTGCGTTGCGCGCAAGGACTGCGTCGGTCCGCAGCAACGAGGTGGCATGCGCGCTATTGGCCTGCATGCGCGCATGCGAGAGCGCTGCGTCCTGCGCCAGATGCACATGCATCACGCTGTTTTCCAGATGTGCGGCATCGCCCACGTGCAGATGATGCTCGACCACCTGCAACGCAGCGCCGGCACGCACTTCGATCAAGTGGCGGTGATGCCAGGACAGGTCGTGCTCACCGGTCACGCTGACGAACACCAAATGCAGCGGCAGCTCGATCTGCGCACCGTCGCGCACGCGCACCAGCACGCCTTCGTCGGCAAGTGCAGTATTCAGGCGCGCAAAGATTTCGTCGCTGCCGTCGAAGCGGCGGCCCAGCAACTGCTGTGCGTCATCGCCTGCAGCCAGCGACGCCGACAAGGTGTCCAGCTGCATGCCATCCGGCAAGGGGGACAGGTCGCTCAGCGCTTCGGACGGGCGACCATTGACGAACACCAGACGCGGCGATGGGATGTCGTCCAGCGCAGCAGCATCCACCAGTGTTGGCACCAGCGGAGCGGGCTGGAAGCTGCGACGTTCAAGCTGCCGCAGTGAGGTGTACTTCCAGGCTTCGGCACGCGGGCCGGGCAGGCCAGTTTGCAGCGCGGCATCGAGCTCGGCACGACGGGCATCGTCGCCGCTGAAGCCGCGTGCCAGGGAATCGAGCAGGGCGCTCATCAGGCGGCAACCTCAGGCACCACACGGTCCTTCAAAAAGTGGTAACCGTGCTTTTCCAGTTCCAACGCCAGTTCCGGGCCGCCGCTCTGCACGATGCGCCCCTCGGCCAGCACATGCACCACGTCTGGCTTGATGTAGTCGAGCAGGCGCTGATAGTGGGTAATGACCAGGAACGAACGCTCCGGCGACCGCAGCGCGTTGACGCCGTCGGCCACGCTCTTGAGTGCATCGATATCCAGGCCGGAATCGGTCTCGTCCAGGATGGCGAGCTTGGGCTCAAGCACGGCGAGCTGGAAGATCTCGTTGCGCTTTTTTTCGCCGCCGGAAAACCCTTCGTTGACGCCGCGATGCAGCAGCTCATCCTTCAAATGCAGCACGGCCAGCTTCTGGCGCACCAGCTTGAGGAACTGCATCGAATCCAACTCATCTTCGCCACGCGCCTTGCGCTGCGCATTGAGCGCGGCACGCAGAAAATAGGTGTTGTTGACGCCGGGAATTTCCACCGGGTACTGGAAGGCCAGAAACAGGCCGGCGGCGGCGCGTTCTTCTGGCGGCAGATCGAGCAGATCCTTGCCTTCGAATTGCACGGTGCCCGCAGTGACGTCATAGCCGTCGCGGCCGGCGAGCACGTTACCCAGCGTGGATTTACCCGCGCCGTTGGGCCCCATGATGGCGTGCACCTGGCCGGGCTGGATGTCCAGCGACAGACCCTTGAGGATGTCTTTGCCGGCGATGCTGGCGTGGAGGTTGTTGATTGTGAGCATGGGATTTTCCATCAGATTCTTTTAGCCCCTCTCCCACCGGGAGAGGGTTGGGGTGAGGGTACGGGCCAGGCGTTGCGCGGTCGGGTGCACGATGCTTCGCTCGTACCCTCATCCTGCGCTGCGCGCCACCTTCTCCCGGGGGTGAAGGGTAGGCGCGTCAGCCGACGCTGCCTTCCAGCGAGACTTCCAGCAGCTTCTTGGCTTCCACCGCGAACTCCATCGGCAGCTCGCGGAAGACCTGCTTGCAGAAGCCGTCGACGATCAACGACACCGCATCTTCCTGGCTGATGCCGCGCGCGCGGCAATAGAACAGCTGGTCGTCGCTGATCTTGGAGGTGGTGGCCTCGTGCTCGACGGTGGCGCCCGGATTCTTCACCTCGATATAGGGAAAGGTGTGCGCGCCGCACTGCTTGCCGATCAATAGCGAATCGCACTGCGTGTAGTTGCGTGCGCCATCGGCATTACGGTCCACCTTGACCAGGCCGCGATAGGTGTTCTGGCCACGCCCGGCGCTGATGCCCTTGCTGACGATCTTGCTCTTGGTGCGCTTGCCGATGTGGATCATCTTGGTGCCGGTGTCGGCCTGCTGACGATGGTGGGTCAGCGCAACCGAATGGAACTCGCCCACCGAGTCGTCGCCAATCAGCACGCACGACGGGTACTTCCAGGTAATGGCCGAGCCGGTTTCGACCTGGGTCCAGGTCACCTTGCTGCGCGCGCCACGGCATTCGGCACGCTTGGTGACGAAGTTATAGATGCCGCCGCGGCCTTCTTCATCGCCGGGGTACCAGTTCTGCACGGTCGAATACTTGATTTCGGCATCTTCCAGCGTCACCAGCTCGACCACCGCTGCATGCAACTGGTTTTCGTCGCGCATCGGTGCGGTGCAACCTTCCAGATACGACACGTAGGCCTGGTCTTCGCACACGATCAAGGTGCGTTCGAACTGGCCGGTATGGCCGGCATTGATGCGGAAGTAGGTGCTCAATTCCATCGGGCAACGCACGCCCTTGGGGATGAACACGAAACTGCCGTCGGAGAACACTGCCGAGTTGAGGGCGGCGAAATAGTTGTCGCCCACCGGCACTACGCTGCCCAGGTACTGCTTGACGATCTCTGGGTGCTCCTTGATGGCCTCGGACATCGAGCAGAAGATCACACCCTTTTCGGCCAGCTCCTTGCGGAAGGTGGTACCGACCGAGACCGAATCAAACACCGCATCCACGGCCACGCCAGCCAGCTTGGCGCGCTCGTGCAGCGGCACGCCGAGCTTGTCGTAGGTGTCCAGCAGTTCCTTGGGCACATCGTCCAGCGAGGCGTACTTCGGACCCTTGGGGGCGGAGTAATAGCTCAGCGCCTGGAAGTCGATCGGCGAGATCTGCAGCTTCGCCCATTCCGGCATCGGCATCTTCAACCAATGACGATAGGCCTCAAGACGCCAGTCGGTCATCCATTGCGGCTCGTCTTTCTTGGCCGACAACGCACGGATGATGTCTTCGTCCAGACCGGGCGGGAGCGAGTCGGATTCGATCTCGGTGATGAAGCCGGCGTCGTAACGTCGACCCAGCCGTTCGAGGATCTCGGCGTTCTGCGGAGGAGCAAGTTCGGTGGCCATTGGGCTGCCTACAGGTCAGGTGGTCGCGACGCGTGCGGCGATGGAGCGCCGACGGCTGTCGCCAGGGAGGGAGAGGGGCTGCAACATTTGCGCGAGCGTGACACGACGCAAGGCATCGCCGACCACGTCGTTGATCAGGCGCCAGTTCGAGCGCACGCCGCAGCGCTGCGCAATGCCGCACTGGCTGTGGTCCTGGCTGCATTCGGTGATCGCCAACGGGCCTTCCATCGCCTCGACGATCTCCACCAGGGTGATGTCGCTGGCAGCACGCGCAAGCCGGTAGCCGCCGTGTACGCCACGTAAGCCTTCAACCAGACCTGCTTGCGACAAAGGCTTGAGGATCTTGCTGACGGTCGGCGCTTCCAGGCCGGCCTGTTCGGCCAACTCGCTTGCGCTGAGCACCTGATCGCAGTGTGCCGCCAGGACGGTCAGCACGACAGTGGCGTAATCAGTGAGTTTGGTGACGCGCAACATGGGAGCGAATCCGAAAGCGGACCGAAATTGTACTCTTTCCAGCAAGGCAGGGCCAATGGCGCGGTTCAGCCTCCGGCAAGCGTGGCCCATTGCGGCGAGTGCTGCGCTTGTGCTTGGCGCATTGGCGCGCTGCGGTCACAATGAGCGGCCCCATCACTGGACCCTTACATGTCGCGCAAAGTTGCCGCTCGCAAGTCACGTATCCACGGCAATGGCATGTTCGCCCTCGCCCCGCTCCGCAAGGGCGAGCGCATCATTCAATACAAGGGTCGCTTGCGCACGCATGCCGAAGTGGATGCGGACGACACCGGCGACGTAGAGAGCGGGCACACCTTTCTGTTTACGCTCAGCGATGATTACGTGCTGGATGCCAACTACGAAGGCAATGTGGCGCGCTGGATCAACCACAGCTGCGATCCTAATTGCGAGGCGGTGATCGAAGAAGCCGAGGGCGACGACCGCCGCAAGGACAAGATCTTTATCGAGGCCAAGCGCGACATCAAGCCCGGCGAAGAGCTCACCTATAACTACGGCATCACCCTGGCCGAGCGTCACACGCCGCGCCTGAAGAAGATTTGGGAATGCCGTTGCGGCTCCAAGAATTGCACCGGAACGATGCTGCAGCCCAAGCGCTGAGCATGAAGGTGGCGTCACGCACTGACGCCACGCATACATCGGTTCACGGGTGCGCAACGGCGCGCTTCCTAGGGTTTAGGCTTCTTTTACGAGGAGCCCCACATGTCTTATTCGCTCTCCGGCAAGACCGTCGCCGTGCTGGCCACCGACGGCTTCGAGCAATCCGAACTGATCGAACCGAAGCGCCTGCTGGAATCCTGGGGTGCCAAGGTCGAGGTGATTGCACCTGGCGATAGCGCGAAGATCCGCGCCTGGAATCACACCGATTGGGGCGATTCGGTAGGGGTCGATAGGCAGCTCGGTCAGGCGACAGTTGATCCTTATGACGCACTGGTGTTGCCTGGCGGTGTGCTCAATCCAGATACGCTGCGGACCGACAAGCAGGCAATCGCATTCATTCGCGCGTTTTCTACTGCACACAAGCCGGTGGCTGCGATCTGCCATGGGCCGTGGTTGTTGCTTGAAAGCGACTTGGTCCGCAATCGCCAAGTCACCTCATGGCAGTCGGTGAAGACGGACCTGATCAATGCCGGCGCGCATTGGCAGGATGCCGAAGTGGTGGTCGATGGTCAGCTGATTACCAGCCGCAAGCCGGATGACATTCCCGCATTCGCCGCTGCTGTGGCAAAGGCATTGTCAGCATAAGTTTGCATAAACACGATCTTGCGTTCGACACAAAAAAGCCCGGCGCTGCTGCGTCGGCCTTTCTAATGTACAGCGTTGTGCGGCTGTCACCATCAACGCTGGGAACGAAGCTGACTTACTTCCCAGACAGCGCGGCCGCCGGCACCATTTGCTCGATATTCTGGTTGAAGTTGACCGCAACCCGCCCGTTCTGGATACCGACCGATTCCACCTGCACTGCGCCCATGACCGATGCAATTGCCGGATCGATCCGATAGATCGGTTCCTTGCGCGCGTAATCGGCTAGCCAGGTATTGAGCAGCTGGCGAGTGCTGTGGTCGAGCTTTGCACCCGCGTGGGCGGGGCGGAAGTCATCGATGCTGGGTTGGTCGAGATAAAAGCCTTGCTTGGCCACGTCGTAGCGTAGCGCGCTGGTCAAGGTCACGTTGCCGACCGGGGCAGGAGCGCCGCCGGCGGTTGCGACGGCAAGATCGAACGCCATCTTCAGGCGATCGCCTGGCGGCAACGACAGCGCCGGGTTGCTGACCGTCATCGCGACCAGTCCGCCCAGCGCGTCGTGTGTTTGCGGGAAGCGGCCACCCAGATATTGCTGCAGGTCGCTGGCCTGCACGCTGATCTGTTTTCCCTGAATCTGCGGCGCGGCCCAGGCGCCGGTGATGGGCATTGCCAAGGCGAGAGCGAGCATGGATCCGGCAAGCGAACGCAGTTTCATCGGGTAACTCCGGCAACAGGTGACATCACATTAGTCGGCGCCGGTGAACCACGGGTTAGCGCAGCACCGGTTGCAGCGTGGCCGAATAGATTTCCCAGCTGTCGCTGCCGGCGCGGGGCTGCAACCGGTATGCGCCAACCAGGCGCTGCGTACCGGTGGTGGTACGCACCGTCAATTGCACCGGCACTTCGATGCGCTGTGGCGGATGCGCCTGATCCAGCGCAATTGGTGGATCGTTGTTGATGCGCAGCGACTGGATATTGCCGATCGCACGCAAGGCAGCATCGTCCGGCACCGGGGAGGGGCGGCCGCCGGTCCATAGTGCATCGGCATCTGCGCGCGCCGCTCCGGGCAACGCGCCGAGATAGCGTTGGACGGTGGCGCTTGCTTGGGCGTAATTGGCCAGCGCGATGGCATCGTTGGGATCAGTCGCAGGTGCTGATGCTGCGGGTGCGTCGCCTGCATTGCCGGTATTTACCGGGTGCGATGCGCTCGCAGCTTGCATCGCCGACGCATCGCTTGCCTGCGGGTCCGCGCTGCGATGACAGCTGCAACCAGACAATGCGGCTGCCACGACAATCGTTCCCATCCAGCGCATGGCACGTCCCCTTCCCCGAGGCGCGCAGTGTAGCGGTTACGTGTGGCGATGCGGCCTTCAGACTCCGGTTGCGGGCTGCACTCGCTGTAGGCGTTCCAACAGCAACTGCAGTTTGGGACGCAAGGCGTCCAGTGCGTCGCTGGGTCGTGCGCGTGGGCGAGCGGCCAGGTCTTCCAGCAATTGCGAGCCCACGGTGAGTGCCGCGCATTCGTCGCTGCTCAGGTCGCGGCGCAGGTGTAGCTCTTCGAGCAGGCGCATCCAATCGGCGCGCGAGCGTTGTTCGAATTCGATGGTGCAGCGGTCGTCACAAGGGCGGCCGTCGTTTTCGATAGGCGTGACCGTGATGCGATAGCGTTTGCGGGACATATGGGTCGCGTCGTTCTGGGCTGTGCTCACCATAGGCGCAGGACGCAACCGTCTCGATAGCGCGGGCCATGACGCAGTGTTCCAGCGTGATCAATTTGCCGGGTGTGGTGCGGATTTGCGCAGGAGCGGCAGCGGATCGTACGCACTGTTGCGTCCATAGACACCATAGTGTAGATGCGGCGGCGTGCCGCGCGCGTTGCCAGTGGTGCCGACGATGCCGAGCGGTGTGCCGGGCTTGACCACATCGCCGACTGAAAGGCCGGCAGCCCAGTCATCCAGGTGCGCGTAGTAATGCCGCTCCATCGCCGGACCCAGAAGCCAGACCTGTTTGCCGCCCAGGCCCTGGTCGCGAATGGCGCTGACCACGCCGCGCGTTGCCGCCACCACTGGTGTGCCGCGTGGCGCGAAGATATCCACGCCTGCATGCGTGCGGTCGCGGCCACGGGGTGCGCCAAAGGTGTCGGCGATCTGTCGCGCACGCACGCCTTTTACCGGCAGATGCAACTGCGCGGGCGGCGGCATCTGCGACAGCTCCCAACTGGTACGGAGTTGATTGGCGATCGGCAGTTGCCAAGCCCAGCGCGCGGCCACGGCCAAAGAGCACAGCAGCGCAACCGTGACCACCACGCTGCGCAGCCGGCGTGCCGGGCTGCCCGTCGCCGGGCGTGGTGACGATGGCGGAGTGTTCGAGGGACCGGTCACAGGCACCTGCAGATGGCGAACCAGCATGCAGGGTAGGGCAGTGTCGATGAGCGGTGTGTGCTGCGCACGGCGGCGCGACTGCAAAAAAAAGACGGCCCGCAGGCCGTCTTCGTGACACCGGATGCGTGCTCGATTAGAGCGCGGCGTCCTTCAACCTCTTCATCACGCGGGACTTGAGCTTGCTGGTCGCAGGCTTGGCGGCAAAGATCTGCTCTTCCTTGGTGAACGGGTTGATGCCCTTGCGCTTCGGCTTTGCCGGCACGTGCACGGTGGTCAGCTTGAGCATGCCCGGGATGGTGAAGGTGCCGACGCCCTTCTTGCTCAGCGAGGCGTGTGCGGTGGCTTCCAGCGACGCCAGCACGGCGCGCACGTCCTTCGGAGCCAGCTGGGTGCTTTCGGCAATGTGCGCGACCAGGCCGGTCTTGCTCAGTGCTTCCTTGATCGGCTTGGGTGCAGCGGACTTGGCAGCAGCTGCCTTGGCCGGCTTTGCGGTCTTGGTTGCGGCGACCTTTTTCACTGCCTTCTTGGGGGCAGCCTTCTTAGCGGCGGTTTTTGCCATGAGTGATGTGTTCCGTATTCGTGGTGGTGATGGGTCTGCCGACCCAGTCGGCAACGCGAAATGTAGGGCAAGTGCTGCGCGCCGCCAATAGGCAAACGATGAAACAACACGAAAAAAGCGTCTTTCGACGGGGATTCGTTCACCAGTGGCAGAAAAAGACGCACAAAACGTATCGCCTTGACCGCGCAATGCGCGCGTTCGCTGCATGTCTGACGCACAGCAGCAGATCGTTTGCGCGAGGAAAGGCAGTGACGTACCTGCGTGGTGATGGTGCAAGCAGCCGATGTGGGCAGCTGTTTAGCAGTGCGTGTAGCAGGAACATGCGCCGCCGATGTGACTGACATCGATTGCAAGCGCTGGCGCGCGCTCCATTACCAGAATTCCAGGGGTTTCCGGCGCCATGCAGCGTTTCCTCTCTCTCGCCCTGTATCGACCTGTGTTTGGCCAAGGGCGCTGGCGCGGCCTGTCCAGCCACGTAGTCACATTATTTCGTCTTGCAGTGCACGCCGTACCGAACAGGCGCGTGGTGAAACACGCAAGTTTTGCGGCGTCTCACTAATCATTGGCAGCCGACAAACTGCGGCCGCGTTCGGTAGCTGCGGCAATTGCGTTGGCGGTAAGCGCTTCGAAGCCGCCGGCCTGGAATGTCTCCATGGCGGCGTGGGTGGTGCCGTTGGGCGAGGTTACGCGGCGACGCAAGACATCCGGTGCTTCGCCCGATTCGGTGAGCATACGCGCGGCGCCGAGCAATGTTTGCAGCACCAGCGTGCGTGCAGTGTCTGGGGGCAGGCCCTGTGCTTGTGCGGCAGCCTCCATCGCTTCGGCCAGCAAAAAGACATAGGCCGGTCCGCTGCCGGAGACCGCAGTCACCGCATCCATCTGCGCTTCGTCCTCTATCCACACGGTGACGCCGGCGCTGTCCAGCAGTCGGGTTGCCTGCTTGCGTTGCGCGTCGGAGACGCGTGCGTTGGCATACAGCCCGGTGACGCCGGCGCCGAGCAGGGCGGGGGTGTTGGGCATGGCGCGCACTACAGCGACATCGCCGCCCGACCAGCGCTGCAACTGCGTGGCGGTGATGCCGGCAGCGATGGAGACCAGCAGCGGTTGTTGTGCCTGGGCTAGATCGGCCAGCTGCCCACAGACTGCTGGCAAGACCTGCGGCTTGACCGCCAAGACCCAGGTCGCCGCAGCGTCGACTGCGGTGCGCGCATCTTCGACGACCTGCACGCCGAAGTCGCGCGCCAGTGCATCGCGCAGCTCAGCCACCGGTTCGGCCACACGGATGCTGTCAGCCGGCGTGCCTTGCCGGATCAGCCCAGCAATCAGGCTGCGCGCCATGTTGCCGCCGCCGACGAAGGCGATGCGCGCAGCGTCGGAAGATGAGGAAGAAGGCGTGGACGCGACAGGCGTGGTCATTGCAGCACCTTTAATAAGAGATCGATATGGGGAACGCGATGTGGTCAGGCGGAGGCAGCCGGCGACTGGCCGCGCGCGCCGAACAAGGCCGTGCCCACACGCACCATGGTGGCGCCGGCCGCAATCGCTTCGGCAAAATCCGCGCTCATGCCCATCGACAAGGTGTCCACCTGCCGGTGACGAGTTTTGAGTTGCTCGAACAGCGCCTGCATGCGCGTAAACGCGGCCTGGCGTCGTGCCTGCTCGGGAAATGGGGCAGGAATCGCCATTAGCCCGCGTAGCTGCAAGCGCGGCTGCAGTGCGATCGCCTCGGCCAGGCTATCGATCGCCTCCGGCGCGCATCCGTGTTTGCTGTCCTCGTCGTCGATGTTGAGCTGGATCAGCACATTCAAGGGCGCGCGGTCGTCCGGGCGGTGGCGTGCCAGCAGCGGAATCAATTTGGCGCGGTCCACCGTCTGCACCCAATCGAAGCACTGGCTGGCCAGTTCGGCCTTATTGGATTGCAGGTGGCCGATCAAATGCCATTCCAGCCCCAGCGCACGCAATTGGGCGATCTTGGCCTCGGCTTCCTGCACGTAGTTTTCGCCGAAGGCGCGCTGGCCTTGCGCGGCCAGCCCGGCCACAGCCTCGGCCGGCTTGGTCTTGGACACCGCCAGCAGCCGTACGTCGGTACGCGCATGTGCGGCAGCGGCGGCGTGGATGGCGTCGAGAATTTGCTGCAGCGACGAAGCCGGCACGTGGCATTCCGGAGAAGGATGGGAGGGCTATAGTGCCGCCCGCCGCCCTTTCCTTCCAGCTGACGGCTTGCCGTGCGTACATTGATACGACGGCGCCGCGCCTATATGCACGTTGTGTCTGGGCGCGCGGTTAGCCTCAAAGCCCCAGCTCCTCTTCAGTAGCTAGGCGTCCGGCTGGGGCACAGGCGTCTCGTACAATTCCGACCAAGACCCCGACTCAAGTGGAGGCCGCGGCAGCGCAGACGCCGCGCCCGGCAGGCGCTCCGCCCGTACCGGGCGCAAGGCAACCGTTTCAGCCAGCCCCACCCGCGGCCGGCCTGAAGCGGCCCGGGCCGCTTCCCGCCAGCAGCCAGAACGCTATACTGCCGGCCGGGGAGTACCTTCCAATCGCAGCCTAGGGGAAAAGCAGCGCATGGATATCGCTGAACTATTGGCGTTTTCTGTCAAGAACAAGGCATCGGACCTGCACCTGTCTGCAGGGCTGCCGCCGATGATCCGTGTCGATGGCGATGTCCGCCGCATCAATATTCCGGCGCTGGACCACAAGCAGGTGCACGCGCTGGTCTACGACATCATGTCGGACAAGCAGCGGCGCGATTACGAGGAATTCCTCGAAGTCGACTTCTCGTTCGAAATTCCGTCGCTGGCGCGTTTCCGCGTCAATGCGTTCAACCAGAACCGCGGCGCCGGTGCGGTGTTCCGTACCATTCCGTCCGAAGTGCTGACGCTGGAAGACCTGGGCTGCCCGCCGATTTTCCGCCAGTTGATCGACCAGCCGCAGGGCCTGATCCTGGTGACCGGCCCGACCGGTTCGGGCAAGTCGACCACGCTGGCCGGCATGATCGACTACATCAACAAGAACGAATACGGGCACATCCTCACCGTCGAGGACCCGATCGAATTCGTGCACACCTCGCAGAAGTGTCTGATTAATCAGCGTGAAGTGCACCGCGATACGCACGGCTTTAACGAAGCGCTGCGCTCGGCGTTGCGCGAAGACCCCGACATCATTCTGGTCGGCGAATTGCGCGACCTGGAAACCATCCGCCTGGCGCTCACCGCTGCGGAAACCGGCCACTTGGTGTTCGGCACCCTGCACACCAGCTCGGCGGCCAAGACCATCGACCGCATCATCGACGTGTTCCCGGCCGGCGAGAAGCCGATGGTGCGCTCGATGTTGTCCGAATCGCTGCGCGCAGTGATTTCGCAGGCGCTGCTGAAGAAGGTCGGCGGCGGACGTACCGCAGCGTGGGAAATCATGGTCGGCACCCCGGCCATCCGCAACCTGATCCGCGAGGACAAGGTGGCGCAGATGTATTCCTCGATCCAGACCGGCCAGCAATACGGCATGCAGACGCTCGACCAGCACCTGCAGGACCTGGTCAAGCGCAGCCTGATCACGCGCAACCAGGCGCGCGAGTACGCCAAGGACAAGCGGATATTCGAGTAGCAGGGATTGGGGATTCGGCATTGGGGATTCGCAACGGCGATTTCCCGGCCGGACCCCGCTCTTGCGAATCCCGAATCTCTACTCCCGAATCCCTGCTCCAGAGGAGCACGCCATGAGCACCATCGACTTCACCTCCTTCCTCAAGCTGATGGCGCATCAGAAGGCGTCGGACCTGTTCATCACCTCGGGAATGCCGCCGGCCATCAAGGTGAATGGCAAGATCAGCCCGATCACCCAGACGCCGCTGACTGCGCAGCAGAGCCGCGATCTGGTGTTGAACGTGATGACGCCCTCGCAGCGCGAGGAATTCGAAAAAACGCACGAGTGCAACTTCGCCATCGGCGTGTCCGGGGTCGGACGTTTTCGCGTGAGCTGCTTCTACCAGCGTAATCAGGTGGGCATGGTGCTGCGCCGGATCGAAACGCGCATCCCCACCGTGGACGAGCTGAGCCTGCCGCCGGTGATCAAGACGCTGGCGATGACCAAGCGCGGCATCATCATCTTCGTTGGCGCCACCGGTACCGGTAAGTCGACTTCGCTGGCTGCGATGATCGGCTACCGCAACCAGAATTCCACCGGGCACATCATCACCATCGAAGACCCGATCGAGTTCGTGCACAAGCACGAGGGTTGCATCATCACCCAGCGCGAAGTCGGCATCGACACCGACAGCTGGGAAAACGCGCTGAAAAATACCCTGCGCCAGGCGCCGGACGTGATCATGATCGGCGAGGTGCGCACCCGCGAGGGCATGGATCACGCGATCGCCTTCGCCGAAACCGGCCACCTGGTGCTGTGTACGCTGCACGCCAACAACGCCAACCAGGCGATGGACCGCATCATCAACTTCTTCCCGGAAGATCGCCGCAACCAGCTGTTGATGGATCTGTCGCTCAATCTCAAGGGCGTGGTCGCGCAGCAGCTGATTCCGACGCCGGACGGCCGTAGCCGCCGCGTGGCGATGGAAATCATGTTGGGCACGCCGCTGGTGCAGGATTACATCCGCGACGGCGAGATCCACAAGCTCAAGGAGATCATGAAGGAGTCCACCAACCTGGGCATGCGTACCTTCGATCAGAGCCTGTTCGAGCTCTACCAGGCCGGCGAAATCAGCTATGAAGACGCGTTGCGCTACGCCGACTCGCAGAACGAGGTGCGCCTGCGCATCAAGCTGTCGCAAGGTGGCGATGCCAAGACCTTGTCTCAGGGCCTGGATGGTGTGGAGATTGCCGAGGTTCGATAAGGACTGCGGCAGTCACGCAGGACGTGCAGTAGGTAAAGATTCCAACCCGGCCCGCAGTGGGGCGAGATCTGATCGCGGGTGCCAAGTGGACGAGCCGGTCGCGGTGGTATTGCGCCATTGAACTGGAAGCTGGCTTTGCGGTTGGTCGCACGCATCGCACCGGATGACTCAAGCCCGGCTGCGCTGCGCACCGGCGTGCTGAGGTTTCAGATGTCACCGCGCCAGCCGATAGTGTTTAATGTCCGCACCCCACTGCAGTCCCCACCCGTGAGCCTTCCCGATTCCGATCTCTGTCCGGAGCAAGAGCCGTTGCCCGACGACGGCGCCGTGGTGACATCCGGTCCGTTAACCCCGCCGCCTGATTCGGCTGGGACTGCCGCCGACGACCACGCTTTCCACCATTCGGTTGCAGAGGATGTGCAAGGCATGGTGTTGGCGACCCTGGTCGCATCGCTTGGTCTGGCCATCTTTGCCAAGGGTGGCTTGATGATCGGTGGCATGGCGGGCGTGGCCTTCTTGCTGCACTACGCGCTGCACTGGCATTTCGGGCTGGTGTTCGTGTTGGTCAATCTGCCGTTCTACTGGCTGAGCGTGCGCCGCATGGGCTGGGAATTCACCTTGAAGACCTTTGTGGCGGTGGGTGCATGCGGGGCGCTCACCGACCTGCTGCCGCGCTGGGCCGAGTATGCGCACGTCGAGACGCTGTTTTCGGCGATCGTCGGTGGCGCGCTGGCGGGGTTGGGCATCCTGTTCTTCATTCGCCATCGCGGCAGCCTGGGTGGCATCGGCATCCTGGCGGTGTACCTGCAGCGCGAGCGTGGCTGGAGTGCCGGCAAGGTGCAGATGAGTTTCGACGCGATGTTGATGCTGGTCGCATTCTTCGTGCTGACGCCGGATAAGGTGCTGTATTCGGCCATCGGCGCGTTGATGCTGAGTTTGGTGCTGATGTTCAATCACCGCCCGCATCGTTATATGGGTCTGTAACGTCTGCCGACGACCGCTTGAGTGGTAAACAGGCCGCGAGCAGTTACCAGATGGGCGTGGCTGGGCACAGGAGCCCGAGCGTGCGAGTGGTGCATGCCGCTGCGAGTATTATCCGTGTGCGCCTGGGCGGCGCAGTCGGTTTGTTCGCTGTTCTAAGTGCCTTCGCGTGGCGGGCAATCGGTAGGCAATTGCAGCCGTTGCATCAAACCGCGCGCATCGAACGGCGCATGCACCTTCATGTCGTTGTCGAAGTAGCAGTAGACATCGCGCGAGGCGCGCTTGCGCGCAGGTGCGCCGACGCGTGCCGCATCGTCCGGTTCGCCGCCGCTGGCCCAGGCGGCAATGCGTGCCGCCCAGCGATCTAAGGCACTATCGCTGTAGCCGCTGGCGTACAACTGCGCATCGCCATGCAGACGCAGATAGACGAAATCGGCGCTGACGTCTTCCAGATACGGAAATTTCCCCGCAGTGTCGGCAACTACCACGGCAACATTGTGCCGCCGCAGCAGACGCATACAGGCCAGATCGCAGAAGCTGTCGTGGCGCACTTCCAGTGCGTGACGGATCGGCCGCTGATGATCGATCGCCAGTGCGCTACGGCCCTGCATCAGCGCAGTGTCGCGCTTGCGCGCCAGTGCCAGTGCCACCTCGCTATCGCGCGGCAGGCTGCTCAGAAACGCATCCAGCAGATCGCCATCGAAACGTAATGTTGGCGGTAGCTGCCACAGGATCGGTCCAAGTTTGGCGCCCAGCCGCAGCACACCGGAGGCGAAGAAGTTGGCCAGCGCCTGGTCGCAATCGCGCAGGCGCTTCATATGGGTGATGAAGCGTGGGCCCTTGACCGAGAAGACAAAGTCGTCCGGCGTTTCGTCATGCCAGCGCTGGAAGCTTTCCGGACGCTGCAGGGAATAAAACGAGCCATTGATTTCCACACTGGGAAAGCAACCTGCGGCGTACTCGAGCTCGCGCCGCTGGGCCAGGCCGGCCGGATAAAACGTGCCGCGCCAGCGCGCATAGCGCCAGCCGGAAATGCCAATACGAATCGCCATGTCGCGAGCATTTCGTGTGCGGTGTGCAAGAGGTGTCTAGCCGCGCTGGACCGTGCGCGTTCTTTTGGGCTTGTGCGCCTGTATCCACGGTGGTGCCAGTGGCTGGATCTGCGCAAACACCGGGCAGTCGGCATGGTGCGCACCGGGCAGGTAGCCCAGGCTCATCAGGAACTCGCCGGTGATTTCGCCGCCGGTGAAGCGGAAGGTCTTCTTGAACAGCTTGATCCAGGCCGGTTTGTCAAGCGGATGGTGTGCGTCCAGCCACTGCGCGAAGCTGCCGTGCGTGGCGCGCAAGCTCTGGATGACCTGTGCGTTGTGAATTGCCGCCAGCACCTTGAGGCGATTGCGGATGATGCCGGCATCGCCCATCAACCTGGCGATGTCGGCGTCGCCGTACGCGGCGACGGTGTCCACGTCAAAGCCGTCATAGGCCTGCTGGAAATTGACACGCTTACGCAGGATGGTTTCCCAGCTCAGTCCAGCCTGGTTGATTTCCAGCACCAGTCGCTCGAACAATTCGCGTTCGTCGCGCTGCGGAAAGCCGTATTCGTGGTCGTGGTAGTGCCCATGAACCGGATGGCCCGGGGCGATGCTGCAATAACCGCTCATGAGTGTGCCTGTGATGGTGGAGCAGGAGGCGAATCGCATGCCGGCAGCGGCGACATCGGGGCGACGAAGCAACTGGCGGATTGATCGGTTCGCCATTTGCACAGCTGCACCGCTTTCGGCTGCATCACCACTTGCACCCGTTGCGATCAAGCTGAACGCGCCGGTCAGGTGCAGCAGATGGACAACGGCAAAGCGCGCTGCCCCGGAAGCATTGATCGCTGCAAGGTGCCAGCAAACCCCAGTATGGCAGCAGCTCTGCGCGCGGCGAAGCGAACGGCTAGAATGCGGCCATGTCTGTTTTGTCCACGCCTCTGGCCAACCAACTGCTGATTGCGCTTCCGGCGCTGTCCGACCCCACCTTTTCGCGCAGCGTCGCGCTGATCTGCCAGCACGACGAGAACGGCGCCATGGGCGTGCTGGTCAACCGACCCTCCGAATACACCTTGGGCGAAGTGTTGGCGCAGATGGGCATCGACACCGACGATGAGCCGCTGCGCGAGCAGATCGTGCTCAGCGGCGGGCCGGTGCACCCGGAGCGCGGCTTTGTGATCCACGACGATGCGCGCGAATGGGATTCCAGCCTGGAAGTGGGGCAGGGCGTGTTCCTGACCACCTCGCGCGACATTCTTGAGGCCATGGCGGCCGGCAACGGCCCGCGCAATGCGCTGGTGGCGCTGGGCTGCGCCGGTTGGGGCGCAGGCCAGCTGGAATTCGAACTGGGCGAGAACAGCTGGCTCACCGCGCCGTCGGATGCCAATGTGCTGTTCGCCACCGCGCTGGAAGATCGCTGGCAGACCGCCGCCGGGCGTATTGGCGTGGACCTGTTCCGGCTTACGGATTATTCCGGGCATGCCTGAGGCGGGCGTGATCCGTTCCGATGGCACGGTACTGGGCTTCGACGTGGGGTCGCGCCGGATCGGCGTCGCTGTCGGCACGGCTCTCGGTGCGGGCGCGCGTGCGGTCGCCGTCATCAACGTGCATGCCAGCGGCCCCGACTGGGTTGCGCTGGACCGCGTGCACAAGGAATGGCACCCCGACGGCCTGGTAATCGGCGACCCGCTGACACTGGACGACAAAGACCAACCTGCACGCAAGCGCGCGCATGCGTTCGCCCGCCAACTGCGCGAGCGCTACGCGCTGCCGGTTGTGCTGATCGACGAGCGTTCCAGCTCGGTTGAGGCCGCGCAGCGTTTCGCGCGCGAGCGCGCCGATGGGCGCAAGCGCCGCCGCGATGCCGAAGCGCTCGACGCCATGGCCGCTGCGGTGATCGTCGAACGCTGGTTGGCTGCCCCCGACCAAGCCACCCTTCTTCCTTGACTCCCGACCTGCGATGACCACCATGCAACTCGATTCGGACGGACGCCTGCGTCACCTGCTCACCCTGGAAGGACTGCCGCGCACCACGTTACTGCAATTGCTTGACCGCGCCGGCCAGATCCGCGATGCGGCGGTGGGGCGTGTGGGCAAGCGCAGTGTGCTGGCGGGCACCGCGGTATGCACGCTGTTCTTCGAACCCTCCACGCGCACGCGCAGTTCCTTCCATCTGGCGGCGCAGCGGCTGGGCGCGGACGTGCTCAATTTCGATGCCTCCACCTCATCCACCCGCAAGGGCGAAACCGCGCGCGATACGCTGAAGAATCTCGAAGCGATGGGCGTGCGCGGCTTTGTGGTGCGTCACCCCGACGACGGCGCGGTGGAAGCGATGGCCGCCGCCGCAGGCGAGGGCACCGCGTTGATCAATGCCGGCGACGGACGCAGCGCGCATCCCACCCAGGGTCTGCTCGACATGCTCACCTTGCGTCAGGCCAAGGGCACTGATTTTTCCAAGCTGAAGGTGGTCATCGTCGGCGACGTCAAGCATTCGCGCGTGGCGCGCTCGGACCTACATGCCTTGCGCACGCTGGGCGCCGGCGAAATCCGCGTCTGTGGCCCGGCGAGCCTGCTGCCCGACGACGATATGCTGGATGGCTGCGTGGTCGGCCAGGATTTCGATGCCATGCTCGAAGGCGCCGACGCGCTGATGATGCTGCGGCTGCAGCGCGAGCGCATGGAAGAAGGCCTGGTGCCATCGCTGGAGCAATACCACACCGAATACGGCCTGACCCGCGAGCGTTTGGCACGCGCCGGCCGCGATGCCGCAGTGCTGCACCCGGGCCCAATCAACCGCGGCGTGGAAATCACCGATGAAGTGGCCGATGGCGCGCAGTCTTGTGTGCTGCGGCAGGTCGCCAACGGCGTCGCCGTGCGTATGGCTGTGCTAGAAACTCTGCTGTGCTAAGAGCAACCAACAAAGCGACTGCGCTTACGCCAGGCGGGCGCGGCCGGTGCTCAGAATCGGCATATATCACTCGTACACTGCGGTTCCTGCGCGCCGTCCGCACTCACCTGACGGCCGCTCGCTACGTCTCGTTGGCCGCTCTCAAAACGGCTGCGCAGTCGCTTTATTTGACGCGCCAAGAGCTGCAACGCGACTGCACACTTAACGGGCGATCGCGTTTGATCTTTGAATCGTTAATTGCGAAGAGACAGCGCCTTTTTGACGAACGCACACCTGATCCGCTCCGCGGTCGCGTTCGATGCGCAACTTCATGAGTGCAGACAAACCGTCGCTTGCTGCCGGACGCACTCCGCAATCTGCTCTTGCGATTTCCGATTTCCGATTTCCGATTTCCGATTTCCGATTTCCGATTCCGATTCCGATTCCGATTCCGATTCCGATTCCGATTCCCGCACCATCAGCTAACGCTCACTCGCCTATCGTGACGGCTCCTCTCAGCGCAGGAGATCGCAATGGGTATTTCACGTCACGCCACCGCTCACTGGGAAGGCGACCTCAAGACTGGCAAGGGCCAGCTCAGCAAGCCGCAGAGCGGCTTGATGGACAACACCCGCTATGCCTTCAGCAGCCGCTTCGGCGACGAGAGGGGCACCAATCCGGAAGAGCTCATCGCCGCTGCGCATGCCGGTTGTTTCACCATGGCGTTGTCTGCCCAGTTGACCGAAGCCGGCTTTCCGCCGACCTCGTTGGATACGCGTGCCGATGTGGATTTGTCGATGGAAGGCGGCCCGCAGTTGTCGCAGATCCGTCTCAAGCTCAAGGCGGTGGTGCCGGGCATCGACGAAGCCACGTTCCGTGAGCTCGCCGATACCGCCAAGAAAAATTGCCCGGTGTCCAACGCGCTGAGCGCCGTGCCGATCAGCCTGGAAACCGAGTTTTCCAGCTGATACCAACACCGCTGCGACGCGCCGGCACACGTACCCGGCGCGCGCAGCTGGCGGAAACCTGAATAGGGCTTTTCAAGGCCGGTTTGGTTCAGGGCGGTTTCACTGGCACAGGCCGAGCATCGGCAGCGTGTCCTCCCTATGAAGCTGCCGCAATGAAAACTCTTGTGCTTGGTGCTCTGGTGATGGGTCTGGTCGTGGCGGGTAATGCCACGGCACAGCGCTATGACAGCGGCTACAGCAATTACGGCCGCAGCGGCTACGAGGATGGTCGTTACGAATATGCGCGCGTCGTGCGCGTGGATCCGATCATCGTTGCCGATTCTTACAACGAACGCACCAGCGAACGTTGCTACGACCGTCCCGCTAACGGTTACTACACCAGCAACGACGGCTACTACCGCGATGGCTACGGCCAGTCCGGTGTGTCCAATCGCGGTGTCGCCAGTGTTATCGGCGGTATCGCGGGCGCAGTGCTCGGCAGCCAGGTCGGCGGCGGCAATGGGCGTCTGGTAGGTACCGCCGTGGGCACCATGGCCGGCGTCGCAGCGGGCCGCTCGATCTACGAGGCCAACAACCGCACTTACCAGGGCAACGTCAGGGTCTGTGAGCCGGTGTCCTACCGCCGCGAACGCGACCGCGTGGATGGCTACGATGTGACGTACGAATACGCTGGCCGTACGTATCACACGCATAGCGATTACAACCCGGGCGACCGTATCCGTGTGCGCGTGGACGTACGTCCTGACTGATCAGTGCGCGACCCATGTGGTGCCGCTGGCTGATTGCGACATCGGGTTGCACAAGAACGCTGCGGGCAACCGCAGCGTTTTTGTTTTTGCGGCGAGGGTCGCAGGCTGCAGTAGTGCGCTGTCAGTGGTGCTTGGGCGTTGATCGAAGCGATGCACCGGTCTGCATCGCAGGCGTCTGAACGCTGACCACCGGTTGGACGCGCCGCGCTCGTAACCAGCATTTAGCAGCACTGGCTGGCACGGCGCGGTTCTGCCTTGAATCCCGCGCATTGAGTCCGGCGCGGCAGTCTTGTTGCCCGCTCTACGCCCAATCCAACGTGCCGCGAATCACCGTCTGCACCTGACCACCCGACCACACATCGCCGTCGGTATCGATGCGCAGTTCCAGCAAGGCGTCGAAGCCGATTTCGCGGCCCTGGCTGACCACGTGGCGGCGATCGGTGCCGGGCAGTGTGCGTTTGCTGTCCAGCCACGCGGCAAGCACCGCATTGGCCGCGCCGGACGCTGCATCTTCGAAGCGCCGGCCATTGCCGACGAAGGCGCGCACCGCCAGATCGTAGGCGCCCGGAGCGGCGGCGCGGGCATAGGCAAAGACGCCCATGCTGCCGGTGGATTCGGCCAAAGCAGCGATGGCGTCCCAGTCCGGTTGCAGGCCGCGCAACGCGGTTTCGCTGGCCAGTTCCACCACCCACCAGGTGCGGCCGCCGTCCATCAACGCAGGCGGCAACGTGCCCAACGGCCAGCCGTGCAGCGCATCGCGCAGGCGCGGGTCGTCGGCGTGCACCTGCTCGGCTACGCGCGCGCGCGGTGTGCGGATTGCGATGCTGCGGTGGCCATTGCGCTGCTCCACACGCAGCGGCAACTGACCGGCGATACCGTCCTGCACCAGCACGCCCTCTACCGGTGCAGCCAAGCCAGCTTCAAGCACGGCATGGGCGGTGCCCACGCTGGGGTGGCCGGCAAACGGCACCTCTTTTTGCGGTGAAAACATGCGCAGCCGGTAGCTGGTGTGTGCATCTGCGGCGGGAAACACGAAGGTGGTTTCTGGCAACTTGGTCCAGCGTGCAATGGCCTGCATCGCTGCATCGTCCATGCCCTGCGCATCCAGGACTACTGCAAGCGGATTGCCGCTGCCGGGGCGGGCGGAAAACACATCCAGTTGCAGGAAACGGCGAGTGGTCATAGGCGTCGATCCGCAGTCAGGGCGCGGCAGCTTACCAATCGATGCGGCCGTCGATCACCTGAAGCGTCGTTCCGCCAATCCAAACTTCGTCCTGATCGTCCACCTCCACATGGACGCGGCCATCGCGGCCGACCTCGCGGCCCTGGCTGGCGACATAGCGCAATCCGGCCCCGGGCAAACGTCCTTCGCCATGCAGGCGTGCGGCGATGCAGGCATTGGCGCTACCGGTGACCGGATCTTCCGGAATGCCATCGCCGGGGCAGAAGGCGCGAACTACAAGGTCTGCTTCGCCATCGTGCAAGGGCGCATAGATGGCCAGCCCGCAGGCGGCGCTGGCCTGGCTGAGGCGGGCGATGGCGGCAAGGTCCGGGGTTGCCTGCCGCACCGCCTGTGCGTCGGCCAGCTCCAGTAACCACCAGTTCGGGCCGTTGTTCCAAAGCGCAGCTGGCTGCAGAGCCACGCGCAGCTCAGCGCAGGCCGCATGCAATGCGTCGGCGTATGTATCGCCCGTATCGATGGCGCGTGCGCGTGGCGCGCGCAGCCGCACCAACAGGGCGCCGTGCCGGTCGACCACCTCCACCGGCAGCACGCCGGCCGCGCATTGTTGGCGAAGCTGGCCGTCGGGTGTGTAAGCGGTTACGCCGTGGGTCACTGCTGCCCACGCCGCGCCGACGCTGGGGTGACCGGCGAACGGTAGCTCGGCGCGCGGGGTGAAGATGCGGATGTGGTAATCCGCATCGGGCACGCTGACCGGCAGGAAGAAGATCGTCTCGGACAGGTTCAGCCACGCGGCAATCTGCTGCATCTGCTCGGACGACAGTGTCTCTGCATTGAAGACCACGCCCAGCGGGTTGCCGCTGCCGGCCTGGCCAGCGAAAACATCCAGTTGCAGATAGCGGTGCTTGCTCATGGCGGGAAATCTCGTCGAAAGAGGGTGCGCCGATAGTTGCAGTGCAAACCGATGCGGCAGTGGAGGTGGCGCCGCGCGCCCTGTGATCGCACGCGGGGTCATGCGAGCGGCATTGGCAGTAGAATCGGAAGTTCCGCTCGGTGTACCGGGCATCTTCCCCCATCCTAAACACCTATCTCAATGTCAGCTCCCCACTCTACCGATCGTTGGATCGTCCTCAAGTTCGGCGGCACCTCGGTGTCGCGTCGTCATCGCTGGGACACGATTGGAAAACTGGCGAGCAAACGGGCCAGCGAAACCGGCGGCCGCGTGCTGGTGGTGGTGTCCGCATTGTCGGGCGTGACCAACGAACTTACCGCCATTGCCGATGGTGCCGCCGACAGCGCACAGCGCGTGGCCGCACTGGAACAACGCCATCGTGAGTTTCTGGCCGAGCTCGAACTGGACGCCGATGCGGTGCTGGGCGAGCGACTGGCCGCACTGTACGCATTGCTGAGCGACGCGCGCGCTGCAGCGCGCACGCTGGAGTGGCAGGCCGAGGTGTTGGGGCAGGGCGAGTTGCTGTCGTCCACCATCGGTGCGGCGTATCTGCATGCCAGCGGCCTGGACATGGGCTGGCTGGATGCGCGCCAGTGGCTGTCGGCGCTGCCGCCGCAGCCCAATCAGAGCGAATGGTCCAAGCGCTTGTCGGTGTCGTGCCAATGGCAGTCCGATGCTGATTGGCGCGCACGTTTCGCTGCGCAGCCCACGCGCTTGTTGATCACCCAGGGCTTCATTTCGCGGCACGCCGATGGTGGTACCGCGATTCTGGGCCGCGGTGGTTCGGACACCTCGGCGGCCTACTTCGGTGCGTTGCTTGGCGCCAGCCGGGTAGAAATCTGGACCGACGTGCCCGGCATGTTCAGCGCCAACCCGAAAGAGGTGCCGGACGCGCGCTTGCTGACGCGGCTGGACTATTACGAAGCGCAGGAAATCGCCACCACCGGCGCCAAGGTGCTGCATCCACGCTCGATCAAACCGTGCCGCGATTCCGGCGTACCGATGGCGATTCTGGACACCGAGCGCCCCGATCTGCCGGGCACCAGCATCGACGGCAATGCCGAGCCGGTGTTGGGCGTCAAGGCGATCAGCCGCCGCAACGGCATCGTGCTGGTGTCGATGGAAGGCATCGGCATGTGGCAGCAGGTCGGCTTCCTGGCCGATGTGTTTACGCTGTTCAAGAAGCATGGCCTGTCGGTGGATTTGATCGGTTCTGCCGAGACTAACGTCACCGTGTCGCTGGATCCTTCGGAAAACCTGGTCAACACCGATGTACTGGCGGCGTTGTCGGCCGATCTGTCGCAGATCTGCAAGGTCAAGATCATTGTTCCGTGCGCGGCCATCACCCTGGTCGGGCGCGGCATGCGCTCACTGCTACACAAGCTCTCCGACGTGTGGGCCACGTTCGGGCAGGAGCGCGTGCACATGATTTCGCAGTCGTCCAACGACTTGAATCTGACCTTCGTCATCGACGAATCCGATGCGGATGGCTTGCTGCCGATCCTGCATGCGGAACTCATCGATAGCGGTGCGATGCCGGTCAGCGAGGGCGACGTGTTCGGCCCACGCTGGCGCGAGATCATCGGCTCGGTACGCCCGCGCCCCACGCCGTGGTGGCATGCCGAGCGCACGCATCTGTTGTCGCTCTCCAAGGCCGGGACGCCGCGCTATGCGTACCACCTGCCCACAGTGCGCGAGCGTGCGCACGCATTGGCGCAGATCGCCGCAGTGGATCAACGCTATTACGCAATCAAGGCCAACGCGCATCCGGCCATTTTGATTGCGCTGGAACAGGCCGGCTTCGGGCTGGAATGCGTCTCGCATGGCGAATTGCGCCGCGTGTTTCAGGCGCTGCCCGAGCTGTCGCCGCGGCGCGTGCTCTTCACGCCGAGCTTTGCACCCAAGGCCGAATACGAAGCGGCATTTGCGCTGGGCGTGACCGTTACCGTAGATAACGTCGAAGCGCTACGCAACTGGCCCGAGCTCTTCCGTGGCCGCAATATCTGGCTGCGCATCGACCTGGGTCACGGCGACGGTCATCACGAGAAGGTCAACACCGGTGGCAAGGCCTCCAAGTTCGGGTTGTCGTCCACACGCGTGGATGAATTTGTCGAAGTGGCGCGCACGCTCGAAGTCACCATCACCGGCGTGCATGCGCACCTGGGCAGTGGCGTGGAGACCGGCGAACACTGGCGGATGATGTATGACGAACTGGCCGGCTTTGCACGCCGCATCGGCACGGTGGAGACCATCGACATTGGTGGCGGCTTGCCGATCCCGTACAGCGCCGAAGACGAGCCGTTTGATCTGGATGTGTGGGCCAAGGGCCTGGCCGAGGTCAAGGCCGTGCATCCGGGCTATCGCCTGGCAATCGAGCCGGGCCGCTATCTGGTGGCCGAAGCCGGTGTGCTGATCGCCAGCGTCACCCAGGTGATCGAAAAGGATGGCGTGGAGCGCGTGGGCCTGGATGCGGGCATGAACACCTTGATGCGCCCGGCGTTGTACGACGCCTGGCACGACATCGAAAACCTCAGCCGGCTGGATGCGCCGGCCGATGGCACGTTCGATATCGTCGGGCCGATCTGCGAATCGTCGGACGTGTTCGGCAAGCGCCGCCGCCTGCCCTCGGCCACCGCGCCCGGCGATGTGGTACTGGTGGCTGACACCGGCGCTTACGGCTACTCGATGGCCAGCACCTACAATCAGCGCGAATTGCCACGCGAAGAGGTGATCGATGCGCCCGCTGGCTGAGTTCGTTGTACTCAGCACGCTGGCCGGTGGCGTGGCGATGGTGTTTTCCACTGCCATCGACATCGCCGGGCAACCGATGCCGTGGACCGACAGTTTGAAGTGGGTGCTGCCCGCGTTGGTTGCTGCCGGCATCGGCGCGTGGAGCGCAGCGTTCTGGCAGCGTCGGCGCCGCGAGCGCGCACCAGCGCCACGTGCCGGCGGCATGGCATTACGCACGGTGGTGTTGAGTGCGCTTGGCTATCTGCCGGCGTTGCTGCTGTATCTGCTGGTCGCGTTGGCAATCACTGGCGATGGGCAGGTGATTCGCTCTGACGTGATGCTGCTGTTGTTCGTGATCGGTTGCCTGCCGCTGCTGTGGGCCGCGGTGCCGTTTTCCATGATTGAATATGTCCTGTGCCGACGTTATCTACGTCGTGTGCGTGTTCCTGCAGGTAGTCCATGAGCGCTTTCGACAAACACCAGATTTCCACCTTCCGTTTCGTGCGTTGTGCACTCGACGCACAGACCGGCCTGGCGACGCTGGTGTATGCCTTCGATCAAGGCCCGGAGCTGGTCGAGACCGTTGCCGTACCGGGCGCGCCATTTGCGCTGGACGCGGCGAACGCGACTGCCATGCAGCAGGCGTTGCAGCTGCTGCATCTCATTGCTGGGGTGAGTTATTTCAAGGCCGCGGTGCCGCCAAACATCGCCATCGATAGTTACAGCATCGATGCCGAGACTGCCGCGCTGGTAGAAAGCGTGTACCTGCACGGCCTGGGCGAATTTGCGTACCGCAATTGCTTGAATCTGCACGGCAAGATCCGCTTTCCGGTCGCTGCGCTGGCGGCTGCCGCTGCGCCGGCATTGGGGCTGCGCGAGCATGCGCTGGTGGCGATCGGTGGCGGTAAGGATTCGCTGGTTAGTATCGAAGCGCTGCGGCATGCCGGTATCGATCAGACCGTCAGCTGGATCGGCGGCTCGCAACTGATTCGTGCCTGCGCCGAGCGCACCGGTTTGCCGGTGCTCAACATCGGCCGCGTGCTGGCGCCGGAATTGTTCGAGCTCAATCGCCAGGGCGCCTGGAACGGGCATATCCCGGTGACTGCGGTGAACTCGGCCATTTTGGTGCTGGCAGCGCTGCTCAATGGCGTGGACCAGGTGGTGTTCTCCAACGAACGCTCGGCCAGCTATGGCAGCCAGATCCCCGGCACCGGCGAGGTCAATCACCAGTGGTCCAAGGGCTGGGCCTTCGAACAGGCCTTCGGCGATTACGTGCAGCGGCATGTGGCGGCCGATCTGCGCTACTACTCGTTGCTGCGGCCGCTCTCCGAATTGGCGGTGGCGCGGCAATTCGCCAGGACCGATCACTACGACGCGCATTTTTCCAGCTGCAATCGCAACTTCCACATCATGGGCGAACGCCCGGTGCATCGCTGGTGCGGCGTGTGCCCGAAGTGCCATTTTGTGTTTCTGGCGCTGGCACCGTTCATGCCCAAGACGCGGCTGGTCAACATCTTCGGGCGCAATCTGCTCGACGATGCGACGCAGGCCGGCGGTTACGATGCGTTGCTGGAATTTCAGGACCACAAGCCGTTCGAATGCGTGGGCGAAGGCCGCGAATCGCGCGCGGCGATGGCAGTGCTTGCTAGCCGCGCCGAGTGGAAGGAAGACGCATTGGTAAAGCGCTTTATCCGCGACATCCAGCCGCAGCTCGACCCCAGTGACCTGCAGGTCGAGCCACTGATGGCCATCGATGGCGAGCACCGGATTCCGTCGGCGCTGTGGGAGCGCGTGCGTGCGAATTTCGCAGCTTGAAGGCAAGGTGGTTGCATTGTGGGGCTGGGGGCGCGAAGGACGCGCGGCGTATCGCGCGGTGCGCGCGCAGCTGCCCACCCAACCGCTGACGGTGTTCTGCAACGCTGAAGAGGCGCGCGAACTCGAAACGCTCGCAGATGCAACCTTGCAAGTGGAAACCGATGCCAGCGCGCAGGCGTTAGGGCGTTTCGCAATCGTGGTGAAGTCGCCCGGTATCAGCCCGTATCGCGCCGAGGCACTGGCCGCCGCCGCGCAGGGCACGCAATTCATTGGCGGCACCGCGCTGTGGTTTGCCGAGCACGCGCAGCCGGACTGCAGCGTGCCCGGTGCCATCTGCATCACCGGTACCAAGGGCAAGAGCACCACCACTGCGTTACTGGGGCACTTGCTGCGCACGGCCGGGCATCGCACCGCGTTGGTCGGCAATATCGGCCAGCCCTTGCTGGAAGTGCTGGCACCGCAGCCGCCACCGGCGTATTGGGCAATCGAGTTGTCCAGCTATCAAACCGCTGATGTCGGACGCAGCGGCGCGCGCCCCGAGCTGGCGCTGGTGCTGAATCTCTTTCCCGAGCATCTGGACTGGCACGGCGATGAGGCGCGCTATGTGCGCGACAAGCTGTCGCTGGTAACAGAAGGCCGACCGCGGATCGCCTTGCTCAACGCTGCCGACCCGCTGCTCGCCAGTTTGCAGCTGCCCGACAGCCAGGTGCTGTGGTTCAACCATCCCGAGGGCTGGCACCTGCGTGGCGATGTGGTCTATCGCGGCGAACACACCATTTTCGATACTGCCAACGTGCCGCTGCCGGGCGAGCACAATCGCCGCAACCTGTGCGCGGTGCTCGCGGCGGTGGAAGCGCTGGGGTTGGATGCCGCTGCATTGGCGCCGGCCGCGCTGGGTTTTCGTCCGTTGCCCAACCGCTTGCAGTTACTCGGCAGCGTGGACGGCATCAGCTACGTCAACGACTCGATCAGCACCACGCCGCATGCCTCGCTGGCCGCGCTGGCGTGCTTTTCGGAGCGTCGCGTTGCGTTGCTGGTCGGCGGGCATGACCGTGGCCTGGACTGGCACAATTTCGCCCGGCATATGGCGCAGCAGGCGCCGCTGGAGATCGTCACCATGGGCGCCAATGGCCCGCGTATCCATGCGTTGCTGGCACCGCTCGCTGACGCCGGGCGCTTCGGCTTGCATGCTGCAACCGATCTGCAACACGCCATGCAGCTGGCGCGCGATGCGCTGGGCGAGCAGGGCGGCGTGGTGCTGCTCTCGCCAGGTGCGCCCAGCTTCGGCGTCTACAGCGACTACGTTGCACGCGGCCGGCACTTTGCGCAGCTGGCAGGATTCGATACGGCGGCAATCAGCGCGATTCCCGGATTGGGCGTGCACTAAGTCGCCTATCGGACCGACTTCGCTCATCGCCAGAAGTGCGGAGTCGGTGTTCGGGACCGGTAAGTACCACTCGCTGTAGTTGTGCAGCGCTTTCCACGTGTACCTAAACACTGCTGGCGACGTTGTGTGGCCTGCTTCACCTCCGACGCCGCTGCGTTGATGCGCTTGAAATCGGCACGCTCAGCGGCTGGGGAGGTGCCCGGTACGCTTCGACCAACTAACTGCGGCGCAGTTTCCAAAAGTGGCGATGATGACCCCTCCTGCGCGGCGGCAGCGCCTACACTCGCCCCACCATCCTGGGAGCAAGCGCATGCACAAGCAATGGACATGGCGTGGCGTTGGATTGATCGGTGTTCTGGCCTCGCTGGCCTTCCCCGCAGCGGCGACGATGCAGGCCAAACCGCTGGAATGGAAGATCGGCAAGGACACCTACAGTGGCGTGCTGGTGTACGACGATGCCGGCGACGCCAAACGCCCGGGCCTGGTGATGGTGCCCAACTGGCGTGGGGTCAACGACTCGGCGGTGACCAAGGCCAAGCAGCTGGCCGGCGACGATTACGTGGTGCTGGTGGCCGACGTGTACGGCAAGGGCAAGCGCCCCGCCAACGACAGCGAGGCTGGGCAGTTCGCCGGCGCGCTGAAGAAGGATCCACCGGAGTTACGCGCACGCGCGCTGAAGGCGATTGACGTGCTCAAGGCGCAGGCCGGCAAGGCACCGCTGGACACAACGCGCATCGGTGCGGTGGGCTTCTGCTTCGGTGGTACCACGGTGCTGGAAATGGTGCGTGCAGGCACGCAGTTGGCCGGTGTGGTCAGCCTGCATGGCGGCATCGCTACCCCAAGCCCGGCCGCTGCCGGCTCGGCCAAAACGCCGTTGCTGGTACTCAACGGTGCCGACGACAAGAGCGTGAGTAAAGCGGATATCGCCGCGTTCGAAACCGAGATGGATGCAGCCGGCGCGGACTGGCAATTCGTCAACTTCAGCGGCGCGGTGCATTGCTTTGCCGAGGCCGATGCCAACAGCCCGCCGGGCTGCCTGTACAACCCGCGTGCGGCCAAGCGTGCGTATCGCATGCTGGGCGATTTCTTCGATGAGCGGTTTGCTAAGTAGCCGGGATTGGGGATTTGGGATTTGGGATTGGCAAGAACGCGGTCCCGTCCTTCAGCGAATCAAACCCCTGAGTTTTTGCTCGGAGGTTTGCGCTGACTCATCATTAGTCGGGATTGGTGATTCGCAAAAGCGCGGTTCCGTCTTTCAACGCATCGACCCCGGCGTTTGTGCTTCGGGGTTGCGCTGACCAATCATTCGACTAACCGATGCCGGGATTCGTAAAACCGCGGCCAAGCCGCGTTTGCGAATCCCCAATCTCAAAGCCCCAATCCCGTCCGGCGCGCTCAGCGCGCCGGATCAGTGCGTGCGCTCGACCGCGTAGCGCGCCAAACCGCGTAGAGCCGCCACTGCAGGGCCATGTGGCAGAGTGTCTAGTGCCAGTTCCGCAGCCGCAGCATATTCGGCTGCGCGCTGACGGCTGTAGTCCAGCCCACCGGTGGCGTGGATGGCGGCCAGCACCTCCGGCATTGCCGCTGCATCACCTTGTTCGACGATCTGCCGCAGGCGCTCGCGGGTGGTCGCATCCGAATGCGCCATCGCGTGGATCAACGGCAGCGTCGCCTTGCCTTCGGCCAGGTCGTCGCCCAGGTTCTTGCCCAGGTCCGCTGCTTCGGCCGCGTAATCGAGTACGTCGTCGGCGATTTGGAAGGCGAAGCCCAACTGCATGCCGTAGTCGTACAGCTGCTGCTGCACCTCGACCGTGGCGCCCGATGCCAGCGCACCCAGACGCGTTCCCGCAGCGAACAGCACCGCGGTCTTGCGCTCGATGACGCGCAGGTAGGCGGCTTCGTCGGTGTCCGGATTATGCACGTGCAGCAGCTGCAGCACTTCGCCTTCGGCGATGCGGTTGGTGGTGTCGGCCAGGATCTGCATGACTTCCATGCGATCCAGTTCGACCATCAACTGGAAGCTGCGCGAGTACAAAAAATCGCCGACCAGCACGCTGGGCGCGTTGCCCCACAGCGCGTTGGCGGTGCTGCGTCCGCGGCGCAGGTCTGATTCGTCCACCACGTCGTCGTGCAGCAGCGTGGAGGTGTGGATGAATTCGATGATCGCCGCGAGCTGGTGGTGCTCCGGCCCGGAGCCGCCAGCGGCATGGCCGGCCAGCATCACCAGCATCGGGCGCAGACGTTTGCCACCGGCGGAGATGATGTGATCGGCGATCTGGTTGATCAGCACGACGTCCGATGCCAGGCGGCGGCGGATCAGCGCATCGACCGCGGCCATGTCGGGCGCGGCGAGGGACTGGATCTGGGGCAGGCCCAGGACGGTGGGGAGGTCTTCGGCGATGGTCATGCGCAGGCGTTCGTGATGTGCGTCGATTATAGGTGCCCGGGCCGGATCCGTCCCGCCGGACACAACCGGCGTCTTCACATTTGCCGCTTCACGCGGCCAGGCGAAGCCGTAAAGGCCAGCGCGGACTGGATTTCCGACCCCTGGCAGGGCGCTTGCCCGGCATCCCCGCGCGGTAACCTGCCAGGACCGCCGAGCGGCAGGTGCGGTAACATTGCCGCACAGACATTCCGCGTTGCGCGCCCTCGGCGCCAGCGCATCATCTCGGAAGCACCTATGGCCCGCGGCATCAATAAAGTCATCCTTGTCGGCAACCTCGGCAACGATCCCGACACCAAGTACACCCAGGCAGGCATGGCAATCACGCGCGTGAGCCTTGCCACCACCAGCATGCGTAAGGACCGCGAAGGCAATAACCAGGAACGCACCGAGTGGCACCGCGTGGTGTTTTTCGGAAAGCTGGGCGAAATCGCTGGTGAGTACCTGCGCAAGGGCTCGCAGGTCTATGTGGAAGGCGAGCTGCGCTACGACAAATACACCGGCCAGGACGGTGTGGAGAAGTACAGCACCGACATCGTCGCCAACGAAATGCAGATGCTCGGCGGCCGTGGTGAAGGCGGTGGCGGTAGTGGCGGCATGGGCGGCGATCGCCCGCAGCGCGCGCAGGCGCCGCGCCAGCAGGGCGGTGGTGGCGGGCAGGGTGGTGGTGGATACGGCGGCGGTGGCGGTGGCCAGGACTATGCGCCGCGTCGTCAGCAGCCGGCCCAGCAGCAGTCGGCTCCGCCGATGGACGATTTCGCCGACGACGATATCCCGTTCTGAGGATTGCTTGGTCGCTGCGTTACCAAGGGAAGCCCGCATTGCGCGGGCTTTCTGCGTTGTGGGAAGCGTGTAAAAACAGGTCCAGAGCTCGTAAGCGTGGCCAAAAGAGCGTCGCTGGCGCTGCAGTGACTGATGGGATGCGGGCACGCGCCGTGCTTATAGGTCATGCCGCCGCGTCCGCGCCGCGCGCGCAGTGCAGCCGTTCACCGAGCCAGCACTGTCCACCTGGCAGCAGTGTGATCTCTAAGCCAGGGGGGCTGCGTTGTCCACAGGCCTACGCCGACGTCCGATTCCGTCCCTTCTGCTTGGCGCGATACAGCGCCGAATCGGCGTCGTGCACGATGGCGTTGGGGCTTAGGGGCGCTTGGCCCGGTTCGAAGGTGGCTGCGCCGATGCTGACGGTGACATGTGCGCTGGTGGGGCTGGATAAGTGCATCAGGCCGAGCTCGGCCACCGCATTGCGTACTGCGTCGGCCAGGCGCAGCGCGCCGGCTGCATCGGTGTGCGGCAGGATCATGCCGAACTCTTCGCCGCCGTAGCGCGCGGCCACGTCTTCGCTGCGTCGCGAGCAGCTGGCAATGGCGCTTGCGATCAAACGCAGGCAGGCATCGCCGTTCACGTGGCCATAGGTGTCGTTGTAGAGTTTGAAGTGGTCGACATCGATCATCAGCACTGACAGCTGCGCCTCCAGGCGAACTGCATCCTGCAACGCACGCGAGAGCCGGTAGTCAAAGGCGCGCCGGTTGGCAATACCGGTCAATGCGTCTACCCAGGCTTCGGCGCTCAGTTTGGCTTCGTTCCGATGCATGCGGCGCAGTTGCAGATCCAGCCAGATCCCCACGCCGAGCAGCAGCACGCAGCCCAGCGCAGCCACCACGATGCGCTGGCGCGCGGTTTCCCGCCAGTTCGCCAGCGCATCGTCAACTGAAACGCCGGTCAGCACGGTCAGCGGATACGGCCGCGCCGGCGCGAAGCTGGAGATGCGCTCTACGCCGTCGATCGGCGAGCGATAGGTGGCGGTGCCATGCTTGCGTGCGCGCATGGTGACGTCGATCGACGTGCCCGCGATCGAGGTGCCGATCACGCCCTGTTTGTCGGGCCGGCGCACGATCACGATGCCATCGTCGTTGGTCATGCGGATGATGCCGTGTGGGCCGACTTCGAAGGTGCTGTAGTAGTTCTGGAAGTACTTCACCTGCAAGGTGACCAACACCACGCCGGCGAACTCGCCACTGGGGGTATTGAGGCGGCGGCTCAACGTGATCACCCAGGAGCCGTCCGAGCGGCTTTGCACGGGCGGGCCAACCAGTGACATGTCGTCGCGATGGTCGCGGTGATATTTGAAATAGGCGCGATCGGCGTTGTTGTGCGTCCTGGGCGTGCTGTTCAGCGACGAGCTGACCCAGCTGCCGTCCGCTGCGTAGATGAAGATGCCATGCAGCCGATCCGAGCGGCGTGCTTCATGCACCAGAAACTCATGCATTGCCGAGCGTGCAGCGCTGGAGCTCTGGTCGTGTTCGACCCGCGACACCAGCCCGGACAGCACCGCATCTGCAATGGATAGGGTGTCGCTGGCATGCTGCGCCAGCGAATTGGCCAGATTCAACGATTGCGCCTGCGCGCTGCGCAGCGCGGTCGCGCGTTCCTCGTCGATGGACCAGTACTCCGAACCGAGCAGTAGCATCCAAGACGCGGCCAGCACGAAATACAGCGCGATGCGCTGTCCACGTTGCCGCCGCCGCTTGGTTGTTGAAGTCACTGTGGGCTACCTGTCTGGACACCAAGGCGATGCAACCGCCGTGCCAGCCTACGCGGAGTGGCACGCGCTGCTAACTGCATCTGCACGTGTGCTGACGGATCTGTGATTGATGCCTCACGCGGCACGCAACAGTCCGCTTGCCCGCGCACCCGCAGACAATGGCCGTTGCGCCAGCGCTCGCTGTGCACGCGTTACGAGCGCTGCGACAGAGAACGAAGCCAGCTCGACTGCGTTTGCATAACGGAGTGCGTGGTATCCCAAGCGCTGAATCACGTCAGGAGTCACTCCATGCAAGCCATTCGTCTTCGCCATCCCGCCGCAATCGCGTCGCTGCATTCCGTTGCATTGCCCGATCCAGGGCAGCCCTCACGCGGTCAGATCCGTGTGCGCCTCCATGCCAGCTCGCTCAATTTTCATGATTTGGGCGTCGTGCTCGGGAAGATGCCGACCGCAGACGGGCGTATTCCGATGTCCGATGGTGCCGGCGTGGTGGAAGCAGTAGGGCCGGAGGTCGAGGAGTTCGCAGTGGGCGATCATGTGGTTTCCACCTTCTTTCCGCAGTGGTTGGATGGCGAGCCGTTGCATGCCGGTTTCGCGACCACGCCAGGCGATGGCGTCGACGGTTACGCGCGCTCTGCCCTGGTTGTCGATGCGCACGCATTTACCCACGCACCCCGCGGGTATAGCCATGCCGAGGCCGCGACGTTGACCACCGCCGGAGTGACTGCGTGGCGCGCGCTGGTGGTCAATGGCGGACTGAAGGCCGGCGACAGCGTGTTGGTGCTGGGCACCGGCGGCGTGTCGATTTTTGCGCTGCAATTGGCCAAAGCGATGGGCGCGCGTGTGATCGCGACGTCCTCGTCCGACGAGAAGCTGGAAAAGGTGCGCGCTCTTGGAGCCGACCACCTCATCAACTACCGGCAACATCCCGAGTGGTCGGCGCAGGTGCTGGACATCACCGACGGACGTGGCGTGGACCATGTGGTCGAGGTCGGCGGGCCGGGCACGCTGAAGCAATCGATCCGTGCGGCGCGCGTGGGTGGGCACATCGCCTTGATCGGCGTGCTGACCGGTGGGGCTGGAGAGGTGCCGACCGCCGAAATGATGGGGCGCCAGCAACGTCTGCAGGGATTGGTCGTTGGCAGCCGCCGGCATCAGCAGGAGTTGGTGCGCGCGCTCGACAGCTTACCGCTGCGGCCGGTGATTGATCGCAGCTACGCGCTGGGAGAGATCGGCGAGGCCTTCGAGCTGCAGAAATCTGGTGGCCACCTCGGCAAGATCGCGCTGGAGTTCTGACTCACCCTGCTGGGCTGGGCTGGGCGCCGGCGGTGCAGGGCGCTGCCGGCGCCAAAGTCCACTGTGCGGTCGCTTGCAGGCAGTACTGGATGGGCAGTGCGCTGGCGAGCCCACCGGCGCCTATTGCCAGCTTTCGGTCGCCGAGAGGGGCGTGATACGTGCTGCAGCGCGCAACGATCACTTAGAGCGGCTAACAAAACTACTGCGCAGCCGCCAGGCGGGCGCGGCCTGTGCTCGGAATCCTCATGTACCACTCGTACACTCCGGTTCCTGTGCGCCGTCCGCACCCACCTGACGACTGCTCGGTACGTTTTGTTAGCTGCTCTTAGGCTGCAAACGCGACCTAGCTCGTCCAATGCCATTGGTGTTTGCTCCAGCGTTCGTCTAGCGCGGTGATGAGCGTTTTTCATGGCGCATGCAGCGACCAGCCACTACAGGCGAAAACAGCCACTGGAATCAGGCAACAGCACTGCTTGCACCCGCAATCACTCACGCGCGCTCACACGCCTGTGACCGGCGGCGCTGCACATTGATTGAGAACTGTAAAAGCCAGCATTGTCGGAGATGCCAGCCATGAGAGACATCAAGATGACCCGCCGGGAGGTACTGATTGCGGGAACGGCATCCGCAGCCAGCGCTGCCGCAACCCAATCAATGGCCGCCACTGCCGCCACTGCCCTGTCGCAGAAGCAGGCGGTCGAGCCGGCCAATGCATCCAGCCAGGTGGCCTTCGAAGTCAACGGCAAGCCGGTCACGCTGACTTTGGATAATCGCACCACCTTGCTGGATGCGCTGCGCGAACACCTGCATCTCACCGGTACCAAGAAGGGTTGCGATCACGGCCAATGCGGCGCATGCACTGTGATCGTCGATGGGCAGCGCATGAACGCGTGTCTGTCGCTGGCAGTGATGCATGAAGGTGCCAAGGTCACCACCATCGAAGGGCTGGGCACGCCGGATAAGCTACATCCGATGCAGGCTGCGTTCGTCAAACACGATGGCTACCAATGCGGTTATTGCACGCCTGGCCAGATTTGCTCGGCAGTGGCTGTGCTGGATGAAGTGAAGCGCGGCATTCCCAGCCATGTCACCGAAGATCTCACCGGCAAGACCAAGCTCACCACGCCCGAACTGCAGGAGCGCATGAGCGGCAACATCTGCCGCTGCGGTGCGTATTCCAACATTGTCGAGGCAATCAACGACGTTGCGGGAGACCACGCATGAAGGCCTTTAGCTACGAGCGCGCGACCTCGCCAGCCGATGCCGCAGCCAAGGCCGCGCGCCAACCCGGTGCCAAGTTCATCGCGGGCGGTACGAACCTGCTCGATCTGATGAAGCTGCAGATCGAAACGCCGTCGCACCTGATCGACGTCAACGGCCTGCGTCTGGACACCATCGACGAAACGCCCAACGGCGGCTTGCGCATTGGCGCGCTGGTGCGCAACACCGATCTTGCGGCCGACAAACGCGTGTGCCGCGATTACGCCGTGTTGTCGCGCGCCTTGCTGGCTGGTGCGTCGGGGCAATTGCGCAACCGCGCTACGACTGCCGGCAACCTGCTGCAGCGCACGCGCTGCCCGTATTTCTACGACACCAATCAATCGTGCAATAAGCGACTGCCCGGCAGCGGCTGCGCAGCCATTGGCGGATTTAATCGCCAATTAGCGGTGATCGGTGCCAGCGAATCGTGTATTGCAACGCATCCCAGCGATATGGCCATTGCCATGCGCTTGCTCGATGCTGCGGTGGAAACGGTACGTCCGGATGGCCAGACGCGCACAGTGGCGCTGTCCGAGTTCTATCGCGCACCGGGCAATACGCCGCATCTGGAAACCGTGCTGGAACGCGGTGAGTTGATCACCGCAGTGACCTTGCCCAAGCCGATCGGAGGCACGCATGTGTACCGCAAGGTACGCGACCGCGCGTCGTATGCGTTCGCATTGGTGTCGGTTGCCGCGGTGGTGCAGCGTGATGGCAGTGCTCGCGTCGCAGTCGGCGGCGTGGCGCACAAGCCGTGGCGTAGCGAAGCGGCCGAAGCCAAATCGAAAGGGGGCGCGCGCGCTATTGCGTCTGTGCTGCTCGATGGCGCACAGCCCAGCGAACACAATGCATTCAAGGTGCCGCTGGTTGAGCGCACCTTGGATGCGATCCTGGCCGACACGAGGGCCTGATATGAAATTCGACACCCCCGCCGGTACCAATCCCATCGATCAGCTCAAGGTTGTCGGCAAGCCCGTCGACCGCATCGATGGGCCACTCAAGACCACAGGGCAAGCGCCGTATGCCTATGAACATCACGCCCTGCCGGGCCGCGCGGCCTATGGGCATGTGGTGGGCGCAGGCATCGCCAAAGGCACCATCCGCAGCATCGACCTGAGCGTCGCGCGTAACGCGCCGGGTGTGCTCGGGATCGTCACGGCGCAGAACGCTGGCAAGTTGCAGAAGGGCAACTTCAACACCGCCAAACTGCTGGGCGGCCCTGACATCGAGCATTACCACCAGGCGATTGCGGTGGTGGTTGCCGAGACGTTCGAACAAGCGCGTGCGGCGGGCCAGTTGATCAAGGTCGATTATGGCCGCCACGTCGGCGCCTACGATCTGGAAAAGGCGCGCACCGGCGCCAAGGTCACCAAAAAGGGCGACGCGCCCAATAGCAACGTTGGCAACTTCGATGCTGCGTTCGCTGCTGCGCCGGTGCAACTGGATGCCGAATACACCACGCCCGATCATTCGCACGCAATGATGGAGCCGCACGCCTCGATCGCCATGTGGGACGGCGACAAACTCAGCGTGTGGACCTCCAATCAGATGATCAACTGGGGCGCCGGCGATTTGGCCAGAACGCTCGGCATTCCGCGCGAAAACGTGCGGATCATGTCGCCGTACGTCGGCGGTGGTTTCGGCGGAAAGCTGTTCCTGCGTGCCGATGCGGTGCTGGCGTCGCTGGCGGCGCGTCGGGTCGGCCGTCCGGTCAAAGTGATGCTGCCGCGCCCGTTGATCGCTAACAACACCACCCATCGCCCGGCCACCGTGCAGCGTATTCGCCTTGGCGCCGAACATGATGGCAAGCTCACGGCGATTGCGCATGAAACCTGGTCGGGCGATCTGCCCGACGGCAGCCCGGAAATTGCCGCCGCGCAGACGCAACTGTTGTACGCAGGTGCCAATCGCCTGATTACGACGCGCTTAACAGTGCTGGACCTACCCGAAGGCAACGCAATGCGTGCGCCGGGCGAGGCGCCTGGCTTGATGGCGCTGGAAGTGGCCATGGACGAGATGGCCGAAAAGCTCGACATGGACCCGGTCAAGTTCCGCATCGTCAACGACACGCAGGTAGATCCAGAAAATCCGCAGCGCCCCTTCTCGCAGCGTCAGCTGGTCAAGTGCCTGGAAGATGGTGCAAAGCGATTTGAATGGTCCAAGCGCAAGGCCAAGCCGGCCAGCACCCGCGATGGTCGCTGGTTGGTCGGCATGGGCGTGGCGACGGCATTTCGCAACGCGCCGGTCATGACCTCGGGCGCGCGCATGCGCCTGGAGCAGGGCGGGCGCGTGGTGGTGGAAACCGACATGACCGATATCGGCACCGGCTCCTACACGATCATTGCGCAGACCGCCGCCGAAATGCTCGGCGTGCCGTTGAATTGGGTGGACGTGCGGCTGGGCGATTCCAGCTTCCCGGCCTCGGCAGGCTCGGGCGGGCAGTGGGGAGCGAACAGTTCCACCGCAGGCGTGTACGCAGCTGCCGTCAAGCTGCGTGAAGCTGTGGCCAAGCAATTGGGTGTGGATCCGGCCACCGCTGAATTTGTCGATGGCCATGTGCGTGGCGGCGGCAAGCGCATCGCGCTCGGCGATGCCGCAGCCAATGGTGGGCTGGTGGTGGAAGACAAGATCGAATTCGGTGACCTCACCAAGACCCACCAACTCTCCACGTTCGGCGCGCATTTCGTCGAAGTAGGCGTAGATATCGCCACGGCCGAAGTGCGCATCCGGCGCATGCTTGCGGTGTGTGCTGCAGGGCGCATTCTCAACCCGAAATCCGCACGCAGCCAGGTCATCGGCGGCATGACGATGGGCGCTGGTGCTGCGCTGATGGAAGAGCTGGCGGTGGATAAGCGCCTGGGCTTTTTCGTCAACCACGATCTGGCGGGCTACGAGGTACCGGTGCATGCGGACATCCCGCATCAGGATGTGGTGTTCCTGGAAGAAAGCGATCCGTTGGCGTCGCCGATGAAAGCCAAGGGCGTGGGTGAGTTGGGCATCTGCGGTGTCGCTGCCGCGATTGCCAATGCGGTTTACAACGCGACCGGCGTGCGTGTGCGCGATTACCCGGTAACTCTGGACAAACTGCTACCGCATCTGCCCGAGATGCTGCGCGCGTGAGTGCGGTCGTTGCCCCGGTCACGCATGCGTCGCCTGCCGAGCCGGCGTGGCCAGCATGGCCGGGTTATGCGCTGCACGATGACTTGCTGCCGATCTTGTCGGCTTGGCATCGCGCTGGCCAGCGCGTGGCGATGGCTACCTTGATTGATGTCCAGGGTTCCTCGCCGCGCCCGCTCGGCAGCGAGATGGCGATCAGTGCCGATGGCCGGGTGGTCGGTTATGTCTCCGGCGGTTGCGTGGAAGCAGCCGTAGCGCATGAGGCCATGGCCGCACTGCGCGATGGTCAGCCGCGTTGGCTGGATTACGGCGAAGGCAGCGAAGTGCTGGATATCCAGCTCAGCTGCGGCGGGCGCATTGGTGTGCTGGTGTGGCCAGTGCCGGATCTAGGCGAGCACCTCGCGCGCTGGCGCAATGCCCGCCAGCACCGACGCGCATTTCACGTGGCGTTGGATCGTGCGTCCGGCACGGTGCGTTATCTGGCAAGTGCACAGGATGTGCGTGCGGACGAATTCTTGCGCACGCATCGCCCGCTATTGCGGCTGGCGCTGGTCGGCGCCGACCCTGCGCTGCTGGTGCTTGTCTCGTTGGCCAACCAGATGGGGTTCGAGGTGCAGGTGCTGCGGCCGCATGGGCCGGTCGAACCGCCGCCCGGATTGGCATCCGAGCACTACGACCGACGCGGCTTGGGCGACGCGCTGCAAGATCTGCAGTTGGATGCCGACACCGCGTTGTATAGTCTGGTCCACGACGCCGAGATCGATCTGCAGGTGGCACGCCGCGGGCTGGCATCCAATGTGGCCTGCATTGGCATCCTCGGCAGCCGGCACAGACGCGAAGGCCGTTTACAGGCGCTACGTGCGCTTGGGTACGACGAGGCGGCGCTTGCGCGTCTGCGCTTGCCCGCAGGCTGGCGCATGGGGCGCTCGTCGCCGCATACCATCGCGCTCGGCATCATTGCCGAAGCTACGCAGGCGGTGGCAGATATCCAGGCTGTTGCAGCACGTCGATAAGTTTCCGTTGCTCCCGCCTGACGGTGGATACGTAATTTAGGCCGCATGGCGGCCTGACGTTGATAAAAGGCGACTTATTTGGAGCTCATTGTGCCTGGCTTTTGACAGCACGCCGCAATCTGCATCGCAACTGGCGAGACTTTGCTAACGCATCGACAGAGAACGCGATGTGCAGTCACCTTGCACGCACAGGCGGCGCTCTACGCTGCAGCTGTCTTACATCACGCAACGTCGCCATGACCCTTGTTCCTGATTGCCACGTCGACGTATCGTGTAATGCGGTTCGCATGAGTTTTCTTGCCACAATCCATTCCCCACGCAGTGCCTGCGCGCAGACGCGTGACGCCTTTGCCATCTCGCAACCGGCACAGCGCCCTGCTGTCGTTACGTCAGTAGCATGCATCGCATGAGCAGTGACCACGCCGCACTGGTGTTGGGTGCAGGGGCAGGGCGCCGGCTTGGCCGTTCGAAGCAATTGCTGATGCGCGATGGCGAACCGTTGCTGCACCGCGCCGCGCGCATGGCGTTACAGACTGCGCCACGCCGTTGCGTGGTGGTGCTGGGTGCCGATGCGGACGCATTGAACGAGGTGCTGCAGGATCTGAATGTCGAAATACTGCGACATGCCGACTGGTCCGAAGGCATGGGCTCCAGTTTGGCCGCGCTACGCCAACATGTGCAGGACGACACGACGTTGCGACGCAGCCTGATCCTGGGCTGCGATCAGCCTGCGCTGGATGCCCCACATTTGCGTACCTTGCTGGAAGAAGCCGATCGCGCCATCTCCGGATGTGCGACCAGCGGCTATAGCGGCGTGCGCGGCATCCCTGCGGTGGTCACACATGCGGCGTGGGCGGATGTTCCGTTGCAGGCGGATAGCGGCCTGCGCGGCCTATTTGCCAGCCTGGACATGCAGAGCCTGGGTTGCGTGAGCGCCCCGGCGTTGGCCTTGGATATCGACACGCCGGCCGATCTGGCTACCGCGCAGCAGCGTGGCTGGGTGGATGCAGATTGAGACGCAATGACGGGTGCGCAAGCAGATCTTTGGCAGCCTGGGTCATGCCGCGATTGGCGCTGCAACTGCACGGTCGCGCGTAGGCGTGATCGGTGCCGATCACTGGCACCGATCCGAGCGCGTCTTCCATTTCTTGCATACTGCTAACCGAAATGCTCGGTCGCCCTATTGAGCCGCGGAGTCGAGTTACGACCACAGCACGATCGCTTCCCTGATCACCAACACGTAGCCGACCACCATGGCGGTCTTGACCGGAAACTGAAATTTCCTGAGCAGATCCATAAAACCCCTCCCCAGAGGCGTCTTCAAGAGCGACCGATCACCCACTGCGCACCGCCCACGCTCGTCTGACGGTTGCTGACGACACGGCGTTCACCGGTCCTGACCGAATGTAGCGTTGGATGTGATATGTGTCACGTAAGAATTTTCCTACCGTCTTGCCAGTGTTCGCCCGACGGCACTGGCATGCGCAAAAGAACATCCTGGCTATGCCGGACGCGGGGCCCTTGGCCACTCTCCCGCGGCCCCTTGAGTAAGGGCATGCCGGCATTCCGGAGGTGAAAAGGCGTTCCCATTCCTGTGCACCGCAGCTTCCCGCGCGGCTCGCACCTCGCTCGACCGCTACACGCACTGGCCGGAGGCCAGATGGAAGAGTCACGTTACGTCGTACGCATACACCCGACCAGGGCGGCTGGTGGGTCACCCGCCCGCACTGGTCCACTGGCCAGCCTATCGGCGTGGTGGTCAACACCGGCGGCGATGGCCTAGGACCACGTTACGGTAAGCAAGTGCGGAACGCTGCCGCTTGCTGGCGGCATGTCATTGCTGACGCTGCGGCTGTCAGCAGCAGCACCGGGTTTGCGCAGACCTCCAGGTCGGCTAGATTCATGGCATCGGCCGCCATTGGTCCGGTCCGCACGTTGGCGGCTACTTTTCTGGATGTCCGCCTGTCGTGAATGCTGCCGGTACTGCGCTGATCCAAAACGATATCGTGGTGTTCGGCCTGATCGCCGCCACCCTGGGTGCGGTGTTCTGGACTTCCGCACGCGAGCACGGACTCTGGCGGCGTTTCTACGCGTTCGTGCCGGCCTTGTTGCTGTGCTATCTGCTGCCGGGCATCTACAACACGGTCGGTCTGATCGACGGTGCCAACACCCGGCTGTATAACCCGATCGCCCGCGACGTGCTGCTGCCTGCCGCATTGATCCTGCTGACCTTGAGCATCGATCTGCGCGCGATCCTGGGGCTCGGCCCCAAACTGGTGGCGATGTATCTGGGCGCATCGCTGAGTGTCATGCTGGGTGCAGTGGTGGCGTTCTGGGTGATGCGCTGGCTGCATCCGGCCACCGTCGCCGGTGACACCTGGGCCGGCATGGCGGCACTGGCCGGCAGCTGGATCGGTGGCGGCGCCAATATGCTGGCGATGCGCGAAGTCTTCGATGTGGACGCGACCACCTTCGGGCAGTTCGCGGTGGTCGATGTCGGCGTGGGCTACGTGTGGATGGCGGTGCTGATTTTCCTGGCCGGTCGCGCGCGCAACATCGACGCGCGCAGCGGTGCCGACACCCGAGCGCTGGATGCCTTGCAGGAGCGCATGGCGCGCTTCCAGGCTGAGCATGCGCGCATTCCCAGCCTGGCCGACCTGATGGTGATCGTGGCGGTGGCATTCGGCGGCGTCGGCCTGGCGCACGCGCTGGCCAACCCGCTCGCGGCGTGGTGCAAGGCGCAGCTGAGCTGGGCCAGCCAGTTCAGTCTGGACACACCGTTCGTGTGGGTAGTGGTGCTGGCGACCAGCCTGGGCCTGCTGCTGAGCTTCACCCGTGCACGCACGCTGGAAGGCGCGGGCGCTTCCAAAATCGGCACCTTGCTGCTGTATTTCCTGATCGCCTGCATTGGCATGCAGATGGACTTGCTGGCGCTGCTGGACCGGCCATGGTTGTTCTTGCTCGGCCTGATCTGGATCGCCGTGCATATCGGCTTGCTGTGGGGGCTTGGCCTGCTACTGCGGGTGCCGTTCTTCTATTTTGCGATTGGCTCGCAATCCAATATCGGCGGCCCCGCTTCTGCGCCCGTGGTCGCCGCCGCGTTTCATCCGGCACTGGCGCCGGTCGGCGTGTTGCTGGGCACGATGGGCTACGCCACCGGCACCTATCTGGCATATCTGGTCGGCATCACCTTGCGCGCGATAGCCGGTGCGGGATAAACCGATGCCGGACAACGCGAGCGCGCAGTCGGCAGCTCCGGTTGAGCGAGTGGCAGCGACGAGTGAGGTTTCGGCGTCATTGCCCGCCCGATAAATCCAGGTATCGCTGCATATACGATCCGCTCATGCCGCTTTCCGCACCATCGGCCGGGTCCGACGACTGCTCAGATTCTGTCGCCGCGCCGCGCCGCGACTCGAACATACGCGCGGATGCGCGTACGCACTCCGCTGCGCTGATCTGACACACATCACGCGCAGGACGAAGCCTCCTTCGTCCTGGCGATGTGATCCAACACGGCCCGCAAGATGCTGCCAGCAGCGCGTAGTGATTCAATGGGGCCCGCGATGTTCCGCGGGCCACTCTGCCATTATTGCTGAATCACGCGACGCCGCTCTTCCTGCTGTTGCGGCGGCTGCTGGATGTGCTGCTGATTGTGCTGCTGCAGCTGGCTGACATTGGTCTGCGCAGGCTCATTGGCTGCGGAGGCCGTTTGCACATGGCTGCGCAGATGGGCCGGGTCGTCCATGCGGCCCTGCACCGCAATCAGACTGTCGCAATCGCGATTGGGCACCAGGTGATCGATGCGCTGCAAGCCATCGTTGCCCGCGCGTGCAGCCACGCTGGCAGCGGTGTTGAGAAACGCCGTGTCGTCGCGCAGCCCCAGGCGCTCGCGCTGCCCGTCCAACTGCACCACTGCGTCGTTGAACAACTGGCTGCCGGGCCGCAATGCGGCGCCACGCGACTGGTCCTGCGACTGCATGTCCTGCGCCTTCATCACCGAATCGATGCCATGCAGATCCAGTCGATGCTTGAGCATCATGCCCGGCACCAGACGCTGGCCGAACGACAACGGGTCCGGCTCGGGCAATTCGATCTGATGGCCGGCCGCATCCGGCATGGCCCATTTGAGCGGGATGCTGTCTTCCTGCAGATGGGTGAGGATCTCGTTCTTGACGTGGTAGCCGCGGATCAATTCGCTGTTGGCGTAGTCCTTGGCAGCCGATGCATCCAGGCCTTGGCGCTCCAGCGTGCGGTCGTTGACGCCGGCGGCGTTATAGGTCACCGCCGGAATGTCGTTGACCATTGCCGATGCCGCGGCCAGACCGCCGCCCAGCGAATGCCCGCTGATCACCACCTGGTCGCCGAACGCCTGTTTGGCCTGGCTACCGAGCTGGATCGCCGAAGCGTACTGCGCATCGTCAAAGCCCAAGCCCTGGCCGATGTTGTGCTTCCAGTCCTTGCCTTCGTCGGTGCCGCAGAAGCCCAGCACCACCTGCCCATGATCATTGCGATAGAAGGCGGCATCGAAGCCGCTCTTGGCGTCGTGCAGCAGGGCAGGGTCGATGCCTGCCTGCTGCAGCGCGCGGTCGTCCATGCGCGACCAGCCATTGGGCAGGGCGGCGGCAAAGGTTTCGGCGCGGCCTTCGCGTCGCTGCGCGGCGGTGGCGTAAAGGTCTTGCAGCATCGCGGGGATCTGGCGGTCTTCCGGATGCGGTTGTTGCCCGCGCATCGATTCTGCGAACGGGGTGGAAGAAGAAGATTCTGACGGGCTCATGCGCGGCTCCTTGCGTTCGTCATGCGAAAAGCGCGCTTAGCGGCTGCTTTCCACGGGAATGTTGTGGGCGTTCAACCATGCGCGCACCTCCGACCTCACCTGCTGGCCGCTGGCATTGAGCAGGCGATCCGGCGTGGTGAAGAAATACGCCTGGAAGGTCTTCTGCTGTGCATTGCGCACGGTGGGATCGACGCCTGCCTTGAGCAAGGTGAGCACTGCAGGGCTAGCCGCGCCACTTTGCGCTGCAAGGTGCAGCAGGCTGTTGCCGGTGTGGTCGAGGCGCTGCACATCTGCACCGGCCTTGATCAATAACTCGATCTGCGCATCGCGCTTGCTCTGTACCGCGCGGAACAGCGGCGTCCAGCCGGCACGCGCACTGATGACATCAATCGGCGCCCTGTGCTGCAACAGAATCTGCAGATACTCCGGGTCCTGTGCCATGGCGGCCATGTGCACGACCGTTTCCTGGTCCATGCCGGGCAATGATGGGTCGGCACCTGCGTCGAGCAACGCGGCCAATGCGCGCGGTTGTTCGTTCCAGATCGCCCACTCGAGCAAGGTGACGTTTTGATCGCCGTGTGCGGCGAGATCGACAGTGGGGGCGAGTGCCTTGATCTGGGCAACATCACCCTGCGCAATGGCGTTGGCGATATCGGTCAAGGCGGGGTCGCGGAAGGCGACGGTGTGGTCCTGCAGCGTAGCTGACATGGTGGTTTGCTCCTTGGCACCGGGCGAGGCGGTGCATGAGACCGCGAAGAACGAGGTCGCAAGAACGAGCAGGGCGGGGAATCGCGGTTGCATCGAAATCTCCTTCTCCTGATCGCATTCCTGATGACGCTGCGGCAAGTCCCGCCGCAGCGGGGCAGATCCTATCAGCTGCAAAAATCGCTTGCGGTAAGATTTCGTGACATGGCGACATGGCGGGCCGCATGCTCGGGGCCGCCTGTCCCTGCAGCGCGCTTGTTGCGAGCGGCGACGGTCTCCATCGCGACAGCCTGCCGCCCCACAGCCGACGGTCACACCTCGGCCGGCATAATGGCGCTTTGCGAGCAGATGGGTGCAATGGCGTACGAGCTACTGATCAGTGACTGTGATGGCGTTCTTGTCGACAGCGAGATACTGGCCGACCGGGTAATGCGTGAGGCGCTGGCGTCTTTCGTGCCAAGCGAGCCGCTGGAACATCTGCTGGAAACCACCTTCGGGCAGACGACACGCGAGGTGTTGCGGCGGGTGGAAGAGCGCTTTGCGCTGCAGTTGCCGGAGACTTTACTGGCGCAGATCCAGGCGCGCAGTGAGGCATTGATCCAGGCCCAGGTGCAGCCGATCGCAGGCGTACGCGAGGCGCTGGAGCAGATTCCGCTGCCGTTGGCGGTGGCCTCCAATAGCCGGCGCCATAATGTGATTGCCTCTGTGGAACGGGCCGGGCTCACTGCACGTGCGGCGGGACGTATTTTCAGCGCCGACATGGTGGAACGGCCCAAGCCGGCACCTGACGTGTATCTGCTGGCGGCACGCACCGCTGGAGTCGCGGCGGAGCGTTGTCTGGTCATCGAAGACAGTCCCACCGGTGCGACTGCGGCCGTTGCGGCAGGCATGCAGGTGTTGGGCTTCACCGGTGCAAGCCACATTCCACCGGGGCATGGCGACACGTTGCGCCGCATCGGTGTGGTCGAGGTGTTCGACACTATGCGTGATTTACCTGCGTTGTTCGCGCGGCTGGCGCAAAAACGCGCTGGGTAAGTCGATCGCTTGGTGAGTGCAGTGTGCGGTGTCCACGTTTGCGGGATACGTTTTGAACCCATCCATGGATGCTCTTAGTGACATCCATGCGGCCAGGCGCATCGCCGCTTCGCAGATCCGCGGCGTTACGACTGGCGCGCCTGCGCGCTCCACTCGATGCAATAGAACTGAGGTTTGAGTCGGGGCTAGGTTTGGATGCCATCCAAGCGTTAGGTCTAAAACTTCAAGTCAAAGTTCAAAGGCTGGCCAGTTGAGCGCGCGGTGCCTTCACCGCTCGCGGGACACGCCGTAAACCCGGCCATGGGGGGCTCGATGGCGGCATCCATGCCGCCGTCGGTCCCGCAATCGGCGAGGCCACCGCGCCAGCGAGTTGGCTGACAGCCAACGAAAAGCAGTGCACTGCGACGAACAAATGCTGCATGGGTCGATTTGGCTGCTGAGGATCTATTGGCCACGACGTCCGATAGGCGCGGCGACAGACATCGACGGACTTAACGCACAGTCTCGTTGATTGATCGCGCGATGCGCTGCTTGCGCCAGCATACCGACCAACTCGAATGGTCCTTGTTCGCCCACCGGCGCGGGACCGTACGTGGCATGGATGCCGCGTAAGAGCCTGCATGGATGGATTCACGACGTGTCCCGCGCCGGCGGGCGGGCGAGGGCCCTGCAGCAAAACCTCAGGTCAGCTGCTCCGCACCCAATCTATCGCAGTGCCTAATCGCGCCAAGAGACGCTTTTATCAGCCGCTCCTCGCCCCCCAGTTGCCTTCGCGAAGAACAACGCAACAGGGCGCGATTCGCATCGCGCCCTGTTGCGTTTCTACTTCTTGACCAACCAATCACTAATCGCAATCATCCAGTCAACAACACCGAAACCCACTCTTGCCGCCATAGCGCGCGTCCTGGCGTTCGCGGAAGAAGGCGGGGTAGTCCATCACCGGTTTGTCGGGATGTTTTTCCACCATATGCCGGACGTAGTTGTCGTAATCGGGAATGCCGCAGCACAGCCGTGCGGTCTGGATCAGGCGCCGCCAGATGCGGCGGTGCACCTGATATTGACTGGCCAGGACGAGTTGCGTACCCATTACAGGTCTGCCATCTGGTGTGGCTGCAACGCCACGTACGGGGTTTCGCGGTCGGTCCGCTGCGGGTTGCGGCGTGCCACCATGATCGTCTTGATCGAATAGATCAGGATCGACGCCACCACGAACAGAAACAGCACCGTCAGCCCGGTGTTGACGTAGGCGTTGGTGACGATCTGCTGCATCTGCGGCACCGTCTTGGCAGGTGCAGTGATGGTGTTGCTGGCGATCGCCGCCTGGAACTTGTGCGCCTGCGCCAGGAAACCCTGCGCCGGATTGCTGTCGAAGATCTTGATCAGCCCCGCGTAGGTGGTGCACAGCAACAGCCACAGCGCCGGCACGATGGTCACCCAGGCGTAGCGGTCACGCTTCAACTTGAACAACACCACCGTGCCCAGCATTAGCGCGATGCCGGCCAGCATCTGGTTGGAGATGCCGAACAACGGCCACAAGGTCTGGATGCCGCCGAACGGATCGATCACGCCGGTGTAGAGCAGATAGCCCCACAGCGCCACGCAACCGGCGGTAGCGATGATATTGGCCGTCCACGATTCGGTCTTTTTCAATGCCGGGATGAAGTTGCCCAGCAGGTCCTGCAGCATGAAGCGGCCGGCGCGCGTGCCGGCGTCCACCGCGGTCAGGATGAACAGTGCTTCGAACAGGATGGCGAAGTGATACCAGAATGCCATGGTGTCTTCGCCCGGCAGCAACTGGTGCAGGATCTGCGCGATGCCTACAGCCAGCGTGGGTGCGCCGCCGGCACGTGCCAGGATGCTGTGTTCGCCGATATCGCGTGCAGTGGCTTCAAGAACCTGCGGTGTGATCGAAAAGCCCCACTCGCTGATCTTGGCAGCGACTGCGACAGTGTCGGTGCCGACCAGCGAGGCGGGGCTGTTCATCGCGAAGTAGATGCCCGGCTCAATGATCGACGCGGCCACCAGTGCCATCACCGCCACGAACGATTCCATCAACATGCCGCCGTAGCCGATGTAGCGCATGTGGCCTTCATTGGCGAGCAGCTTGGGCGTGGTGCCGGAAGCGATCAGCGCGTGGAAGCCGGAGACCGCGCCGCAGGCAATGGTGATGAACAGGAACGGGAAGATGCCGCCCTTCCACACCGGGCCATCGCCGGTGGAGGCGAATTGCGTGAGCGCCGGCATTTTCAGATCCGGCATCACGACCAGGATGCCGATCGCCAGCGCAAGGATGGTGCCGATCTTGAGGAAGGTAGACAGGTAATCGCGCGGTGCCAGCAACAGCCACACCGGCAGCACCGAGGCAACGAAGCCGTAGCCGATCAACATCCAGGTGATCTGCTTGGCGGTGAAGGTGAAGGCCGGGCCCCAGGTCGGGTCCGCCGCCACCTTGCCGCCCAGCCAGATCGCGGCCAGCAGCAGGATCAACCCCACCACCGAGATTTCGCCGATCTTGCCGACGCGGATGTAGCGCATGTAGACGCCCATCATCAGCGCGATCGGCATCGTGGCGATGACGGTGAACATGCCCCACGGGCTTTCCGCCAGCGCCTTGACCACCACCATCGCCAGCACCGCCAGGATGATGATCATGATCAGGAACGCGCCGAACAAGGCGATGGTGCCGGGCACCTGGCCCATTTCCTCGCGCACCAGATCGCCCAGCGAGCGGCCGTTGCGGCGGCTGGACAGGAACAGCACCACGAAGTCCTGCACCGCACCGGCGAACACCACGCCCACCACCAGCCACAACAGCCCGGGCAGGTAGCCCATTTGCGCGGCGAGCACAGGGCCGACCAAGGGCCCGGCACCGGCGATGGCAGCGAAGTGGTGGCCGAACAGCACGTGCTTGTTGGTGGGCACGTAATCCAGGCCGTCGTTGTTGGCGACCGCCGGGGTGGCACGGGTGATGTCCAGTTGCATCACCTTGTCGGCAATGAACAGGCTGTAGAACCGGTAGGCGATCAAATAGATCGACACCGCCGCCACCACGATCCACAACGCGTTGATGTGCTCACCACGCCGCAGCGCGACGGTGCCCAGGCAGAACGCGGCCAGTAGCGCCAGCGCGCCCCAGGCCAGCTTCGAGAACCCTTTCATGCATGCCCCTCAGGAACGATTCGCCCAAGGGTCCACCCACGCCCGGCTGCGGTCAATGCCAGCCGGGCGCGAGGGGGTAAAACTTTGGTCGTAGGGTGCTACGGTCACAGATAGGTTAGGAGCGCTGCCGCGCTGGCGGCGTTTGGAACGATCGGTTGCAATGGTTGCGGTTGGGCGGCGGCCCGCACGCACCCATCATTGGCGCTTCGCCACAGGGCACAGGGACAAGCGATGAGCACCACGACCACCACAGCAGCGCACGTACTGCGCACCATTCGCGGCATGCCGACCTCCGACGGGGCCGGGGTCAAACTGACCCGCGTCATCGGCACCCAGCAGCTGCCGGAGCTGGACCCGTTCCTGATGCTGGACGAATTCGGCACCGACAAGGCCGAAGACTATCTGGCCGGTTTCCCCAGCCACCCGCATCGCGGTTTCGAGACCGTGACCTACATGCTCGACGGGCGCATGCGCCACAAGGACAACCACGGCAACGAAGGCCTGCTGACGCCGGGCAGCGTGCAGTGGATGACCGCCGGGCGCGGGCTGATCCATTCGGAAATGCCGGAGCAGGAATCCGGGCGCATGCGCGGCTTTCAGTTGTGGGTGAACCTGCCGGCGCGCGACAAGATGACCGATCCCAAGTACCAGGAGTACGCACCCGACCACATTCCGGTGGCGCATCCGGCGCTCGGCGTGACGGTCAAGGTGATTGCCGGTGCGGTGGGCGAGGTGGTCGGGCCGATCGTGCAACCTGCAACGAGCCCGGTGTACCTGGATATCGCGTTGGAACCGAACGTGGAATGGGAGTATCGGCTGCCCAGCGGACATAACGCGTTCGCGTATGCCTTCGAGGGCGCGCTGACGGTGGGCGAGAGCGACACCGCGCGCGTGTTGCCGGCGCAGCAGCTGGCCGTGCTGGGTGGCGGACAGCGCCTGCGCCTGCAAGCCGGTGCCGACGGTGCGCAGCTGATCCTGGTCGCGGGCCGCCCGCTCAACGAGCCGGTGATGCGGCATGGCCCGTTCGTGATGAACACCAAGCAGGAGCTGATGCAGGCGTTCGTCGATTTCCAGGAAGGCCGGTTTTGAACCGGCCCGCGTACGACAACAGGAGCGGGCAATGAGTGACCGGCCCGTCAGCGTGCGCACCGGCACGGTGCCGTACACGGTCAGCATCCACGACGGGCTGCACACCTGGAGCGGCGATACGCAGCCGGCCAATGGTGGCAGCGACGCCGGGCCGGATCCCGAATCGCAGGTGTTGGGCGCACTGGGTGCGTGCACCGCCATCACGGTGTCGATGGTGGCTGCGCGCAAGCACTGGCCGCTGACGGCGGTGCACGTGCATCTGCATTACACGCAGCGCGGCGCTGCCGGCACGGCGATCGCCCGCGCGGTGGTGCTTGACGGTGCGCTCGACGACGAGCAACGCGCACGGTTGATGGAGGTGGCCGACAAATGCCCGATCCATCGCCTGTTGACCGGCGAGGTACGCATCCACAGCCAGTTGCAGGCGGCTGGCGGCAGTGGCGACACGGCGATTCAAGGCGACTGACAGACGTTTGCCAGTGGTCTTTGAGTTGGGCCGATGGCGAAACCGGAATCGGAACGGGCGATCTTTCCGTGCCGGTTCCGGGCGCGTGCCGACCTGAGCTACTGCTCAAACGTTCGCGCCTGTGCGTGGTCTCGCGGGCCTTGCCGGCGCACGCGGTGGCAACCGGAATCAAAACCGTTGCGCTGCTGGACGCAGCCGGCGAGTTTTGGTGCACGCGCAAGCAGTCTGGTGGTTGCCTCTCGCGTGTCGCATCACACCGGTGAGACGCAGGCATGCGAGCACGCAATGGTGATCCGCGGCGACAAGCTGGCCGCACATACCGTCAGATAGTTCTGCAGTGCGCCGGGCAAACCGGCGCGCTGCTAGGGTGCTACAAGCTAAAGTCAGCAGTGCTGTAACGCGTGCTGCGTTAGCGCTGCAGTGCCAGACTGGCTGGTTGCAGATCCATGTTCTGCACCATCGACTGCATCGAAGCGAGTTCTTCGGCGCTGGCGCCATCGATCCACAATTGCGCGTAGCGCTTCTTGCCCAGCTCGACAACGGTGACGCGGCGCGATTCCATGCCAGGCACCTTGCTGCCGCCGAGATCGAGCTTGTACCAGTAGAACTCTTCCTGCTGGATCTGGCCCTTTTCAGCGCGGCGGTCGCGTGCCAACGCGATGTCTGGGTCGCGGGTTGTGAGCATCACCCCGACCACCTGCCGGCCATCGGCAGTCATGGCCTTGCAGACCAGGTAATCGGCACCGGCGAGCTCGTTCCACTGCAAGCCGGAGGCCGGCGGCAACGGCGGGCAGACCGGCGAGCTCTGAGCGTGGGCGGTGGCAGCGGCCAGCAGCAAGCTAAGGCCGACAAGGCAGAATGCAGACTTCATACACGATTCCCCGGCATTGGATGACGATGCGGGCGCGCCAATCTCGTGCCGTTGCAGTGCCCCGAGCTCCCCGCTCAAGAGCATGCAGTCCACGTAACGCGCTCCGTCTACGCAGCCATCACTACCACAGTTTTGCGAATCGGTTCAAGTGATGTCGCAAACCTGCGTGGCATCGCATGTGCAGCGTGGCACTTCCATTGCGAGACCTGGTGACGGTGCATGTCAGCCAGTGCGCATCGCGCACGGTTTCAAGGGTAATCAACCGGTTTCGGGGCAGGCGTTTCGGGTAACGGAATGAATTCCTTGTCGTCACCGGGAATGCTGCCGAAGCGGCCTGCCTGCCAGTCGTCCTTGGCCTGCTCGATGCGTTCCTTGGAACTGGACACGAAGTTCCACCATAGATGACGCGGCCCATCCAGCGGCTCGCCGCCAAGCAGCATCGCCTTGAGCGGGGTCTTGGCGCGCAGGCGGCCGCGGGCGCCGGGCGAGGGCACGATCAGGTGGCGAGCTGGCACGTCGGCACCGTCCAGCTGCGCTTGGCCTTCCAGGATGTACAGGGCGCGCTCGGCGTGCCCGGTGTCCAGATCCAGTTCGGCGTCGGGCGCCAGATCCAGCGCCACATTCAGCGTGCCGCTGAACACCTGTACCGGCGATTCCTCGCCATATGCGCGGCCGGCGATCACGCGCAGCCACACGCCGTCGCGGCGCTGCTGCGGCAGGCTTGCCGCCGCGTGGTGATGGAACGCGGGCGCGGTTTCTTCGGCCGAGCGGGGCAAGGCGATCCAGGTCTGCATACCGTGCAAGGCGTGTTCGCGCGCGCGCTCCGGGCCAGGCGTGCGTTCGGAATGGGCGATGCCGCGGCCGGCGGTCATCCAGTTGACGTCGCCGGGGCGGATCACCTGATCCGAGCCCAGCGTGTCGCGGTGGCCGATTTCGCCGGCCCACAGGAACGTGACCGTGGCCAGGCCGATGTGCGGATGCGGGCGTACATCGATGCCGTGATCGGGCTCCAGCACGGCTGGGCCCATGTGGTCGACGAACACGAACGGGCCGACGCTGCGCGCCTGCAGGGTGGGCACTGCGCGACGCACTTCCAGCCCGCCGATGTCATGCACGCGTGGAGCGATCAGGGTGGTCATGTGCGGTCTGGTGGTTGCCGGCACGGAAGCTCAGCTTCGCATGCTTGGCGTCCGCGTTGCCGTCTAGCTTCACACCGCGGCAGAGTGGGCATACGGGTCGCCGACGCATCCTGGTCGCTGCAAAGGCCTGGCGCCGCCCAATTGCCGGTATGGGCGACGCCATCGCGAAGATCCGGTCAGCGCGCCTGGAGATGGAGCCGGCCCGAGCCATCGATTCCGAAAATGAGCCTGTGCTGATCAACGGTGGGCTGGAATGAAACAGAAGAGTCGGTGACCTTGATTGGTTGATTGCAAGGAACCGACGAGGCAATGGCCTGATAATGCAGCGCAGTGTTGAGGATCGGCCCCGCCACGCTTCTGCCGGGGTATACCGGATAACAGCTCGATTGGGCTCCGTCGGGGAGGAAACTCAAAGAACGTATCGGCGAAGCGACGCTCAGGATCTGGCTCGGGACGCCATGTTGTACGACGGCTTGCGCGCTCGCAAGAAAAGGGGCAGTTAACAGTGCCACGACGTACAGCGACCTGATTTTTTTTCCGGACATAGACTGCATGATGGTATCTCCTTCAATTGGGTGAGTGGAGGTGGAGCCGAATGCATCCAGCATAAAAACGCCACGCAGGGGAATCCTGTTGCCACCAGTGAAATGCGGCTGCCGAAAACGACGGCAACCGCAAGAATTCAATGACGAAAAGAATCCAATCTGCGTCACGGAGGCCGCCAGCCGCATGCGATGGCAGCACCATCCTGCTCGGCTTGGAGTATGGATGACATCGTTGGCATGTCTATCTTGTAAGGCGCAAGTTCGGCGCGACGTTTCGTTTTTTGCAACAACTTTGTGCTCGCACCCGAAGAACGACTGCGGCTCTTCGCGCTTTGCAAGACCAGCCAGCCACCGCGCGCATGTTGCTACGACGGACAGCCCCGTTTCGGGGGGAATCCACTTTTGTCGCCGCACCCGCGAACAATGTCGATGATCGCTGGTGCGTCCGCATGCCGGGACGTACCGGACAGACGACTTGCCCATGTGTTGTTGTCATGGACATCGCAGTCAGCTGCCTTGTCGATGCAACCGGGCCGCTGGCCGCAATGGCAGGTTCAGAACAGCAATCGGGTGTCCGCGGCCAGGGCCGCACCTCGCCGCGGCGCGAAGCCAGCCGGTCGGCCAGGCGCGTGGGCTCGGGCAGGCGATAAGCGCGCAACGTGCGCAGGGTCCAGTCGAGCGCGCCTTGCATCGACACGCGATGGCCGGGCGAGACAATCAAGGGATTGCAGCGCGGTTTGCTGCGCAGCGCCCAGCCGATCTGCGCGCCACCCAGCAGGATCGGCGTGTGGTCGCCACGTTCCGGGCCGGGCTCGGTGAAGCTACCGGCCAAGCGTTGCTTGGCGATGCCGATGCACGGCAGGCCGGTCACCACGCCGAAGTGCGCTGCGATGCCTAGCTTGCGCGGATGCGCAATGCCTTGGCCATCGATGAACACCAGATCCGGCGTACGCGACAGCAGCGCCAGGGCCTGCAGCAACGCGGGCAATTCGCGAAAACTGAGCAGGCCGGGGACATAGGGCATCGAGGTCGGCACGCGCGCGACGTGCGTTTCCAGCGGGAGCAGCGTCTGCGCATCCAGCAACACGGCAGCCGCGCGGGTGGTCTGGCCATCGTCTTCGAAACCGACATCGAACCCTGCAAGCAACTGCGGCGTTGCGCTCACCGCGTCATCGAGCACCACGCGCCGTGCCAGTTGCCGTTGCAACTGTCGCGCCTGAATCACGCTGCCGTCCCAACCGGCGAAGACGGGATCGTTGGTCTGCATTGCCAAAGCATCGCGCGCTGCCTGTGGCGATCTCGTGCACGCCTGCGATGGACGCGCTGCCGCTACAATCGCAGGCTGATCGGCCCCAATCGGAGAACCGTAGTGACCCGCAAACTCGTACTGCTGCGCCATGGCCAGAGCCAATGGAATCTGGACAACCGTTTCACCGGCTGGGTGGATGTGGAACTCACCGACCAGGGCCGCCAGGAAGCTGTGGCGGCCGGCAAGCTGATGAAGGACGAAGGGCTGCAGTTCGATGTCGCCCACACCTCGGTGCTCAAGCGCGCCATCCACACGCTGCAGGGCGCATTGAAGGAACTGGACCAGGACTGGTTGCCGGTGTCCAAGAGCTGGCGCCTCAACGAGCGCCACTACGGTGGCCTGCAAGGCCTGGACAAGGCCGAAACCGCGGCCAAGCACGGCGAGGAGCAGGTCAAGATCTGGCGCCGTTCGTACGACATCCCGCCGCCGGCGATGGACGTCAACGACCCGGGCCACCCGTGCCACGACCGTCGCTACGCCACCCTCGACCGCAACGCGCTGCCGGGGACCGAGTCGTTGGCAACCACGCTGGTGCGCGTGTTGCCGTATTGGCACGACGCGATTGCGCCGCAGTTGAAGGCCGGGCAGACCGTGCTGGTGACCGCGCACGGTAATTCGCTGCGCGCGCTGTACAAGTACCTCAACGATGTCTCCAACGAGCAGATCCTCGAGCTAAACATCCCCACCGGCATCCCGCTGTTGTTCGAACTGGACGACAACCTGCAGGTGCGCAGCTTCCGTTACCTGGGCGACCCGGAAGCGGCCAAGCGCGCGGCCGAAGCGGTGGCCAACCAGGGCAAGGCGAAGTAATCGCCGCTGGCGGTTAAGGCGCTGCGTGCATCACGCGCAGCGCGTGTCTGTTGCGTGGGCATGCGGCTGCAAGATGTTGCGTGCTGTATTGAATGGAACGCGGTGCGTAGGCCTGAAGCGCATAAGCACCGCGCTGATGTGCAGGCGAGACATGATGTCCGGCAAACGTAAAACGCGGCAAATGACGGCTGTTTACTGTCGCGCCTATCTGGTGACGTTGGGCATGCTGGTGGCAGCAGGCAGTGGCTTCGTCGCTCTGGCCGCTGGCGACATCTCAGGCGCCGGGCTGGCGCTGGCATTGCTGATCTGCGTGCTGGGCGTGCTGTTGCTGGGGTTCGGCTGTTTCGGGCCGGTGCGACAAATGGAAGCGTTGGCCGATGCGACATCCGGGCACGAGGCAGCCCTGGTGCTGATGGTGTTGGCCTATCCGATATACCTGTTGATGGCGCCGTTTTACGCACGGCGGTGACTGCATGCGATGGCGCGCGCTGCGCTGGGGTGCAGGTGTTGGTTGAAGCAGCGTGTTGCCGCGTCGGTGAGACGCGCACGCAGCGTGTGGTTGCAATGAGGTTCGCTAAGGCGCGGCAGCGGAGGTAGGGCGCTGCGGTGCCGCTGCAGCGATGTGGTTTAGCCGGTTGCACAGTGACTGATGAAGAGGCAAGCGCCGTTCGATGCGCTGTTCTTCGTCGGCGGTTCCTGACCGGCTGTGGACTTTTTTCGACCGTGCATGCGCGGTCATGCCTTGGAAAATTCAATGAAGTTGAGCAAGTTCGCCCCGCTGTCGCTCGCGGTGGCTATTGTGGCTGCGCTGTCTGCGTGCGGCGCCTCCGACGATATTGCCAAGGTGGCGCCCACCGCAGCGCAGGCGGTAGCGACCAAGGTCGATGTGTCCAAGCTTGATGCCCCGATCGTGGCGTTTGGCAGTGGCGATCTGGATCCGTCCATCGCGGCGTGCCAGGACCTCAATGGGTTCGTCAACGCCAAATGGCTCAAGGCTAATCCGGTGCCATCCGATCGCACCAGCTGGGGCAGCTTCGAGGTGCTGGCCGAGCGTTCGTTGACCATCCAGCACGCGTTGGTGGAACAACTGGCACGCGGTAGTCTGTCGGCCGGGTCGGTGGATGCCAAGATCGCCGACCTGTGGCGCACTGGCTCGGATGAAGCGGCGATCGACAAAGCCGGTATCACGCCGCTGCAGCCGCAGTTGACGACCATCGATGCGCTGACCGATGCGCCGGCCATCGCGGCCTGGTTGCGCAACAGCTATGCGCAAGGTCAGGGATTCGTGTTCTCGTTCGGCGCCAATGCCGATTACAAACATTCCGAGCAGATGATCGCCTATGCAGGGCAGGGTGGTCTGGGCTTGCCCGAAAAGGGCTATTACACCGACCCGGCGCAGGCAAAGATCCGCGCGCAGTACGTGGCCTATATCGCACGGATGCTGGAGCTGTCGGGCATCCCGGCCGCACAAGCGGCCACCCAGGCCAAGGCGGTGATGGCGTTCGAAACGCGTTTGGCCAATGCGTCGTTGTCGCGGATCGAACTGCGCGACCCGGCCAAGCGCTACAACCCGGTCGATGTGGCCGGCGCCAATGCAATCACGCCGCACTTCGACTGGAAGGCGTTCTTCGCCGCGCTCAAGGTGCCGGCCGGCACGTTCTCGTTGAGCCAGCCGGGCTATTTCGCCGAGCTCGATGCGATGTTGGCTGATACACCGGTCGACACCTGGAAGGCGTATCTGCGTTTCCATAGCATCGACGAAGCGGCGCCGTATCTGGCCAAGCCGTTCGAACAGGCCAACTTCGATTTCTACGCAAAGACGCTGCGCGGCCAGCAGGACATGCTGCCGCGCTGGAAGCGCACGTTGAATGCGGTCAACGAGGCGATGGGCGAGGCACTGGGCCAGCTCTATGTGCAATCTGCATTCCCGGCCGAATCGAAGGAGCAGATGCAGCAATTGGTGCAGAACCTGTCGGCAGCGCTCAAGGCGCGGCTGGAAAAACTCGACTGGATGAGCGCAGAAACCAAACAGCGCGCCCTGGAAAAGTGGGCCAGCTTCACGCCGAAGATCGGTTACCCGGACCAGTGGCGCGATTGGTCGGGCCTGGAAACGCGTGGCGACGGATTCTTGGCCAACATGCAGGCTGCGCAGGCATTCAACTACCGCTACATGCTGGACAAGATCGGCAAGCCGGTCGACAAGCGCGAATGGCACATGACGCCGCAGACGGTGAATGCGTACTACAACGCCACCCGCAACGAGATCGTGTTCCCGGCGGCGATCCTGCAGCCGCCGTTCTTCGACCCCAAGGCCGATCCGGCGTTGAATTACGGCGGCATCGGTGCGGTGATCGGGCATGAAATGATGCACGGCTATGACGATTCCGGCAGCCAGTTCGATGCCAAAGGCAACTTCGACACGTGGTGGACCGCTGCGGACCGCAAGCTGTTCACCGAGCGCACCGATCAGCTGGTGGCGCAGTTCGACGGCTATGAAGCGATCAAAGGCGTGCACGTCAAAGGCAAGCTGACCTTGGGCGAAAACATCGGCGACCTGGGCGGCCTGACCGTTGCTTACGATGCCTTGCAGATGGCATTGCAGAAGCAGCCTGCTGCCAACAAGGAGATCGACGGCTATTCGCAGGACCAGCGCTTCTTCATAAACTGGGCGACGGTGTGGCGCCGCAACTTTACCGATGGCGAATTGCGCGTGCGCTTGAATACCGACCCGCATGCGCCGGCGAATTTCCGGGCCAACGGTGCACCGTCGAACATGCCGGCGTTTGCGCAGGCATTCCAGTGCAAGCCCGGCGATGCGATGGTACGCGGCGACAAGGAGCGCGTGGCCATCTGGTAAGTCGATAGCATAACTGGTATGCCTATATTTAATTATTTGACGACTTTCTTCGTTAAGGACGACATGTTTGACTTGATTAAAATTTTTCTGTTAATTTAATAGGGCCTGAATCACAGGCATACAAGGATGGCCGTATAAAAAAGTTACTTGCTCTTGCCGTAGCTGGATTTGCAATGGTTGGCTCGTGGGGCGCTATCGCCCAGACTCTTCCCAACGGCCCTGTCGCAAGTCCGCCTGGATGGAGTTGCGCTGCTAAAGGAGGAACTGTTTACTGCGTGAGGAAAGGTCCCAACTGAGTAACAAGTGTGCAGGGTGTCCCTGCACACTTCTTCTTGCAGGCTAGGGTGATGGTTAAATGACACGCTTAAAAATAATTCTCTTGTTGATTTTCTTTAATTTATGTGGATGCGCAACATCTACAGTGCGGAAAATTGAGAAGGGTATGATTCTCCCTGATGGTGTTGAGCAGGTTAAGTTGAGCTCTAATCAGAAGTTTTTAATGGCTACCCCTGTCGTTAATTCGATGCCGCCATTTCCAGTTGAGGCAACTGGCTTGGTCGACATTCTTATATGCATTGAATTTGTGGTTATGGAAGATGGCTCCGTCAGTTCTGTACGACAAATTGATGCCTCGCCTGGATGCGAGCGAGTCAATAGCGAGAGTAGTAAAATATTCGCTCCAGAAGTATTAGGTGCTGTTACCCATTGGTCTTTTCTGGGTGCGGCAATCTGTAGCTACAAAGTAAATGAAGCGGAGTGTGATGGTCAAGGTGTGGAAATAACCCCGATACCAATCAAGCTTGCTTACAAATTTAATTTTCTACAGTCGAACGGTGTTCGGAATGTATCTGCAGGCAAAGTCGAATAATTCTTATTCGGCTAGAAGAGTTTATTATTTTGAAAATTTCCTCAAATTGGAAGAAGGTTCCGTTAGTATTTTTTTTGATACTCTTAATAGGAGTGTCGACTATATCTTTAAAAGATCTATTTTACCCTGATTCGGTAGTAGTCACCGAAACCACATCTCATCCGCATGTAGGGCGGATTCTCGTTTCGATCTCGGCGATGGGGCGTATCAGTGCTAAATCTACTGTGGCAGTCGGGACACAGGTTTCTGGTGAAATATCAGAGGTAAGTGCAGACTTCAATCAATCAGTTTCAAAGGGTGAGATCATAGCAAAGATTAATCCAGCGCGCTATCAGGCACAGCTGCAATCAGCCGTTGCTTCGCTTTCTGGCGCGCAGTCATCTTTGGAGCGAAGTAGTGAGCGTGCGTCGCAATCGCTACGAGATTTACAGAGAGCGCGTAAACTTGCAGATCAACAGTTAGTAGCTAAAGCCGACTTGGAGAAAGAGCAGGAAACACAGCGTATTGCCGAATTAGACATGCGTGCAGCCCAGTCATCGGTCCAGTCACTCCAAGCTGCAGTGCAAAGCGCGCGATATGATTTGGATCAGACTATTATTCGTTCTCCTGTTCATGGGGTCGTTCTGGAGCGCTTGGTCGAGTCTGGACAGACAGTAGCATCGTCTTTCGAAACTCCCACCCTATTTCGTATCGCCGAAGATCTTTCTAAACTAAAGATCGAGTTGGCAGTTGATGAGGCTGATATAGGAAAAATTATTGAGGGAAATCCCGTGTATTTTTCAGTTGACGCGTATCCGAATCGCAAGTTTGAAGGGGTAGTGGTGCAAAGGCGCATTGCGCCAAATATTCAGGGGAATAATGCAAATTTTCCAGTTGTTGTTGAAGTTACTAATCCGGAAGGTTTTTTAATTCCTGGAATGTTAGCAGACGCTACAATCAGCGTGGCGGAACGAATCAATGTCCTAAAGATACCGAGCGAATATCTGGTTCCAAGCGCCGGTGGCAATGAGATCCCCACATTTGGTGCGATCCAAGACGCGATCAAGGAGAACTTTAGTACGGTCGGGCTAACTAAGAGGCAGCAAAAGTCGCTTGAGACTGAGCTGGTAATGAAGTTGCCTGAGCAAGGAATAAAATCACGTGTTCCTAGTGAATTGGTGAATTTTTTTGGTGCAGCGGCTGCGTCGCGTATTGTTGTGATAGATGATGAAAGTGGTGATCCAGTAGCTGCAATAAGGAGAGACAGAAAGCAGCGGTTGGGTGAGAAATTTTTTGCTTTTCGATCAACTTTAAATTCTTCTCAGCAACTTGTATGGGATCAGCTCTTGAGTGATCTAGTCGAGAGTCGGTATGCCAGCGTCTTAGTGAAAAATGGTGATAAGGTCATCAAACGTTCAATACTTATTGGGATGAATGATGATGTGTCAACGCAAGTCTTTTCCGGTCTGGCCACGCAGGATCTTATTGTCCTGCAAATTAATAATTTTCAATGAACCTTGATACGCCAGCAATTAAGTTATCTGGTGTTAGTAAGGCTTATCGAGGGGCCATGAAGCCTATCGGCGCCTTAGATAACGTCGATTTAACTGTGTCGCAAGGGGAGCATATTGCAATAATGGGACCTTCAGGCTCCGGGAAGTCCACATTACTTTCTCTGATCGGTTGTTTGGATCGTCCAGATAGTGGTTCTTATCATTGTCTTGGTTTCAATGTCCTGGAATTATCTTCTGCTAACCTGGCTGCGTTCCGTAATTCCAATATTGGTTTTGTTTTTCAAAATCTGAGTCTTTTGCCAAGATTATCGGTTTTGGAGAATGTGGCGCTGCCCTTTGAGTATTCTGATTTGTCTTATAAAGACGCTATTTCACGTTCGTGCACAGCGCTGGAAAAGGTAGGGATGCTGAATCGCGCTCAATCTTTTCCTCGGCAATTATCAGGTGGGCAGCAGCAGCGTGTCGCGGTTGCACGCGCGATGGTGAACAAGCCAAGCCTTATCCTTGCCGATGAGCCGACGGGTGCATTGGACGAAGAGTCCGCAAGCGAGATAATCTTGCTTTTGAACGGATTGAAGGCATACGCTCGAACGATCGTTGTTGTAACTCACGATATAGGGGTTGCCAAACATGCCGACCGTATCATTTATCTCCGCAATGGGCGAATAAAGGTATGAGTCGATTACAAAGAACTTTAAAAAACGCGACAAGAAGTATTGCAGTCCATCCACTTCGATCACTTCTGACATCACTCGGGATCGTCGCTGGTGTCGCAGCTGTAGTGATTGTCACTTCCATAGCTGAAGGGACGCGAAGAGAGATTCAAGCTAGTATCGAATCTCTAGGGGCAGATCGCATTGACGTAATTTCAGGAACCATGAATGGCGTGAAGAATGCAGCTTTGCCTTTCGGAGGGCTTTATATGCTTAAGGACAAAGACGTAGAAGATATTAATCGAATCGCCGGTGTTCGGATGGCTAGCGGAATGCTTCGCGGGAGCGCAGACGCGAGTTTTGGAATCTCTAAGTCGACGCTGGCTTGGATTGGCGGCGGCCCCGGTATAGTGGACATATTGGGATACGAGATTCAGCAAGGTAGGAACTTCACTGAGGCGGAAAGTAGTAGCGCAAGACGGATCGTACTTCTCGGTGAGGCAACGAGTGCAAAGCTCTTTGGTAAGACTAAGCCGATTGGATTACGTGTCCGGATCAATGGATCTGCTTTCATTGTGATTGGCACCATGAAGCGACGAGGGATTTCGGTGGCAGGGCAAGATTTAGATGAAATTGCAATTGTGCCGATCAGATCTGCGAGAAGAAATTTGATGGGAGATTTTCCGCTGCCGCCAAATGCTTTGCAGCAAATCAGTCTTCGCTTCAATAATGGAGTTCAAGAAAATATCTTGAGCGAGCGAATCGCGCAACGTTTGCGTAAGACTCACAAGTTAGCAGTGAGTGAAATTCTAGATTTCCGTATCACGGGTGTCGCTGAGTCGGTAAAGGTAAGTGGAATGGCTAATCGAGCAATGTCGCTGCTCCTAATTTCTGTAGCGGCAATTTGTCTTTTCGTAGGGGGCATTGGTGTCATGAACATCATGCTAGTTTCGATCTCTGAGCGCATCGGGGAAATTGGTTTGCGAATGTCTTTGGGTGCGTCTCCAAATAATATTTGCCAACATTTCCTTGCGGAGTCAGTACTGTTGTCCTCTATCGGTGGTGGCTTAGGAGCTTTATTCGGTATTATTGGCTCGCATCTCATAACGAGGCAGCAGGGATTGGCGACGCAAATCAATTTGCTTGTACTTATTATAGCGATCGTCGTGACAATTGCGACCGGAGTTGTATTTGGGATGTGGCCAGCACTTCAGGCTGCTCGGATGCTACCAGCCGAAGCCCTTCGACGTCTTTGACATTCAGTTAACAACGAATTCTAGAAGGTTGATACTTGTACCTGATTAGCCCATCGCTCAGCCGGCAGTTGCAGGATTTGCGACGAGTCGGTTGGACAACGGTCCCACGTGAAGGCAACGGAGGTGGGGCATGGGCATCAACAGTGTGCAGTTTCGCTAGGCTTTTCGCTGAGCGCGAGTTAGTTGATCGCTATGGAACCGAAGCCAAGTGTTACCGGGCGTTGTATCGGTGGCGATGGCCGAAGGGATTTCGCTGCCCGCAGTGCGACGGCCGCGCGCGTTCGCGCTTTCGACGCGATGATCAGGTGTACTACCAGTGCCGGGCGTGCCGGCATCAGACCATCTTGCGTGCTGGCACGCTTTTCCAGTCCAGCAAGTTGCACTTGCGCCTGTGGATGCAGGCGATCTACCTGCTGAACTCCAGCAAGACCAACCTGGCGGCGCTGGAGTTGAAGCGGCATCTTGGAGTGAACTACAAGGCGGCCTGGCGGATGAAGCACAAGATCATGCAGGCGATGGTCGAGCGCGAAGAACCGCGAAAACTCAAGGTTTTGTGCAAATCGACGACGCTTACCTGGGCGGCGAACGGACGGGGGGTAAGCGCGGGCGAGGCTCGGAGAACAAGCAGCCATTCGTGATCGCAGTGCAAGTGGACCGGTAATCCCCCCGCTTTTAGCGGTCGCCAAAAGTGGAGCTATGCGGTCATCGCCAATTTCATCGCTGGGGTGATGCCGCCCAGCGCCATGTTGGGGCGCTCGTGGTTGTACGTCCATAGCCAGCGTGTGGCCTCGTCCTGAACCTGCTCGATGGTGTCGAACAACGTTGTGGCCAGCCAGGCATAGCGGACGGTACGGTTGTAGCGCTCGACGTAAGCATTCTGCTGTGGTTTGCCCGGCTGGATGTGGTCGATCCGAATGCCGCGCTGCTGTGCCCAGGCTAGCAGCGCGCCACTGATGTACTCCGGGCCGTTGTCACAGCGAATCACGCGCGGCTTGCCGCGCCACTCGATGATCTGATCCAACGAGCGGATCACCCGGGCCGATGGCAACGACAGGTCGACCTCGATCCCCAGACCCTCGCGATTGAAGTCGTCGAGCACGTTAAACAACCGGAAGCTGCGACCATCGGCCAACTGGTCGTGCATGAAGTCCATCGACCAGAACTGGTTGATCGTCTCCGGCACCGCCAACGGCTCTGGCCGCTCGCGCACCAGCCGCCTGCAGGACGG
>NZ_JSBW02000040.1 GCF_000772705.2 Xanthomonas vasicola
GGCATTGCCGCACTGACGCGACCAGCTGACCAGGTCAAACAGGGTGTGCAACTTCATGCCGGGGATTTCGAACAGGTCAGTCATGACCAACCCCGCTGAAATAGGCGATCAGACCGGCAGGCGTCAGGAACAAGAACACGCCACAAACCCATGTCCACGGCTCAGGCAGGTAGTAGGCACCGATGATGAAAAGAGAGATGAAGGCAGCGAGCGCCCACACGTAGCCGATGCACTTTGCGAACTCCTTCATGCGACGACCTCCATTTCACTTTGGGCGCTACAAATCGTGACGCGTCGCGAAATAGTCGGCGCGACCAAGTCAACGTAGCTTTCGATGATGAAGACCTGTTCGCGGTGTGCGCGCAGCGCAGCTTCGGCGCGACGGTCAAGAATCCAAGCGACCAATCGGGCGAGGCCGACGATCACGGTCAGCGCGGAGGCGCCGATCAGTGCAAGTGCGTTTGTGTCCATGAAGCCCCTATCCCCTGCCCCTTGACGCGGACCCCGGAGGGGAGCCGGGGGTGCGCGGTGCTCACCCATCGGTGAACACGGACGCATGTATATTCCTCGGTTGACAGAGTGTCAACCATGAGATGAACATGCCCGCGATAAACGCCCTACTTGACAAAGTGAAAGAGAGTTGCTCTCTCCCGTCAGACAACGTTTTGAGCCAGCGGATCGGTGTCACGAGAGCCGCAGTGAGCATGTGGCGGAACGGCGGAAAGCCGGTGCCAGATGAACGGATTGCGCAGCTATGCGCGATGGCAAAGCTCGATGGCGGCGAATGGATGGCGCGGATTCATGCAGAGCGCGCGGCATCGCCGGCAGAAAAGGCCCTATGGCGATCAGTGTTGGACAGGCTAAGCGCGGCCGCCGCGGTGGTCGCGCTGCTGGTACTGGCGGTACACACAGGCGCGCATGAGGCGCTGCTAGCGGCCCTTTCGCCGGTAGCCGTTACCCACCCTCTATACATTATGCGAAATGGGAGGCCAGGCCAGCCGGCATGCCAACCGGCAGCTTTTGCGTCGGCTGGACCGCGCCAAGCGTTTCCAGGATGACCGCTATCGGCTCCGGCTGACCCACCTCACCGCGGCCAAGCTGCTCGATGTCAGCGTGCGCACCCTACAGAATTGGGAGTCCGGCAAGACCCGCATTCCCCATTCAGCGTTCAAATTGGTGCGGCTGCTGGCGAGTGGCAAGCACCTCGAAGGTCCGGCCTGGAAGGACTTCCACGTCCGTGGCGATACGCTCATCACCCCCGAGGGCCATACGTTTCCGGCGGCTGACCTCGCTTGGTGGTCCCTGTTGTTCCGGCAAGCCGAGGCGTTCCGCACGCTCTCTCGTGAGAAGCGCCAGGCCGAGCGCGCCCAATCCACCGGCGGTTCTTCCTCGATGTCCGAGCCGTACGAGCTCGTGGCCGTTGCCAAGTCGCTCCTGAATCAGGTACGCTCGGCGCCATCTAGCCTCCCCGGTCGCAAGACCAGCAGTGAGGCACCCCAGGCGCACGGACTGACGGTACCCGACGCGTGTGAACCTAGGGCTCGGGTGTCTGTAGCAAGCTGCGGCCCGCAGGATCCAACTAAGGCAGCTCATCACCCCGGCACCAGGGGGGGTTGGGGGGCCTTAGCTTGACCCCCGAAGACCGCCCGAAATCAGCCGCTCCCCGCCTCAAGGGAGTGTGCAAATGAACGACCGACCCCTCTATTCCGCAGGCGGTATCGTCCCCCGTAACCACCGTGAATTCGTTCTTCGTCAGGGCACTCAAGGTTGGTACTGGCATACCGCCGGCTACACCACCCCCGAGCAGTGCGCGTTTGTTGGGAAGGACACTCTCGGGCGCCTCGTTAAGCAGGCGCATTCGGCTGCGACAGCCGCAGTCACTCCGCCGCAAGGTCAGCCTTTTACAGATCCGGATGCTGATTCTGGCTTGCCCTACGCGACGGCTGAGGCGTTCTACGACGCCTTGATGCACAGCTTCTCTGCCGCACTTGAGGAGCACGCACGGGTCCATGGACACCAGTTTCGTAATACTTGGCGCGGCGCTGGGTCGTACGAGCGCGCCCGGGGGTGGTTATGAGCCGCGTCCTCACCCTCTCTCGCCGTGCCCGCCCCGCTTCCTGGCAGTGGCGTCGTACTGGTTACACCTGCGCCGAAGAGTGCTCAGTCATCGGCCGCGCTGCGCTTGTCCGCTATGCCAAAGAGGCCTGGGAAGCTGCGATCGACGCTGTCCAGCCCGATGATGGCTCTCCGTTTATCGATGAAATTGGGGCTCCCTGGGCGGACGCCGAAGTCTTCTACAACGCATTGTTGGACCATCTGGCCACACGTTTGCTTGAGCGTGCACGCCGCAATGGTCACCAGTACATCGGCGTGCAGGAGTGCGTCCGATGAGCGACTACGAGCACAACATCCCGGCCTACCAGGGCACCCTGGCCGCCTTCAACAAGATGCTCGATCAGCTCGATGAGTGGTGGGCGCATGAGCAGCAGCAAGGACCTGTCAGCCTGCGCCGGCGTATTGCGGTGCGTGGCGTGCGTGGCGACCTGGTCAGCAACATCGATGGTATCGAGAAGCTCATCAAGACTGCGCAGCTGATTGACGGCGCTGCGCCCGCCAATAAGACCGCCCCATTGGGGCGGTCGCTGGCGGGCACTGCGTCGTCTATGACTCCGGCACGACGCAGGCTCTGCTCTTGATCATCTTGACCGAACAGGCAGGCTCGCCCTGCCCCCTGGCAGCGACCCTGGGCGCTGCCGGCGAGTACCGGGCGCCCGGGGTGCAGGGGTGGAACCCCTGCGGCTATGGCGCATGGATGCGCCGCCTTTTTCCGGTCCGGACCCGGCTTCTTGCTCTCTCAGGTCCTGACATAACATCAAATGGCGACCGCTTTTTCTGTCAATTAAAATGGAAGGAATTGCCGGTCGAGATAATCCATGATAATAATTGCCGCACAGGGGTGATTAACTATGTCGATTAACTCGGCACGATATACATTATGCGAAATTGGCTATCTGTGCCGCGCTTGCCCGGCTTCGCTGGATCTGGCTTTGGATCAAGACTTGCCTGCCGAACCGTTCCCCTAGCGAAACGGAACCCACCGTGCCTGTTGGCGAACAATGCCCGAACAGCTGCGCGGCAGATCTACAGATGCGTAGTGACGAACCATGTGGAACTGACAGGCCCTTGGCCAGGCTGGCGAGCAGTCGATGGTCAAGGTCGTTGTGGTGGATCTTGGCGAATGGAGAGACGGCCACTTCGGCAGAACAGCCCGTCGCCGCGCCCGCGTTGCGGGATAAGGCGTTATCCGTAGGGGCTATGCCCCTACACGCAAATCACCTGCATGCATTGTGGACGACGTTGTCCCAATAGCTGGATAGCGCAAAGTCACGATGTAGGCCGGCAGCCTCATAGGCAGCTGCCCGGCTTGCCTTGGCGCTTTGGCACGTAGATCCGTTTGCACTGTCAGTAACAGTGGCGCCACCGGCATCACCACCAGAAGATGTGTTGCGTGCTTTGAGTTGACGGTCGATGCGATAGAGACGCCATTTCTCTGCGTTGCTTTGCTCAGGAACAGGGGTAGCGTCCCAAGCCTTCTCGGAGTGGCCGGAGGTGCACGGCGCTGACTGATAAACGACCTGGCCGCGTTCGCGGCACTTATGCACCTGCTGAGCTTGAACAGGCACCGCGGTAGCTAGCGCCAGCACTATTGCAAATCTCGCTTCCATGCATTTCCCCTTGTTCTAGGGAAATGATAGCTCGTTAGGAAACAGATTTTCGTGACGCGTACCAATGCGGCGGCGATGGCGATGTTGTCGATAAGCCCTAAAACAACAGCACCCACCATGCAGAGGGTGAAACGAAATGCAACAACGTCTGCGGCGTCTTTGCTGACAAGGGGGCCTTTTCGTGATGCATCACGATTTCATCTCACGGGCGCGCATGCGCCGATCCGCAAGCAATGCCAGCGCAGTGTCGGCCTCGCTATTGGCGAAGGCATAGTGCAACGAGTCGATAGTCGCAGCGATGGAAACCTCTTTCTCGGACTGGCCGAGATAGGCCATAGATTCTTGCTTGCGCTTGCGCCGATAGTCCCTTGCACGCTCGGGGGCGCTCATGGCCTCGCCGTAGTTGGGTGGCCTGCCCTGCTTGCGCGGAAGCTGCATTTCTAAGGTGCCGGGGTCTTTTTCGTCACGCATATCACATTACGCCTTGTTCTTGGCTTCGCAGCGCGAGGCAGCGAACCAGCGGAACCGGTGAAACTGCCGCCCTTGGCCTGTGGCGACTCTGGGAATGTGCCATGTGTTCGTATCGCCTTGCCGACCACGCTGCCAGGGTTGGCGTGTTGCCCGGCCATTGGCTGCTGTGGCTGCGATTGTTGCTGCTGTTGCTGGCCACCCTGCCCGTGCGGCCATAGGGGTGGTATGGAGCGCCGTGACGGGCCACCGTGCGGCACTGCGGCTGGTCTAGCTCGTATCGGGTGCCCTGCTCGGTGAAACAGCTGCACGAGGCTTCCTGCATGCGGCCGGCAGCATCGCGCCCAGTGAGCGAGGACATGCAGTGCCGCTCGGGGTCGGCGGTGACTTCGCGCTGATCGTAGGCGGGCGCGATCCAGGGCATCGAGCCGAATCGGGGTTCGTGGAGCCTCGCATATTCAGTGCGCGTTCCGAAGTTGCGTCGTGATCCGACCAATCCACCGCCCCTGCCGGCCGATACTGCGCGCAATGTCGTGCTGGTGCACGGCGCCTTCGCCGTTGGTTCCGGATGGCGCAATGTTTATGACCGCTTGGTCAAGCGGGGCTACCACGTCTCTGCACTCGCGCCCGATGCCGGCGAGACCACCGCGCAGTTGTACCAGGGCTTCGCTCCCACGCCTGAGTTCGTCATCGACACCCGACCCGACGGCTTCGGCTTCGTGCGTCCTGCCAACTTCAAGGCCGGCTTCGCCAGTGATGTCAGCGATGCCGATGCAGCGTTCATGGCCGCGCCCCAGGTGCCGATCAAGATGGCCGCATTCGGCGAGCGTCTGCAACACGCAGCCTGGAAGACCAAGCCGAGCTGGGCGGTGATCGCCACCGAAGACAAGGCCTTCGATCAGGCCATGTTGCTGCACATGGCCAACGTATCGGCGCGGACATCATTACCGTGCCGGGAAGCCACGCTGTTCATCGCGCAGTCCCAAACCGTGTCCGATGTGATCGACCGCGCTGCGCGCGCCGCTGCGACAGAAGCCAAGTCCAGGTTCACACCAGCACGGAGGCCGGCTGACGCTGCTTGAAGTAGCCAACGGTACCGTCGCCGTTCACCGGCGACGGTTACCCGCAGCAAAAGCAGGCTCGACAATAAAATCTGTCCGAAGACATCGTTGTCGGATCTGACGTGCGTGCTCGGCACCGGCGCCACGCTGGCGTCTTGCAGAGCGAGCGGCTGGTCACAAGATCGAGAAAAAGTCGTCGTCCACTACCCTGCAGATCGCGCAGACACCATTGTCGACATGGCTAGGCGAGACAAAAACCTCCTAGCATCTCGCATGACGATGCTGTCTCCTCGACGGCGCACCGTTGCACCCCGCGCATGGACGCAATTCCCCCAGACGATCGATGCGGTCATCCCCAACCGGTCGACACTCGGGATCTGTCCGCGAAGGCGGTCATGCCGGAATTGAGAGTAGATGATCAAGCCGCATTCCCGTTCCCCCTCCCCGCCTTCCTCCTCCGACGCATCCACGCCCCGCTCCGCCCCAGTCGCCAAGGTGCTGGTGGTGGATGACGACCAGGCCATGGCTCAAGTGGTCATGGGACATATCCGTTCGCATGGCATGGAAGCCTTTGTCGCCACCAACAGCAGCGAACTGGCCGAGGCGCTGCGTCGGCGCGAGCCGGATATTCTGCTGCTGGACCTGATGCTCAAACATGAAGATGGTCTGGACTTGTTGCGCGCCTTGCGTAAGGAATCCGATATCCCGGTGATCATCATGACCGGCCATCGCCGCGACGAAATCGATCGCGTGGTGGGGCTGGAACTGGGCGCCGACGACTACCTGCCCAAGCCATTCGGGTTGCATGAACTGACTGCACGGATCCGCGCCGTATTGCGCCGCCATATTGCCTCCAAGGTGGCAGCGGCACGCGGTGCGGGCGAAGGTCGCGTGCGCTTCGATGCCTGGGAATTCGATTTGCAGGCCCGCACGGTGGGGCGCACAGGCGCGCCTGCCATTCCGCTGACCAAGGGCGAATACGCGTTGCTGCGCGCCTTTGTCGATGCACCGGGACGACCACTGAGCCGCGAGCACTTGATGCGTGCCACGCGTCTGCATGAGGACGTGTTCGACCGCAGTATCGACGTGCAGATCCTGCGCCTGCGCCGCAAGCTGGAGCAGGACCCGCGCGAGCCGACGCTGATCGTGACCCAGCGCGGCGCCGGTTATGTCTTCACGCCGTCGGTCGAGCACGCTCGATGAGGCAACCGCCAGCGCCGGCTCGGCCAGACCATCGCAAGCAGCGCTGGTCGCCGGTGGCGATCATGAAGGTCGCGTTCGCTTCCGCAGCGTTTCTCTCGATGCCGTCCATGCCGGCGATTGGCATCGCGGCCCCGTCGGAGCGCCCTAACGAGCCCATCCGTGCCATCCAGCCAGCAACCGGCCTGGAGAGCCGTAAGGTCGCGCTAGGCGCGCTGCTGTTCGACGATCGCCGGCTATCGGGCGACAACAGCGTCGCCTGCACGTCTTGTCATCGCCTGGCCAGCAACGGTGCCGCTGCCGATGCGATTACCCGGATGCCCGGGCGCGCGCCGCCGGCGTTCAATACACCGACCGTCTTCAATGCCACAGCGAACTTTCGCCTGGGCTGGCGCGGCAACTTCCGCAGTCTGGAAGCGCAAACGGCTTCACTGCTCGAAAACCCAAGCGTCATGCAGGCCGATATCGCCACATTGGTCCGACGGCTGCAACAAGACACGGTGCTCAGTCAGCGCTTTCGCGCGGCCTATGGCAGGCCACCGGATCGCGCCGCGCTGTTCGATGCCATCGCCAGTTACGAACGCTCGCTGGTCACGCCGGGCAGTCGCTTTGACCTCTGGCTGCAAGGCAGCGACACCGCATTGAGCGCGCAAGAGTTACGCGGCTACCGCACCTTCAAGTCGATCGGCTGCATTTCCTGCCACCAAGGCGTCAACGTGGGCGGCAATCTGTTCCAGCGCAGCGGCATCTTCGCTCCCGTCGCACGGGATGGCACCCCGATCCTGCGGGTTCCTAGCCTGCGTAACGTTGCCACGACCGCCCCATACTTCCACGACGGCAGTGCCAGTGCGCTGCCCCAGGCGATCAAGGCGATGGGCACCGCTCAACTTGGTGTCGCACTGAGCCCTGCGGATGTTGCCGATATCGCTGCGTTTCTGAATACATTGACCGGCAAGCACCAGGGTCGGCAACTGACGGCGCCCCAACCATGAGGTGGGCGACGATTCTCAGCGCCGTGCTGCTGGCGGGGCTGATCTTCTTCAGTCTGTGCATGGCGGCACTGGATCGCGACACGCAGCGTTATGGTCACGCGCTGGACGCGCTCGACGCACTTGACATGGCCGATACCAATCTCGACAACGACGTGCTGAAGGCACGCATTGGCCTGTTGCGCGACTACGACTCGCTGGTGACCGGCGATGCCCACGCACGCGACACCTTGCAGCACCTGCGCCAGCTGGCCGATCACGACCCTGCGTTGTTTCAGGCCATCGCCGCGCTGGACGCCGACTACACCGAGAAATCGCTGCAGCGGGAATTATTCAAATCGCAGAATGCGCTGCTGTCCAACTCGCTGGCCTACTTCTGGAGCGAGAGCAGCGCGCAGATCCGGCAAGGCGACGATCCCGCTGCGGCACGCGCAGCGGGCATGCTGGCAAGCGCCGTGCAACGCCTGAGTCTGGATACGACCGGCGATGCGGTCGCACTGGCACGCCGGCGCCTGGACGAAGCGGCACAACGCACGACCAGCGCGCCGCTGCTGCCGCATGGACGCATGTTGCTGAAGCTGCTGCCGGAGACCGATACCACCATCCGCCGCATGCGCCCGATCGCTTCGTTGGCCTCGTATACACAGCTCAACACGTATCTGCAGAAACAGCATGCCAGCCAGCAGGCCACCGCGCGCCAGGTCCGCTTCCTGTTGCTGGGATTGGCCGTCGTCATGTTGGGCGCCTTGCTGTACCTAGCCAAGTTGCTGCGGCAACGCGCGCGGGTATTGCGTCGACGCGCGGAGTTCGACCGTTTGATGGTTGCGGTGTCACGCCGTCTGGTGGCCAACGATCGCCAGCACCTGGACGCTGGCATCGAGGCCGGCCTGATGCGGTTGGCGAAGTGGGCGAAGCTGCCGAGTGCCCGCCTCGGTGTGGTCTCCGTCGGCACTGACGCGCGGATCTGGCCCGATCCGCAGGACGAGGCCTTCCGCGCCACGCTTGCCGCAGTGGCCGCCGCCCGACCAGTCGCCGCCAGCGATGTACTGGTCGTCCACGTCGATGGCACCGTTGAGGTGTTAGGCAAACCCGAACGCGTGCGCGGCGCGCAGTGGCTATGCCTGCGGCAACACTCCGAAGCCGCGACGGTTGCACTGCTGTGCTTGCGGCTGCCGCCACTTTCCGCGCGTCGTGATCGTGGCCTGGCGGCACCGGCCGAACTTTTGCCGCAGTTGCACATCGCGCTTGACACCTTGTTCGATGCACTGGAGCGGCGGCGACTCGAAGACGAAGCCCTGGCGCTGGAACATCGCCTGGAACTGGCCCGACGGATGGAAACGTTGGGGACAATGGCCAGCGGCATTTCGCACAACTTCAACAACATCGTCGGCGCGATTCGTGGCAATGCCGAGATCGCCCTGTCCAAACTGGATCCGCACTCGCCGGCATCGGAGCACCTGCTCGAGATTAGCCACACCACTGCGCACGCTTACGATCTGATCGAATCCATCCTCAGTTTCGGGCGGGTGCAGAATTACAACGTACAGCCGGTTGAGTTGAACGTCTTGCTACAAGGCGCAGTTTCGCTGCTATCGGTGTCGCTGCCATCGACCGTCACGATCGACCTGCAGCAGCAGCAGGAGCCACTGCAAGCGATGGGCAATCCAGCGCAACTGCAGCAGGTCATCCTCAATCTGGCCAGCAACGCCGCGCAGGCGATGGACATGCGCGGGACGGTCACGATTCAACTGTCGGCCGCCAAGGGCAGCACAGCCCGCGGCACGCCCGGTCGCATCGCGCAGCTGCGTGTTAGCGACCACGGCATCGGCATTCCTCCAGACCGACTGGATCGCATCTTCGATCTATTTTTTACCACCCGCAATGGCGGCACCGGGCTGGGATTGGCGACGGTTCGCAAGATCATCGACAACCACGAAGGGCGGATCGAGGTGGACAGCGCGCTGGGTGTCGGCACGACCTTCGTGGTCGAGCTACCACTGCGCACAGGCATTGCAGCAGCCCACCAGGCCGTGCCCTTGCCGAAGACGCGATCGCGGCATGCGAGCTTGCTGCTGCTGTGCGACGACGCGGCCGAGCTCGACCGCCTGGAAGAAATGCTGGCCGCATTGGGACACGAACCGGTCGGCTTATTGGAGCTGCCGGCAGCCGTCGCGATGGCAACTTCCGACCCGATGCGCTTCGATGGTGTGCTGCTCAAGCGCGACCGTGCCGGCGATGCCGAACGCGCGATCGACGCGCTGCATGCCGCTGCGCCGAAGCTGCCGTTGATCCTCGCCACGCGTGCGGTGAGCCTGGCGACACGGAAGGGTCTGGGCGGCGCCATCACCGAAATCATTGTGCAGCCGTTCGATCTTGGCGCGCTGGCGATTGCGCTGGAACATGCGCTGGGTCGCACGCTGGAAATGACAACGCAGGATGAAGACACGCCTGCTCTGTGACAAATGAAACACAGTCGCCGCAGATCGACACCGGAACGTAGCGCGGGCTGCCTAGCGTAGCGGATGCCCAGGCGCAGCAGGCCGCCTGCATTCCACTAAGAGCGATCCACGACATGAATATCCGACCAAGCGACTTACCTCTATTGGTGTCCCTCGACGCATTGCTTGAGCTGAAGAACGTCACCCATGCTGCGCAGCGATTGCATATGAGCCAGCCGGCACTGTCCTCGCAACTCGCACGACTCCGCGTGCTGTTCAAGGATCCGCTGTTGATGCCCTCGGACACCGGCCGCGGCATGGTGGCCACGCCACGCGCGGATCAACTGGCTTCGCCGCTGCGCGAAGCGATCGGCAAACTGAGCCTGCTCGGCAAGGACAGCGCGTTCGATCCAGCGACGTCGTCGGCGAGCTTCCGGATCGCAGCCGCTGCCGATGCGATTGGCACCTTGGGTGCGGGATTGGCAGGATTGATCCAGGCCCAGGGCAATCCGAAGATGCGTTTGGAGTTCGTGCATGTGAGTTCCGACACGAGCCTGGACGCGTTCGAAAACGGCGAGCTGGATCTGCTGATCGATCACGCGCAAGCGGTTCCCGACGCGCTGCGTTTGCGCCGTTTACGCCACGAACGCTACGTGCTGGTGCAGCGCCATGGCCATCCGCGCGGCACCGCGGCGCTGAGCGCATCGAGCTACAGCCGTCTGGCGCATGTGCAGGTAGCGCACGCACAGGCCTGTAACCTCGCCATCGATGCGCAACTGCGGCACCTGGGGCACACCCGGCAGATCGCGGTGACCGTCTCGCAGTGCGCCACCGCGCGCGACATCGTACTCGGCACCGATATGGTCGCCACTATGCCGGCAACGCTTGCAGCAGAGTGCGGGCATGCACCGCTGGACTGCTTCGAACTGCCTTTCCCGCTGCCGGACATGGCGCTGGCGATGGCCTGGCATCGACGCAACGATGCCCATGCTGCACATCGCTGGTTGCGCGAGCGTGTGCTGGAACTTCTCGTTCCAGAAGCGCCGACCGCAGCGGCACGGCCCGCAGCGCGAAGCACTGCCGGCCGTGCCGATCTCGTGCTATCGGTTTCGTGAGCCGCGCCATGCAGATCGACAACGAACCGTTGCTGCAACCGGTCGACGAACAGGTGCCGTCCGGTCCGAACCTTGAATACACCCCGGAGTTCCAGAGCCTGGAAGAACTTGCACGACCGCGTCAGGAGCGCGCCTTGGGCGCTGGCGTGCTTCTGCCCGACGCGCCGCAATGGCGCCAGGTCGCCGAGAGCGCCGAATACTTGCTAGTACGCTCCAAGGACTTGCGGCTGGGCATCTTGCTGAGCATCGCCCGCTTGCACCAGGATGGTCTGGTGGGCTGGTCCAGCGGCGTCGGCCTGCTCCGACAACTGCTGGAGCAGTTCTGGGGCGACGTCCATCCTCATCTGGATGCCGATGAGGACAACGACCCGACCGAACGCGTCAACGCCATTGCTGCGTTGGCCGACAGCGAGCGCACGCTGACGCAGCTACGCAACGTGCGCCTATTCAAGGGACTGCATCCAGGACATTTCTCGCTGCGCGATCTGCGCATCGTGCAAGGCACGCTCAAGCTCGCTGCGGAGGACGCGAGCGAGATGCCAGAGCCTGCCGCCATAGATGCCTGCCTGCGCGACTGCCCGCTGGAGGCGTTGCTTGATCTGGACGCGGCCCTGGCCGCAGCGCAAGAAGACCTTGCCGCAATTGCCGGGGTGTTCGCCGAGCGCACTCCGGGACACGGTCCGGAGCTTGCGCCGCTCACGCAGGATCTTGGCGAGCTGCGTGCGTTCCTGCGGCCCTATGTGTCCGAACGTTCCGGATCCCCGGCCGAGCCGACCGAACATGCGGCATCGGGCGCCGACAATGTCACTCCATCGGCGCCACGCGCGCACGCCGTGGAGCATCCGGACGACGTTCGCCGCATGCTCGACCAGCTCTGCGATTACTACGCACGGCGAGAGCCTTCCAGCCCGGTGCCGTTACTGTTGCGGCGCGCACAACGCCTGGTCGGCCTGGATTTTGCCGCACTGATGCGCGACCTGGCGCCGCGCGGGATCGAGGAGCTGCAGGTCGTGTCAGGCCAGGACCATACCGACTAGAGCAGCCAACACAACGACTGCCTAGTCGCCGATCGGGTGCGGCCGGTGCCCGGAGTCGGCATGTAGCACGCGTGCACTCCGGTTCTTGTGCGCCGTCCACGCCCACTTGGCGGTGACTGGCTACGTTGTGTTTGCCGCGCGTGGTCTCCGTTGCCGGCCTGCTCGGCCGGCATCACAGCGCTGCGATGCCGTTCCAGTACACCCAGGCCGCGCCGGCCAGCATCACCGCTGCCCATAAGCGTAGTGTCCACGAGCGCAGGGCCGCCTGCAGGGCAGTCGGCGGCTCGCGGTCGCGTCGCACCGTCACGATCGGGGTGGGCAAGGCGTGCGGCGCTGCGACGCGTCGGCGGCGCGCAGTTGGCGCACCGGCCGAGCGCGCGATCGATTGCAGCAATTGCAGACGACGGCGCCGATATTCGGCCGGGTCCAGGCGTCGCTCCGCCTGTGCTGCGTTCAAATTCTGCAGGACCAGGTTGGCCTGCGTCTCCCAGTCGTTCATTCCACGTCTCTCACCAGGCGTGCACCGATGCGGCGCGCTGCGTCGCCGTTGGAACTCACCGCGCCGGGACCGGCACAGGCAGCAACGCCGCGCTGGCTGCCGCGCACGGCCACGCCCTCGCCTTCCTGGACCCACTCGGCGATGCCGCCGACCATGTCGAGCAGTCCCCAACTATTGGATACCGTCGCTGTGCAGCCGTCCTCGCCGGCACGCGCCGCGCGCAGCCACTCGGCATCGCGCGGCAGCCGATAGGCACGGCCGCTGGCGCTGCTCAGCCAAGCGGCGTAATCGCGGATCAAGGCAGCGCTGACCTTGTCCACGGGCGCCGACTTGCGCGTCCAGCGCGACACACGGCAGCGCTGGGTGTCGGCGCAGAACAGCGCGAAGTCGGCCACGCTGATCTCCCGACGCATCATCGCCAGTGCGCGTCCAGGCTTGGATAGCACTACCAGCTCCGGGCCGCGGCCGTGTTTGCCCAGATCATCGCTGCAGGTAGCAGCGCCACCGGACGGAGCGGAGATACGGCAGGGATCGCTCGGCTTGGCCGGTGGTGCGGGCAGAACCGCCACCGGTTCCAGTTTCGGCAGCAGTGCGGCGGCATAGGAGACGCGTTGTCTGGCGGACTTGGCGACATCGCTCTGGAAGTCTCGGAAGCCGTCATCGTCCTGCGCTTGCAGGGCCATCTTGCGCTCGCGCAGACGCTGCAGCACCGACGGCGCAGGGAGCGCAGTGCCGAGCTGTTCCAGTTCTATCGCCAACCGGTAACGGCCCAGCGCCTTACGCAGGCGTGGCGTGTCCTGGGCATCAAGTCCCTGCCCGATGACGACGCTGGCCTCTTTCCACCGCCCATCGCGGCACAGGGAACGCGCAAGCCCCAGGTAAGCATCGGTCAGCCGCTGTGCGCCTTCGCTGCGTAGGAACGGATGCTGCGGGGTGCTGGCCGCAATTTGCGCCAACTGCCGCTTCACCTTGGCGACGTCATTGGCGGCGGCCGCGGCGCGCACCGACTCGATGCGCGTGGCGATCTGCGCGGCAAGCTGCGCCTGCGCGTCCTCTACCAACAGCGCTGGCGGAGCGGACGGCGTGGATGCGGTGACAGTTGCCGCGTCGAGCTCGTGTGCGCACTCTCGCAGCAGAGGGGATTGCGGGAAGACGCGGCGCCCGGTGTCCAGCCAGCGGCGCGCTTCGTTGATACGATCTGCGGTGAGCGCATCGGCGCAGCCGCGGCGGTAGCGCAACTCGAGTTCGGCATGCCGCAGCAATCCGCTGTCCGGCGCCAGGCGACGCACGCGATCGAGTAGCGCCACCACATTGCCGGGTTGATCTTCGAACAGTGCCCCGGCGGCGATCGCGCCCGTCAATGCGGTGTCCAGACCGTTGAGCAGACGATCGCGCTCCTGCTCCATGGCGCTGCGGCGTGCATCCAGGCGTGGCGAGAACAGCTTCCACTGGTCGCGTAAGCTGAGGATGCGCTGTGCGCCCACATAGTCTTCGCGGCCAAGCGCCGGCTGCCAATAGTGGTCCAGGCGCCTCAGCAGGAACGCTTCGATGGTGCTGCTGCGGTCGAGGATTAAGCGCCGGCGGTCGTCTTCCCCGAGCGCCCACAACGCTGCCCGCGCATGGGCTTCATGCGCGAACCGGTTCGGCGCTTGTGGCGAGAAGCGCTTGAGCACTCCAGCGACCTTCTCGCGTTGCGCATGCGCCTGCATCCACACGGTCGCCCCGACGCCGCACGCCAACAGCAGAACGCCTGCCAGCAGGTAAGGCACTACGCGCTCGCTGCGGCTACGCGGACGCAGTTGCTCTAGCAAAACCGTCATCGTCGGTCGTGCCGCGGCCTCGAACGCCAAGCTGCTACGCAGCCCGCGATTCTGCCGGCGGCTCAGCCTTGGCAGCGGTGCCACACGCAGCTGCTGCGCCTGCGCCTGCGTCGCCGATTGCTTGGCAAAGGGATGGCGCCCGGACAGCAGTTCGTACACCACGCAGCCGAACGCATAGACATCGTCGGCGAACGCCGGCTCGTCGCCGCGCAGCATTTCCATGCTGGCGTAGGCGGGGGTCAGCGCGCCCAGCGTGGCGGCGTCGAACACCGTGCGGTCATCGCTGGATTCGGCGCCTGCCAGTTTCGCCGCGCGGGCAATGCCGAAGTCGAACACCTTGGCGAGGTTTCCTGCGCCGACCATGACGTTGCCCGGCTTGAAGTCCGAATGCACGATACCGGCGGCGTGCGCACGTTGCAGGGCGCGCCCCATACCCTCGATCACTGGCCAGGCTTCGGCAAGCGGCATGCACTCGCCCAACCGGCTGCGGATCAGCCCACGCAGGTCGTCGCCCTCGATGTACTCCATCGTCATGAACACGATGGCACCGTCTTTGTCGAAGTCGTAGACCCGCACGATATGGTCGTGCGCCAGGCTCTGCGCGCGGCGCGATTCGCGCTGCAATGCGATCAGCGAATCCGGATGACGGCGAAAGTCGTCGTTGAGTACCTTGATTGCGATGTAAGGATGACGGTCGCGCGCCTCGACCTTGCGCTCGTCGCGCGCCAGATAGACCACACCCATGCCGCCGCGGCCGATTTCGCGCACCAGCAAGAAGCGCGCTTTGAGCAGCATGCCTACGCCGACCTGCGCGTCCCCCTGCAGCTGCGCCACGCGCCGCCAGCTTGAGGCGCCAGCGCTGTCGTCGGCGTGTAGCGACGGGTTGACCCGGGTCGCCGCCTCTGCAGGCACATGCGCAGCGTGCTGCTGGGTGAGCGGCGCGAGGCGGGTAACGTCATCGTCGCTGGCGGCGGGCCGTGGCGGGGCCTCGGTGAGCTCGCGCGCGGGCTGCACGCGGGTACGGTCGTCGTCTGGCGGCGCGCGGCCAGCCGTGTCGTCGTCGCGAGTGTTCATAGCGCTGTTTTCCGTGCGGCCAGGCGCAAGGCCACGGCCGAAATGTTGTCGCGCCCAGCACGGCCAAGCGCGGTGTCGAACAGGCGCGCCAGCAACGCCGACGGCTGGCGCTCGCGCCGGCAGTGGGTGGCGATCTCGTCGTCGCTGAGTTCCTTGTTGATCCCATCCGAACACAGCAGAAAGTGCTGGCCGGGCCGGCGCGCGCACACCGTCCAATCCACATACAGCGCGTCGTCGGCGCCGATCGCGCGGGTGAGCGCGCCGCCGGCGTGTTGCGCTCGCCCCACCTGTGTCAGATCGTCCTTGTCGCCGGCCACATGGTCGCGGGTCAGCAACTGCAGCCGACCCTCTTCGAAGGCATAGGCGCGGCTATCGCCCACCCAACCGCACATCAGCATGTCGTGGTCGTGCACCAGCACCACTACGGTGCTGGCGATCACATCCACTCGCCGCGCGCGCGCCAATGTACGCAGTTGCTGGTTGACCTGGCTCAGCTGCGCGTCGATGGCATCGACGAAGCTGGCCAGGTCGCCGTCGCGCCGCAACCCGCCCAGTGCATCGACGACCATGCGACTGGCGAGATCGCCGGCGCTGTGGCCGCCCAGTCCATCGGCCACTGCCCACAGGCCGAGATCGTCGCGCAGCAGAATCGCATCCTCGTTCTGGCGACGGACATTGCCCTGCTCGGTACGACCGGCGGACACGTAAGACGCGCTCATTGCAGTGCCTCTGCAAGACAGGCGCTAGGCGCATGCAAGGGGCCAAGCAGGATCGGCGCATGGCAGGCTGCAGGCCAGCCGGCAAGACGCATCCAGGCACCCGGCGCAGATCCTGTCATCGCCGTCCACCACAGGCTGCTGCCAGCGGTGATTGCACTAGCAGGCAACGGCGGCGACGCCGACATGGATGCGTCGTCGTACGCGTGTTGGGCGAGCGCCACGCAGGCGCGGTCCAACCAGGCACCGTCCTGCTGTGGCTCTGCACCGATGTTGCACAACACCGTGTCGGCAGCATCCAGCCATGCGGGCAGACGCAAATGGGTCGGCATGGCGGCAGCTGTCGCGCCATCGGCATCGCTTGCAGGCAGCGCTGCGGCGATGACCAAGGGGAACGCGCGACCGACCCGATCGACGCTCGCCCGCATCGCCCCGACCCATGCGGCCGTACCCGCGAGGCGGGGCATCAGCACGAAGCGCCACACCGGTACGTGCTGCGCAGGCGTCGCGATCGTTGCCGCGTTGGCAGACAACACGCCTTGCATTGCCACATGCCACGGGTCGACAAACGTTTCCGGCAAGCGGCGATGCACAAAATCGCCGACCGCGGGCAGCTTGCCGTAGAAACCCGGCGGGCGTTGCATGGCGCTCATGGGCAACTGAACCGCTGCACGGCCGACGCCGCAAAGGGATGCCGCAGGCTGGCCGGTTGTATGTCCACGCGCACGCTGTTGCCGCCCAGCGCGAGGCTGGCGGTGTAATCCAAATCGCCGTTGCGGTGCAGCCGCCCGGCCTGCAGTGTGCGAAACCATGCCCAAGCACCGCGGTACTCGATCACTGGCAGCGCTTGCCCACTGGCATCCCACGCAGCAATACGGACCTGGCCCGGACGCGGGCCGGGCCAGGTCATCGACTGGGTGGCACGCGTGCCGTCGCGCACTTCCAGGGTTTGCCCATCTACCTCTAGCTGCAGCCGGCTGATCGCCGCTTGCGGCGGTACGGAGACGGTGAACGCGACCTGCGACTGCGCACCGCCGCCCGCGAAGAATGCTTGCTTGATCTCGTCGGCAAGTTGCGCGCGTGCCAGCACATCGTCTGCGCCAACCGCAGCCATACCAGCGTTCCATTGCCAGCGCGGCCCGCTGGTATCGACCTTGCCGAGCACCGCCTGTTGCGCGAACCGGTCCATACGCCCGCCCGGTGCGAACAGTTCGGCGAAATCGCGCAACGGGATCTCGTTGTTGCTGCCCGGCACGAATGGGAAGCGCCCGCTGACCAGCAGCGCGCACTCACGCCCGGCGGCTTGCCGTTGCGCGTGACGCAATGCCTCGCCGGCGCTGCTGGCGGTTAATTCGCGACCACGACCGGACAAGGTCGCCATCCAGTTGCCCAGCGGCGGCGGCAGCTGTTCGGCCTGCTGCGCGGCGATCAGCAACGCCGGGTCGTTCTGGTCGGCCGCGACGCCAGCGGCGGCTCCCAACAGCGTGCGGCTCATCTGGGTCAGCGCGGCCAGGGTTTCGTCCAGCGCACTGGCGCCCGGCCCACCATCGAGCAAGCGATTGAGCGGTTCGAAATGGCGTTCGATCGGTTCGGCTGCCACATCCGGCTCGGCCGCAGCAGCCGTGTCCGCGGCAGTTGCAGCGCCCGCGCCAGCCTTCGCTGCAGGCGTGCGCCCCAGTGCGTGGGTGTGCTCGCGCAGCAATACCAGCAACGCCTTCAGTGGCGACGCCGGTCCGCCCAGCTTGGCGGCCACCGCACTCGCCTGCCCGGTCTGCGCGACGGGCCGCAGCACCAGGTCGGCCAGCAGGGTGTCCCAGGCGGCGATGTAGTCGCGCTGATACAACGCCAACACCTCGCGCTCCAGTTGCGAGCGCGCCAGCGGGTCCAGCGGTGCCGTGCCCAGCACCCAATCGTCGGCGAGAAACTGCTGCACGCCACGCGCGATGCCACCGCCGGTCTGCGCCTGGAACGCCTGACGGGTGAATAGCGGCGGCAACGGCGCAGACAACGGCAGGCCACTGCGGCGTTCGAAGACATCGCCCAGCAGGCCCAGGCGGCGATCCAGGCGTGGGGCCTGGCCAGCATCGACGCCGGGTTGCGTCAGCTTGAGGCCACCGTAGACCAGTGCCGGCAGTTCGGCGGTTCGCAGGCTGGCTCGCGTCTGTTCGATCTGCTGCCGATCCAGCGCAAGCGCACGCGCGCCGTCCACCGGACCCAGCAAGGCGCGCAGATGCCGGTTCAACCCCGCACGCACCGATGCATCATCGGGAAATATCTGCCGCCAAACCGTGCCTGCCAGCGTGGCGAGATGCATTGCGTCACGGCGCGCGGGTTCGCCCAGCATCAGGTAACCCTTCAACAATGGATACAACTGTTGCGGATCGCTGCTGGACTGCTCCAGCTTGCGTCGCAGCGACTGCGCCAATGCCGGCAGCAACGCGCCATTGAGGTCGCGCAGATACGCTTCCTGCACATCGCGCGCCAACGCCGTGCCCTGGTGCAGCCCGAAACGTCGCGACCACGGAATCGACGCGCCCGGCGGCAGCGCCGCATCGCGCGCCTGCGCCAGCGCGTCGAAACGCTGCAAGGCCTTTGCATAGAAGGCAGCCTCGCCTGCATCGGCGGGCAGTGGGCCGGCGGGATAGACATTGAGCGCGTCGCGCACCTCGCCGATCAGCCGCACGTTGCGGGCATAGCTGCCGGCCATGCCCGACAGCACGCCCAGGGTGGTGGCGGTCAACACCGCCCAGCAGGCCAGCTGCAGCAACCGACGGCGCTGCGCGCTGCCGGGTTGGCTGCCGGCCAGTCCCGCCTCGGCGAAGACCACGTCGTTGAGCAGGCGTGGCAGGAAGTAACTGCGTGGCGCGCTGCTGACGGGCGGCAGACCGGCGGCGGCGACACCGAAGTGTCGCGCCACTGCCGAGATCACGCGGTCGATCGGATGGCCTTGCTGCGTCCCCGAACTCAGATAGACGCCACGCAGCCACGGCTGGCCGGCATAGCCATGGCGACCGAAGGCGGTCTGCACGAAGTCCATCAGCGCTGGCTGCAGCAACCGCAATTGCTGCGGAAAGGACAGCACCGCCGCACGCTCGCGCGCATCACGTGCCCGCTGCAGGCGCTCCAGCACGCGCTGATCGATGCGCTCCATCAGGCGTTCGAGCTCGGCGGGAAATAGCGTCAACGGATCGGTGTCACCGGCGGCCTGCGCCTGTGGGAACGACATGCCCCACACCTGCGTGCGGCCGATGGCATCCAGATCGGCGAAGAACTCGGCAAAGCCGGACACCAGGTCGCATTTGGTCACGACCAGGTAGACCGGCACGCGGGCGCGCAGTTTGTCGACCAGTTCGTCCAGCCGATGACGCACCGCGCGTGCATGTGACAGACCGGCATCGCCATCGAGCTCCAGCAGCTCGGCCACGCTCACGGTCACGATGACGCCGTTCAATGGCTGCCGGCGGTGCCGCCGCAGCAGGTCCAGAAAGCCGTGCCAGGCACCGGCATCGGCGATGGCGTCCGAATCCTGGGTGGTATAGCGCCCGGCACTGTCGAGGAACACTGCTTGGTCGGCGAACCACCAATCGCAGTTGCGCGTACCGCCGACACCTTCCAGTGCAGCGTGGTTGCCATGTTCCTTGAGTGGAAACTCCAGGCCCGAAGACTGCAGCAAGGTGCTCTTGCCGGAACCTGGCGCGCCGATCAGCAAATACCAGGGCAGCACGTGCAGGCCGGGACCGTTGCGACGGCGACGGCGCAGCACCGCCATGGCTTCGGTAAAACGCGCACGCAGACGGACCTGCTCCTGTGCTGCACGCGCGCGACTGTCGTTGCCGTTAGCGTCTTCGGCACATGCGCCTTGCCCGACCAGTTCGCCGGCCAGACGTTGCTGCTTGGCGCTGTCGCGGCGCCAGCGCAGATAGCGCCACCCTGCCCACGCGAGGACCAGCACGGCCATGGCAAGCAGGCGCCCGCTCACGCTGGCAAACGGCTGCCAGCGGCCCAGGCTGAGGTAGGGTCCGCCGACCCACACGAGGACGGCCAACAAACTGAGGATGGCAGCGCTGGCGACGTATCGGACGCGCAGGAATTCGAGCACAAAGCGCATGGGTCAGGTCTCGGGAATCAACAGGATCTCGACGCGCCGATTGCGCGCACGGTTGCCGGGCAATTGCGGCGGTAGCGCGATGGGCTGGGAATCGCCCGCGCCACTGGTCTGTACCCGGCGTCGATCGCGCAGGCCTGCCGCCAACACGGCGCCCACGCTCTCGGCGCGACGTGCCGATAGGGCGAAGTTGTCCTTGAAGCTTAGCGAGCGCACCGGTTGGTCATCGGTATGCCCGACCACCACCACCCGCCCCGGCACCTGCTCCAGCGCTGCAGCAACGCGTTCGAGCAGGCTGGTCTGATCGGCATCCAACTCCGCGCTGCCGCTGGGGAACATGGACGCGCTGGCCAGGCGCACGGTGCTGCGACCATCTCCATCGGTCTGTACGGTCAGCAACCCTGCGCGCTGCTCGGCCGCCAACAGCGGTGCAAGCGCCGGTGTGGTCGACGGTCTGACTGCCGCCGGGATCGGCAACGCCACCCGCTCCAGGCCGATGCGCGCCAGCTGCGCGCTGATCGGCGCGGTCAGCGTATTGAGGCGCGCATGCAACCACACGAACGCCAGCAACACGATGCACAGCGAGGCCAGCGCCGCGATCCACAGCGGCGTGGCCGCTGCATTGCGCAGTAACGGCGCCTGCGCGCCCTGCCATTTCGGCGACAGCTCGGCAGGCGCAGGCAAGCGCTGACGCTGGATGAGTTGGTAGAGCTCGGCCTGGCGATCGGCCAGCCGTGCCCCGCCACCCTGCTCCACCCGATAGCGGCCACCAAAGCCCAGCGCCAATGCCAGGTACAGCAGCTCCAGCAGGTCCAGGTGCCGCGCCGGATCGCGCGCCAGCCGATCGAGCAGGTCGAAGACCTTGGCGCCGCCATAGGTTTCGCCGTGGAAAGTCACCAGCAAGGTGCGCTGCGACCAGCCGCTGCCCTCGCCCCAGGGCGCGGCCAGGGCCGCTTCGTCAAGCAACGTGCACAGCACGTAGCGCGCGGCGATGCCGGTCTTGTCGTCGGTACCCTGTTGCCGCAGCTCCTGCTCGAAGCGCTGCAGGCGCGTGCTGCAGTTTTCGCGCAAGGTGGCGATGTCCGGCGTCTGCGTGGAGTGTCGCAACTGCACCGCCAGCAGCAGCAGCGGCGTGGCTGCGCGTACCACCGCATTGCCTTGCATAGCGCCTGGCGTCGCGCGCATGGCGGCATCCAGATCGGGCGGTCGCGTTGTCCGCGTCGGGGCTTGGCGGGGCGGCATGGATGCAGCGGGCCGCGGCGCCGGTGTCGCGCTGCGGAGCACGGTGGCATCGTCGTCGTGGTGGTCGACCGTCTTGCTCATCTCAATTCCTCACCGCCCACAACTCAAGTTCCAGGCCAGGAAAACCACTGCCGAAATGCAGCGCCACGCCACCAGAAGTGCGCAGCGTCTTCCACAGCGACGATTGCCGATCGAGCTCGAAGTAGGCGCAGCCGGCGTGGTACGGCACCTGCCGCGGTGCCATCGCCAGCGCGCTCACGGCCACGCCGGGCAGTTGCAGGTTCACCAGGTCGCGAATCTTCTCCACCGGGCCGATCTTCGATTCGGTGGGTAGCCGCTTGCGCAGATCCTCTGCGCGCAGATCCGCTTTGACCGCCAGCACGAAGGCCGCCGAGTCCAGCAAGGCCGGATCGGGCACCATGCCGACCCACACGCCGTATTTGCGTTGCTGCAAGGGCACGGCAATCGCCGACTGTTCGAGCACCGCGCTCAAGCTTTCGCGCAAGGACACCACCACCGGCTCGAAGCTCGCCTGCAGCGCATCGTGTGCATACGGCGGAAATGGCCCGCTGCGTTTGCTGGCACGGGTGAAGGTCGCGAGTTCGCCAGCCATCCCCAGCAGCACGCAATACAGCGCTTCGGGATGCTCCAGCGGCGCGCTCGCCCAATGCGCCACCAACGGCTGGTAGCGATTGATCACCTGCAACATCAGCACGTCTGCGATTTCCGCCACGCCGCTACGGTCGCTGCCGGCCACGCGGTCGGCCAGCGCCTGGCCGCGTTGATGCAACAGCCCGAGCAATTCGGCCAGCAGCATCGACAACCGCGCGGCGCCTTCGATGCGGAGGGCGGTCGGGATGAAGGCATCATCGAGAATCACCCGTCGATCGGCGCGGCACTCGACGATGCGCGCCATCGGCACCTCCACCAACCCCTCACCCGGTTCGGACTGCAGGCGTAAGCGACTGGCCAGCACGCCGACTTCCAGCAGGACCGTGCCGGCGATGCTGCCGGAGGAATCGCCGACCTCCGCTTCGCCTACGCGAAAGCGGGCCAGCCGGCTGCCGTCGCCATCCGGCCAGGCGCTATCCGGCTGCGTGGTCGCGCGCAGCGGCAGTGCCAGGCTCACCACCTGGTCGCGGCAGTTGGCCGGCACGTCCAACGGCGGCGGTGCCGGATCGCGATCGGGAATGGAAAACGGCGTGCCATCGGGAAAGCAGCCGCGGGCGCGCCGGATGCCGAGCTTGCCGATCGCCAGCAGTTCCGGTTCCAGCTCCAGTTGGCTAAATCCCCACGCATGCGGCCGCAGCGCACCGGCATGCAGTTCCATGTAGCGCTCGAGATAGCGCTCCTGTTGTTGCAGGTGCTGTGGGCGCAGGAACAGGCCCTCGCTCCAGATCACCTTGTTGTAAGGGGTCATGCTCGGTCGCCGTCTGCGGGTTGAGCCTGCGCCTTGGCACGGGCCATCTGTTGTTCGTAGGCGCGGGCGAATTCTTCGCCGAACAGGCGGCGGAAGCGCTCGTCGGGATCGCCGAGCAACTCGCGGTAACGCTGCGCATAACGTCGCCAGGGCCGATTGCCCCAGGAACCGAGCGCGGAGCCGGCGGTGTCTGCCTCGAAGCGCGCTGGATCGAACTGGGCAAACACATGCTCGAAGGCGGCGCGCATGCCGGCCAACAAGGCCAGCTGGTGACGCCCGATGTCCTCCATCGCTTCTTCGATCGCGGCCGTACCGGTCAGATACCCAGGGCTCGGCGGCGCCAACAGGCGGGCGACCGCCTCGTCCACCGTCGCGGCGAACTTGAGCGGATTGTTCTCAGTGCGTTGGATCAGCGTAACCGGCACGCGCAGGCTGTTCTTGAACGCCGCACGCGCGCGCAAGACATCCATCAAGCCAGCGGTCATGGCGGCGAACAGCGCAGGTAGTTCGGGGGTATCCGGCGTGTGTGCGCCTACCGGCTGCGCTGCGGACGGGGCGGCAGCGTTTACCGCTACTGCCGCGCCACGCGGTTGCAAGACCGACGTTGGCAGTGGCGATGGTGTCAGTGTTGGTGTTGGTGTTGGTGTTGGCGTCGGTGCAGGTGCTGGCGCTGCTGCGGCAATAGGCACTGCTGCGGGCGGCAGTGGCGCTTGCATGTCTGCAACTGGATCGGCAGCCGGCGGCAGCGCAAATTCGCTGCGTGTCAGGTCCCAGTGCTCGGGCAACACAACGCCGCCGGCAGCCGGCACGGCCACGGGCGCACGGTAGGCTTCGGCCGTTGCCGGCGCATGCCCCAGCCCGAACGCCGCCGCATCGCCATCGCGGCCGGCCAGCGTGAACGAGGTGGCGAACAATGCCAGTGGGTCGGTGTCGGTTGCGCGCGTCGACGACGCCCCAAGATCGGCGAAAACATCATGCTCCAGAGGCGCTTGCTGCGAATGCTGCGGCAGTGGCATTGCCGACAGCGTGCACGGTTCGGCGTGATTCCAGCTCTGCGTTGCGCCTGGAACAGCGGTGCCGCTGGCGCCCGACACCGCCACGTCGATCTCGAAGGCATCGATGCGCAACGCGTCGCCGGCATGCAGCGGCACTGGAAAGCCGGCACGTAGCGGCACGCCGTTATGCAACACGCCGTTAGTGCTGTGATCCTCGATGAAATACACCCCATCGAGATGGCGCACACTTGCGTGCAGGCGCGAAACCCCCTCGCCTTCAAGCACCCAATCGCACGCGGCATCACGGCCGATGCGCCCGCCTTCTGTCGCGAAGCTGGCCTGCGCCTGCGTACTGCCCGACACCGCCTGCGCATCGCGAACCGTCAGCGTCAGCCGGGGTGAAACCGCGCTCATGGTGCACGCTCGCGCACGCGCAGCCCGGAGAGCAGCCGTGCGGCATCTTCGCTCCAGTCCACCAATTGCGCGTCGAAGGTCGCAGGCTCGCGTCCAGCCAGATGCAGTAACGCTGCCACTGCCGCCGCCGCGGTCAGATGGTCGGCCACCGGCGGGCCGTCTTCGTCGCTCAGGCTGCCGTCGCTCCAGGCCGCCGCCGCCGCAAGCCAGGCACCGACCGACTGGTAGTCGTCATCGGCCGCGAACGCACGCGCACTTTCGCGCTGAGCCGCACCCGGCTGCTGCACCCACGCCTGTGCCAGCCGCAAACCTTCGCTGTCATGCCCGCTGAGCGCTTGCGCGCGCATGCACTGGCACAACCACGCCACAGCATATGGCCTGGGCAACAAACGCAAGGCCAGTGGCAGCGCATCCTGGGCAAGCCCGCGCGCCAATAATTCACGCACGGCTGTCTCTGGCGCCATGTCCGGCGCCAAGGCGGCATGTGCAGAGGGAGAGAGCCGCATCTGCCGCGCGGCGGGAAGAATCTGCAACATGGCGGTCCTCAAGCGATGATGGGCGGAGTGCCCTTGAGCACGGCCGGACCGGACGACTGCAACAGCAGTGCCGCGTTGGCGCGCGCGGTGGTCACGGCGTTGGATTGCAGCAGCACCGAAGCGTTCGAGCGCAGGGTCAAGTTGGCCATCGCGCTGACATCGACACTGACGCCACCCTGGATGCCGACGCTGACGCGTCCATCGAGCGTGAGCCGAGTGCCGCTAAGCACGATCTCGCCGCTGGCCTTCAACTGCAGGCGGGCCATCCCGGTCACCAACTCGATCTCACTCCCTGCCTGGATGCGGAGTGCCTTGCCCACGTCCAGACGGTCGTTGCCGCCAACGGTGTGGCTGCGTTCGCGTTTGATCTCGGCGGTTTCGTTGCGGTCGACAGTGACAAAATGGTCGTTCTCCACCTCGTGGCGCAGATCGCGCTGCGCATGCAGCAGCAGCTCTTCGTTGCCCTTCTTGTCGTCGAAACGGATCTCGTTGTAGTCCTCGGCCCCGCCCAGCAGGCTTCGGCTCTTCACCCCACTGCGGGTGCGATGCTCGGGCAGTGCATACGGTGGCATCTGGTCGGCGTTGTAGACGCTGCCGATGATCAGCGGACGATCCGGATTGCCTTCCAGAAAGCTCACCACCACCTCCTGGCCCACACGCGGAATGTGCTGCGCGCCCCAGCGTTTGCCCGCCCACGACTGCGCCACGCGTACCGGGCACGAGCAGACGGCGTTTGGCGTTCCCGGCGGACCCCAGAAGAAATTCACCTGCACACGGCCGTACTGATCGACCGCAATATCCTCGGCCTTGTTGCCGTCGACGACCGCGGTCTGCAACCCGGCAATACTCGGACGCGGCGTGGTCTGCGGGGTGCGAAACGGCTGCCGACTGCGTAGCGCACGGAAAGTGGACGCAAACGGCTCGGCAACCGTCTCGCCACCGGACACATAATCTACTTCAACCAGTTCGGTGTCGGCGCTGGTCATCAGATATTCCCGGTTGTGCTCGGCCAGCGGAAAGTCGCGCAGCTTGAACAATGCGCCCACCTGCAAACCGCAGGCATCGGTCCAACCCTGGTACTGCGCTTGCGCCACGTTGAGCGCCTCGGCACGCACCTGCGCGTGACGACGACCGGCCGCGACATCGAGATGCTCGCCGGGGTAGTCGAACACATCCAGTTCACCCAGCGCCGGTCCGGAAGACTCGGCCGGTGTCTCTTCCACCCGCAGCGAAGCCTTGGGTTTGAGATAGTCGTAGTCGTCCAGGCGCACGCGCGTACTGTGCGCGCTGCGCGCCAGCGACCAATCGGTGATCGCGTCCTTCATCCGGCTGCCCTTCTGTCCAGGCGGGCAATAAGGAATGTGTGCAAACGGCGCAGAGGATTCGTGCGCGCCGAGACTGTCGGCCAGCACCAGCGTATGCGTGCTGGCGCTGTGTTCGAAGTAGTAGTAGATGCCCTCCTGCTCCATCAAGCGGCTGATGAAGTCCAGCGCGCTCTCGCGGTACTGCACGCAGTATTCGCGCGGCTTGTAGCTGGCGCTCAGGCGCAGCTTGACGTCGGTGCAGCCGACCTCTGCGAGCAACGCGCGCACCAGCTCCGGTACGCTCTTGTTCTTGTAGATGCGGCAGTCGCGGCGCTGCCTGAGCAACCAAAGTTTGGGCACCAGCGAGAACGCATACGTCGCATAGCGCAGCCCCTCGATCTGCTCGAAACCGGTCTGCTCGGCCTCGGCGACAATGCCGTGGTAATGCCGCACATAGCCCTGCGGTGAAGTGACCTTGACCGCCATCGGCTTGCCCAACAGAGCGCGCAAGTCGATTGCCACATCGCGGCTGATGCCGTGCAATGCGAACGCATACGGGCGCCCCAGCTCCTCGTGTGCACTCATCCGCACAAAGCGCAGCATCTTGCCCAGCGGCGACTGCAGGGTAATGGCGTGGGCCATGGCTTAGGCTCCCGGAGTGGTCTTGCGGTACATAGGCGCAGAGGTCGATAGCATGCGATGACTTTGCCGGCTGCCCTGCCGCGCAGGAAATCGAAAATCGCGATGCCACACATACCGGCGACGAGTAGGTCTTCCCGCCTACACCATGGCATCGCCTCGACGCCAGGCACGCAGCCGCAACGGATCAGATCCGGTTCCCAGTCGCAGGCATCATGCGCACAGATGCTTAGCTGCATCCTTCCAGGCCTCGACCTCCCCCGGGTGGTCGAAGGAATAGAAAATTTCCTGTCCGGGCTTTAGAAGGTTGTTCAAAGCAGCCTGACATTTTTCGCAAGGCGACATCTCTATGTACATTTCCACAATCGTCGGAATGCCAGGTTCGTCGGCGATGGCGTTCCACAGCGCGGTCAGCTCCCCGTGTGCGCAGGCATTCGCGACATCTACCCCATTGACCTTGAACGGGATGCGGATGCGGCTGTTGCCGAACACGTTGTCAGTGGTGTCGCTTCCGTTCCTGATATAAGTCACAAATGAACAGCAGGAGTAAGGACCGATACCGTTGATACCTCCGTCGTCCCGCGACCTGACAACTTCGCGCTTTTTCCTAAGGCACGCACTGACCGCGCCATTGGGGCTGTTGATGTCGTAACGGACCTTTGTCAGGTTTGGCATTCTAATAACTCCTTGATTTCTGCGAATCGTCGTTTGCGGAAACGGGGAAAAGCACGATCGTCCCCCTCAATCACGCATTGGAAGAGGAATTTTTCAAGTTCAACTGAGCTGTTGCGCTTGCAGGTTAAGACCGCCCTTGAATTCGTAGATCGCCACGCCGGTCCCGGATGCGTTACCGGACGCGTAGCCGCGTTTGCCAACGCTCAGGCGGGTGCCCTTGAAGGTCTGGAACAGAAGATTCCGACGCGCCTTTGCGACGACCGCCAGCGCATCGAATTCTTCCCGACTCAGAGCTGATGTAGTCATGCAAAGCCTCGTGCCGTTAGGGCGTGCCTACTGTGGGGCGTGCATCGCCAGCGGCGGCCGCACTGCGGATCCCGTTAGGCACCGAACGCCGATGGATGATTTGACAAGGAGCACGTCGATCGGGGAAATCAAACATGGCGATGCCACGCATCTGCCCAACCAATATGCTGGCCCGAGTCGCATGCGTTGGATGGATGCGCGATACCACTCGATACAGCGCATTACAGTCCTAGCCTATCGCCCTGATGGATATCGCGTGCATCGGCGAACGCATGTAAGCGCAGGCATTGGAGACCGGCGTTCGGGCATGCGCTGCATCCTCGTGAGGCGAGTGGCGCACCGCACCACCATCCCGGCGTGTTCCGATGCGTTGATGTGCGTGCAGCGTTCGTTGCTTTTCGACCTCATGGTGCTCATCTTTTCACCAAGCACTGCCGCAAGCCATGCCAGTGCCGGACCTTGAGATCTGCACTCTGGTTGGCGGCATCAACCATCAGGCGCTGTAGCGGCATGAGCGGATGGCTTCTTGGGGGCTTACAGGGACTCACTCATCCGTGTGACTCCGCAACTGCCTCACCCACAGGCTCCAGAGGATCTGGCGCGATGCAGGCCAGTGCGTTCATCCTGCAGTGTTTAAGATGGTGAAGTCCTCCGGGACGGTCACCACCTTTGCGATGACGGTGTCGTTGGGCCCATTGGTCAGCGGCATCTCCGTGGAAGGCAACGTCCTGGGAACCTCACTCAGGCGCTTCTGCACGCCCTCCAGGTAGCGGATGCCTTTGGCATCCCAACACTCGCGAAGGCGGTTTCGCTCGTCGACCGTCTCCTCGTGGGGCCAGATCCGCAGAGGCATCACGCCAGCCATGCAGTGCACGGCATAACCGCGGTTGTTCGTGGCGATCCAAGTTTCGCCGCGGAGGAATATCTGTACTGGAATCCGATCGGCGCCGACACCTGTGCCGCCGAGGTCGGTCGCGCGGATATCGTCCGCATAGACCTTGAGTGGTCGACCGGTAATTTCCTGTGGAAATCCAAGGATGGCCTTCTGGTTGACGTTGCCGGAACCAGCAAAGTTGCCGGCGACCCGGATCTGCCCGAAGTGGATCTTTCCGATATTGATCAGCCCGTCTTTGGCAAATTCTGCCCAGGCAAGCTTCATCTTCTGTACGGTGACGGCTAAGCCCGCTTGGACTTTCATATTGGCCATTCGATGCAGCACGACTGTATTCCAGGCGCGCCGGTATGTAGCCGGCAAGTCGTCATATTTCAGGTAGTATTGGTTGAAGATGTCATCGCACAGCATCCTCACCGATAGCGAAACAGCGTTCTCCTTTCCCGGAGGTGGCGTAATATTGTTGATGAATTTTTCTAGTTTTTTCTTTTCCACGAATACAGCTCCGATAAGCAAATTTGGGGCTCGTCTTGTAATTCTTGAGCAGCCTTGACATAACGAGTGGCGCGGCATGCGTCGGCGACATCCATCAGTGACGGCCACAGGTTTGGCTGTCTTGTTCGACTAGCCGAAGTCATGGATGAGCCCACTCTCCGCAACGCGCACGTTTACCCGAAAGCACTCTTCGCCAGCGATCGTTCTCACCAGTAATTCCCGACTGATCTCCGGCAACATCGAGTTAGTCAAAATCGCATCGATCATCCGTCCACCCGACTCGCTCTCGGTGCACCGCGAGACCACCAACTCCACCACCGAATCGTCGTACTCGAACGAAATCCTGTAGCGCTCCTCGATCCGCTTCCTGATGCGGTTCAACTGCAGCCGCACGATCTGGCCGAGCATGGCGTTGCTCAGTGGGTAATACGGAATCGCCACCAGCCGCCCGAGCAACGCTGGCGCAAACACCTTCAACAACGGCGCGCGGAGCGCCTTAGCCATGCCCTCCGGATCCGGTAGGAGTTCCGGGTCCTTGCACAGGTTGGCGATGAGATCGGTGCCGGCGTTGCTGGTCAGGATGATCAAGGTGTTGCGGAAGTCGATACGGCGGCCTTCGCCGTCTTCCATCCAGCCCTTGTCGAAGACCTGGAAGAACAATTCGTGTACGTCGGGGTGGGCTTTTTCCACTTCATCCAGTAATACCACCGAGTACGGCTTGCGGCGCACCGCTTCGGTGAGCACACCGCCCTCGCCGTAGCCGACGTAGCCGGGTGGTGCGCCCTTGAGCGAGGAGACGGTGTGCGCCTCTTGGTACTCGCTCATGTTGATGGTGATCAGGTTTTGTTCGCCGCCATACAAGGTTTCGGCCAGGGCGAGTGCGGTTTCGGTCTTGCCGACGCCGGAGGTGCCGGCGAGCAGGAACACGCCGATCGGTTTGTCCGGGTTGTCCAGGCCGGCGCGGCTGGTCTGGATACGCTTGGCGATCATTTCCATGGCATGGTCCTGGCCGATCACGCGCTTGGCCAGTAGTTCGGGCAGGCGCAGCACGGTGTCGATTTCATTGCGCGCCATCCGCCCGACCGGGATGCCGGTCCAGTCGGCGACCACCCCGGCCACGGCTTGGTAATCCACCGTGGGCAGGATCAGGGGCGATTGGCCCTGTAGTGCCGCCAGTTGGGCCTGTACCAATTGCAGACGCGCTAATAGCGTGTCGCGATCCACGTGTACGGGTGCTTCGATCACGGCAGTGTTGCCGATCGCTATGTGTCCCGCATCGACTTCCAACGCACTGACGGTCCCTTCCACCGGCGCGTTGCCACCACGCAGTCGGGCGCGTAGCGACAACAGTTCATCGACCAATACCTTCTCGGCGGCCCAGCGCTGTTCCAGCTCGCGCAGGCGGCCGTGCTCGCTTTCCAGCAGGCTGGCGCAAACGGCAGCACGCTCCTCCACCACGACGCCAATCGCACGCTCGCGCTCGATGATGGCATGTTCGGTCTCCAGCGATTCGATGCGGCGGCGGCTATCTTCCACTTCCGCAGGCGTGGCATGCAGGCTCACCGCGACACGCGCGCAGGCGGTGTCGAGCAGGCTCACCGACTTGTCAGGTAGTTGCCGCGCCGGGATGTAGCGGTGACTGAGCTTGACCGCCCCTTCCAGCGCCTCGTCGAGGATCTGCACGCGGTGGTGCTGTTCCATCGTCGAGGCGACACCACGCATCATGCGCACGGCCTTGGCTTCGTCCGGTTCGTCCACCTGCACGGCCTGGAAGCGCCGCGTCAGCGCGGGGTCTTTTTCGATGTACTTCTTGTACTCGGCAAAGGTGGTGGCGCCCACCGTGCGTAGCGTGCCACGTGCCAGTGCCGGCTTGAGCAGATTGGCCGCATCGCCGGTACCGGCCGCGCCACCGGCGCCGACCAGGGTGTGGGCTTCATCCACAAATAGGATGATCGGCTTGGGGCTGGCCTGCACTTCGTCGATGACTGCGCGCAGGCGCTGCTCGAATTCGCCCTTCATGCTGGCGCCGGCCTGCAACAGGCCCACGTCCAGCGTGCGCAGTTGCACCTTCTTCAACGCGGGCGGCACATCGCCGCGCGCGATGCGCTGTGCGAAGCCTTCCACCACCGCGGTTTTGCCGACGCCGGCTTCGCCAACCAGGATCGGGTTGTTCTGGCGGCGACGCATCAGGATGTCGACGACTTGGCGGATCTCATCGTCGCGGCCGATGATCGGGTCGAGCTTGCCCTCGCGCGCTTGTGCGGTGAGGTCGACCGTATACAGCGCAAGCGCCGCAGCACCACCTGTTGCACCAGTTCCAACGGGGGCGACAGCCGCCGCAAGGTCGCTGGCATCCTCCTCCGGAGAACCGGCGACGATGTCATCCAGATCGTCCGCCAGTGTTTCCGCGCGCAGCTTGCCGAACTCGCTCGACATCGCGAGCAACCCATTACGCAGGCTGCGCGTGTGCAGGATCGCCACGAGCAGATCGCCGCCACGGATGCGTTGCCGTCCGTAACGCAACGTGCAGTGCACCCAGGCGCGCTCCACTGCATCCTCCACGCTGCCCGACAGATCGAAGTGTCCGCCGCCGCGCGGCAGGCGATCGAGCGCCGCGGTCAGGTCCTGTGCAAGCCGCGACGCATCCAGCGAAAAACGGCGCACGATGCGGTGCAAGTCGCCGTCTTGCGCCTGCAGCAACTGATGCAGCCAGTGCAGCAGTTCCACTTCGCGGTCGCCACGTAGCCTGCAGAACGCAGTGGCCGATTCGATACCGCGATAAGTGGTTTTGTTGAGCTTGCCGAACAAAGCGGCGCGACTGATGTCTGCCATGAAAACTCCAGAAATTGGAACTGAGAAATGCGTCAGGGCGCCGCTAGCACGAGTTGGTCGGCATCGAGCGGGTGGCGATAGTGGCCGAGCCACAGCGACAGGCCGATGCGTTGGCCCTGCCCCAGGACTGGCAGCGGGACGTCTTCGCGCGCCAGCACGAGTTGTAAGTCCCAGGCCTGCTCGTCACCGACGTAGCCGCGCACGGCCGCAGTGAGCATGGCCAGCGCATCGCTACCGGGCAGGAACTCGCGATAACGGGCGATATCCAGCGGGCCAAGACGCAAGCGGAAGCGATGTTGCGCATTGCGCGCCGATGCGCCAAGCGTGGCATGACGCCCGATGCGCGCGGCGGCACGGCCCATCCGCAGCCGTCCGTCCTCGGGTAACGGCAGCCAGTTGGCAATGAACTGCTGCACCTGCACCGGGATGTCGAACAGGCCGATCAACACGGCGCGCAAACCTTCCGCATTGCGCGCCTGGGCAACGAAGCGGCCGGCAAAGTGGCGGCGTGCAGCGACCGGCATCGCATCGCGGCCACGCAACGCAGGTTGGTGCACACCGGTTAACGCATCCAGCCGCGTGCCGAAGCGGTCATCGCCCGGGCGGTCCATCTGCACGGTGGGTCGCGCATCGGTCCAGGCGCGATACCACAGCGCAATCATGCGATGGTGAAAAATGTCGGCAAAGGCCGTAAAGGTAGGATCGCCAGCGCCCTCGCGTTCGATGGCGTGCTCTGTCAGGTGCAACGGCAGCGCGCCATGCGGGCCGAACAAGCCCAGCGACAGCGTGCGCAGAGTTGGCGGTCGACCGTCAACGCCAGCGTGCACGCTGTCGATGTCGCGAGGAGGAAATACCAACGAGGCGCGCTGGCCCAAACGCACCGGCTCCTCCAGCGGCCGTGCTGCCTGGCCCAGACGCGGTTGCGTCGGATGCGCGCACTCCAGCCGCCGCAGTGCTTCGAATAGCTCGAAGTCCTGCGGTTGCGCATCCAGCCGCGCGAACAGCGCTACAGGATCGGCCGATTGCCGAGATGGGCTGGCCATCGAGCGACCTCGTTGCGTTCGAGCGTGCACAGCACGGTTTCGGTAAAGGAATTGAGCGATGCCTGGCGCGCAAATACATGCCGCAGCACCGAGGCAAGCAGGTAGACGCCCTGCCCTTCGAAGGCCGCGTCGTCGCAGGTCAAGGTGATCTCAAGCCCGCGGCCATAGGTGGCCGGGCCCGGCACCGGAATGCGCCGTACGATCGGGCGCGAGGCGATGCGGCGTACGCCATCCACCTGTCGCCGCGCTGCGGCATCGTGCGGGTCGTGGTACAGCGTGAGCATCTCGCGCAATGCGGTAGCGCCGTCGTCGCCGGCATCCAGCAGCGAGAGATAATTCAACTGCAGATGGCTGATCAGGCGCCAACGCGTATCGCCGGCAGTCACGCCCGAACGCGGTCGCGTTGGGCCAGCCACGCAACGGATCGACGCTACCGGGCCGCCCTCGTCGAGCACAAAATCGGTGCTGGATTTGCCCACCGGCATATGCAGGGGCAGATCGCGATTGCTGCACCACAGCTGCATGCCCAGTTGCCGCAGTTGGTGCGAATACGGCGCCTGTTCGCCATCGACCAGCGACAGGAACACCTCGCTGCCGACATAGCTCGAGCGCGGCCCGGTACGACGCTGTCCCGTTGACAGCCGCCGCGGCTGCCGTCGCAGCGCATAGAACGCCGAGCGTCGCTCGTGCCAGCTGCGCGGCTGCGCGCCATAGAACGGCTCGAAACGCTGCATCGGCGCATTGCCATCGCCGAAGCCTTCGACCTGCTCCACGCCATGGATTTCGAAATCCATCGGCCGCGTGCGGTCGGCCAGCACATGGTGCTCGGCGATGCCGGGATGCAGATGGATGCGGTCCCCGCGCCGTGGGAACAGGTTGATCGCCGGAGTGCAATGCAGGCGGAAGTTACTCGCATCCACCGCGTTATCGAGCCGCTCGACGCTGCGATCGAACCACACCAGAATCTCGAATTCGGCGCACGCCGCTCGCGTCAGCACCTGCGACAGCCCATCGAATGCCGCAAACAGAAAACGCTCGGGGCAAGCGAAGTATTCCTGCAGCAAGCGATAGCCGCTGAAAGAGCGTTCGCTGCGCGGCAGCAGCGCTTGCTCGTCATCGAAGCCCTGCGGCTGCAGATGCTCGGGGCCGAAGGTGCGAGTGAGCACCTGCCCATCCGCGGAACGGGCACGCACCACGAATCCCAACGCATTGGCGTGCAGTTGTTCGTACAGGGTGCCAGCCAGCCCATCGGCGCCGGTAATGAAGATCGGCAATGTGTCCAGCGCCAGCATGTCCAAGCGCAGCCCGGCATGCACGTTAAACACCAGACGCAAGCCGGCGCGCGCGCGCGGCTCGACCGGCTCACCGAGCGTGGCCAGCGCTGCCGGTGAGGCCAGGTAGCTTGCAGCGGTCAGGCGCAGCGGCAATAGCGTCACTGTGTGCGCGGTGCGGTATTCGCAGGCGGTGCGGTCGCCATGCCCGATCAACGAGCGCAGCGCGCTGCCGCGCGGCACCACATGCCCCGCTGGTCCGATACCCTCGCCTTGCTCGGGTTGCAACTCCACCACGGCCATCGACGGCACCGGCGACAGAAAATGTGGATACAGCATTTCCGTCAGGTGCTGCGCGAATACCGGTTGCTGGGCTTCCAGCTCGAGTTGCACGCGCGCGGAGAGAAACGCAAATCCTTCCAGCAGACGTTCGACATAAGGGTCGGCGCAGTCGATGCCGCTCATCCCGAGCCGGCCCGCCACTTTCGGATACGCCTGCGCGAACTCCGCACCCATCTCGCGCACATGCTGCAACTCGCGGTTGTAGTGATGGAGCAGGCGCGGGTCCATGACTTAGTGGGTTCCGGAAGACAGATTGAATCGACCGGTTTCCAGGTCGAGATCGGTACGCAGATATAGCGCCAACGGCAGCGGCTGTGCCCACAGTTCGGAGTCGATGACAAATGACAGCGACATGCGGTCCATGCGCCCGGTATCCACTTTCGCGGTGACCTGCAGGCTGGCTGCAGCCAGGCGCGGCTCGAACGCCACAATCGCTGTACGGATGCGGTTCTGCAGTTCGATCACGTCCAGCCCCGCCAGCCGTGCGCCGGCCAGGTCCGGGATGCCGTAATTGAGCACCGAGCTGGCGACATGCGGATAATCCTGCAGCGCATCCTCATGCCAATGGCGTGTGCAATTGAGCAGCCAGGCCAGGTCGCGCATGACGCAGTCGCGCAGCTTGGCTGGACTGATCGCCCGTGCGTCGCGGCTTTCCGCCAGTTCGTGCCGGCGGTCGTCGATCAATCGGTCCAGCAGCGATGGCTGCAAACGCTCTTGTTGAGTCAGTTCGGCCATGGCGCTTCCACCGCGGCGGTGTCGAATGCAATGTGGCGGATGTCGAGCACCGGGTAGTCGTCCTCGCTGCCAGCCAGCAGGCGTTGCCCCAGACCGCATGCGGACAACTCCTCGCCCTCCCATTCGGTGCGCTGGCCGAGGCGGATCGCGCCCTCCTCGCTGTGTTGGCTATCGGGATAACGGCACGGCACCACGCCACGGCTGCGCGTGCCGTCATGCCATTGGACGTCGACCGACTGCCATAGCAAGTCGCGCAGCGTAGTCGGCGCTTCGAAGCGCAGGCTGCGCAATTGGACGAACGGCACCCAGGCGTAGCCCACTTCGAGGATGACCTCAAGGCACGGACCAAAACGCGGATCGGCGTCGGCCAGCCAGTCGAAACGCTGGCCATCGATGTGGCCAGCGATGGCATCGGCTTGCGTAAGCGCCAGGGCACGCCGTCGCGCTGCATGCCCTGATTCGCCGTCGCGATCATGCTGCAGTGCCTGCAGCAGATCGTGCTGCCACGGCAGGACCTGACCCGGCATCAGCGGCATCATCTGGCCGACCAGTACCTGTTCGCGTTCCAATTCGGCGTCGAGGATGCGCACATACGCAGCCACCACGCCGCCCCAACTCTGGTCCAACTGCGCGGCTAGGCGCAGTTGTTGTTGCGCGCGCTGCCACTCTCCGGCCACCGCCAGCAGTTGGAACAGCCCGATGCGTGCTTCGGCATCGGCCGGGCACTGCCGCACCCAGTCTTTGGCGGTGGCCAACGATTGCGCCGGGTCGCCCGCCTTGAGCAGGCGGGCGCAGGCATGTTCGGGATGGACAGCAGACATCGGCAGCGGCGCTCCGGTTGGGGGATGCGTGGGGCTCAGGACTTCTTCACTTCCTGCATGTTGAAAGTGAAGTCCTTGGTGCCGCCCTGCTTCTTGCCCTTGTCGTCCTGCGGCTGGAACGAATACTTGAACTTGCCGAAATGCAGGGTCACGTTTTCGGTCAGACGGTCTTCGCCACCGCTGCCGCCGGTGGACACCGAGGTGATCATCACGCCTTCGCTGAGTTCGATCGTCACGTAGTCTGACTGCTCGCCGGTGGCGTTGGTGACGTACAGCGTGGCCGAATCCACACGTGCGCCTGTGCAACACGCATTGAGCAATGCGTTGGAGCAACTATCGACGTATTTGGTGATGGAAATATCCTGCACATTGGCCTTGCCGCCGGCCGCATACCCGGCGCCGGTGTGCAGGTTGCCGGTGTTGCTGGTGCCCCACGACCAGGCAATGATCGGCACTTCGTCCTTGTGCTTGGAATGGTTGGACGCGCCCTTGATCTCGACGTCGCCCGAGCCGAATTTGAGATGCATATCGAAAGCCATGGAACTTCTCCAGTGATGGGTGGTGCAGGAAGGGGAAGCCGATCCCGCGGCGTTGTCAGCCGCAGGTCATTCGTGTTTGAAAGCGACGCCTGTGGCCGATCAGGCGGCCTGCGCCGATGGCAAGCGCGAGACTAGGCGTAGCGATACCGTCAGGCCTTCAAGCTGGTAATGCGGGCGCAGGAAGAACTTTGAGGTGTAGTAGCCCGGGTTGCCCTCGACCTCTTCGACGACCACTTCGGCAGCGGCCAATGGCTTACGCGCCTTGGTTTCTTCGCTGGAATTGGCCGGATCGCCGTCGACGTAGTTCATCACCCAGTCGGTCAACCAGCTCTGCATCTGCTGGCGCGTGCTGAATGAGCCGATCTTGTCGCGCACGATGCACTTCAGGTAATGCGCGAAGCGGCAGCAGGCGAACATATAAGGCAAGCGTGCGCTCAGCGCTGCATTGGCGGTGGCGTCCGGGTCGTCGTATTCCTCGGGCTTGCCCAGCGACTGCGCGCTGATGAAGGCAGCCATGTCGGTGTTCTTGCGATGCACCAGCGGCATCAAGCCCATCTTGTCGAGTTCGGCCGAACGGCGGTCGGTGATGGCAACCTCGGTCGGGCACTTCATGTCGACACCGCCATCGTCGGCCGGGAAGGTATGCGTCGGCAGGCCTTCCACCGCCCCACCCGACTCCACGCCGCGAATGCGGGTGCACCAACCGTACTGTTTGAAGGAGCGGTTGATGTTGACCGCCATCGCGTAGGCGGCGTTTTGCCAGGTGTAGCGGGACGAATCGGCGCCCTGGGTGTCTTCTTCGAAGTCGAACGCTTCCACCGGATCGGTCTTGGCTCCATACGGCAGCCGCGCCAGTGTGCGTGGCATGGCCAGCGCCAGGTACTTGGCATCCTCGCTTTGACGCAACGAACGCCAAGCCGCGTAATCGGGGGTGGAAAAAATCTTAGCCAGATCGCGCGGGTTGGACAGCTCGCTCCAGCTTTCCATGCCCATCAACCCAGGACCCGCAGCGGCGATGAAAGGCGCATGCGAGGCGGCGGCAATCTGACTGATGCCGCGCAGCGTGTCGACATCCTGCGGACTGTGGTCGAAGTGGTAATCGCCAATCAAACAGCCGTAGGGTTCGCCACCCAGCTGGCCGTATTCGGCTTCGTAAATTTTCTTGAACACCGGGCTTTGGTCCCAGGCGGTCCCCTTGAAGCGCTTAAGGTTCTTGGCGAGTTCCTTCTTGGACACATTGAGCACGCGGATCTTCAACTGCGTGTCCGATTCGGTGTTGCTGACCAGATAATGCAGTCCGCGCCATGCACCCTCCAGCGCCTGGAATTGCGCGGCGTGCAGGATGAGGTTGAGTTGCTCGGTGATCTTGCGGTCGATCTCGGCGACATACGCGTTGATGGTCTGCGCAACGTCATCGCTGATGATGTCGCTGCGCTCCAGCACCTGCTCGGCCAAGGTACGCACAGCCAGTCGCACTTCTTCGCCAGCGCGTTCGCTGCGCGGGCGGAATTCACGGTTCAGCAGAGTCGCAAAGTCGTCGGACTGCGTGGTCTGCGGCTGGGCGTCGGTAAGGTCTTGGGCAGCGGAATTTTGGGTCGCCATGAGGTTACTCATCCTTCGACTTGGGGGACGCGACCAGCGAGCGCAGCAGGGTGGGATCCTTGATCGCATCGGCGATCAGGCGCTCAGCACCGGCCTTGCCGTCGAGGTAGGTGCCCAGATTGGCCAACTGGGTACGCGCTTCCAGCAGCTCGGCCAGCGGTGCCACCTTTTTCACGACGGCGGTAGGCGAAAAATCGTCCAGGCTGTCGAAGGTGATATCGACAGGTAACTCGCCGCTGCCGGTGAGGGTATTGGAAACGCTCATTGCCACGCGCGGTTGCATGGCACGCAGCCGGCTATCGAAATTGTCGACATCGATTTCCACTGCCTCGCGTGCTTCCAGCGCCGGCAGGCTTTCCGTATTGGCGCCGGACAGATCCGACAACACACCCATGACGAACGGAACCTGCACTTTCTTCTGCGAGCCGTAGATCTCGACGTCGTACTCGATCTGCACGCGAGGCGCGCGATTCCTGGCAATGAACTTCTGACTGCTGCTGCGAACGGACATGCGGCCTCCGATGATCTGCATGGTTGCTGGCGCTGCGGTTGCAGCGGCGGTGTGGCAAAGGCGTATCCCTTGCACCGGATGCGTATCGTGTGCGCTGCTGCCGGCGACATGAAATCGAACGCCGGGATGGCAGGTATGGGTGTGCGTGATGGGCTTGGACGCATACGCCAGTGACAATGGCAGCGCACGCTGTCGGCACGTGCCAGCACGCGGGCTTTGTCCATGCGGCTGGCGATTTCGCGCTATCCCGCTGCGCGTTGGGTCACAACACGCGAGCAACTAAACGGTGACCCACCCCAATAAACCGGGCCAGCGTAAAGAAGAGACTTCGCCCGCATGGGATCCTGTGGCAATGAGGAGTCAGGCGATGAAGAAGTCCCGTTCCACCGAGGAGCAGATCGCGTACGCGCTCAAGCAGGCAGAGCTGGGAATCAATGTCACGTTCGGCGTTTTTCTTATGAGGCCAAGGCGCGTGACCGCAGCGCTATTCGTCTGCGGATGCGTGAGATCACCCAGACGCGGATCCATTACGGCTGCGAGCGGGTACTGGTGATGCTGCGCCGGGAAGGCTGGCGGGACAACCCTAAGCAGGTGCATCAGATTTACAAGGAACAAGGCCTGTCATTGCGGCATTGTCGGCCCCAGCGCAGCAGGAGCCGCCGCCGCCGGCAACCGATCAAGGTGGCCATTGCGCCCAACATGTTATGGGGGAGGGACTTCGTCAGTGACGCGTTTTTTGGCGGCCGTCGCTTCCGGCTGTTGCCGGTGCTGGACCACTTCACGCATGAATGCCCGGATATCGTGGTGGATCAATCCTTGCGCGCTGACGATGTCGCCGCAGCCGTGGCACGCTTGGTTGTTCAACGAGGCAAGCCCGAAGCGATCAAGGTGGATAACCGCAGTGGATTTGCCGGTAAGGTGATGGATCGCTGGGAATATGAGAACGGCGTGGAACTGGACTTTTCCCCGCGTGGCACGCCGACGGACAACGCGATGGTGGAAAGCTTCAACGGCCGGCTGCGGCAGGAGTGTCTAAACGCGCATTGGTTCTTGTCGTTGGCCGATGCGCGGAGCAAAATCGAGGCGTGGCGGAAGTTCTATAGCGAGCAACGTTCCCACCGTGCACTGGCATGGAAAACCCCGGCGGCATTCGCCCGATAACACGGGTCCCAAGCGAATCTGCAGGCGCCGAAGAAAGTCGAAATCTCTGCCTGCTAATGGCCCTGCTATCGGCGGTGGGTCAGAGCGTGCGTGTCACATCAGACACATCGCATTTCAGAGCATGAAAACAGGGCGAGCAGTGGAAGCAACCTGAAGCATCTCAATGCAGTTCCGACCCCGGACCATGCAGGACCGGGGTCGGAAACGGCACAACGCGCTTCTGCTTACTGCGGTGAAGCGGGTGTGGCTGACGCAGCAGCCGCAGTCTCTGGCGTTACGCGCCAGATGATGTTGGCCAGATCGTCGGCAACGATCAGCGCACCATGCGGGTCGACCGTGACGCCGACCGGGCGGCCGCGGGTCTTGCCATCTTCGCCGTGGAACCCTGAGACGAAGTCGATCGCGTCGCCCGCCGGGCGGCCGTCGCGGAACGGCACGAACACCACCTTGTAGCCAACCGGCGGGTCGCGATTCCAGCTGCCATGCTCACCAACAAACACACCGTCGGCGAATTTCGGCCCCATTGCGCTGGACGAAAACGCAACGCCAAGTGCGGCGACATGAGAGCCCAGCGCATAGTCCGGCACGATCGCCGACGCCACCTTCTGCGGATCCTGCGGCATCACGCGGGCATCCACGTTCTTGCCCCAATAGCTATATGGCCAGCCGTAGAAGCCGCCTTCGCGCACCGAGGTCAAATAGTCGGGCACCAGGTTGGGGCCGATTTCATCACGCTCGTTGACGACTGCCCACAGTGCACCGCTGCCTGGCTGGATAGCCAGCGCAGTCGGGTTACGGATGCCGGTGGCATATGGCTTGTGCGCGCCGGTGGCGGCATCCACCTGCCAGATCTGCGCGCGGTCGAGTTCGACCGCCATGCCGCGCTCGGTGATGTTGCTGTTTGAGCCGATGGCCACATACAGGTAGCGGCCGTCAGCGCTGGCGGTGAGCGCCTTGGTCCAGTGGTGATTGATCGCCGACGGCAGGTCGGTGACCTTGGTGGGTGCCCCGCTCGCTTGCGTCTGCCCCTCACGATAGTCGAAGCGCACCAGCGCATCTTGATTGGCCACATACAGCGCGTTGCCAATCAGCGCGAGCCCGTAAGGTGCGTTGAGCTTGTCGGCAAACACCGTCTTCAACTCGTAGACGCCATCGCCATTGGCATCGCGCAGCAAGGTCAGGCGGTTGCCGCTCTTGGCCTTGGAGGTGCCCTTGGCCTTGATCGGACCGGCAATCACATCCTTTGGCTTGAGGTTTGGCGCGCCGCCGCCACGGCCTTCTGCCACCAGGATATCGCCATTGGGCAACACCAGCGTCTGGCGGGGAATGCCGAGATCTTTGGCGATCGCAGTGATGCGATAGCCTGCCGGCACAGTCGGCTTGCCCTCGCCCCAGCTCGTCGGATCTGCGATGGTCATGTCGGGCAGCAAGCCACGATCAGGCGTGGGTAACTCTGGCGTCGCACCGTGCTGATTGAGCTCGGGTGCCTTGCCGCATGCGGCTAGCGCTGCGGCAAGAATGGACACCGTGATGATACTGGTGGTCTGACGCTTCATCGTGCACCTCCTACGCGCAGACCGGACAATCCCGCCCAGGTTGCAACCAACGCGAACAGTGTCGCAATTGCCGACAGCGCCAGGGCGGCCGGCATGATCGCCCACGCGTCACGTGCGTGATGCAGACAATCGAAGAAGCCCACGATCCAGGCGGCGCCGAGCGCAATGATGTAGATCAGGTTACGACTTCCGCGCGCCAGCGCGACGATGGCGCACACCAACGCAACAGTGGTCAGCACCATCGCGCCCACCAGCAGCCAGGATGCAAAATTGCTCCACTGGATCTGATAGTTGCTCCAGTAGGCGTAGTCGCTCAGCAACGCACCGAGAAACAGTGGCCACACACCGCCAAGCACGGCTGCGTGGAACGGGTGGATAGCCCAGGGACGGGCCGGTACGGTTGTTGAATTCATAGCGGACTCATTGTGGCAATGGCGAAACGTGCCCCGATGCTGCCAGCTTGTGTGTGATGAACCGCGTGATGTTTCGGCGGTTGATGCCCTTGCAGATCACCGCGGCCTGGTGCGTTTTGTGATCAACACCTCTTCCCAACGCATGCGCGCGTTGTCGCGCTCGATACCAGCATCGCGCGTTGGCATGGCGGCGAGTAGCGTGGATGGTACGCATCACTCGGCTGCATGTCGCCAGCCAGAACAGCGCGGGGTGTACATCCGAGCGCAGCGCAACGCGTCGCTGATCGCTCCCGCTCACCCGCAGCGGCGACCCCTCAATTCCCGCCTCGACCGCACGTCATGCATCGCTGGGCGCGGCACGGCTGCCCTCCCAGTGTGAGCCTCATTCTGGAGGAGCAGCTTATGAAGTCAGTTGCAATGATGGTATTGGCCACCGCACTGAGCATTGCCTGCTCGGCCGGCGCGACGCAACCAGCGCCGCAGGCATCAGCATTGTTGAGCGTGTTGAAGGGGAAATGCGGGCTGATATGGCCGGGCAGACGGTGCAACTGGACCTCCTTGAGCGCCAGCCGCAGATCGTTCTGGTGGCGGGTGGCTTCCCGGCCAGCCGCGTCTGTCTGCTGATCGACAGGTACAGCAAGGCCCAGGCGATGTGGGCCGGCCATAGCAGCGCCGTGCCCGAGATCATCGGTTGCGCCTCATGCAGCGCCATCAACCCCGCGAAAATCCGCGCAAGCCCAGCAGCACGCTATGGACCGACAGATCCACGCCCAGCGCCGCCAGCAGGCTGACAACCAGCAGCAGGCCAGCCAATGCACTTCGCCATAGCCATCGGCTTGCAGCTTGCGGTATAGCCAGCGCAGCAGCAGGCTGCCCAGCAACCCGCCCACGCTCAAGCCGGCCACTGCGGCCAGCTGTAGCCCATCGGACACGGTTTCTTCGCTGGGCCGAGCAAGGTAGGCAATTGCCAGGAACAGCGACCAGCCCAACGCTTGCATCAGCCAGAACATGCGCGCTACTCCGCGCATGCTGGGTCTTTCCTTGCCTGTGTCACGCAGCGTCATCTCCGTCTGGCACAGCAGCGACGCATTGCCCCCTCATGCTGTGGCAGAGAATAGGGCCGCGTGAAGGCGCTTGCACGATGTGTATGACCGCACACGCAGCTTACTTCACGGCATCACTGACCAGACTGGCCACCAACCAAGTCACCGCATGCTGCAAACCATGCGCTAACCCCGTGCGTGGCCGGGCTGCGGCAAGGGCCGCAGGCCTACTTGCTGACCAGCTCGCCGATGTACTGCGCGGCCAGCTTGCTGCCGATGTCCACGGCCGCCTGCAGCGAACCGAAGGTGGGCGAACCCGTCAACGGCACGCACCGCCCGCCTGCCTGCAAGATCTCCAGCACCACGCGGCGGCTTTCGAGCTGACGGGCCCTCACGGTATAGCCAATGCCGTGCAGGATCCCTTCCATCGTCATCAGATCGTCGGGCGATGTAGTGCTCATCCGCGGCGAGCATAGCGACCATTGCTCGAAGCGCCAGCAGCGCACTTTGAATGGTTTATATGCAACGCGCCGGCTTTGGCGATGACCAGCGACCGGTCCGATGCATGCGCATGTGTACGTGCAAGCATAGCGCCGCCGCAATTTCACCCTGTCTGGGACGGTATGGCCACGCATGGGGCGTACGTGCCAGCCGCAGCATACAACCTCGCAGGCACAACCGCGTGCCGCTGTGTCTTGGCAAGCTCCGCGTCAGCCCTCACAAGCAGGAACGCTTGAGACCCTTCATATCTTCCCGGCGCTGTCCTGAAATACAGCTGCGGGTGTCGGAATTAAATCCCCACACCCAATTAACCGGATATTCGTCGACCCGATCATGGGGCTGTTGCAGGTGACGCATAGTCGGGTTATTTATTTCAAATGCCTAATTCCAGTGCAAGGCAAAAATGCGGGTTTTGGTGAATTTAGCCCGCGCGGGCCGCTGGATTACGCACAATGACCAGCAACTCTCGACCTCATTCAGTATATCTGTATCGAAATACTATTTTAAACAGCGAGGCACCAAGCATTATTTGATTTATTTCTGAATAAAATTCACCCGAATCCAACAGCAAACGCCAGAGTCCGTTAGAACTGCTAACTTGCGCTTGAATTCGCTACCGCAGGTAGGGGATCCACCGACATCCGGGATATGTTTCCCCTATTACTCGGGACTGCTGTCGCATTTAGGATTGCCTCCCTTCGAGATTTGTGACGCATTATTGTAGAGTTCGCTCCGACAACAATCCGCGGTGAGGCCTGTTACTGCGCTGCCAATCCGTTTTGACTATGGATTAACTCGGAAAAATCTATCTCGGCGCGTTTTCTCTGAATAGCAACTGTCCATTCAGGCTTTAGAGTTCCTGGATAGCGCCGTTAAACAATCTCGCAAGCACTCGGTCATGCAGAAAACATTGACCGGATGCTCCGCGAGCGCACTCCGAAGAGACGGAAAGCGCAGCGGTTGAAAAATGAATAACGCGTGAAACTAATGCCTTCGCTGGTGATCGCCGGCGCTGGAACCCTCTGCGCCAAATTTGAATAAACAGCTGTAGCGGCGCACTCAATAACTGGAATCGACAAAACCTATGAATCGCTCGCTACTCGCAACCACCATCGCCTCCTGCCTCGTCCTGACCGCCTGTGGCGGCGGTGGCGGTGGCGGCAACGTCCGTAGCGACGCGCCGCAGAGCACCGTCATCGCCCCGGCGCCGACAACTCCGCCGCCGGCAGCCGACCCGCTTCCCAAGCCCGCGCCGGCGCCGGCTCCGACGCCGGCCCCAGCCCGCTACCAGGGTGTGGGCAGCAATCTTCTGGTGCCGACCAATGCGGATCTGGCGCAGCAGGCCGGTGCCAAGGGCAAGGGAGTGAAGCTGGCAGTGCTGGACGACAACCTGGTGCAGAGCTACGCGCCGATCAGCGGCAAGGTCGACAGCTTCAACGATTACACCGCCAGCCCAGGTACCCCGGAGTCGTCGGCCAATGCCTTGCGCGGCCACGGCACGATTGTCTCAGCGCTGATTCTGGGCTCGGCGCAGGACGGCTTCGCCGGTGGCGTCGCGCCGGATGCGGACCTGTTCTATGCGCGCATCTGCGCCGAAAATTCCTGCGGCACGCAGCCGACCCGCCGCGCTGCGGTGGATCTGGCCGCTGCTGGCGTGCGCATCGCCAACCTCTCCATCGGCGCGTCCTATCCGGATGCCACCGCCAGCGCCAACGCTGCACTGGCCTGGAAGTACGCACTGACCCCGTTGGTGCAGGCCGACGCGTTGATCGTGGCCGCCACCGGCAACGAAGGCGCGGCGGAAGCCTCCTACCCGGCCGCAACGCCAGTGCAGGAAGCCAGCTTGCGCAACAACTGGCTGGCCGTGGGCGCGATCAATATCGACAGCGCCGGCAATGCCGCCGGCCTGACCAGCTATTCCAATCACTGCGGCGCCGCTGCGCAATGGTGCCTGGTCGCGCCGGGCAGCTACACCGCCCCGGCCCTGGCCGGCACCGAATTGGGCGGTCAGATTGCTGGTACCTCGTTCTCCACTGCTGCTGTCAGCGGTGTCGCCGCGCAGGTGCTGGGCGTGTATCCGTGGATGAGCGCCTCCAACCTGCAGCAAACCCTGCTGACCACTGCCACCGACCTGGGCGACCCGGGCGTGGACGCGCTGTACGGCTGGGGCCTGGTCAATGCCGCCAAGGCGATCAAGGGTCCGGGCCAGTTCGCAAGCAATTGGGCAGCCAACGTGAGCTCTGGCTACGACAGCACGTTCAGCAACGATATCTCCGGTGTGGGCAGCCTGACCAAGAGCGGCGCCGGCAAGCTCACCCTGAGCGGCACCAACACCTACACCGGCGGCACCACCATTCTCGATGGCGTGTTGTCGCTCACCGGCAGCCTGCATTCGGATCTTCTGGTGGCCAACTCGGCCACCTTCGAAGCGCGCGGCGGTGTCATCAACGGCAACTACAGCCTGGTCAACTCGACCGGCACCACCGCCGTCGAGCTGGGCAAGGCTCTTACCGTCACTGGCCAGGCCAGCTTGAAGGGCAATCTGCTGTTGCTGCCGGAAGCGGCCGGCTATACCGTGGGCAGCACCGAAAAGATCGTCCAGGCCGGCGTCCTGCAAGGCACGTTCGACCGCGTGCAGTACGCCAATAATTTCTTCTGGAACGCGGCACTGTCTTACGACCCGACCACCGTCACCGCGACCCTGACCCGTAATTCCTCCGCCGCCAGTGCGCAGGCGGCCGGTGCGCCGCAGTCGGTGGTCAATGGTGCGAACCAGGTCGATTCGCTGGTCAAGGTGCTGGATACGCGGGTCGCCTCGGGCGACACCGACAACCTGGGCGGCCTGATCAGCGCCACCGGTTCGCTGATTGCCGCGTCCGATGCGCAGGTTGCCGCATCGCTGCCGACCCTGGCCGGCCAGGTGCACGGTATCGAGCGTACGCTGGGCTTCCAGTCAGCACTCAACGACGCACGTGTGGCTGCCGATCGCCTGCCCTACCTCGCCGACACCACCACGCTGACCACCTGGATGCAGGGCAGCTACCTGGATGGTGATCTGAGCCGCAGCGGTTTCGATTCGGCCGATTACACCCAGCAGGCGACCACCTTCGGCGCGGATCTGCCGATGGGCAATGCCGGCACCATCGTCGGTGCGGCCGTGACCTCCGGTCAGGACCGTGCGCACATCGCCGCGTCGTCGAGCCGGCTGCGCTCGGACCGCTATGCGATGACCGCCTACCTGTACCAGCCGATTGGCCAGGCGTATCTGTCGGCGATCGGTTCGTACGGCATGAGCAACGTCGAAACCGAACGCAACGTGCAGGCCGGCAGCATCGGCGAGCGCTTGCAGGACCGTCGCCACGACACCAACTGGTCGGCGCGCGCGGAAATCGGCTTGATGCCGCATGCCGGGTTGTCGCCGTTCGTGGCCGCCGGTGTGGTGAGCCAGACCCAGGATGCCTTCAGCGAAGCGTCGGTGACCGGCTTGGGATTGAGCGCCAATAGCGACACCATGCGCGCAGGGTATGGCGAGGTGGGCGTGCGCGGTCACCTGGAACACGGCAACTGGGGCTTCGATGGTCTGGTGGCGTATCGCTCGCTGCTGGGCAATCCGAATTCCGACTTCTCCGCGTGGTTCACCGGCTTGCCGGAAGCGCGCTTCAAGGTTGCCGGCGAGCCGGTGTCCAAGCAATCACTGCGTGCCTCGGTTGGCGTGCGTTATCAGCTCAACGATGCGTTCTCCATCTACGGCAACGTGGGCGCCGAGCGTGGTCGTTCGGACGCCAACAGCATCAATGCCAACGTCGGTCTGCGCTGGCAGTTCTGATCGCCGCCGATACAGCGATGCTGCAGGCGGCGCAAGTGATGCTCTCACGCACGCTGGTGTGACAGATATAAAGAAAGGCCCCGGCATGTCCGGGGCCTTTTCGTTGCTGGCCTCATGTGAACGCCGACCTGCAGAATGCCTTGACTGATAAGGCGTCCTGCGTACCGGCCGCGCACAGACGATACGAAGGTATATCGATGCGATGTCCATGGACTGCCGAAAACGCCTGAAAACCCCTGGTTTCACGCGTTGACGGCTGGCACCATGCACGCCATCGACGCGGCTGCAGTACGCGTCGTCACTGCGCCGGCCCCGATGGCAGGCGCGTAACTCCATCCTATGGCCAATGCCATGGGTGCCAGGCGATGCCGTTGTACGCCGCTGCCGGCAGCGGGCGTGTCTGCATCGCCACTGCAAGCGCTGCCCGCTTTCGCGGGTTGCGGACTGCATGTGCAACGCCTTCCCCTCCCCGCTCGAGTCACAGCATGTCGTCCCTCTTCCTGCGTTCTACGCTGGCAGCTGCCTGCGTCGGCAGCCTGCTTGCTGGCTGCGGTGCCACGCCGCCACCGGCGGCTCCCTCGCCGCTGCTCATCCACACCAATACCCAGGTGAGCGTGCCGGCGCACTCGCCGTTGCGTTCCAGCTTACGCGTGCAGGCAGTGCGCAGCCAGCGCATCGCCCCCATGCTGGAAATGCCGGCCGTGATCGATGTGTTGCCCGAGCGGCTGGTGCGTGTCGTACCGCCGTTGGCCGGGCGCGTGGTCGCATTGCCCAAGACCCTGGGCGACACCGTGCGTGCAGGCGATGTGCTGTGCGTGCTTGATTCTGCCGAACTTGCCAGTGCCTACAGCGATGCCGGCAAAGCGCGCGCCACGCTGCAACAAGCACGTCTGGAACTTGCCCGGCAGAAGGCGCTGGCAGCAGACAGCATTGCAGCAGCACGCGATCTACAAACAGCACAGCAGGCTTTCGATAATGCGCAAAACGATGCGCGCGCGGCCGGCGACCGTCTGGCCCAGTTGGGTGTGGCTGCACAAGCAACGTCGCATCGGCGCTATGTCTTGCGTGCGCCCATTGCCGGCCGCGTGGTGGACCTGAGCGCCGCGCCGGGCGGCTTCTGGAACGACACCTCAGCGCCACTGATGACGGTGGCCGATATCTCGCAGGTGTGGCTGACCGCCAGCGTGCCGGAGCGCGAGATTGGCCAGGTCTTCGAAGGGCAGCCGGTCACTGCCAGCCTGGATGCCTATCCAGGCCAACGCTTCACCGGCCAGGTGCAACACCTGGACGATCTGCTCGACCCCACCACCCGCACGTTGAAAGTCAGGGTGGCATTGAATAACCACGATAGCCTGCTCAAGCCTGGCATGTTTGCGCGCGCCCAGTTTCAAGCACGCCCTCAGCAGGCGTTGATGGTTCCCGCCAGCGCGCTGTTGCAAATGGGGCTGTATACGCGGGTGTTTATCGAAACCGCGCCGTTCGTTTATCGCTCGCGCATCGTGACCACCGGCCGCGCTATGGATGGGTACACCGAAATCCTGTCCGGCTTGAAGGCAGGCGAGCGTGTGGTGATCAAGGACGGAGCCTTGCTCAATGATTGAGTCGATCATCACCACCTGCTTTCAACGCCGCGGCATCGTCTGGCTGGTCTTCGTGCTCATTGCGTTATACGGCACCTGGAGCTGGACGCAGCTGCCGGTGGAAGCCTATCCAGATATCGCCGATGTTACTTCGCAGGTGGTCACGCAGGTACCGGGCCTGGGTGCAGAGGAAGTGGAACAGCAAATCACCGTGCCGCTGGAACGTGCGTTGATGGGTACGCCAGGCCTGCATGTGTTGCGCTCGCGCAGCCTGTTCGCGCTGTCGTTGATCACGTTGGTCTTCGATGATGGAACGGAAGGCTACTTCGCGCGGCAGCGCGTGCTGGAACGCATGCAGGCGGTCACCCTGCCCTATGGCGCGATTCCCGGGCTGGACCCGTACACCTCACCGACGGGTGAGATTTATCGCTACACGCTGGAATCGAAAACACGCAGCCTACGCGAGCTGTCCGACCTGCAATTCTGGACGGTGATTCCGCGCCTGCAGAAAGTGCAAGGCGTGGCCGATGTCACCAACTTTGGCGGCCTCACCACGCAGTTTTCATTGGCCCTGGAACCGGATCGCTTGACCCGCTACGGGGTCTCGTTGCAACAGGTCAAGAGCGCCATCACCAGCAATAACGCCGATGGCGGCGGCAGCGTGATGGATCGCGGCGAACAGAGTTACGTGATCCGTGGCATCGGCCTGCTGCACTCGTTGCAGGACATTGGCAACGTGGTGGTGAGCAGCAGCAATGGCGTGCCGGTGCTGGTCAAGGATCTAGGCGAGGTGCGCTACGACAATGTGGAGCGGCGCGGCATCCTGGGCAAGGACAACAACCCGGACACGATTGAAGGCATCGCATTGCTGCTCAAGGACAGCAATCCGTCGGTGGCCTTGCAAGGCATCCACAGCGCCGTGGAGGAGCTCAATAACAGCTTGTTGCCCAAGGACGTCAAGGTGGTGCCGTATCTGGACCGCACCGCGTTGATCGATGCGACGCTGCACACGGTGAGCGCCACGCTCACCGAAGGCATGCTGCTGGTGGGTGTGGTGCTGTTGATCTTCCTGGGCAGCCCACGCGCGGCGGCAATCGTGTCGCTGACCATCCCGCTGTCATTGTTGATCGCTTTCATCTTCATGCACCACCTCAAGATTCCGGCCAATCTGCTTTCCTTGGGCGCGATCGACTTCGGCATCCTGGTCGATGGCGCAGTGGTGCTGGTGGAAAATGTGCTGCGCTTGCGCGAGGAAAACAGCGAGCGAGCGTTGACTGCGCACGATGCGATCGACGCCACCTTGCATGTTGCACGGCCGATCTTCTTCGGCATGGCAGTGATCGGCTGTGCGTATCTGCCGCTGCTCGCGTTTGAACGCATCGAATACAAGCTGTTTTCGCCGATGGCCTACGCAGTGGGCGCGGCCTTGATTGGTGCGCTGCTGGTGGCATTGATGGTGATTCCCGCCCTGGCGTGGCTGGCGTTCCGCAAGCCGCGCAGGATGATGCACAACCGCGTATTGGAGGCACTGGGGCAGCGCTACCGCGCATTGCTGGAGCGTAGCGTTGGCCGACGCGGTTGGTTGCTGGCCAGTGCGGCGCTGGCCTTGTGCGTGCTGGCCGTATTAGGTGGCAGCATTGGCCGCGACTTCTTGCCCTATATCGATGAAGGCTCACTGTGGCTGCAGGTGCAGATGCCGCCAGGCATCACCCTGGACAAGGCCGCCACCATGGCCAACGCCTTGCGCAAGGCCACGCTGGAATTTCCCGAGGTGTCGTACATGGTGACCCAGACCGGGCGCAACGACGACGGCACCGACTACTGGACGCCCTCGCATATCGAAGCGAGCGTGGGCTTGCGTCCGTACAAAGACTGGCCATCGGGCATGGACAAGCAGGGACTGATCGCCGCGCTTGGCGCGCGTTATGCGCAGATGCCCGGCTATACGGTGAGCATGATGCAGCCGATGATCGATGGTGTGCAGGACAAGCTCTCCGGAGCGCACAGCGATCTGACTGTGAAGGTGTTCGGCGACGATCTGCAGCAGGTGCGTGGTGTTGCCGACCAGGTGGCGGCGGCCTTGCACAAGGTGCCGGGCGCTGCAGATATCGCCGTGGATGTGGAACCGCCCCTGCCCAACCTGCAGGTGCGCTTCGACCGCGAGGCGGCGGCGCGCTACGGTATCAATGCCGCCGATGTGTCGGATCTGATTTCCACCGGCATCGGCGGCAGCCCGATCGGGCAGATGTATATCGGCGAGAAGAGCTACGACATCACCGTGCGCTTTCCGCAACGGTATCGCAACGATCCGCGGGCCATCGGCGCGTTGCGTTTGCGCACCGCTGCCGGTGCGGAGATACCGCTATCGGCCGTGGCCAGCATCACCACCACCAGCGGCCAGAGCGTGATCGTGCGCGAGATGGGCAGGCGCAACATCATCGTGCGGCTCAACGTGCGCGGCCGCGATCTGTCCAGTTTTCTCAGCGATGCGCAGGCAACGCTCGCGCGGCAGGTGCGGATCGATCCGCAGCACATGCAGTTGGTGTGGGGTGGCCAATTCGAAAACCTGCAGCGTGCCCAGGCCCGCTTGCTGGTGGTGCTGCCGACTACGCTGTGCATCATGTTTGTGCTGCTGTTCGGCGCATTCGGCAACCTGCGCCAACCCACATTGGTGCTGGCCGCCGTGCCGCTGGCGATGATCGGCGGGCTGGCTGCACTGCACCTGCGCGGGATGACGCTCAATGTCTCCAGCGCGGTGGGTTTCATCGCCTTGTTCGGCGTTGCAGTATTGAACGCAGTGCTGATGCTGGCGCAGATCAACCGATTGCGTCAGGACGCCGGCATGGCCTTGCGCGAGGCGGTGGTGGCCGGTGCGGTTAGCCGCATGCGCCCGGTACTGATGACCGCCACGGTGGCAGCACTCGGCCTGACACCGGCGATGCTCGCCACCGGCCTGGGCAGCGATGTGCAACGTCCGTTGGCCACGGTGGTGGTGGGCGGGTTGGTCACCGCCACGGTGCTCACGCTTGTGTTGTTGCCATCGCTGTATTACCTGATGGAAGCCTTCGTCGCAACGCGTCAGGGCCGCCGGGAGACGACCGCATGACATACCTTCGCAACGCGTTGCTCGCTGGTGCCGTGGCGGTGTCGCTCGCCGCCTGCGCAGTGGGACCGAACTTTCAGCGCCCCGCTCCTCCCACTGCAGATCGCTACACCGCCAACGCGTTACCTGCAGCGACTCCAGCAGCGGACGTAGCGCATGGCGGTGCGCAACAGTTCGCGCCAGGGCAAGACGTGCCGACCGCGTGGTGGCGCGCATTCGGCTCGCCGCAATTGAATGCTGTGGTGGAACGCGCATTGCGTGCCAACCCGGATCTACAGGCCGCCGACGCGGCGCTCCGGCAGGCGCAACAGACACTCGCCGCGCAACGCGGCGCCTGGCTGCCTCAAGCGGATCTGCATGTGGATGCCAGCCGGCAACGCGACTCGGTGGTACCCGCGCCGGATGTCGGCATCGACACGCCGTACGCGCTACGCACCGCGCAGCTCAGCGTGAGCTATACGCTGGACGTGTTTGGCGGCACGCGGCGGCAAGTGGAAGCGGCCGGCGCGCAGGCACAAGCGCAGCGCGATCAGCGCGATGCGGCGTATCTCAGCCTCACCGCCAATGTCGTCAACGCAGCTATCGGCGAAGCGGCCGCGCGCGCGCAACTGGATGCCGCGCGCGCGCAGGTCGCACTCGCCGAACAGCTATGCACGCTCACCGAACGCCAGCAAACGCTTGGCGCGATCGGCACAGCGCAGGTGCTGGCCCAACGCACTGCACTGGCGCAGGCGCAGGCCGCAGTCCCGCCGTTGGAAAAACAGCTGGAACTACAACGCACCCTGCTCGCGATTCTGGGTGGGCAATTGCCTAGCGACGCTACGGATGAGGCATTTACGCTGGCGACGCTGCAGCTTCCGGCGCAACTGCCGTTGTCGTTGCCCTCGCAGTTGGTTGACCACCGGCCAGATATCCGCGCCGCCGAAGCACAAGCACATGCGGCCAGCGCGCTGATCGGTGTGGCGACCGCTGCGCGCTTGCCATCGATCACCCTGAGTGCAGCCAGCGGCGGTTCTGCGGCCAGTTTCGGGCGCATGTTCGCGGCCGGTAATACGCAATGGTCGGTTGCCGGCAGCCTGCTGCAGCCGCTGTTCCATGGCGGTGCGCTTGCGCATCAGCAACAGGCGGCCGAAGCCAGCTACGCGCAGGCCATGGCGCAATACCGCAGCGTGGTGTTGAACGCGTTTGGCGAGGTCTCCAATGCGCTCACCGCGCTGCAGAGCGACGCACAGAGTCTGCGTGCCTCTGCCGATGCGCAGGCGCTGGCGGAGCGCACGCTGGCGGTGGTGCAGCGTCAACAAGTGGTCGGCGCGGTCGGCATGGCCGATCTGTTGCAGGCACAGCAGGCCTACCAGAGCACACAGGCGGCCACGGTCCAGGCACAAGCCGCGCGCTACACCGACACCGTGGCGCTGTATCAGGCCCTGGGTGGCGGTCCATGGTGGTCGCCATCGGCACAGACAGCTGAGCCGGCGGCTCCATGAACCAAGCACTGCATCCAGCGCCGGTTGTGTAACGGCGGCACCGCCAGCTGAGACAATCGCCGCCATGCGCATGACCTCTCTGTTCCGCTCGCCGCCTACCCGCACCGACCTGCTTGGCATGCTCGGGCTGGTGGCCGGCATAGCGGCGATCTTCGTGGCCGATACCTTCACCGATTACGCGGTGGCGGCGGCCTTGTTCTATACGCTGGTGGTGCTGCTGTCGGTGCGCCTGCTCACGCGCGCGGGCGTGGTGGCCTTGGCGGCTACCTGCCTTGCACTTATCGTGCTCAGCTTTCATCTCACTCCGGCCGGCAGTTACCGCGTGGGGGTGATCAATTCCTGCATCAGCGCGGTGGTGGTTGCGGTCACCACGTATCTGGCAGTGCAGATGGAAGCGGCCAAGGCCAGCGCGCATGCAGCGCAGGCGCGGCTATTGCGGCTGACCCGCAGCGGCAGCATGGGTGGGCTGGCCGCGTCGATCGCGCACGAAGTCAATCAACCGTTGGCGGCCATCGTGACCAGCGGCAACGCCTGCCAGCGTTGGTTGGCACAGCAACCGCCGAACCTGGCCAAGGCCGATGCCGCACTGGAGCGCATGCTTGCCGACGCCGGCCGCGCCAGCGCCATCATTGCGCGCATGCGTGCGCTGGCGCGTGGCGAAGCGAGTCAACGTCACCCGCTGGATTTGAACCGCACGGTGCTCGACATGATTGCGCTCACCCGTGGCGAAACCGAGCGCCATGGCATCGCATTGTCGCTGGAACTGGACCCTGCCCTGCCTGCGGTGCTGGCCGATGGCGTGCAAATTCAGCAGGTCATCGGCAATCTGTTGCTCAACGCGGTGGAGGCGCTAGCGACCCTGCCGGATGAGGCGCGCAGCATCCACGTGCGCTCGCATATCGATGGTGCGTGGGCATGCCTGTGCATCGACGATACCGGCCCGGGGTTATCCGAAGATGCACTGGCACATGTCTTCGAAGCATTCTGGAGCACCAAGGACGATGGCATGGGCATTGGTTTGAGCATCAGCCGTACCATCATGGAAGCCAACGGCGGGCAGATCTGGGCCGAGCCGGCCGGCACGCGCGGTGCGCGCTTCGGCCTGCGCTTGCCCCTGGTCACAGCGGAGCGCAGGGAATGAACGAGATGGCACCGGTGGTATATCTCATCGACGACGATGTTTCGATGCGCGCCGCGCTGGAAGATCTGTTCGCCTCGGTCGGCTTACAGGTCTATGCGTTCGGTTCCACCGATCAATTCCTTGCGCATCGGCTGCAGGACGCGCCCGCCTGTCTGGTGCTGGATATCCGTATGCCAGGCCAGAGTGGGATGGAATTTCATCGGCGTATGGTCGAATCCGGCTTTGCCCTGCCAACCATTTTCATCACCGGTCATGGCGATATCGCGATGGGCGTGGAAGCGATGAAGAACGGTGCGATCGAATTTCTGACCAAGCCGTTCCGCGATCAGGCCCTCCTGGACGCAATTCAAGACGGTATCCGCCGCGACCGCGCGCGCCGCCAGAGCGATGCGGTTGCCGCCGAGCTGCGTGCGCGTTGGGAATCGCTGAGCAGCGGCGAGCAGGATGTGACGCGGCTGGTGGTGCAAGGTCTGTTGAACAAACAGGTGGCCGCGCGCTTACACCTCAGCGAGATCACCGTAAAAGTGCGGCGTGGGCAGGCCATGCGCAAGATGCAGGCCGGCTCGCTGGCCGAGCTGGTGCGTTTGGCGGAACGCATCGGTCTGTGAGGCGCGCTGTGTTACCGGGATTTGTAGTGCGTGCTGTATTGCATGCTCGTGCATACGCCTTTGGCTGATGGCAGCCGCAGCTATGGTTTGCGCGGTTGTCACTGCAAAGCTGCAGTGACGCTGCATGCAGGCAGCGCATCAATCAGTGCCTGCATGTCATGCGCTGACCGGACCGCAGCAACACACATCAACACTCACGTGCACGCCTACGCCTGGCGCGACGCACATAGAAAAGCGCACAAAAAAAACGCCCCGGTATGCCGGGGCGTTTCCATTTCCAGTTTCAAGCATGCGGCAAGCCAGGACTCAGAAGCTCACCCCCCAGGTCACCTGACCACCGTACGCCGTCTGCCCGTCGCCGTTGAGTCCTTGCAGCGACAGTGCCAACCGGCTGCGCGGCGAGGTGATCAGACTGACGCCCAACTCGCCGACAACAGCGTTCTTGGCCAGGGTGACGCTTTGCACCGAGAACTCCGAAGCGGTGCCGACGAAGCCGGCCGAACGCTGCACAGAGCGGTCGCCAAACGCGTGCCGCCAGCCTGCCGACGCGTACAACGCCGCCTTTTGGCCGAGATCCCAATGCCCACGCACACCCAGCGTAGCGGTGCTGAAGGTATCGCTGGCACTGTCCACCGACAACGCTGAAATGCCGCCGCGCTCGGTGAAACCATCGGTCTTCAGACGGGTGTAATCGGCCGCAATGAACGGGCTGTACACCGCGCCCTTGGTGCGCAAATTCCAGGCCGCTTCCAGCGACACCGTCACCGCTGTGGCGTCATAGCGGCTGCTCAGGCGTTCTTCGAGCACGCCAGGCAACATCACCCGGCGCGTGCTGTCGACGTTGTAGCTGGCGTAATCCACCGCGCCTTGCAGCGAGAACGCAGACCAATCGGCCCGGCCGTACACACCGGCATGGGTGCCATCCACATCGGCCCGGTCGCCCCACTCGCGCGACCAGCTCTCGATGTCCTGGTTGCCCACTGCAATTCCCACTACGCTGCGTTCGCCGAAGCGGCGTTCCGCACCGGCCATCACCCCGTTGTCCTCGCGGCGCACCGACACCGCATTGGCATCGCCATCGACGCGGTTGGGCAGGCTGCGCCCGGTGATCCACACCGTGGTGTCGCCAACCAGCGTGTCCTGGCTGTCGCCACGCAGATGGTTGCTGATGCCGCTGTAAAGGAAGCGGCTGTCCAGCAACGCGGTTGCGGTACTGGCATGGCTTTCGCCCGACAGCGATGCAAACGCAGTGCGCACCGCTTCCGGGTCGTTGGGCAAACGCACCACGGCCTGATAGATCGGGCTGGTGTTCGGCAAGCCGTCCACAGCCGCCGCCGTGGACTGCTGGTTCGGCGTGGTGACTGCATCCACCATGCCCACCGTATTGCGCCCGAACGTCACCGACAACCCGGTAGCAGTGGTGCTGACATCCGGCTCGATAAACGCGTAGTCGGAAACGACGTTGCTGAACTGCCCGGTGAGGCCACCGCCGGCGCTGATCACCGGAATCTCCGTAAACAGCGGCAGGTCGGTCGCCCGTAGCAACTCCAGGGTGGTGCCGGTTGCCACACTGGCTGCGCCGCCCACCGTCACCGGCGTGACCGCACCGCCGTCGCCGGGCGTCACCTGCAACGTAGAGCCTGGCGCAAACGTGGCGTTGTCGCCCACGCTGATGGTGCCACCGGCGCCACCGATGGCCACCGTGCCCGAGGAGACCAGGCTGCCGATGCTGCCGCTGCCGGTGAGCGTGCCGCCAGGCCCCACCGTGACCGGGCCGCCCAGCGCTGCGCCGGGGTTGGCCGGGTTGCCCACGCTCAGGGTGCCGGCCGCGATGGTTGTCGTTCCATCGAAGCCACCGCTGTTGGCCGTCAGCAGCAGCGTGCCTGCGCCGTCTTTGAGCAGACTGCCAGTGCCGGACAAGGTTCCCGTGTAGGTACCATTGGCGGCTTGCTGGAACACCAGTGCGCTGTTGTTGGCGATGTTGCCCTGCAGGCTGTCGGTGTCGCCGATCAGCGTGCCTGCATTGATGGTGGTGCCGCCCAGATAGCCGTTGACACCATCCAGGGTCAGCGCACCGACACCGTTCTTGATCAAGGTACCGCTGCCGGTGACATTGCCGGCATAGGTCCCGTCGGTCGCCTGATCGAACACCAGCACCGCGTTGTCGACGATGTTGCCCTGCAGGCTGGCGGTGGTGCCGATCAGACTGCCGCTGGCAATGGTGGTACCGCCGCTGTAGGTATTGGGTGCCCCCAAGGTCAACGCGCCAGCGCCCTGCTTGATCAGGCTGCCGGTGCCGCTGACCACGCCGGCAAACGCGCCATCGCTAGCCTGATCGAACACCAAGGTTGCGTTGTCGACCACGTCGCCCTGCAGGCTGGTGGTGTTGCCGACCAAGCTGCCGGCGCTGATCACGGTGCCGCCGGTGTACGTGTTGGGGCCGAGCAACTGCAGCACGCCAGCGCCCGCCTTCTCCAGCGAGCCAGTGCCGCTGACCGTGCCGGCATACACCCCGCCGGTGGTCTGGTTGAACACCAACGCCGCGTTGTTGGCAATATCGCCCTGCAGGCTAGCGGTGTCGCCGATCAGAGTGCCGGCCACAATGCTGGTACCGCCGGTGTAGCCATTGGCGCCATTGAGCAACAGCGCGCCGGCGCCATCCTTGACCACAGTGCCGGTGCCGGTGATCGAGCCGTTGAACACACCATCGGCCGCTTGGTTGAACGCCAACGTCGCGTTGTCGACGATGGCGCCTTGCAGACTCGCGCTATCACCTACCAGCGTGCCGGCGTTGAGCGTGGTGCCACCGCTGTAGCTATTGCTGCCGTCCAGGGTCAGCGTGCCGGTGTTGGTCTTGATCAACGCACCGTTACCGCTGATGTTGCCTGCGAGTGCGAGGTCGGCCGGGTTATCGACGGTGAGCGCCGCACCTAGCGTGACCGCATTACCCAGTACGGTGGCAACCGGATTGCTCAGCACCGAATCGCCGGTCACCGACAAGGTGCCGCTACCCAGCGCGGTATTGCTGCCCACCGCCAGACTGCCATCGCTGAGTACCGTGCCGCCGGCATAGCTGTTGTTGCCGCTCAGCGTGAGCGTGGCGGCGCCGTTCTTGATCAAGCCGCCCGTGCCGCTGATCTCGCCGGTCAATGCCAGATCGTTGCTGCCGGGCAGCGTCAACGCACCATTGAGCACCACCGCATTGCCTACGGACAAGGCTTGGTTGGTATCGAGTGTGGTGCCTGCTGCGGCAGTCAGCGTACCGGTTCCCAACGCTTGCGCATTGCCCAGCACCAGGCTGCCGCCGTCCAGCGCAGTGCCGCCGGTGTAGCTGTTGGGACCACTCAAGACCAGCGTGCCGGTATCAAGCTTTTGCACACCTCCAGTGCCGGTGATGGCAACGTCGATGGTGCCGGTAACGCCAGGGTCCACACGGATGATGGTATTCGCTGCGTTGGCGCTCAATGCGCCAGCACCTGCATCGCTGAGCACATAGCCATCGGTGATGAACTGCATACCGACGATGCCTTGGGTACCCTGCACGCCCACGTTGCCCGCAGTGCCGCCGAAGACTGCAAAGCTGTTCTGCCAGGCGCTGTTGGTCAGCCCATCAATCGAGGTCCAGTTGGTGGCGCCGGCAGTCCATGTGCCAGTACCGCCATCGGCGATGCCGTTGGCAACAGTCTGCGCGCCATCCCAGAACTGCGCAGTGGTGCCGGATGCCAACAGCACCACATTGACCTGCTGCGCCAGCGAGGTCTGCAATGTCAGCTGGGTGGGGTCGACCGTGCCGGGCAACGTGCCGAAGCCCATGCCGTTATTGGTCAACGCGCCGGTGTAGTCGATCAAGCGATACACGCCGGTGCCGAAACCACCGATGTCGGTGATGTTGAGCGTACCGTCCAGCGTGAGGTCGCCATTGACCGCCAGCACACCGGTCTGGCTGGGCACCCCCAGGAACGCATCGAGCGTGGCATTGGGTGCAAAGCTCAGGCTGCCGGTGGTCAGCAGCGCGCCGCTGGTCACCACCAGGCGGCCGCCGTCGTTCACCGTGACTGCGGCATTGACCACGCCGCTACCGCTCAGCGTGCCGCCATTACCTACCGTCAGGCCACCGGTGCTGCCGAGCGTGCCATCCACATCCAGCGTGCCGGCGGTGATCTGCGTGGTGCCGCCGATCGCGCTGGTGCCGGTGAGTTGTAGTGTGCCGGTGCCGATCTTTTCGAGAGAGCCAGCATCATTCAACGAGCCTGCAAACGTGCTGCTTGCGTCGTTGACGCCCAGCTGCAGCGTGCTGCCGCCCAGGATCGCGACATTGCCCACGCCGGTCACGCTGTTCAATGCGGTATTGCTGCCGAGCGAGAGCCCTGCAGCTGCCGCAACATCCACGCTGGCGGTCGTTCCCAACGTGCCGGTGGCGGAGGTGGCAAGCACACCACTCTGCACCGACACTGGGCCACTGAACAAATTGCTGCCAGACAAGGTCAACGTGCCCAGGCCGGTCTTGGTCAGTGCACCCGCACCACTGAGCACGCCGGTCAACGCCAGATCGTCCGCACTGGCGATGGTCAGATTGGCGCCCAGATTGACGTTGTTGCCCAGAGCAAGCGCAATCGCATTGCTCAAGGTAGAGGTGCCCAGCACCGACAGGCTGCCTGCACCGAGTGCCGTGTTGCTGCCCACCGCCAGCGTGCCGGCATTCAACACGCTGCCGCCGACGTAGCTATTGCTGCCATCCAGCGTGAGCGTGGAGGTGCCGTTCTTGATCAAGCTGCCGGCACCGCTGATCACGCCGGTCAATGCCAGATCGTTGCTGCCGGGCAAGGTCAATGCACCATCGAGCACCACCGCATTGCCGACCGCCACTGCTTGATTGGTGTCGAGTGTGGTGCCCGCTGCGGCAGTCAGCGTGCCGGTGCCCAACGCTTGCGCATTGCCCAGCACCAAACTGCCGCCGCCCAGCGCAGTACCGCCGGTGTAGGTATTGGGACCACTCAACACCAGCGTGCCGGTATCGAGCTTCTGCACGCCGCCGGTGCCGGTGATGGCCACATCGATGCTGGCGGTTGCGCCCGGGTCCACGCGGATGGCGGTCAATGGATTGGTCACCGCCAGTGCGCCCGCGCCGGCATCGGTCAACTGATAGCCATCGGTCACGAACTGCAGGCCACCGATGTTCTGCGTGCCCTGCACGCCCACTGCGCCCGCGGCACCGGAAAACGCCGCGAAATCGCCTTGCCAGGTACTGTTGGCGCTGCCGTCCTGGTCGGTCCAGTTGGTGGCCGCACCCCAGGTGCCACTACCGCCATCAATGGTTCCATTGGCCGTGGTCTGCACGCCGTCCCAGAACTGCACGATGCTGCCCGGCGCGGTTACCACCAGATTGAGTTGCTGACCGATGGCGGTCTGCAACGCGAGCTGGCTGATGTCTACGCTGCCGGGAAACAGGCCAATCAGCATGCCGTTATCGGTGAGCGCGCCGGTGTAGTCGATCAAGCGATACACGCCGGTCCCGAAACCACCGATGTCGGTGATGTTGAGCGTGCCGTCCAGCGTGAGATTGCCATTGACCTCAAGCAGGCGCGTTGCGCTTGGCGCCCCCAACGCCACATCGACAAACGCGCCCGGTGCCAGCGTCAACCCGCCCACACTCAGCGACGAACCGCTGGTCAATGCGAGCCGGCCGCCATCGCTGATGTTCACGGCAGCGCCCACGTTACCGGCGGTGCCAGTGCCGGTTAGCGTGCCGCCCGTGGCCACGTTCAACGCGCTGGTGCCGAGGCTGCCGACTACATCGAGCGTACCGGCACTGACCTGGGTGGTGCCACCGATCGCGCTGGTACCGAGCAAACGCACGGTGCCGGTGCCCACCTTGTCCAGGTTCCCGCCACCGCCCAGGCTGCCGGAGAAATCGCCGCCGCCCAGCTGCAGCGTGGCGCCGGTATCGGTGCCGACACCGCCCGCACCAGTGAGCGCGTTGATCAAACCACCGTTGGTCAGATTCAACCGCGCACCTGCTGCGACATCGACATTGCTGGCGTTGCCCAGCGAGCCAGCAGTGCTGGCCACCACGGTGCCGGCCTGGATCGCGAACGGGCCGGTGTAACTATTGTTGCCGCTCAAGGTCAGCGTGCCGAGTCCGGTCTTGATCAGATCGCCGCCACCGCCGATGGCGCCGCTGGCGGTCATGTCTGCGGCGTTATCCACGGTCAGCGCAGCGCCCAGCGCAATGTCGTTTGCCAGCGCAACGGCGACCGCGTTGCTCAATACCGAACTACCGACAACCGACAGGCTACCGGTGCCGAGCGCATTGTCGGCTCCCACTGCAACCGTGCCTGCGGTCAAGCTCGTGCCGCCGCTATAGCTGTTGGTTGTATTGAGCGACAGCGTGGTGTTGCCGTTCTTGATCAGGCTGCCGGTGCCGCTGATGGTGCCATCCAGGGCCAGATCGTTGCTGCCGACCAGCGTCAGTGGAGCGTTCAACAAGACGTCGTTGCCCACCGCCAACGCGGCGGTGGTATCCAGTTCGGCAGCGCCGCCGACCACCAGGCCGCCTACGCCGAGCGCATCATTGTTGCCAAGTACCAACCGCCCCGCATCCAGCGCAACGCCGCCGCTGAAGATGTTGGCGTTGCCCAGCGTCAACGTGGCATTACCCTGTTTGTTGACACCACCGATGCCGCTGATGACGCCATTGAGCGCGATGTCCTGCGTACCCGGCAATGTCAGCGTGCCATCCAATGCGACCGCATTGGCCAATGCCACGGCGGTGCTTGCGTCCAACGTCGTAGCGTTTGCGGCGGTCAAGGTGCCCGCGCCCAATGCAGTATCGCTGCCAACCAGCAACGCCCCGCCCTGCAGTTGCAGCCCGCCGCCCCAGGTGTTGTTGCCGTTGAGGGTGAGCGTTTGCGTGCCGTTCTTGACCAGGCTGCCGGCGCCATCGATCACGCCATCGAGCGTGAGGTTTTGTCCATCGAGCGTCAGCGCACCATTGACGGTGACCGCGTTCTGCAAGGTCACTGTGGTGGCGGCATTGAGCAGCGTACCGTTGGCGGTAGTAAGTGCGCCGCTGCCGAGCGCGGTATTGCTGCCCACCACCAGGGCACCGTTGTCCAACAGCGTGCCGCCGGTGTAGACGTTGTTGCCGTTGAGTGTGAGCGCACCGGTGCCCTGCTTGACCAGGCTGCCGGTGCCGCTGACGGTGCCGGTCAAACCCAGGTCGTTGTTGCCGGTCAACGACAGTGCACCATTCGCGACGACATCGTTAGCCACTGTGGTCGCCGTGGTGGCCTGCAGTTGCGTGCCACCGGCTGCGGTCAACACCCCGCTGCCCAGTGCAGCGCCGCTGCCGATCAACAGACTGCCAGCGTTAAGATCCACGCCGCCGTTGAAGGTGTTTGCGCCAGTCAGTGTCAGCGCCGCAGCGCCGTTCTTGGTCAAGCCACCGACGCCGCTGATACCTCCATTGAGCGTCAGGTCCTGGCTGCCACCCAGTTGCAGATCTGCATCCAGCACCACGCTGTTGGCAAGCACACGTGCCGCGGTGCTATCGAGCAAGCCGCCGCTCACGCTCAGGCTGCCTACGCCGAGTGCGCTATCGCTGCCCAGAATCAGGCTGCCTGCCGTCAGGCGGGTGCCGCCCAGATAGGTGTTGTTACCGGAAAGCGTCAGGCTGGCCGGGCCGAGTTTATCCAGGCTGCCGGCACCACTGATGGCACCGGTGAGCGTGAGCGCATTGCTGCCGCCCAGGTTGAGTTGCCCTGCCAGTGCGATCGCATTGGTGAGCGTGCTCACTGCTGCGGTGTCCAACGTCGTGCCGGCCGCTGCGGTCAAGGTGCCGCTCCCCAGCGCGGTATTGCTTCCCACCGTGAGCTTGCCGGTATTGAGCGCGGTGCCACCGGCATAGGTGTTGTTGCCGCTGAGCGTGAGATCGCCGCCGGATTTGACCAGGCTGCCGGCACCGCTGATGTTGCCGCCCAAGGTCAACGCTTGCGCGCCGTTGAGCGTCAGTGCGCCGGTGCTCAACGTCACTGCATTATTCAGCGTTGCAGCGGCCGTGTTTTGCAATGTTGCGGGGCCAGTGACATTCAACGCACCGGTGCCCAGTGCGGTTCCGCTGGCCACCTGCAGCGTGCCGGCATTGAGGCTGGTGCCACCGGTATAGGTGTTCAAACCACCCAGCGTCAGTGTCCCGGTGCCGAGTTTGTTCAATGCGCCGGCACCACTGATGGTGCCGCTGAGATTCAATGCGTTGCCGCTACTGCCGACACCCAACGTACCGGTCAACGCAACAGCGTTGCCTAAGGTTGTCGCAGCCGTGGCATCGAGTTCGCCACCGCTGGCGGTGAGCGTACCGGTGCCTAATACTGCATTCGCACCGACCACCAACCGCCCGGCGTTGAGCGCGGTGCCGCCGGTGTAGGCATTGGCATTGGTCAGCGTGAGATCGCCAGTGCCGCTCTTGATCAAGCTGCCGGCACCGTTGATGGCACCGCTGAGCGTGAGCGCTTGTGTGCTGGGCAAGTTCAGCGCCGCAGCAAGGCTGATGCCATTGGTCACCGTCAACGGCGCAGTCGTGCTGAGGTTGGAGGCGCCGGTGACATTCAATGCGCCGGTGCCAAGCGCAGAGGCGGTACCCAGTTGCAGCGTGCCCGATGCTAGGTTGGTGCCACCGGTGTAGGTGTTTGTACCGCTGAGCGTAAGCGTGCCCGCACCGGTTTTATTGACGCCACCAGCGCCAGCCAGCGTGCCACTCAAGGTCAGCGCGTTGCCGCTGGCGCCCAGGCCCAGCGTATTGGTCAGTGCGAAATTATTCGTCAACGTTAGCGGTGCAGTGTTATCCAGCAGACCACCTGCTGCAGTGACCGTGCCAGTGCCAAGCGCACCGGAGGTTTCGAGCAGCACGCTTCCTGCGCCCAAGGTGGTGCCACCGCTGTAGGTATTGCCGCCGCCCAAGGTCAACGCGCCGGTGCCAACCTTATTGAGCACCCCGGTGCCACTGATCGTGCCGCCAATCCGTAGCGCATTTGTACCGCCGATACCAACCGTGTTGCTCAACGAAAACGCATTGGCCAAGTTCACCGCAGCACCTGCCAATACGCTGCCGCCGGATGCGGTGACCGCGCCGGTGCCCAACGCACTGTTGGTGCCGACCGTCAACGCGCCATTGGTCAAGTTGACGCCACCGGTGAACGTGCTGGCACCATTCAGCGCCAGCCCACCGGTGCCGCTTTTGGTCAACGCACCGGTGCCGGTGATTGCGCTGCCGACAGTCAAGTTATTGGTGCCCTGCACAGTCAGGCCGTTCCCGGCCAGCGCAATGCCATTGGTCGGTGCCAGCGTCAGACCCGTCGCCGTGGCCTCGAGCGTGCCGCCGTTGGCGGTAATGGTGTTGCCTAGCTGTGCGGGAGTGGTGAACTGCAACACGCCGCCATTGAGGGCGCTGTTGCCGAAGTTGCTCGCGCCGCCCACCGACCAGGTGCCGCTATTGACGCGCAAGTTGCCGAAATTGATGTACTGCGCGGTGCTCAACGTGCCTGCGCCGGTGCTGCCGCTGCCGGTACCCACGGCAGAATTCTGCAGGATCAGCGTGTTGTTGCCACCCAGGCCGCCGTCCACCACGCCGGTCTGCGCGAAGCTCAGCAAACCGCCGGGGCCGAGCAATTCCGGTGCAAGCCCGCCCCCGCTGTTGACGCTGCCACCGGTGACTGCAGTGAAGGTGTTGGTGCTGCCTGTCCCCATCGAAACGCTGCCGTTGATGGTGCCCGAGTTGACGAACGTATTGCCGGTGGCCGAACTCTGAAAGCCCACCCGTCCGTTGATGGTGCCGGTATTGATCGCGTTGACGGTGCCTCCACCGGTCACCGCGATGACCGGCGTGTTCGACCCCAAAATCGACAGCCCCGCCAATGGGCGACTATCGATCACGCCGGCGTTGTTGATCTGCACCGTGCCATTGCTGGCCGACGTCAGCCCTAGCGCCATGCCGTCGAGATTGAGCAGATTGGCGCCGAGCAAGCCGCCGGTGCCGTAGAGCGTGCCGCTGGCAAGATTGTTGACCGACACTGCAGTGGAGCTGGCATTGCTCATGGTCACGCCGCTGCTCAGCACCGAAACCAGCCCAAGCGCGGAAGGGTCGATGGTGCCGGCGTTGTTGAGTGTGGAATTGGTACCGCTCAGGGCGATGGCGGTGCCGCCCGATAAGCCTGCGGTCATCTGGCTGCCGGAGGCGACATTCACGGTCAGGTTGTTGGTGCTGGCGGAAAAGAAGTTACTGGTGACCGGCGTACCCGAGCAGGTGACTGTTGCGCCCGCTGCGGGGATGGCTGGCGTGCACGCGCCCCAGGCCAGCCCCGGTGCGGCGGCCCCCACCGCCAAGACGACCAAGGCCGGCAACACACGACGGGTAGAGCCAGGCTTACGGCGTCGACGCACCAGCTCATGCGTTACGACCCAATTGCCAATGGCAGCATTCCAGACCAGCGCAAATGCACGATTCATTTTGAATTCCCCTGATTGCCGAGCAGAAGCCGACGCGTGCCCATGCACGCGCCTCCAAAGACGGGATTGGCATAACGGTAGGGCCGATTTAAAGCAGCAACGCCACTTCAACGAATGACCGCTAAGAGCTAGCAACAACTCATCTAAATAAGATTGTGATTAATACCAATTGGATATCGCCCCGGTGCGAGATTAATAGGCGAATCGATACGCGTGAAACTGTGCTGAATATCACTAACCTCAAACTCATCCATCACAAGATCCGAATTTGTGTACTGGTTTGCTCGTGTTCGCTATGACTTGGTTGCTGACTCATCCGTACTAGTCGACAGTGCCAATGACGCAAAAATATTTAAAAAAACCCATTTTCTCAATCACTTACATTGCATTCGATTAGATGACTCCCAACCAATCAAAGCAGACTGATGCACAATCAAACCATTTTAAACAGTCGCTTGAAAACAATCGTTTTCATTCGTTCCTGCTGCGGTGCGGAAGCGCGGAAGTACTCAAAATCCGCGTGCCGGTCAATTTATGAGTTCGCTTTGACGATTAATACCACTGGACTAGTCGACATCAGTTGGTGGAGTGCGGTATTTCTATGTCGCGGGCGCAACAGCAGCAGTTATCGTCGGGGCTGCTAGCCTCTTGGACGTTTGGAGCGCTCCACGCTGATCGGCGTGAAGTGCGGTTTGATCAGATCTCGTCACCTATCTCAGATCTCGTCACCTATCGATGACCCCGGTTTGTTTCTAGTGGCGGTGCAGTGTGTGATCTTCAACACGGAACCTGACGACATGACGCTTGCCCTGGACGACAAACCGCAAGATCGCAACTTCGACTGGTCGGGTGTACCGATCGACCTGGGCGGCATGGAGCCGCTTGAACAAATCGCACGCTTGCTCTGCCATGCCTTGGTGGCGCCAGCTGCTGCGCTGACGATCACTGAAGGCGGCCGCCTACGCGTGCTGGCAGCACGTGGCATCAGCGGTAGCCATGTAGAGCAGGCGATTGCGCTGTGCCAGCAGGTGCCGGCAGCGCCCAATGGCGTAGCCGAGTTGATCGAACATGCAACGCTTGCGCAGATTCAACTCGGCGATGCCGCGTTCCCAGGTCTGCCGGCTCGCTTTATCGCCTGCGTACCTGTGGGCGCGCCGCAAACAGGCATTTCCGGCACGTTGTGCGTGATCGACACACGCGAGCGCCGGCTCGCAAGCCAGGAGCATCAGCAACTGCTGATGTTCGCCAACGTGGCTGCCGCACAGCTGGAATTGCAGTTCGGTGCCGGCCGACGGGAACCGCATAGCGGCTTGCTCAACGCGCGTCAGCTGCAATCGGATCTGGATGCCCTCGCCTTCGGCAGCCATTGCGTGCCCGCCATTGCTGCTTTCATCGAGGTCTACGACACCCAAGCTGCCAACGAAGCGCGCCAGGCGCTGGGTATGCAGCCACTAGAAGAATTGATCCGCCACGCCAGCTACGTGTTGACGCGCGCCTTGCGCGGCAAGGCCACCGTGTACCACGTGGCTTCGATGCGCTTTGCGTTTTTTCTACTCAACTCTGCGCCAGATGAGATGGAAGACCTGTTGCTGGATCTGCGCGACATGCTGCACACGCCAGTGGATGCTGCAGGCGTACCGATGTCATTGACCTTTCATGCCGGCGTGGTGCGTTTTGCCCCGCAACAGCTGGACACCAACGATGTAATGCGCAAGGGCCTGGTGGCGCTGGGCGATGCCATCAATAATCACGCCATCGTGTGCTGGTATAGCGCCTCGCACGACGATGCCATCCAGCGCTCCTACCGGCTGGCGCTGGATGCCGAACAAGCTCTGAAAGCCGGCGATTTCCGCTTGGTATTCCAGCCGCGTATCGATCTTGCAGATCTGTCGGTGACCGGCTTCGAGGCATTGCTGCGCTGGCATCATTCCAGTCTCGGACCGATCGGCCCGGACGAGTTCATCCCGCTGTTCGAAAAAACGGCGCTGATGTGCACTGTCACCAATTGGGTAATCGAAAGCGCGCTGGTGCAGCTGGCGCAATGGCGTGCCCAGGGGCTGGATTTTTCAATCTCCATCAACTTATCGTCGCGCGATTTCGGCAACATCAATCTGGCCGCGGATGTGATCAACCGTTGCAAGGACTTGGCGATTCCCACTACTCGCATCGAGCTGGAAATCACCGAAGGCCGCTGGGTGCGCAGCAATGTCGAAGCGGTGCCGCGGCTACGCGCATTACGCGACGCAGGCGTGAGCGTGGCCATCGATGATTTTGGCACCGGCTATAGCAATTTCGGTTATCTCACCGAGTTGCCGGTGAATGTGCTCAAGCTGGATCGGTCGTTGGTGACCGGCATCGCCAACAAAGCCGGCATGCAGATGCGTGCAGAAGCGGTGGTGCGCTTGGCCAACGCATTGGGCTATCGCACCGTGGCCGAAGGCATCGAGCACGCCGATGAAATTGCCATGCTGCGCAGTTGGGGATGCGACGAGGCGCAGGGATATCTGCTCGCCAAACCCATGGAAGCGCACTTAGTGGCCGACTACGTCAAACAAACCGCAGCGTTGCGGCGCCTGCCCTGAAGCCTGAATCTGCGCGGGCATTGCCAGACCGCGCGAGGATCGTGGGAATGCATAGGCCGTGCATCGCGATCCGATGCACGGCCTATCTGCAACCTGCGATGCAGCATCGACCAATCGCTCAACTGAGATCGTGTAGGTCCTTGCCCAACGGCGCACGCAGTGCCAAGTCGGAGAAACGCACCTTCAACCCGGCGCGTTCCGGCGTGCAGCACATCGGCCCGACCAGATACTCGCTTGCCACCGGGAATGGACACAAACGCACCAGTGGCCAGTGACGGCCGTCCGCAGAAAGCTGCAGGCGCAGCACACCGTCGGCAACGGTGGCACGGATCCAGAAATCCTTGGGGTCAGCTTCGTACGGACCAGTCGCCCAATCAGAGACCGGGTTGGTCAACACGCTACTGAGCATGGCACGCCCGTCGCTGAGTTCGATCCCGGCCTTGACCCAGTGCTGCTCGTCCACGCGCACCATGATGCCGGCCTGGTCGTACAACGCTTCGTACTGCGCTCGCACGCGCAGCTGCGCGGTGAAGCGTGCGCCCGCCTTGATGCCGAGAAAGTGCCCGCTGTCGCGGGTGAACCCATAGTGCGTCTCGCGCCAGAAATCGGTCGCTTGATCGGTCACTACGTCCAGCGTGTCGCCACTGATATCGACGGTTTTTGGCCGGTTGAGCCAGGTGCCGGCGTTCCAGCTGCTGTCCTGCGCCATTGTTTTCCCCGGTTTGGCCTGTTGTGCAAACGCACTGCCACTCAAGGTCATCCCCACTGCGCAACCCAGCAGGCGCCTACGTGTGCCATTGACTCCATCATGTTGCATCGACTGCGCTCCTGCGACTTGTGACTGCGTAGTTTACGTGTTGGACGCGCAAGGCCGCATGGATGGAGCTCAACGCCGCGGGCAAACTATTGAGTCGTTGCGGACACGCGTCCCCTATGCCTTCGACGTCTCTAGTGAACTTGAGCCAGCTCCGCGCGCGAGTCGCGGCGACGCACATGGCGCACAGATACCTACTCGCACACCCTGCTGTTTACGACGGATGTGCCCCACCCTCAGCTCTGCGCCAATGCATAGTCGATTGCCGCACAGATCGCCGCCACCTGCGCAGCGTTGCATTGTTCGGGTGTGGCGCGTGGGCTATCCGGATAGACTTCGGTGGTTGTGCGATAGCGCGCATCGGTAACACCGGCGCATAAACCCAGCCGCCGCACCGGATAGTTGATGACGCCGTGCCCGACCACCGGTGCGCCGATGAGCCGCCCATCCGCATCGGCAGGCGCGATATGCGTCACCTCTGCCACCGCCGCGATCACCGCCTGCTGGAAGGCTGGCTGCGGGTCTTCGCTGTCGCCGACCAGATAAAAGCCGTCTGGAATGCCGCCCGGCACAAACGTCGCACCATCGCGCGCCGCCAAGGCGGGGCGGAACTCGCTCTCATCGCTGTCGGTGGTTTCGTGCAGATCGATATGCACCAGCATCCGCTCTGTGGTCGCAGCAACCAGCCGCATCAGTGCGGCCGATTCTTCGGCAGGACTGTTGTCGCGGAATGCGCGATTCGGGTCCACTGCGTGGGCATTCCACCGTTGGATGCGCTCATAGCCCCACGGGTTGATGCATGGCGCCACCAACAGATTGCATCTGCCGGCGTATTCGGCGGCGCGCTGCTGCAGGAATTGCAGCGCACCTTGCACGCCGCTGGTTTCGTAGCCGTGCACGCCGCCTGTGACCAACACGCACGGCAGGCGGTCATCCCACTCGGCGCTACGCAGTGCCAGCAGCGCATAGTCCCCCTGCGCGTGGGCAATGGTTCCATATTGCACGCGCTGGTAGCGCGCGGCCAAGGCGGTAATCTGCTGCACGACATCGTCCGCATAGCTGCGCTGCTGCAGCTGGCGTGCACGCCACGCGGCGCGCTCCGGCTCACCCCACGGTTGCCCAGGCGTGCCGATCGGATAGGTTGCGTTGGTCGACATTGCAGACACCGATACGAGGAAAACGCCAAGGGTAAGCGCTCTGCTTGCAGAACAAAAAGGCCCCGCGCTGCGGGGCCTGTGTAATGTAGCGTGCTTGGCGATGCTTACTTCTTCGCGGTAACACCTGGGGTGGCATCGCGGACCAGGAACTCTTCGGTCAGCTCCGGCAGATGGGCCAGCAGCCAATCGGCCATGGCCTGTTCCTGCGGCAGGATCTGCTCGCATACGCGCTGCGTTTCGATATCGCCCACCGTCTTGGCGGCACCCAGCAACGCTGTGTAGGTCGCGATCTCCAGGTTCTCAAACACGTAGCTGGCCATTGCACCCTTGACGATTTCGTCGGAGGTGGTCATGCCGCCCATGGCTTGGCCGAACGCTGCCATCTTGCCCATGGTGTCCTTGATGACCGACGGCGAGCCGCCCAGGCGTTCGATACACGACTCGACCAAGCGCTGCTGCCCCAGGGTCTCTTCCAGATGCTGCTCGATGCGCGCCTTGAGCTGGGGGTAGTGCTCGATGCGTGCGGCCTGGGCCTTGAGCATCTGCTCTGCCTGCTGCTCCATTGCATGTGCGTCGCGCAACCAGTCCATCAGATTTTCTTGGGGTTCGGCCATGGGGTTCTCCTGTTTGTGTGCGATGTGTCCAGCCTGCCGCGACGCACATGAAATACGCGGCTGTTTCAGGTGAACGTCGCGTGCGCTGTCTACGTGGCATTGACACATGCAGCAGCGCTGCGGATAGCCCACGTGTCGCCACGACTGATGCGCAACGACAGATCTGCGCGCAACCCCCAAGGCGCTGGACCGCCCGCCCGCCTGACCTCACATCAGGTCGAATGCATGCGGACTCCTGTCAGCGCTTGCGATGCTTCACCCACCGGCTGCACCGGCGGCCAGACAACTGGAGTAGATGCAAATGCTGCCGTGTTGGAAAGCGACAGCATGGCGAAAGTGAAATTTCTCCATGCAATCGATGTCAGACATCCAACAGGACTGCAAAAATTTCCGACTTGCGCTTGATGCTTTGTACAGCAAGGAATTTCCACGTTTGAAGTGCACATCAAGCGTCACTCGCCGTGATCGACCACAAAAGAACTGCAATCGATTGCGCAAACGGCGGGCAATGATTTGCCCTGCGTCAGGCGAAAGCAACACAGGCGCCAAGCCGGGTGGGCATAGCGCCTGTGTCTAACATAACCACTGCAAGACCGGCGCGCCATAGCGCGCCTATGGCTGGATTATGCGGATTCTTCCTGCGGCCTGGACTGCTTGGAACGCCCGCCCTTGCTGCCGATCCGCGACATGTGATCGCGATCGCGGCTCACGGCCTGGCCACCCTTACGGCCAGCCTCGCGTGCTTCGTCGCTAGTAAATTCGTGCGCGTTGCCACTGGCATGCGCGGCTTTGCCGCCGCTGCTTGCGAGCACGCGACGCTTTTCCGGATCCAATGCGGCAAAGCCGCGCCGGCTACGGGTTGTGTTTTGTCCGTCTTCCACTGTGCCTCCTCTCGATGCTTCGGTTACGGCTAGGTAATAGGCCTACCGCAACATTCGTGCCAACCCTGAAAGGCATGTTTCGCGGTGCGTTGCGTGTGGATGCAGGAAAAAACAGCTGCGCTCGCTGCGCAAATCTTGCGCACCTCTACGTCGCCATATGATGGGCCGTACCCTTAAGTGGATCGCTACCACAGGCACTGCTGCGGACAGATATGGCTCAAAGCGGATTGCGGAGCTGCAGCAGAATGAGCTAATGCGCATACGAGCAACTGCCCTGTCGGGGACGCGGGCGTTGCTCAGGCTCGTCTGGTTCAGTTGCTACCAAACCTGTGAGAGGGTCGGCCCTGCCCTCACAACGCACCAGACCCTCGTGCCCCAGGAAATCGTTTAGGTGCTGGCTTGCCCGGCGCAGCGCAATGCGCGGGAGAGTGATGCGGCAAAATTACTCGGCCACATTGCCATGGCACGCTCAGACAGCGGCACACGACTGGTCTGCCGCCGCTGTTACTCAGCGCCAGTAGCAGCTGAATTAGAAAGGAAACGTCTGCACGCAGGCTGCCCCCGCATCTTGGCGCGCACTGACGCCTTCAACGGGTTAGGCGCTTCTGCACATGCTGCACGCATGCCTTTGCTCTTGCGCGTACTGGTGTGGATACGGAGGGCGGACTCGGACTGCAGACCCGAACCGGCAACCCTGCATACCGTTGACGGCGCGTGGCGGCGGCGGGCCAAAAGACTTGGCGAGTGGTCCCCGGCTCGACACGCACGAAGTCCATTAGAAACCGTGAACGCGAATCGCCCCACCTTGCTGCGATGCAAAAAGCGATGTGCCGCCCTCAACCCACCGCTTGCGCCGCCATCGTCCCATAGCGGTCGTCGCACCCTGCAGCAGCTTCGGCCAAAGCGTTGCCCACCAACAACAACGTCGGTAGGCCCGGCAGCAGCGCGCTGGCTGTCATTGCCAATTCGCCCAGGTTGGTAAGGCGGCGTTGCTGCTCCAGGCCGTGGCGCATGCGCATGCAGCATCGACAGCTGCTCCAAGGTATCGCGCGAAGGCGAATCCACATCGATCACCACTACATCGGGCTGCTGGCTCTGCACCGCATGCACAACGCACTGACCGATGCCACATCGTCGAGCACGATGTAGCCGGCGCACGTCAACGCCTGGCGCAGTTCGCCGATTGGCTTTTGGGTATCGTTGACCAGCAAAACACGCATTGGCGGCAGCGAGGCGTGGACGTGGACGTGGACGTGGCCTGATGGTGCCATGCAACATGCCGTCCATGAGAGCCATCTTTTCGGAGTGTGTCTGATGCCGTTGTTCCCGTTGTTCGCCAATCTGCAGGGGCGTGCCGTGCTGGTGATCGGTGGCGGCGAAGTCGCCACGCGCAAGGTACTGGCCTTGCTCAAAGCCGAAGCGCATATCCGCCTGTATGCGCACGCGCTTTCGCCCGAGCTTGCGCTGCTGATGCAAGCCGGCCGCTTCGAGCAACTGGGTGGCGCGTTCGACCCGGCATGGATCGACGATGTCTGGCTAGTCGTGGCCGCGACCGACGACACCGATTTGAATCAGCGTGTAGCTGCCGCTGCAGGTTTACGAAACCGGCTGGTCAATGTGGTGGACGATGCCGAGCTGTCGACGTATCAGGTGCCGGCCATCGTAGACCGCGACCCACTGATCATCGCCATCTCCTCGGCAGGCGCCGCGCCAATTTTGGCACGGCGTTTACGCGAACGGCTGGAGCGTGAATTGGATGCATCGGTCGGCCGCTTCGCCGGACTATTCGCAAAACACCGCGAGCGCATTCGCAGCCAGTTTCCGGACATGAACCGGCGCCGCCGCTGGTTCGACCGCGTCATCGACGGCGAGGTACCGCTGTTGCTGCAGGCTGGCAATGACGCAGCGGCAGAGACCGCGTTCAGCGCAGCACTGGACGATGCCGGCGCCATCCCGGCGCGTGGCAGCGTGCAACTGGTCGGCACCGGCCCCGGCGATCCGGGGTTGCTCAGCTTGAAAGCCCTGCGCGCGATGAATCTGGCCGATGTGCTGCTGATCGACGAACGCATTCCCGATGCAGTGCTGGAGCTTGCGCGTCGCGACGCCTCACGCCGCGCGTTACCGCAGACAACCGACGCGCAACAGCAGCTGATCGTGGAACTGGCTAGCGAAGGGCTGCATGTGGTCGCATTGCGTAGCGGCGCCGGTTACGACGATGTGGCTGCGGATACGATCGCGGTTGCCTTGCAGGCGTGCGGTCTGGCATGCGACCGCGTGCCAGGAATTGCGCCCGCAGATGTGCGCGGTTGAACGCGGTGTCGTGACTGGCGACGAGCTGGTGAAAGCAAACGGCACATACCGCAGCAACTGCCTGAGCTGACATCCTGCAGGCTGGCATATCGAGCTCTGCCTCACTTCAACCACCGCAGCCTCATCGCATTGCGCGCGTGCAACATCACTCTTTCGGAAACCGCTTACGCGCACTGTCGCGCACATCGATATCAAAGGTGACGCGCAGCGCCATGGTTTCGGCATGCCCTGCACCGGCATCGAAGGTGAAGTTCAAACCCTCGCGGCTGGGCAATTGCCGGGCATGCTCTTCGAGCGCGCCGCGCGGCACAAGCAATTGCCAATGATCGGTGGCGCAATTGCACGCGGCGTGACCGCCGGTGAGGCTCACGCTGTGTCGCACCAGTCGCGCACCCTGCCCGCTCGGCAACCGGCTCGCGTTGTCGACCGTGCGCCCGGCCAGGAGTTCGGCTAGCTCCGCTTCGTCGATGCGGAACCGCAACTGCTGGCCTTCAATCTGGATTTTCATGAATCAGCTCACTCCATTGCTCGGGCGTGTTGCAATTGACGAACGCGGCACGTTCGCTGGCGGTGACAGCCACGCGATGGCAATGCAGTGAACGCTGCAAGGCGCGCAGCGAGCGTGACGATGCAGCGCCAGCCATCAGCGCGGTCAAGGCCTCACGCACGTCCGCATCAATGCGCAGGCACATTGGCAGCATCTGATCCGCAAAGCCCGCGCAGCGATGTTGCGACGGCGCCAGCAGCTTGCCCAGCAACGCGGCCGACAACAGCGGCATATCCACCGGCACCACCACCAGCGTGGTTGCATCGGCCACACGTGCGATCACGCTCGCAAGGCCGCCAAGCGGGCCCAGATCAGGCTGGGCATCGGCAATGCCGGCGTAATCGGGCCGGTCGCCGCTGACAAGGACGTGCTGCGCACCAGCCTCGCGCAGCAGCGCCTGCATTTGCTCCAACAACGGGCGCCCATGCCAGGACAACAACGCCTTGTCCTGCCCCATACGCGACGAACGGCCGCCGGCCAGCACAACGCCTGTCCACGGCTGCATCGCCGTCATGCAGCCGCACCAGGTTTCATGTCAGTCAGATGCGTTTTCATGGCGTAATCGCCGGCGCCGCTGGCTGCAGATGGCCCAAACCGAAGACTTCGGCATGTGTGCTCGGCGCTGCGCCTTCGTCCTGCGGCTCCAGCACGGCCCAGACGTTGGCCTGCAGCAACGGCACCACACGAAAGGATTCTTGCTGCGGCAGGATCTGCACCGACAACTCCCCCGCCGCGCTGCACAGCAGCCGTGCGCGCAGATGCTGCCGCCAGATCGGTCGTGCCTGCATCGGCGTTTCCAACGCGACGCGTAGGCTACGTTCCAGCGGCATGCCCAACAAAGCACGCACTGCTGGCTCGACAAAAAAGCGTAGTCCGGCCGCACTGGCCATTGGGTTGCCGGGCAAACCGACATACAGCGCACCGTCACCGAAGCGTGCCAGCAACACCGGCTTGCCTGGCCGCACCGCGACCTTGTGAAACAGCAACGCCGCAGCGTTGCGTGCCAGTGCATCCGGGATGAAGTCGTAACGACCACGCGAGACCGCGCCGGTGCTCAGGATGAGATCGGCACCGGCATCGCGGGCCTGCGCCAGCGCAGCGTCGAACGCCGCATCGTCATCGCCCACCTGCCCGCGCCACACAACGTCTGCACCGGCGGCACGCAGCTGACTCAGCAGATAGCTGCTGGTGCCGTCGTGGATCTGGCCAGGCTGCAAAGGTTGCGCCGGGTTGCCGATCAACTCGCGCCCGGTGGCGATCAAGGCCACACGAGGCCGCCGCACCACCTGCACACGCGCGCAGCCCAAGCCCGCTAGCAGCATCAGATGCGCACCGCGCACCACGGTACCGGCTTCAATCACGCGATCGTGCAGGGACACGTCTTCGCCGCGACGACGGATGTGCTGGCCTGTACGCACCGGTTGACGCAGCAGAATGCGGCAGGGGCGCTCGCCGTCGTGTTCGAGAATCTGAACCTGCTCGATCGGCACCACCGCATCGGCGCTTGCGGGCACGCCAGCCCCGGTCATGATTTCCCAGGCCGCACCTGTTGCGGCCGCGCCAGCATCCTGGCCGGCCGCCACGGTGCCGCTCACTACGTGCTCGCTGTCTGCCAACGCGCCAGCGCCGGCGGTTGCCAGCGCAAATCCATCCATCGCGCTGTTATCGAAAGGCGGCAACTCGGCCGGGCTCGACAACGCGTCTGCAAGCACGCGGCCTTCCGCATCGGCGCTCGCCACCCACTCGCTGGTGAGCGTTGCGACGTGCGCGTGGAGCAGCGCAAGTGCTTCGGCATAACTGATCATGTGCAGGACAGTGCCGATCAATGGTTGACCCGACTAGGATACCGGCCCCTGGCGCAGCAGGTACAGGCGCTGCAGTTGCGGCGGCGCAACGTTTGCATAGCCAAAGCCCATCACGCATTGCATACACCGCTTGAAGCTGCTCAAACAGCATGCAGACAGTGCACGTTGCAAGGCTGCAGGCCGCACGTGAGAACAACTGCAACGCATGCAATTCGTCGACTATGTCGGCTGGCTCGCCGCATCATCCTGATCGCCACCTTGATCCGGCAGATCTACAAACAATGGCGCTCCGACGCCGCGCACAGGGTCTCGCGCTGGTTGCTCCTCGGCCAGATCAGCGCCTCGGTGTTGTTCACCCTGTACAGCTATCTGGTTGGCAATGCGGTGTTTATCGTCAGCAATGTACTGATCCTGCTGACGGCCCTCACCGGCTACGGATTTCAGCAGCTCAAACGCCGCAAGCTGGAGCGCGTGACGTAGATGTCTGGTGGGGATAGCGCCAGCAGGCTGAGGGAGATTGTCAGTCTCGTTTTTTGGCTGACTTGCGCGGCTTCGCCGATGCAGTTGTCGCTGTCTTTGCAACCATCTTCTTGACAGCTTTCTTCGTCGCGGCAGGCGCCTTCCTGGCTGCCGTCTTGCGCACAGCCGGCTTCTTCACTGCCACCGGCTTGCGTACTTTCTCAACATGCCCGGCATCCACTGCCGCCTTACCCTGCGCGTCGGGCACATGTACGCTGATCCAGGTAGGCGCATGATCGCTGGCCTTTTCCAGCGCACGCACCCACTTATTCACGCCTGCATCCTGCAGGCCAGGCGCTAGCTTGCGATTGAGCAGCAAATGATCGATGCGCAAGCCACGGTCACGCGCGAAATGCTGGCGGAAATAATCCCAGAATGTGTAGATCGGGGTAGCGCCGTGCATTGCCAGCAAGCTGTCGGTCCAGCCCTGCGCTAGTAGCGTCTGGTACGCCGCACGGCTTTCCGGCTGTAGCAATGCATCCTTGCGCCAGCCCTTGGGTTCGTAGATATCCGCATCCGTGGGCACCACGTTGAAATCGCCGATCAATGCGACCGGATGCGGCAGGTCCACCAGCGTTTTCGCATGCCGGATCAGGCGTTCGAACCAGGCGAGCTTGTAATCGAATTTCGGCCCGGGCTGTGGGTTGCCATTGGGCAGATACAGGCAGGCCACCACCACGCCGTGAATGGCCGCTTCCAGATAGCGGCTTTGCGTATCGCCAGGGTCCCAGGGCAAGCCGCGACGAATCTCTACCGGCTCGGTACCACGTGCAAGCAAGGCCACGCCATTCCAGGATTTCTCGCCCTGCCATATCACCCCGTAACCAGCATCGCGAATCGCTTGCTCCGGAAACGCCGCTTGCGTCGATTTCAATTCTTGCAGACCTACGATGTCCGGCTGCTCACGCTGCAGCCATTCCAGCAGGTGTGGCAGACGGCTGGTGATGCCATTGACGTTGAACGTGGCGATCTTGCGTGTGTTGGCTGACATAGAGTGCTGGCGGCCGCTTGCGTGGTGGAACAGCATGACCGCAGGCTGATTAAGCCGATGCTCAAGCGAGGTGAAGCTGCGCGCTGTGCTCCTGCCCGCGCTCACGTTTCGCAAACCGCCGGCGCTCTTAGCTTGAGGCACATTCATTGATTGGAATTGCCATGCGACATTCCGCATTGTTGATTGGCCTTGCGCTCTGCACCAGCTGCTCACGCAGCCCCTCCTCAGTCACCCCGCCCGGCGCGCCAGAAAGTGCCAAGACCAATGTGCTTGAAGCCGGTGCAAAGGTTCTGCAACCCAATGGCCCGGTCGGCAAGCTGGACATTTATCTGGTTGGCTTTCATCCAATGAAGGACGCGCCAGATGAGCAGATGGAAGCGCATCACTATTGCCAACAAGTCAATGAGGATTTCGCGCAATGCGCGCTTTACGACGGCAACACCGACCGCGCCAACCTTACCGGCATTGAATACATCATCTCAGAAACCCTATTTGCCCAGTTGCCGGAACAGGAGCGCAGCTTCTGGCATCCGCATAACGGAGAGATTCTCTCCGGCCAGCTCTCCGCTCCCAATCTGCCACAGATCGCAGAGAAGGAGCTAATGCGCAACAAGATCAACAGCTACGGCAAGACCTGGCACACCTGGCATTCGCGCAAGGGCACTGCGCCGGGCGACAGTTTGCCGCTGGGCGAGCCGATGCTGGCATGGTCGTTCAATCGCGATGGGGAGCTGCAGCAACCACTGATTGCACAACGCGACCAGGCCGCTCCGGTTTCTACCGCAGAGCGCCGCGCCAACCGTCAGGACCTCACGCCGCTGGCAAAGCCGCAGCACGGCGTGGATGCCTTGCATGCACACTTCCCCGATGCCAAACCCATTCCCTGTGTGGTAGACGCCAACGCCAACAACCGTTGATCCGACGATACAAAAACCCTGCTGCAACCGCGCAGCAGGGCGACAGTTGGCTCAAGAACGCGGCAATGCGTTTGAGCGAAAAGAACGGTTAATCCGTGGCACGTAGCTGCCAGCATGCGCGAACGTAGTATCTGGAACAGGTGCCTACAAGCGCAAGGTACCGACTTCGACTGGCAGCGACGCTCGCCTTGCAACAAAGCGCACTGGCTTGTCCGCCGCGCTAAGGAACAAACCCCGCACGCACGCAACCATCGTGCTTGTGCTTGAACATGTCATAGCCGCGCACTGCATCTTCCAGCGGCATCTTGTGGGTCAGCAGAAAGCCGGATTTGAGTCGACCGGCCTGAGCCAGGTCCAGCAACTTGGGCACATACCGTTGCCCATGTTGCTGCGCAGTCCGCACAGTGAGGCCTTTGTTCATCACCGCACCCAGCGGGAACTTGTCCATCACCCCGTACACGCCCAGAACGGACAGGATGCCGCCTTTGCGGCAAGCCAAAATGGCTTCTCGCAGTGCCTGGCCACGATCAGTGTGCAAGTGCAAGGCCTGCTTGACCCGATCATAGGTGTGGCCGATCCCGGTGCCGTGCGCTTCCATGCCAACCGCATCGATGCACGCATCCGGACCGCGCCCGCCGGTCATTTCGCGCAACACATCCACCACGCTGTCGACTGCCGAATAATCGATCACCTCCACACCCAATACATCGCGCGCCATCGCCAGACGCTCAGGCAACCGGTCGATGCCGATGACGCGCTCTGCGCCCAGGATGCGTGCGCTCTGCTGCGCCATCAGCCCGACCCCACCACAGCCCCAGACCGCCACCGTGTCGCCGGGCTGGATATCGCAGAAGTCTGCACCCATGAAACCGGTGGGGCCTGCATCCGATAGAAACAGTGCATCCTCATCGGAGACGCCATCGGGCACCTCAAAACACCCTACATCCGCGTGCGGCACGCGGATGTAGGTAGCGTGCGAGCCTGCATAGCCACCAAAGGCATGCGTGTAGCCGTAAATTCCGGCGGTTGGATGGCCCAGCAATGGCTCTTGCATCTCCCAGTTAGGGTTGGTGTTGTCGCACAGCGAAAACTCCTTGCGCTCGCAATGCCAGCAACCGCCACAGGAAATAAAGGACGGCACCACCACGCGCTGACCAACACGCACGTTCTTCACTGCAGTGCCCACTTCCACCACCGTGCCCATGAACTCGTGGCCGATGACATCGCCCTCGCGCATGGTCGGCAGATAGCCATCGATAAAATGCAGATCCGATCCACAGGTGGTCGTGAGCCCCACCTTCAGGATCACATCGCGCGGATTGACCAGCACCGGGTCGGGTACGGTTTCCACACGTAAATCGTTGACGCCATTCCAGCAAAGTGCTCGCACGGAAAATTCTCCTCAGCAATGCGAACGCGCCGACGTGCGCGCCGATGGGGTGTGCAACAAGGTTGGAACCTCACCGGCTTCCAGCCATGCGCGTAGTCGCCGTAGTCCCTTGCCGGCCAGTAGGTAGGGCGCGGGATCCACCTGCTTGGTCAACAGCTGCGCCAGCAGGCCCTCGACGGCGTAGTGCAGGCTCAGTGTCGCTTCGCTGGCCTGGCGCCCGCGTGCCGGCCGCACCTGCAACACAATACTCAGCCTTAGCCCGTGTTCGCCTTCGGCGTCGTAACGCACCGCTTCGCCGAGCCGCGCATCGGCGCGGTACAGAGTCACGGCCACATTTTGATGGAGCGGCGCATGCAGCTGCCAGCGCGAGGCCTGGCCATCGCCCGAGACCAGCTCGGCAGCGCCCTGCAGGATGCGTTGCTGCACATTGGCATCGCACCAGGCGTCCAGTATCTGATGAGGCTCGGCGCGGATCGTCAAGCTGCGCACAATGTGCGTGCCTTCATCGTCGTTGCGTACCGGATTGATCGGAAATGCGGCCATGGCTAGTGGGCTCCAGAACGCTTGCTAGTGGTCTGCAGCGCCTTGGCACTGCTCAGATGATCGGCGACGTGGCGGCGCGTGGTCTGCAGGTGTTCAAGCACCTGCGGCGTCTTCGCCTGCGGAATCAGCTGCTTGTCGAGCGCGGTCAGCGCATCGGTGTGGTCTTTGACCATGGCGGTGATGTAGGCGGTTTCGAACGCATTACCGTCGAGCTTTTGTAACTTGGCCAGTTCTGCCTTGCCCTTGGTCATCTGCAGCTTGGCACCCGTTGCAGAAGTGTCCGGTTGCCACTTGGCAATCTTCTGGTTGTTATCGGTGTGCTCCTTGAGCATGCGCGTTGCGTAGTCGCGCGCGCCGCCTTGTACCTGCTTCTGCAATGCCAGACTCGCCGCATTGATCTCGCTGGTATTGATGGCACTCAGCATGCCGAGCGCCTCGCGCTCATCTTCGCTGGGTGCTGCTGCACCTGTGGTTTGCTGTCCGCCGGGCGTTGCCGAGTGTGTGGCGTCCTGCGCTTGCGCAGACGCGCTGGCGCCAACGCACAAAGCCAGGACAAGCAGTATCGGGCGACGTTTGGTCATGAAAGTCTCCAGCTGGATGATGTGCACCAATGCTGGGCTTCGCTGTGTAACTCGATTGTCGCGCCAGCGTCGAGACCTGGCGAAGGCCGCCTGCTGCAGCGCAATGCATCCTCACGTCGCATGAAGGTCGCATGGCTGGCCTTATCCTCCGGCTTTGAAAGCGCTGGTCACTAAGCCGCTGCGCGGTAACGTGGGATAGCGCGTCAGCGGGTAGCGTAGATCCTGCGCTGGCAGGACGTAATCGCTTGCTGCCAGCGCATCGATCGCTGTCATCATCAACGCAATGGTCGGGTTTTCGCCGGGGCATCGATGATCGCGGTCGAAACTACCGCCACCTTGCGCGACAAAATCGAACGCGCTGCCCTGCCACTGCCGAAAGCGTGACGGATCCAGCACTTGCGGGTTTTGCCAGACGCCGGGGTGATGATTGCTGGCATACAGATCCAAAATCATCCAGTCGCCCGCTCGAAACTGTTTGCCGCGCCATTCGAACGGCACGCGCACCCGCCCAGCCACCATCGGAAAGAAGGGGGTAATAGCGGCGAACCTCCTGCACTAGATTCTGCAGCAAGCCAGGCTCACCGGCACGCAGGCGTGGACGTAGCGTGGGGTCCTCATGCAGTGCCAGCGCCGAAAAGGTGATCCAGCGTGCCACTGCGACAATCGAGCGCAGCAGGTTGATCAGCTCGGTTGTCGCGACCTGTTCGCTCAACAGCGTGCCATCCGCATCGCGATGGACGACGACGCTGGCGGCCACGCTTGCGTCCGCAGGCGTGCGTGCGCGGCGCAGGTTACGCACACTCTGCGCAACCCAGCGTTCGACCCGACGACGTCCACGCCAACCACGCAGCCAGCGTACGCCCACCGCACCGGCGCCGCCGATCATGGCACCCACATCGCGTGCCATTGCACGGCTATCGTGGCCACGCAAGGTCAACCCGGCCCAGCGGCATGCAGCCCGATACAGCACATACTCAGCCTCATGCTGCAACTTGAAATGCGCGCTACGCTGCCAGTTGCTGGCCTGCCGTTCCCATTCTTCGATAAAACACGCAACCAGACGCGACACCTGCGCGGGCGACAGGACTTGCATGAATAACTGTTTGCGATGCTGATGCGCCTCACCGTCGAGTTGTTGCACGCTGCCCTTGCCCTGTAACAGGCGCAATGTGGTGGACGGTAGCGCAGCAAAACGGCTGAAGCGCCCGGGGTGGTAGAAGGTTGCTACCGCATCGGGGCCGCGTGCGAATACTACGGGGCGCCCCGCCAGGCGCGCCGAAAACGCATCACAGCCCAGCGCCTCGCACTGCCTGGTGACAAATAAATAGCCGCGGCGCAGCAGTTGCGGCAGTACATCCCACTGCGGCGCGCGGACAATGACGGCGTCGGCGAAAACTGGCGTAGGAGATGCGCACGCGGGTGCGCAACCGTGTGGCGTGATGGACGACTGCATTGCTGCTCCTGGTGCTAGTGCCAGGGAACGCTGCAATGCGGGCCGACATGCAGGTGTGAATCAGCGCATGTGGCGAAGTGCGATACATGCGCCGGCTTCACATCGCGCGCATGGGAGCGGCTGGCTAGCGGCATCACTCATGCGGACACGAGACTTATGCGGGCACGACGATTGTCGTCACCTGCGTGCTCCCACACTTGCGCACCAGCTTTACCTGCCTGCAATCGCTCAAGTATCAACGCGAGAAACTGCAGGCTATCCGTAAATCACTGCATCTCTGTCATGGAACTCACCGCATCCATGAGGAAGACAGCACAAGTAAAAAGCTGGCGTTGCAGTGCTGTAGTGCTGCAGCGCCATTTTCAATTCACGTGAGCCACCCCGACGTGTCCTGCTGCAAGCACAGCAGCTTCACTGGCTAGCCTTGTTGAAGACGCGTACCAGGGCAGCAACACGACCGGTCAGCATCACGCACCAGGATCCGCCGGTCCCAGCTGATTGGCGGCCAGGATTTCATCAATGCGTTTCACGATCTGCGCCGCTTGCTCCTGCGATTCCGCCGCAGCGGTGATTTTTTCAGAATGGGCATGGAACACATCCCAGAAGTTGTCCGGATGCTGTCTGCGCATGTCCGGCAGTGCCTCGGCAAGTTGGTGCAATTGGGCATCGATCTCAGGTGTCATAACGGTCTCCTCTGCTGTGCTTACGCTACCGCTGCACCGGTGAGCCTGATGCCAACGCCGCGCGCAGAACCCGTTATTCGCATCACAAACGGAAGCGAAAACCCAGCGTGTAGGTGCGTTCGGGCGATGCGATCTCGCGGGGGAAATCGCCATGCCGCTGACCGAAATAATTATTGGTGATGGTGCCGAGCAGGTTGGTGGCCTCAGCAAACAAGGTCACATGCTTGTTCAACTCGTAGTTGAAGGCTGCATCCAGCCACTTTTCGCGGCCTTGATTGATCTGCTCGGGTTGATCGCCGGAGCTGTTGAAGCTCACCGCATAGTCGCCACGCCAGGTGTAGGCCACCCGCGCCGAGAACCGTGCATATTCGTACATCAAGATCCCGTTGTAGGAATTCTTGGAGACGTTGGTCAACGGCTGGCTGATCCCTTCCGGCGAATCGGCCTCGGCCGAAATGTAGGTGTAGTTGAGCTGGCTACCGAAGCCAGACCACCAGCCCGGCAGGAAATCGTAGAACTGCGTGTAGCCCACTTCCACACCCTTCAAGCTGCCCTCGCCTGCATTGCGTGGCCGGCTGATCGAATAGACGATGCCGCCGATGAATTCGTCGGCCGCGTAGTTCTGGATATAGCCATCGATCTTGCGATGGAAGCCGGCAGCCGACAGCAACGAGCCTTGGCGGAAATACCATTCCAGCGACACATCGGCATTACGCGATTCCACCGGACGCAGCTGCGGGTTACCACCATTGCCACGTGCCGGCAACGACTCGGTGGATTGATACAACGCCAGCTGCGGGTTGAGATCTGCAAACTCCGGGCGCGTGATCGTAGTGCTGCCAGCCAGGCGCAGCATCACGTTTTCATGCAAAGTGAGGTTGGCACTGTAGTTGGGCAACACTTTGTCGATGCGCCGATCGATGCTGACCGGGCTTAGCAGGCCATCCAGCGACTGGCTGCCCTGCAGTTGCGAATCCAGCCGTGTCGCGCGCACGCCTACACGTCCATCAACAGGAATGGACCCTAACGAAAATCCATAGTTCACCTGCGCGTAGAGCGCAGTGTTGTCTTCGCGATCATCGAAGAACAAGGCCGGATTCTCGTCCGGCGGGCCGGGTGGCTGCCCCATCAAGATCCGCACCTGCGTGCGTTGCTGCAGCAGAACATCCTGGTTTGCCGACGCCCAGCGGTCGCTGGTGAATGCACGCGCACCATCGATCATATTGCCCGGCGTCACCGATGCCAGGCCCGGCACATCACTCAAATAGATCGGTGCGCCGGTCACATTGTTGCGCGCACCGGTATCGCCGGAGTGATTGGTCGCCGTCCGCCGGCTCGCACGCGCCCCCACGTCCAACGATCGCAATGGTCCCAACTCAAGATCGAACGTGGCATCGCCTCGCCAAGCCCACTCCTCGCCCTTCTGCGTGTTCCAGCTGTCGTAGTACTGACTCAATTCCCAGTTGCCGGGCGCGGTCATATCGTACGCGCTGCCGTTGGCCTGGGTGATCCAGACATCGGCAGCACCGCCAGCCGAGCGCATGTTCAACAACGGCGCCTGGGTGTTCATGTCCAGCGTGAATGAGCGGTTCTTGGCAGTGCTGTAGGTATAGGCGAGCTCGCTGCTCGCACGCATGCGCTCGCCGGTCCAACGCCCGCCCAGCGCAGCCTGGTAGGTGTCCGAGGCGTTCTTGTGCGCCTGCGTGCTGGAGAGCGTGCGCATATCGCGCGCCACCAGGCCGTCGAGCACATTGCTGCCTGGCCGTACGCTGATCGATTCGGTGTTCTCCGGCGTTGCCAGCCCCGGAAACGGCAACCAGTAATTCACTTGTGGCCGGTTGTCGTAGCCAATATACAGCGTGTCGAAATACACCTCGCTGTGTTCGCTCGGCGCCCATTGGAACGAAAAATTCGCCGATTTGCGCTTGCGATCACCGCGCGCCATCAGCCCGCCAGCGGTATAGGGCACATACATCTGCTGACCCGGATCGAGCGGGTTCTGCTGCAGATCGTACGTGCCGTACAGCGTATTGGATTCCTGATACGGGCGGCGTTGATACGACACGCTGCCCATCCAGCCCATGCGTCCCACATCGGTGTCGCGGCGCTGGCTGATGGTGAGGCTGCCATTGGGAACAGTCTTGCCGGATTGATCGCCACGCAGCGCGCTCAGGCTGCCGGCAATCGTGCTGTCCTGATCGAAATCGAACGGCCGCCGCAGATGCACGTCGACCACGCCGGCAATGCCGCCTTCCTGAAATTGCGCGCCGGTGGTCTTGTAGACATCCACGCTGCGCAGCAGTTCGGCCGGCACATCGGCCAGCTCCATATCGCGGCCCACGGTGGTAAAAACGTTGCGCCCGTCCAGGGTCGTGATTACGTTCGGCAGGCCACGCACCAGCACCTGCCCCACCTCGCCGCCAGCCCGTGCCACCTGCACACCGGTGACGCGTTGCAGGGCCGCAGCCACGCTGTTGTCCGGCAACTTGCCGATATCTTCGGCCACGATCGAATCACTGATTTCCGCATTCGATTGCTTGATTGCAATGGCGCTTTCCACGCTGCTGCGCACGCCTTTGACCTGCACGGCCTCCAACGTGGACGTGGGTGCAACTGCGCCATCGGTGCTGGGTGCGGCTTGCTGCGCCGCTGCGCTGCAACTCAGGGCCAGACCGATGCACAAGCTCAGCGGTCGATTGGCGATGGCATGGCGCGCGAAAGACGCGTGCTGCGATGAAATAGGCATGCGGTTCTCCTGAGGCGGTCGCTGCGATGACGTCCAGCTCGGCGCGCTGCGCAAAATGGGCAAACCGGGCCGGACGAGCCGCGTGACGTGTGTAGCGAGGCCGGATTACAGCGGTGCCACTCGCACTGCAGCGTGATCGCGAGCGCGGCATCGCCGCGACCATGACGCCGCTTTCATCGAGAGCGATGAGTGCTGCCTATCGCTGGGCGACTGCACATCGCAGCGGCAGCATTTGCGCGACAATGGCGAAATGAGCAGCCACGACATCTCCCCCGCCGACGCCCGTGCCCGCGCTTTGCAAGGCGCCTTGCTGGTCGACATCCGGCAACTGCATGAGCGTGCCAGCGGCCAGGCCGAAGGCGCATTGGCGATCGCACAGAACGCGCTGGAAACAGAGCCGGCAGTTCATCTGCCCGAGCAAACCCGCGCCATCGTACTGATCTGCCAGAGCGGCAAACGCTCGGCACACACGGCTGCCACCTTGCACGCGCTCGGCTATGCACAAGTGGCGTCGGTGGCCGGTGGTACCAGCGCCTGGGCGAGCGACGGCCTGCCGCTGGTGCGCCCGACGCTGCCACCGGACGAGCAGGATTTTCTCGAGCGTTATTCGCGCCATCTGCGTCTGCCGCAGGTCGGCGTGGAAGGTCAGCAGCGCCTGTCGCGTGCGCGCGTGCTGCTGGTCGGCGCAGGCGGATTGGGCTCGCCGGCAGCGTTCTACCTCGCCGCGGCCGGTGTGGGGCATTTGCGCATCGCCGACGACGATGTGGTGGACCGCAGTAATCTGCAACGCCAGATTCTGCACACCGAAGACAGCGTCGGCACTGCCAAAGTCGACTCCGCCGCGCAGCGCATTGCCGCACTCAATCCGCGCGTGCAGGTCGATGCGGTGCAGACGCGCGTCACCGCCGACACTGTCGAAGCGTTGCTGCAGGACGTGGATGTGGTGGTAGATGGCGCAGATAATTTTCCTGCGCGCTATTTGCTCAATGATGCCTGCGTCAAACTCGGCAAACCGCTGGTCTATGGCGCCGTGCAGCAGTTCGAAGGCCAAGTGAGCGTGTTCGATGCAGGCCGCAATCGCGGCGATGCGCCCTGCTACCGCTGTCTGTTTCCGGAACCGCCGCCGCCGGAATTTGCGCCCAGCTGTGCCGAGGCCGGCGTGCTCGGTGTGCTGCCCGGTGTCATCGGTTTATTGCAAGCCACCGAGGTGATCAAGTTGCTGCTCGGCATTGGCGACAGCCTGACTGGCCGCCTGCTCAGCTTCGATGCGTTAACGATGCGCTTCCGGGATATCCGCTTGCCGCCGGATCCGCACTGCCCGGTGTGTGCGCCTGGCGTGGTGGTCAGGGGCTATGCGGATTACGCGGCATTTTGCGGGAGTGCGCTTGGTTGAGGCGGCTGGCAGTGGCTGTGTGGTGTCAGTCGGTTAGTTGATTGGCTTGCCACCGATGCAATGCGATGCGTGTCGCTACTTTTGAGCATTTCGGTGGCTTGGGGGTGGATGGCTGTCTTCCGCCCTACCCTCACCCCCCCCCCTCTCCCGACGGGAGAGGGGCTATGGAGCGACTCGCTCTCACTGGTCGAGGCTTTCACTTACGCCACGACCAAAACGCTTACGCAAGCTGACATGACTCTGCATATTGAAGCGTCGCGCAACGCACGTCGCATTCTTTGCGCATTGCATCGCCACTCAAACAAGGCGTGCATCATTCTGCCGGACACTGTCGACCATCGAACGCTCACAATGCGTAAGGAATCACCCGCACAATTTCGCCAGCCTCGAAGCGCCGCGCCTGCTCCGGCAGCACGATCAAGGCATTACTGTCGGCCGCGCCACGCAATAGATGCGATGCGTCACCGCGGTGCGGCAGTGCCACAAGCTGCCCGCTCTCGCTGCATTCCAACCGTCCGCGCAGAAATTCCAAGCGTTCGTGGCGCTTTTCCCACGGGCTTGCCAACGCCGCATGCCAGACAGGGCGCTGCTCGCTTCGCCCCTGCAATCCGTCCAGCAACGGCACGCCATAGGCGATCAAAGTTGCCAGCACCGAGACCGGGTTGCCCGGCAGGCCCAAGATCAAGCAGCGGCCAATCTGCCCAAGCACCGCCGGCATGCCCGGGCGCATGCGCACGCGCCAGAAGTGGATGCGGCCCAGTTCGCCGATCAGCCGCGGCAGATAATCCTTTTCGCCGGCAGACACGCCGCCGCAAGTAATCACCACATCGAACGCAGCGGCCGCATCTTCCAGCATGGTGCGGATGCGCTGCGGGTCGTCTGGTAAGGTTGGCCAGGCGGTCGGCGCATAGCCAAGTGCACGCAGCTGCGCCATCAGCATGTCGCGGTTGCTGTTGTAGATCTGTCCCGGTCCGAGCGGCATGCCCGGCTCGATCAACTCATCGCCGGTGGCCAGCACCGCAATGGTCGGGCGCGGTGCGACTGCAAGACGCGACACACCCAGCGCAGCAGCCAGACCAATACGCGCCGGCGTCAGCACCTGCCCGGTCTGTATCACCAGATCGCCGGCACGCACGTCGCTACCGGCCGGGCGTACGGCAGCACCCGGCCCAGGCGCAGTACGAAAGCGCACGATGCCATCGCGCTCATCGGCATCTTCCTTGGGAATCACGGTATCGGCGCCATCGGGCAGCGGTGCGCCCGTGGTGATGCGTAGGCATTGCCCGGAACGCAGTATGCCGGCCCAATGCTCGCCAGCAAACTGCTCGCCAACCAGCTGTAACGACGTATCGCCGCCACCAACATCGGCGTGCCGCAGCGCAAAGCCGTCCATCGCGCTGTTGGCAAATGGCGGCAACGCCAGCGGCGCAATCAGATCACCGGCCGAGATCCGCCCATCGGCACGCGAGGTGGCGATGTTTTCATCGGGCGAACGGTTGCTGGCCGCGACAGTGCGCAGAATCTGCAGCGCCTGCGCGTAAGGAATGCGGGAAGGATAGTCGGTCATAACGCGCAGGATACCAGCGCGCCGCTACCGCGAAGAACCGCGATATCACTCAGCCGCTGAAGCAGCAGGGCGCGGTGGGACAACGCAAGACATGGCACGTCGATGTGGGATGTCGCCTAAGCGCGTCGGTTACCTATGCTCAAGAACAATGACGCGCACGTGACGGCGATTGCGCCGGTTGTTAATCGGAACGCATAACAGGTTGTTCAGAGCAGCAAGGCGATTTGTCTGCAGAGCGCGTGCTCCACAGATACGCACTTTTGACCAGACTGGTGCCGTGTTCGACGCTTTCTTGGCCCCGTTTCGTAAGGGCCGCCTTCAACCCAAAGGCAACAGACCTGCGCGCTTCCCATACCGCCTGACCTTCGGGTGTCAGGCGGACGAGCGCAATTACTTGCCTTTGACGTGCCGCATCAGCCGCCGCTTGCGGGCCACCTGCCGATCGGAAAGCGGATTCTTCTTGCCCTCGTACGGATTGGCACCTTCGCGGAAGATAAAGCGCACCGGCGTGCCGACCAGCTTGAAGCGCTTGCGAAAGAAGTTTTCCAGATAGCGCTTGTACGACTCCGGCAACACCTTCAGACGCGTGCCATGGACAATGAAGGTCGGCGGATTCGCCCCGCCCGGATGTACATAACGCAGCTTGGAGACATGGCCGCGAATGCTCGGCGGAGGATTGGTCTCATAGGCAATTTCCAGCGCCTGATTGACTTCGCTGGTGCTGAACTCATGCGTCGCCGACGCGTGCGCGCGGTGAATCGCCTGGAACAGCTCGCGCATGCCCGAACCATGCAATGCCGAAATCCGCACTGCCTCGGCCCAGTTGACGAAACCCAACTTGCGCGACAAAAGATCTTCTGCCTGCGCACGCTGGTAATCGCTTTGCCCGTCCCACTTATTGATCGCCACGACTAACGCGCGGCCGGCATCCAGAATCGCGCCGAGAATCGTCGCGTCCTGATCGGTCACACCTTCGGTGGCGTCCAGCATCAAGACCGCGACCTGGCATTGCTCGATCGCCTGCAGCGTCTTGAATGCACTGAACTTCTCGACCGCCTCTTCCACCTTGCCGCGACGGCGCAAGCCGGCGGTGTCGATCAGGCGGTACTGGCGGCCATCGCGCTCCAGGTCAACTGCAATCGAATCGCGCGTGGTGCCCGGGACTTCCGAAGCGATCATGCGTTCTTCGCCCAGCAGGCGATTGACGAGCGTCGACTTGCCCACATTCGGGCGGCCGACAAAGGCGATACGCACGCGTGCCGGGTCGTTGTCCAGCAGTTCGCCGGACCCTTCCTCGGGCAGTCGTGCACCAACCTCTTCGAGCAATTCGTCGATGCCCTGCCGATGCGCGGCAGACAGTGCCACCACGTCGGAAAAACCGTAGCGCGCAAATTCCGAGCGAACGGTTTCTTCGTCGGTGCCGTCGATCTTGTTGATCACCAACACGGTCGGCCGCGCAAGTTTGCGCAACCAGGCCAAAATCTCGTCGTCGAGCGAGGACGCGCCTTCGCGGCCATCGACCACGAACAGCACCAGATCGGCTTCGCCGGCAGCGGCACGTGCCTGGCGCGCAGTGGCGCCGGCAAGGCCTTCCTCGTCGCCAGCAATACCGCCGGTATCGACGACGATGAAGGGTTGCTGCTCGTCGAGACGGCAGACCCCGTAGTTACGGTCGCGGGTTACGCCGGGCTGGTCGTGGACCAGCGCGTCGCGGGTGCGCGTCAGCGCATTGAAGATGGTGGACTTGCCGACATTGGGCCGTCCAACCAGGGCGACCAGGGGCAGCATCGCAAGGTCCTTATTGTGCCAGCCGGAAGGCGGTCAGATCGCCGTCGGTGTTTTGTAACAGCAAAATGCCATCAACGACCTGCGGCTGCGCCAGCAGCGTGTGGCGTCCAGCGCGGGCGCGCGCAGCCAGTGCACCGTCGCTGAGTTTCAGCCAGTGCAGGTAGCCCTTGTAATCGCCAACCACGGCGTAATCGCCCTGGATGGCCACACCGGTCAGCGAACGGCGCGCCAAGGCAGCCTGCGACCACATCGCCGCACCGCTGCTCTTATCCAGGCCCCACACCGAACCGGCGTTGTCCGATACGACCACAACGGCCGACGACACACCAACGCCGCCGGCGCCGCCATGATCGCGCGTCCACAGCGGACGGCCGCTCGGGCCTTCCAGCGCGAGGGTTTCATTCTTGAAACTGGTGGCGTACAGCGTGGTGCCATCCAGCACCGGTGCGCCGTCGACATCGGACATGCGCTCCAGCTCGGTACGGCCTTCCGGCACGCCGATAGCCTGCTCCCACAACGGGCGACCATCCTGCAGCGCCAGCGCACTCAAGGTGCCGCTGTCGTTGCCCACGAACACCACGCCCGGGCCGGTCACGATCGGCGCATTACCGCGCACCGACAAGGTCGGGCCTTCTTCGGCATGGAACCAGCGACGCTCGCCGGTCGCTGCATCGAAGGCGGTTACGCGACCGTCGTTGCTGCGTACCAGCACCAAATTCTGCGCGATGGCCGGAGCGGCGATCACTTCGTTCGGCACCTTGGCGCGCCACTTTTCAGTGCCGTCAGCCTGGTTCAACGCAATCACGTCGCCAGACAGGCTACCGATCACCACCAAGCCCTCACCGACGCCAGGACCGCCTGACAGGCGCTGCTTGAACTTGCGATCGTTACGCTCTTCTTTCTTGGGCTTGTATTCCCACACGCGCTTGCCGGTCTGCAGGTCCAGCGCTTGTACGCCGCCGGTGATGGCCGCTGCATACACCTTGCCATCGGCCACGGCCGGGCGCTGACGTACGCCGATGTGCCCTTCACCCTTGCCAACGCCGGTGGACCAGATCTTCTCGACCTTGACCGACGGCTCGAACTTCACCAGTTCGGCAGGTTCCTGCGCCTTCTTGGCAGCAGCGTCCTTCCCGGCAAACCAGCCCTTGACGGTGCTGCAGCCAGCCAGCGACAGACCCATCACGGCAATCAACGCAACGCGCTTATACATATCAACCTGCTTCATCAAATCTGCTCCGCCGGATCGGGCACTTTGCCGCCCACATCCATCAGCTTGGTTTCCAGCAACCGGCGCTGCGGCGAAGCCACATCCACCGTGGTCAGGGCCTTGGTATACAACGCACGCGCTTCATCCGGCTTGCCCTGCGCGACCAGTGCGTCGGCGCGGATCTCCAGGCTGGCGTGGTCCTGGGCATCGGCCAGTAGCTTGATCGCTTCGTCCGGCTTGCCGCTTTCGGTCAGCACGCGCGCCAGGCGCTGCTGCACGATCTGCTTGAGCTCGCCTTCGGCGGGCACGTCGCGCAATGTCTTGATCGCTTCAGCGTTCTTGCCGGCATCGACTTGAGCCTTGGCCAGACGCAGCGCAGCCAGCTCGGCGTAAATGCCGCCCTTGCCGTCGTCCAGCGCCACGATGTCCTTGGCTGCCTTGTCGAGGTCTTTGGCCTGGATCGACTTCACCACCGCCTCGTAGCGGGTGTTGGCCTCGACCAACTCGGTGTTGGTGTGCTTCTGCCACCACTGCCAACCCAGGATCAAGGCCAGGCCAACCAGGATGCCGCCCACCAGACCCGCGCCATTCTTTCTCAACCAGGAACGAACGCGTTCGCCTTGTTCGTGTTCGTCCAGCAGATCGTCGATCGCCATGCGTACTCTCGCTCCGTCATCCCGGAGGCGCGGAACATCAAAAGGGATAAATGAAAAACCGCAGTCCGCTTCACTCGGAAGCAGGTACCACGGAGCCGTCGGAGGATACCGCAAAACGGGCCACGTTAGCGCGCTGGAACGGTTTCACATCGACGATACTGCCGCCTTGCTGAACCTGTACCGCCGACGCATTGCCAAGCACGATGCGCCCCACCTGGCCCGGCGAATATGTGCGACGTTCGCCGGCGCGTATCAGTGCTTTTTCGACCGCGCTGCCATCCGGTGCCAGAATCTGCACCCAACTGTCGCCGCTGAAATTCAATGACAAACTGGCGCCCGGAGCAGCTGCCGCGGCAGGCGCCTGGGCATCGGCGGTGGCACGTGGCACCGGGGTCATCGATGCGATATACGGCGCTGGCTGCTCGCGCGGCGCGGGGGCCGGCTGGGCTGCAGGAGTGCCTGGCGCAGCGGACTTTGTAGCCTCCGGCATGCTGTCCAACGACACCGTGCTTGGCGCCTTGCCGTCCAGATGCGAGCGCGTCGCGTACCAGACCGGCACCGCGAACACGCCAGTGATGACCACGTACATGGCCTTACGCGCTGTACTTTCGAGAATGCGGCGCGCACGTGGCGTATGGGTGTGACTGACCAGCTTGACCGGTTCGATCGGCGCGATGGTTGCCTGCTGCAGGAGCGGCTCCAGGTCGACCTGCAGTAAGCGCGCATAGCTACGCAGCTGCCCGCGCACGAACACCGGCGCGCCCAGACGCGGCCAGTCTTCCTGCTCCAACGAACGCACTACATGCCCTGGCATGCGCAGCTTGCCGGCCACGTCGTCCACGCTCAGACCTGCTGCCTCGCGCGCTTCGCGCAAATGCTGTCCGCAGCCCTTTTCCTGCTCGAAAAGGTTCGGGTTGGAATCACTGATCACAATGCATTGGCCCCGGGAGTAGCGGTCGCTGCGTCAGGGAATTCCTTGACCAACCGCTGTTGGTAACGGCCGGCAGCTACCTTGTCGCCTAGCCCTTGCTCAATCTGAATGGCGAGTTGTAACACGGAAGCAGTTGCCGGTGCAGCCGAAAGACGTCGTTCGATAAAAGCGCGAGCTTCGAAATAATTGCGACGCGCCGCTTCCAGGCGCGCCATTGATTCGAGCGCATACGGATTATCCGGGTCTAAATCGAGCGCTTTGCGCAGATCGCCCGCAGCGCGCTCGGGCTGCCCTGCCTTGATCGCGCAACCGCCAGCATTTCCGAGTGCAGACGCGGGAGACGCGTACGTGCGATCAGCCAATGCACGATCAAACCAAGTCAATGCTTCGGCGGGCGAACCATTCGCACACAACCAGGCGCCGTAGTTATTCAGAACGTCGCCGCGCTGCGGCGCGAGTTCTGCAGCGCGCCGGTACGACGCACCAGCAGCTGCTGTGTCGCCCTTGGCGCCCTGAATCAAGGCCAGCAAGCCGATGGCATCCACCGATTGCGCGTCCTTTTTCAGGGCGGCACGCACCTGTTCTTCGGCACTGGCGTAATCGCCGGTCTGCAGGCGATTACGGGCAAGGCCGAGTTTCTCCTGAACCGCCAGACGGCTCTTGGTCTCAGAGCTGTCGCGGAATGAATACACCGGCGAGACCTCTTCCACGGTCTTGACCGACCCTGCCTTGGCATTACGCCCACCGCAGCCGACCGCGCACAGCGCGATCGCCACAGCCGCCATTAACGCGAGTTCACGCTGCCGCATCTCGATCGGCCTGCCCTTCCAATGTGCGGCGGAACTCCGCCTGGCGACGGGTACGGTCCATGACCTGACCCTTGAGCTGCCCGCATGCGGCGTCGATGTCGTCGCCACGGGTGCGGCGAACCATCGTCAGCACCTGCGCATCGAGCAGGATTTTCTGAAACGCGCGAATCTCCGTCTCGCCCGAGCGCTCATAGCGTGTGCCCGGGAACGGATTGAATGGAATCAGATTGACCTTGCCGGCGTCCTTGGACTGCACGGCATTGTCGAACTGCCGCATCAGCCTGGCCAGCTGGCGCGCATGCTCCGGCTGGTCGTTGATGCCCTTCATCAAGGTGTATTCGAAGGTCACCGAATCGCGCTTCTTGCTGCCGCGCAGATAGCGTGCGCACGATTCCATCAACTCGGCGATCGGGTATTTCTTGTTCAACGGCACCAGGCTTTCACGCAGCGCATCATTGGCCGCGTGCAGCGACACCGCCAGCGACACGTCGCTTTCGGTGGACAGCCGGTCGATCATCGGCACCAAGCCCGAGGTCGACAAAGTCACCCGCTTGCTGGCTAGGCCATAGCCAAGGTCGTCGCGCATCACGCTCATCGCGCGCACGACATTGTCGAAATTCATCAGTGGCTCGCCCATGCCCATCATCACCACGTTGGTGAGACGGCGCTGCTGGTGCGGCACATTGCCAAGATGGCGTGCTGCCACCCACACCTGGCCGACAATTTCAGCAGTGGTGAGGTTGCGGTTGAAGCCCTGGGTGGCGGTTGAACAGAAGGTGCAGTTCAAGCCGCAGCCTACCTGGGAGGACACGCACAGCGTGCCACGGCCCTTGTCGGGGATATACACGGTTTCGATGGCGTTCTTGCCGTCGGCACCCATGGCCAGCAGCCATTTGTGGGTGCCGTCGGTCGAAGGCTTGTCGAACACGACATTCGGCACGAGAACCTCGGCGTGCTGGTGCAACTTCGCACGCAGCGCCTTGCCGAGGTCCGTCATCTGGTCGAAATCGGTGACGTAGCGATGGTGTATCCACTTCATCACCTGATGGGCACGGTAACGCGCCTCGCCGAGCGTGTCGGCGAAGAAGCGCTCCAGACCCTCGCGATCGAGGTCGAGCAGGTTCTGCTTGCGCGGTTCCGAGGTGCGGACGGGAACGTCCTGCAACACGGAGGGGATCACGACCTCATTCACGATTCGACTCATTCGGCCTCAGCGCGAGACCACTTCGGTGGCAGCAAAGAAATACGCGACTTCGTTGGCAGCGTTCTCGACCGAATCCGAGCCGTGGGCGGCATTGGCATCGATCGAATCGGCGAAGTCGGCGCGGATGGTGCCCGGCGCAGCGTCCTTAGGATTGGTCGCGCCCAGCAGGTCACGGTGTGCAGCAACGGCGTTCTCGCCTTCCAGCGCCTGGATCATCACTGGGCCGGAGATCATGAATTCCACCAGCGCGTTGAAGAACGGACGCTCGCGGTGCACGGCGTAGAAGCCCTCGGCTTCACGGCGCGACAGCTGCTTGTACTTGGCGGCCACAACCTTCAGGCCAGCCTTCTCGAAGCGGCTGTAGATTTCACCGATGACGTTCTTGGCGACGGCGTCAGGCTTGATGATGGACAGGGTGCGCTCCAGCGCCATAGGAAGTTCTCCGTTGGGCGGGCCACTGAAGGCCCGAGGTTATCATGAAAAAAACCCGCGTCAAAACGCGGGCTTAGGCTTCTTTGCGATGGTCAATTCTATCCCCTCGCAGATCCATTTGCACGCCAGCCCCTGAATCGTGTTGCGTTGCGGCATGACCTGCAAGCAACCGTGGCCGTAAACTCAAACAATCGTTTGATTGAGCCCTGTCCCCGCGCATGTCCAAGCCCGCCCACTTCTCCACGAAAGACCGCATTCTCGGTGCGGCCGAGGAGCTGTTCGCCCAGCACGGGTTCGCCGGCACCTCGCTGCGCCAGCTCACCACCCAGGCTGACGTCAATATCGCGGCGGTCAATTACCACTTCGGCTCCAAGGAAAATCTGGTAAACGAAGTGTTTCGTCGGCGCATGGACGAGATGACCGCTGCGCGGTTGCAGCAGCTGGAAGCGGCGAAGAAGTCGCAGCCGGGCGAGCTCACGGCCGTGCTCGCTGCGTTCGTTGAGCCTGCGCTGGCAATGGCGCAGAACCGCCAGAACGGTGGCGCGTTCGTGCGCGTGATCGCACGCGCCTACGCAGAAAAGAACGACAACTTGCGCAAGTTCCTGTCCGACCACTACGGCCATGTGTTGCGCGAATTCGGCAAAGCCATCGCCGGCTGCGTGCCCGGCCTGAGCAAGGAAGAGCTTTACTGGCGACTGGATTTTCTCGCCGGCGCGCTGACCTATGCCATGGCCGATTTCGGTCTCATCAAGCGCCCGCCGGGCGTCAGCGAGGCCGACCACCGTGCGCGTGCCGCGCGCGAACTCATTCGTTTCGCGGAACCCGGTTTCCGTGCTCATTCCACACCGTAAACGTTCCACAAGAGGCTTGTCGCTATGTCCAATCCGTTGCTAGTCCGTCGTGCCGCCGTGCTCGGTGCCGGCGTCATGGGCGCGCAGATCGCCGCCCACCTCACCAATGCCGGTGTCGATACCGTGCTGTTCGACCTGCCTGCCAACGAAGGCCCGGCCGACGGCATCGTGCTCAAGGCGATTGCCAATCTCGGCAAGCTGAGCCCTGCCCCGCTCGCCAGCAAGGCGCTGGCCGAGGCGATCACGCCGGCCAACTACGAGAGTGGTCTGGAACAACTGCGCGATTGCGATCTGATCATCGAAGCAATTGCCGAGCGTATGGACTGGAAGCAGGACCTGTACAAGAAGATCGCCCCGTTCGTCTCCGAGCATGCGGTGCTGGCCTCCAATACCTCGGGCCTGGGCATCAACAAATTGTCGGATGTGCTGCCGGAACAGCTGCGTCACCGGTTCTGCGGCGTGCACTTCTTCAACCCGCCGCGCTACATGCACCTGGCCGAGTTGATCCCGGCCAAGGGCACCGACAAGGCTGTGCTCGAAGGTTTGGAAGCGTTCCTGGTCACCACGCTCGGCAAGGGCGTTGTGTATGCCAAGGACACGCCGAACTTCATTGGTAACCGCATCGGTGTGTTCTCGATCCTGTCCACCATCCACCACACGCAGGAATTCGGCCTGGGCTTCGATGAAGTCGATGCGCTAACCGGCCCGCTGGTCGGTCGCCCGAAGTCGGCCACCTATCGCACCTCGGACGTGGTCGGCCTGGACACCATGGCGCACGTGATCAAGACCATGGGCGACACGTTGCCGGACGACCCGTGGCATCAGTACTTCACATCGCCGAAGTGGCTGGATGCGCTGATCGCCAAGGGCGCGCTCGGCCAGAAGGTCGGCACCGGCATCTTCCGCAAGGTCGGCAAGGACATCGTGGTGCTGGACCTGCAGAAGCAGGATTACCGCGCCGCCGATCGCACTGCCGCACCGGAAGTGGTCGAGATCCTCAAGGTCAAGAACCCGGCGGAAAAGTTCGCCAAGCTGCGCGAAAGCCAGCACCCGCAGGCGCAGTTCCTGTGGGCGACGTTCCGCGACCTGTTCCACTACAGCGCCTTCCATCTGGCCGATATCGCCGAGACCGCACGCGATGTGGATCTGGCGATCCGCTGGGGCTACGGCTGGTCGCTGGGCCCGTTCGAAACCTGGCAGGCCGCCGGCTGGAAGCAGGTGGCGCAGTGGATTGCCGAAGACATTTCCAATGGCAAGAGCATGAGCAGCGCGCCGCTGCCGAACTGGGTGTTCGATGGCCGTGGTGGCGTGCATGGCGCCGAAGGGTCGTACAGCCCCGCGCGCGATGCCAAGCTGCCGCGTTCGGCATTGCCGGTGTACAAGCGTCAGCGCTTCCCCGATCCGTTGCTGGGCGAGCAGTTCTCGCCGGGCGAAACCGTGTTCGAAAACGACGGCGTGCGCATGTGGCATGACGGCGACGATATTGCGGTGGTCAGCTTCAAGACCAAGATGAACACCGTCTCCGACCACGTGCTCAACGGCTTGCAGGAAGTCGTTGGACGCGCCGAGAAGGACTTCGCTGGTCTGGTGATCTGGCAGCAGAAGGAGCCCTTCTCCGCCGGTGCCGATCTGGCCGGCGCGCTTGGCCTGCTGCAGGCCGGCAAGGTCGATGCGTTCGAAGCGCTGGTCGCCAACTTCCAGGCCACCAGCCAGCGCATCAAGTACGCGCAGGTGCCGGTGATTTCAGCCGTGCGCGGTCTGGCGCTGGGCGGCGGTTGCGAATTCCAGATGCACAGCGCCAAGACCGTCGCCTCGCTGGAAAGCTACATCGGCCTGGTCGAAGCCGGCGTCGGTTTGCTGCCGGCCGGCGGCGGCTTGAAGGAAATCGCGGTGCGTGCGTCGATTGCCGCAGGTCCGGGCGGCGATGTGTTCGCCGAGCTGAAGAAGACCTTCGAAACCGTTGCAATGGCCAAGGTCTCCAACTCGGCGGTCAACGCCCAGGAACTGGGCCTGCTGCGTGCCACCGACAAGGTCGTGTTCAACAGCTTTGAGGCGCTGCACATCGCCAAGGCCGAAGCGCGCGCATTGGCCGAGGGCGGCTACCGCGCCCCGCTGCCGGCACGCCGCATCCAGGTCGCCGGCGACGTCGGCGTTGCCACCTTCAAAATGCTGTTGGTCAACATGCTGGAAGGCCGTTTCATCAGCGAATACGACTATGAAATCGCCACCCGCATCGCCACGGTGATGTGCGGCGGCGAAGTCGATCGCGGCGCGTTGGTGGACGAAGAATGGCTGCTCAAGCTGGAGCGCAAGCACTTCGTCGAACTGGCCCAGCAGGAAAAGACCCAGGCGCGGATTGGGCACATGCTCAAGACGGGGAAGCCGTTGAGGAACTGAGGTTGGTGATTCGGGAGTGGGGATTCGCGACGGCGATTCCCCAGCCCTGCACGACCTTCGCTTCCACCAAATTTATCCGCCGGGTTGGACCATTCGGACATCGGGATTGGCATTGACGAATCCCAAATCCCGAATCCCCAATCCCGGCAATCGGAGATAGCCATGAGCAAGCAGATCCAAGAAGCCTACATCGTTGCCGCCACGCGTACGCCAGTGGGCAAGGCGCCGAAAGGCGTGTTCCGCAATACCCGTCCCGACGACATGCTGGCGCACGTCTTGCGCGCAGTGGTCGCGCAGGCGCCGGGCATCGATCTATCGCGTATCGACGACGCGATCATCGGTTGCGCCATGCCCGAGGGCGAGCAAGGCATGAACGTGGCGCGCATCGGCGTGCTGCTGGCAGGCCTGCCGAATTCGGTGGCCGGCCAGACCATTAACCGGTTCTGTTCGTCCGGCATCCAGGCAATCGCCATGGCGGCCGACCAGATCCGTCTGGGCAATGCCGATCTGATGCTGGCCGGCGGTACCGAGTCGATGTCAATGGTGCCGATGATGGGCAACAAGGTCGCGATGTCGCCGAGCGTGTTCGCCGACGACCATGTCGCCATTGCCTATGGCATGGGCATCACCGCCGAGAAGGTTGCAGAAGAGTGGAAGGTGTCGCGCGAAGATCAGGATGCCTTCGCGCTGGCGTCGCATCAGAAGGCCATCGCCGCAATCGCCGCTGGCGAGTTCCGCGACGAAATCACTCCGTACGAAATCCACTCGCATCAGCCCGACCTGGCCGGTAACGTCATCGCGCTGCGCAAGCGCCTGGTCGATACCGACGAAGGCCCGCGTCCGGACAGCTCGCTCGAAGGCCTGGCCAAGCTGCGCCCGGTGTTCCGTAATGGCCAGTTCGGTGGCAGCGTCACGGCCGGTAACTCGTCGCAGATGAGCGATGGCGCAGGTGCGGTGCTGTTGGCCTCCGAGCAGGCGATCAAGGATTACGGCCTGACCCCGCTGGCCCGTTTCGTCAGCTTCTCGGTCGCCGGTGTGCGCCCGGAAGTGATGGGCATCGGCCCGATCGCCGCCATTCCCAAGGCACTCAAGCAGGCCGGCCTGACCAAAGACCAGATCGACTGGATCGAGCTCAACGAAGCTTTCGCCGCACAGGCGTTGGCGGTGATTCGCGACAGCGAACTGGATCCGTCCAAGGTCAACCCGCTGGGTGGCGCCATCGCGCTCGGCCACCCGCTCGGCGCGACCGGCGCAATCCGTGCGGCCACGCTGGTGCACGGCCTGCGTCGTCGTCAGCAGAAGTACGGCATGGTCACCATGTGCATCGGCACCGGCATGGGCGCGGCTGGCATCATCGAAGCGCTGTAAGGCGCCTTGCGTGACTGGATCGCCCTTCCGGGTCGATCTGGTGCTGCAAGCTGTTGCTTGAGGCGTGCAAGGCCTGCGGCTACGAGTTTTTCAGCCACTTGCATCGCAATGGTCTTACCGAAAGGGCGTGCGCAAGCACGCCCTTTCGGTATTGGTCGACAACGTTTCACCGAAATTGTATCGGACAGCCCGACACAGAACACGCCCTCTGGAAGCGCTACGCGTTCTTTCCTGATGCACCGGCACCGTCGCTGCAGCATCTGAAACTATCGATTTCGAACGCGCACACGACTGCGGATGCAGCCGCCACACGCAACAGCAATTAAGCAGCTGCGCTCAGCGCGCCACCAACCATTGACCGGTACGCGCACCCGCAAAGACCAGCGCCAGTCCCGCCAGTAAGGTCACCGCCAGATAGATGCCGATCATCGTCGAGCGATCGGTGCGCGCGAACACCAGGCACTCCATCATCAGCGACGAAAACGTGGTCAGTCCGCCGATCACGCCGACGATCAACAAGGCCCGCAGCGGCCAGCTCGATGGTCCGCGGGCATCCAGCCAGACCAACAACACACCGGCGACGAATGAACCGACCAGGTTCACCGTCAGCGTTCCCCACGGAAAGCTGGTACCGAAGCGCTGGATCAGCGATGCACCAATCGCAAAACGCAGACCGGAACCCAGCGCGCCGCCGGTCATCGCCAGCAATAGCTGTTGCCACCACACCGGTGCGTTCATGCGCGAACCCCGCAATCGGGAAGCGTCTTGGAAGAAATAGCGTGCAACATCGGCGTCATCCATCCTGAGTCAAGAGCGATGCCGGGGCACAGACCTGCCGCCCCGGCGGGGGGTGGGCAGGCATCATCAGCGCGCGAGGTGCGTGCGGTTCAAGGAGGAATGCCATCTCCTGTACGGGCGATTATGCCGTGGGTTTGCCGGCCTTGTCAGCCCGCGCCCGCGCGCGGGCCTCGCGCAGCCGATCGAGCTTTTCTTTCAGCTTGATCTCCATCCCGCGCGGCACCGGGTTGTAGTACACGCGCTCGCCCATCGCATCCGGGAAGCCGGTCTGATCCAGCGCGATGCCGCCTTCGGCATCATGGTCGTATTGATAGTCCTGGCCGTAACCCAGCGTCTTCATCAGCTTGGTCGGTGCGTTGCGTAGGTGCAGTGGCACCTCTTGCGTGCCGGTGGCACGCACTTCGGCCTTGGCCTGATTGAAGGCCGCGTAGCCGGCGTTGGATTTGGCGGTGCTGGCCAGGTACAGCACCAGCTGTGCGAAGGCCAGCTCGCCTTCCGGGCTACCGAGGCGCTCGTAGATGTCCCACGCTTCCAGCGCCATGCTCTGCGCGCGCGGATCGGCCAGGCCGATATCCTCGATCGCCATGCGGGTCAGCCGCCGCGCCAGATACGCCGGGTCGCAACCGCCATCGAGCATGCGCGTCAGCCAGTACAGCGCCGCATCCGGGTTGGAACTGCGTACGGATTTATGCAGTGCCGAAATCTGGTCGTAAAACTGCTCGCCGTTCTTGTCGAAGCGGCGCGTGCGGTCGGCCAGCACCTGCAGCAGGGTTCGCGGTGTGATCTCGCCACCCTCGCCCATCGCCAGTTCCGCAGCAATTTCCAGCAGCGTCAGTGCCCGGCGCACATCGCCATCGGCGGCGCTGGCGATTTCCAGCAGCGACGCCTCGCTGACCTGGATCGTTTGCTGGCCCAAACCGCGCTCTGCATCGTGCAAGGCACGTTGCAAGGCTTCGACAATGTCCTGCGGCGACACGCCTTCCAGCACATGCACGCGGCAGCGCGACAGCAACGCGGAGTTCAATTCGAAGGAAGGGTTTTCAGTGGTCGCGCCGACGAACAGAATCGTGCCGCGCTCGATATGCGGCAAGAACGCATCTTGCTGCGCCTTGTTGAAGCGATGTACCTCATCGACGAACAACACCGTGCGGCGGCCGCCGGCAAAACGTTGTGCGGCCTCGGCCAGCACCTGGCGTACTTCCGGCAAGCCCGAAAGCACCGCCGAAATTGCCTTGAATTCGGCATCTGCATAGTGCGCCAGCAACAAGGCCAGTGTGGTCTTGCCGCAGCCAGGCGGGCCCCACAGGATCATCGAATGCACGCGACCGGATTCGACCGCACGGCGCAATGCGCTGTCCGGAGCCAGCAAGCGCTTCTGCCCCACCATTTCGTCCAGCGTGCGCGGCCGCATGCGCTCTGCCAACGGCCCCATGGCGCTGCGATCGACATGCAACAGATCAGGCGTAACCGAGTCGGGAAGTGTGTGTTTGCTCACGCTTCATTCTAACGCCTGCGACTGGTGGACGTTCCACAACGCAGTGTTCAACCATCGCGGGCAGACGCTGACATTCTCTTTCCAAGCGACCACTTCGCGCAGCTGCAACGCCACGAACGCGCAGCGCAATACTGTTATTAAGTAACCAGTGACCACATGCATCGCTTGCATGCACCTGGCATCGGCCGCAAGCGGCGCAAGTGCCAGCGACTCGATCCGCGCACGGAGTCCACCATGCCCCGTATTCCGCTCCGCCCCTCCGCCATCGCCGCTTGCCTTCCAGGAATGGCCGAGACCATCTCGCATCCATCCAAACATTCGGCAAGGCGGCAGACGCACAACAAACTGGCGACGCCCGATCCACTTGCGTTCGAAGCAGAACTGATCCAGGCACAGGACGATCCGCTGGCTTGGTCCGCGACGCTGCTTGAGCAAGCGTCGCAGGCGAGCGTTGTCGAGCCCGGATTGAAAGCAGCTCCCAAGCGCAGACACACGCTCCTGCGGCCCTTCGGGAAGGCCGCGGAGCTACTGGGCCTGAGGAGTGGCAAGCCCGAACCACATGCGACGCTACTGCGCTATTCCTCGGCGCAGTGCGAACGGAACCGGCCAGCCGATCCATCGGACAGCGACGCCAGTGCCGCACGTCCTCCGCAAGCAGCGCTGTCGCCGCCCAATGCCACCCAGGATCTCAATGGAGCGTTGATATGCCGGCTGGAACAATCCAATCACGACTTGGCCGCACGGATTTCCCGGCGTCGCTGTGACGAATTGAAGTACGCACATGCACAGACGCTAGAGGCCGCACGCGAGCAGCTGGCACTGAGAGCCCGGCGCGCCGCCAATCTCAGCGACAGCATCAGCGGGCTGACGCGCGAACGCGCCGAGCTGCTGCAACAGCTGCATGGATGCAATGTGGAAACCGATGGGGTGTCGGCCGCGATACGCGATCTTGAGTCGAAGATTCTCTCCGCACACGCCGCGTTGCATGCGCGACCGGTCGATCCGCAGGCGCGCGCTGTCATGGCCCAGGCGTCCCCATCCTCGGTCATCACGCATCAGGGCGCCGATTCCTCACCACTGCAGCTCACCTGCACTCGCCTCGAAAATGCATTGCAGGACGCGCGCGCGCGCGGCCATGCGCAGGCCAAGGCGGTCTTCTTCGGCCGCGGCTCGGCGCAGGCAGCACAAGCAGAACAAGCACTCGCGCGTACGAATGCGCAGATCGAGCAGTTACAGAGCGCGTATGCACAAGCGCGCGATGCGTTGCAGTCGGAGCAAGCAAGCAGTTCTGCCAGTGCGCCGGCACCTCGCACGCTTGCGTCTCACCTTGCCGCAGAGCAAAGACAAGAAATGCAGGTGCTGCGCACTCAGCTGGTGCGCGACGAACAGATGCTGTCCCTGCAACGCGTGCATGCCGAGCGCTGCCAGCGGAATGCGCGGCGCCTACAGGAGCGCCTCGCCCAGGTCGAGGCAAAACTGCAGCAAGCGCAGCACTCGTCGCGTGTCAACACAAAGGAGTTGTGGCAGCACGAACAAACAGTCAGCGCGCTGGAAGCAGCGAACGGCGACATGCAGCGCGCGGTGGAAACTGCAGCCGCGCAGCCGCCGGCCAATGAGGCTCAGCGCGCACCTGACGATAGCGTCGCCGACGCCATGGCGGCCCTGCTCGATGCACTGCCCGGCTTTCGCGAAGACACGATCGGCCCGATGAGTCGACAGATCCTTCGCACCTGGGCTGGCGGTCTGCAGGGCCGCAGCGCTGCATTCGGGACCGACGCCTTGCAGCCAGTCGACGCATTGAACATCGCCCTTCAGGCGTTATCGATCGCCAGCGAGGGCGACGCTACGGCAGCGGCCAACGTGCTGCAACGCCTGGGCGAGGTGCAGTTGCGCGAGCTGATTCCGCCACCACAGGTCTCCAACGCTGCTGAGGCGGTCCCGCCGATGGAGGCCGTCACCACCTGCGTCGGCTTGTTGGCCAGCGTTCCGCGCGGCATGCAGGTTCTGTTGCACACTCTGCGCGAACAACCCACATCCCCAGCTAGGGAGTGGCTGGAAGCAGCGCAGGTCTATCTGCGCGCCAGCCACCGGCTTGCACTGACGCCGGACGCAGAACAGGCCGAACGCGCCTGGTTGGCCGATGCGCAAATGGGAGCGCGGCATGCCGTGCATGGTGCAACGCCGCTGCAGGGCCTGCAGTCTGCAACGGATGCCCAGCGCAGCGCATTCCATGCCTTCCGCAACGGTTATGAAACCACCCGGGCTGGTTCGCCCTATGCGCGCGTCAACGCAAGCCTGCAGATGTTTGCGCAGTGGGCGGTAGCGGGCGGCGAAACGCGGGGCAAGCGCGCCCTCAACCCCTTCAATGCGCTCAAGCTAGGAATGAAGGTCGGCGCATCTGAAGCACTGCCGACTGCTGTGCGGCGTGCCAACGACGCTTTTCGCGAAGCGGCCGGCCACTTGACCAGTTGGCTCGTTGCGCGTCGCCACACTCAATCGGCCTGTGGGCAGTTGCCGTCGCAGGATGAGCTGGCGATGCAGGCGCTGTCGGAATACGTGCAGTGGCTCCCGCACGAGCAGAATGCGACCGACCTGATTTTCACTGCCAAGGTGTTGGCCGAGATCGAACAGCGCGCTCTGGAGCTGCAGGACTCGGTGACTGCTTCGCTGAGCACGACCGATGATCGGCAACCGGCAGCGTGCCATCCGGCGATCGCGTCTGCCTGGGTTGCGCTACGTACCGGCCGCGTGCGCCTGCCGGAAACGCTGCGCCTGATCCAACGCGCCCTGCTCGACCACCCCGTACAGCCGATCGACACACCGGACGGCGCAGCGCACTTGGGTAAGGAACTGGCTTCGGTCGCGCGCAACAACTTTCATCAGGCCGTTGGTAACGCCAGCCGCTTTTTGCATGAGGGCGACACATCCCGCGTCAGGTCGCCACGTGCGCTATTTGCCTGCCTGCGCAACGTGATGGAACGATTGGAATGGCGCGATAAGCTGCGGATCACCGAGCAGCGGGTGATCGGGCTCAATACGACGCCGCTGTCGGCCGCGCTTGCCATCATCCCCAGCGGGCTGGGACTGAGACTGTCCGCAGGCGGTCAAATCAGTTCTGATCGCTCGGTGGAGATTTACATGGGCCGGACCGGGCTGTCGCTGCAGATAGGACAGCAGAAGGCACGTCAGTTCCAGGCCAGTACGGGCATTAATGCGGGCGTGTTGCTGCCGGGCACAGAACGGGCACCGGTGGGTATCACCGGAGCAGCCGACTGGCGCATCAAAAAGGAATCGGGCGTCGAACATGGCGTGCAGATCCGCGTGCCACGGCGAGGCAAAGGCCAGGAATTGGAGCAACGCGCGCAATTCCTGGCCATGTTTGAACACCTGCTGCAACTGGCCGAGCAATCCGGCGGCGATACAGCCCAGCTGACCGAGCGCGATTTTCTGGCGGAGTTGCTGGCACACCACCCCAGCATCACAGTCGGCCTGATCGGCCATGCCGAGCGCAACTCCTCGACCACCGAATCCAGCGTCAGCGTCGCCGCAGGCGTGAGGGTGGGAAACATGGACGGCCGACCGCGTCGCGCGACCCTGGGGGCTTCGCTCGGCCTCAAAGCACGACGGGAAACTTCCCGTACGCAGACGCCGATCGAAGGCTACATGACGATGGTACTTAAAGATTCGAGTGCGCAATCCAGGGTAGAGATCGCAGGGCGCGCATCGGCCAGTCTCGTCGCACAGCAGTGGACGCAGCCAAGCACTGGCAATGCGCCGCCTAACCCCATCGCGCGTCTCTCCATGGCCGCGCTCGATCTCGGCTATAGCAGAGAAGTGCACTCGGCCGGCAGCAACACGTTCTCCACCTTGTGGATGTTCAATAACGAAATCGATCCTGTACGCACCGATCGTGGCTTCGAATTCTTCGACGTCGCATCGTTCGAACGCGAAGTAAAACGCAACTGGCAGTTATGGACCCACTACGGAATCTCCAAACTGCAAGGCAAGGTCGACGACCAGCGGCTCTACATGGTGGCCGAGCGACAGTTGCAGGACTTCGTCGACCGGGTCCGCATCCATATGCAAGACAACAAATTCGCCTCGCTGATCGTGGACTGGGTGTTGCAGGCAGAAGCCGCGCCACGTCTGGACGCATTGCGCGCGCAGTCCCAGCTATTGCGGGTCGCCGGATGCGAAGCGCAAGCGGCGGAAGCCGATCGCGCCTTCGATGAGCTGATCAGCAACCCAAGCATCTGGGAACCGACCATCCTGATCTTGCGCGAAAAGGGAAAACGCCAACGCGAACGCGGAATCGATTTCTTCGTCAAACGCCAGACCAACCAATCCGCCGAAGCGATGCGGACGGTCGGTCAATGGATTCCCTACGAGCCAGTCCCGTAGCGCTGCCGGCGTTGCCCTAACGGCGCGGTTCCGGTCGCGTCATAACAACTGCTGCGCTCGTGGACGCAACGACCGATCGCTACGCCACGCCGTCCTGCCGGGCATCCCACGGATGCGCTTACTGCGCGTCGCCCACCACATCCACGCCCTTGGCTGGCGTGTAACGGAAGGTGTCTGCCGCAAAGGCCGGGTTGCGCTTCCAACCGCTGAAGCTGATCGCGGTACGCTGGCCGACTGCATCCACCACTTCCATCTTGGCCAGGCCATCTTTGCCGAATCCCAACGAAGCCATCTGGAAGCTGGCGTCGGTGTCCACCTTGGGCGTCAACGACAACCATTGCAGCCCGTCGCGCGGCGCGGCTTCTTCACTGACGTCGTACTTTTTGTCCAGAAGTGCCGGGTTGATCAATGCGACCAGCGGGCTGTTCTGTTCTTCGCTGCCTTGTGCGCGCACGGTGACCTGCTCCAGATCCGGGTCGAACACCCACACCTTCTTCCCATCGGCCACGATCAGCTGCTTGTAGGGCTTGGCATATTCCCAACGGAACTGACGCGGGGTTGCCAAGGCAACCCGCCCGCTCGAATTTTCCTTGACCTTGCCATTCGCATCGGTGACGCGCTGGCTGAACTGTCCATCCAGCCCCTTCAAGCCACGCGTGAAGGTGTCCAGCTCCTGGCGCGCCCCGGCAATAGCGGTGCTGGCGAACAGAGCAGTGGCAAGGACGGCATAACGGAGCTGGCGATGCATCGCGGTCTTCCAGAAGGACATGCGTGGATTCTGATACTTCATAGATGAATGGGCGAGCGCTATTGCACGGGATGTTCAGATGGCGGCGCGTGCGCGGCGATTTGGCTCAGTGCGCGGTCTGCACCTTGGACAAATCGCCATACACGATCTGCCCGCGAAAGCCGCGCCGCACCTGCTGGTACAACTCGCGGAACGCGCGGTAATCCTGCGGCTGGCACAACGCGTGCGGCCCACGCACGGCGGCGCGCTGCAGGCGATGCACGGCGGTTACCGTCTGCCCATCGCGTTTCCAATCGACCACATATTCGCCAGCGGCATTGCGAAAGGTACTGCTGCGCGGGATGGCGATGATCGGCACCGTGTCGGGAAAGCTCACCACATAGGTCTCTTCGCGCACGCTGTCGTTGCAGTAGAACGGGGTCAGATTGTCTTCGGCCGAGGTGGTGGTGTAGATCGCGCGGATCGATTCGGCACCCGGCATGTCCGGCAAGGTCATGCCGCCGACCACGGAAAAATCCACCGCATCCTTGGCCTGGAAGGTGTAGCGATAATTGAATGGCGCATCCAGATCCAGCGGGTCGCCCTGGATCAGCAGATCGCCGGTGCCGTCGAAACCGGACTGCGCAAGGATCGACTCTTCGATGCGGTTGCGATTCTGCGCATTGAGCTGCACGAACATCGCGCGCAAGCCCACTTCGCCGGTCTGCCCGCTGTCGAGCGTGGTCATGCCCTGCAGGCCCCCTTGCGGCGCGAATCGGTATTCGGTGCGGGCAACATAGCGATTGACCTTGCGGTCGTTCGGCGGCGTCTGCGTGACCTTGCCGTCACGCGTATGCACCACCGGCGCATCGAGATCGCCGGCGGGCAACTGGCCGAAGCGCGCATATGGGTTGGTCGAATCGACATACAGATCGAACGCGGGAATGTAAGTGATGGCGTGATTGAAGCGGCCCAGCACCGGAATGTCCGGCAGCGTCGGCCCGCCCTCGGCGCCGATCAGCACCGGCGTGCTGGCAATGCCCTTGGCCGCAAGCAGCGCTTCCAAAATCACGGTGTGGTCTTTGCAATCACCGTAATGGTTGGCCAGGATGCTGCCTGCACTGTTGGGTTCCAGCCCGCCATTGCCCAGATACACCGCGACATAGCGGATGTTGCGCGCGACCCAGGCATACAACGCGGCTGCCTGCGCACGCGGTGCGTCGATGCCGCGGGTCACCTCATCGGCCAGCGCCTGGATCGCCGGCGTCACCGCAGCCGCGCGCCCGCCTTTTACGTGATACGCCAGGCCCATCTGCGACCAGCTATCGAAGGTGCTGGCCATCAAGGTGGGGCTGAACTCCCAGGTGGCCGCGCTCCAGTTCTGGTTTTTCATCGGCGCGGTGCGCTGGTAGCGCCACTCCCAGCGTGCCTGGTCGCCACGCACTACCGGCTTGTTGCTGCCCTGCAGCCCGCGCGCGGAAAGATGCATCGGCAGCGACTTCGGCGCGACCAGCGTGACCACCGCGTCGTCGTACTGCGCGAACACGCTGAAGGTCTCCCACAAGCTGAAGTAGCCGGGAAAATACGGCGTGTTCTGCGCGCGCCGCACCCGGTAGACAATGCGCGCGCCCGGCGCCAGATTCGGGAACACCACCACCTTGACCTTGCGGTCGGCATACATCGCCGCCGAGGCGCTGGAATAGCTTTCCTGGGTGTAGATCTTGTCGGCCGCCACATCCTGGCGCAGCCCTTCGGCCGTGACGGTATACGCCTGCAGCACTTCCAGCGTTTCCATCTTTTCGCTGTAGCTCAGCCGGACCTGACTGAACTGCTCCACCGCCGATTTGGTGTTGAGCAGAATCTCGTACTCGTCGGTCTCCACGCTGCTGGCATCGGCACGCACTTCATAGTCGGCGCGGTAGCGCACGAAGCTGTAGTTGGTGTCGGCCTGCGTGCGCGCCACAGCAGCTGTGGGCGCGGGCCTTTGCTCGGCCTGGGCCTGGGCGAGCAACGGTACGCAGATGAACAGCACGAGCAACAACAAGGGACGATGCAACATGGGTCTCGATCACGGCGGCCGGCGCGGCCCTCACGCACAGGGTAGCCGTTGTGCCCGGCAATGACAGGCACGGACTTCCAACAATGCCGCATTGATGCACGCGGTAGCCTTCGTCAATCAGTAACACATCCGGCAGCGTGCACCGATACCGCAGGCACTTACTTCGGCGGCGGCGGCGCCAACACGGTGCGGTCGCCGTTGTGCTCGGGCGGGCTGACCACGCCGGCCGCTTCCATCGCTTCGATCAGACGTGCGGCGCGGTTGTAGCCGATCTTCAAACGCCGCTGCACGCCAGAGATCGACGCACGCCGGGTCTCGGTGACGATGCGCAAGGCTTCGTCGTACAAGGGGTCGGATTCGTCGCCACCGCCGCCACTGCTTTCCGGCAAGCCGGTCGCACCAACCACGGTGCCATCGCCCATGGTCTGCACTTCGTCCAGCACGCCTTCGACGTAGGACACCGGCCCGCTGGCCTTGAGATGTTCGACCACGCGATGCACTTCTTCGTCGCTGACGAACGCGCCATGCACGCGGTCCGGCAATGCGGTGCCCGGCGGCAGATACAGCATGTCGCCGTTACCCAGCAGCGCCTCGGCCCCGGATTGGTCGAGGATGGTGCGCGAGTCGATCTTGGAACTGACCTGGAACGCCACGCGGGTCGGGATATTGGCCTTGATCAACCCGGTAATCACGTCCACCGACGGCCGCTGCGTGGCCAGGATCAAATGGATGCCGGCTGCGCGTGCCTTCTGCGCCAGGCGGGCGATGAGTTCTTCTACCTTCTTGCCGACAATCATCATCATGTCGGCGAATTCGTCGATGAAGATGACGATGAACGGCAATGTCTCCAACGGCCGTGGCGCTTCGCCCAGTTCCGGGTTCGGCTTGAACAGCGGGTCCATCATCGGCTGACCGGCGTCGATGGCGTCCTTGATCTTCTTATTGAAGCCGGCAAGGTTACGCACGCCCACCGCGCTCATCAGTTTGTAGCGACGCTCCATTTCGGCCACGCACCAGCGCAGGCCGTTGGCGGCCTCCTTCATGTCGGTGACCACGGGCGCCAGCAAATGCGGGATGCCCTGATAGACGCTCAGTTCGAGCATCTTCGGGTCGATCATCAGCATGCGCAGTTCCTTGTGCGAAGCCTTGAACAACAGGCTCAGCACCATCGCATTGACCGCCACCGACTTGCCCGAGCCGGTGGTACCGGCGACCAGCAAATGCGGCATGCGCGCCAGATCGGCCACGGTCGGCCGGCCGGCAATGTCCTTGCCCAGGGCCAGCGTCAGCGGGCTGGCCGACTTGTCGTATTCCTTGGAGCGCAGCAACTCGGAGAGGAAGATCATCTCGCGGCTGACGTTGGGAATTTCCAGGCCAATCACCGACTTGCCGGGAATCACGTCCACCACACGCACCGACTTCACCGACAACCCGCGCGCGATGTCCTTGTCCAGCGAGCTGATCTGGCTGACCTTGATACCCGGTGCCGGCTCGATTTCGAAGCGGGTGATCACCGGGCCCGGATAGGCCCCGACCACCTGCGCTTCGATGCGGAAATCCTTGAGCTTGAACTCGATCTGCCGCGACAGCGTTTCCAGGGTTTCTTCCGAATAGCCCTTGGCCTGTGGCTTGGGGTCGTCCAGCAGCGCCAGCGGCGGCAGGTCCGAACCGTCGGTGCTGACGCCCTGGAACATCGGGATCTGGGTATCGCGCTTGGCGCGCTCGCTTTTTTCCACCACCGGTGCCGGCGGCGGCTCGATCTTCACCGGTTCGCGCTTGGCCTGCTTGACCGCATCGACCTTGCGCACTTCCTCGCGTTCCTCGCGCATCACCCGGGTCTGCTGCCACTCGGTGGCCTGATGGGTCTTGCGCTGCATTAGCGGCCCCAGCGCCAGCACCCATTTGCCGATGCGCTCCATCACCGCAAACCACGACAAACCGGTGGCCAGGGTGATCGACACCAGCAGCAGCACCAGCACGAACAGGTTCGCGCCCAAGGCGCCGAAGCCGGAGCTGAGCGAGCCGGCCACCAACTTGCCCAGGATGCCGCCGGCCTCGGCCACTTCGCCCTGGAACAGGCGCAGGTGCAGGAAGCCGGTCGATGAAATCAGGAAGCCCACCATGCCGACCAGGCGCAGCGCCGGACCCAGGTCGCTCTGGCTTTGCTCCTCGCGCTCGCCGATCAGGGCGATCCACGCGACCGCCCCCAATAACACCGGGAGCAGGAAGGCCACATAGCCGAACAACTGCAGCAGCACGTCGGCCGCCAGCGCGCCGAACCGGCCGCCCATGTTGTGGATGGGCGCAATCAGATTACCGGTGCGCGACCAGCCCGGGTCGGTCGCCGAATAGGTGAACAGGCTGGCCAGCAGATACAGCAGCAACGGCGCTACCGCGATCAACGCCAGATCGCGCCAGAGCTTCTGCCGCCGCGGATTGTCCGCCACCGCCGCCTTGCGCGCCGACGGTTTGCCCTCTGCGGGCTTGCTGCTGCGTTCGGGAACCTGCTTTGCCACCTGTAGCCAGACCTTAGAAAAATGCTGTTAGTGTTTGATAATAAACGACTGAGGCCACGGTTTCAGCAGTTGCATGCGCACCGATGACCCAGCTGCACAACGCTTAACGAAAAACGCCGCACAAGGCGGCGTCGAGCACGTGGATTGGGCGGACCATGCCATCTGCGGTTCAAGCAGTTCCATCGCGCCGCCTTGATTCACCGGGTGGGGACCGCCACTCTATGCCGCCACAGGGGCGCGAATTACTTCGCCTGCCCTACCAATTCCTAGATCGCGAGTATACATGAGCGCCTCTTCTGCCAGTCCCGCCAAGCATTCCCGCCTGCTGATACTGGGCTCCGGCCCGGCCGGCTGGACCGCCGCGGTCTACGCCGCCCGCGCCAATCTCAAGCCGGTGGTCATTACCGGCTTGCAGCAAGGTGGCCAGCTGATGACCACGACCGAAGTGGACAACTGGCCGGGCGACCCCCACGGCCTGATGGGCCCGGACCTGATGAGCCGCATGCAGGCGCATGCCGAGCGCTTCGAGACGGAGGTCATCTTCGACCACATCCACACCGCAGACCTGTCGCAACGCCCGTTCCGGCTGATCGGCGACGGCGCAGAGTACACCTGCGACGCGCTGATCATCGCCACCGGCGCCACCGCCAAGTACCTGGGCATCCCCACCGAAGAAGCCTTCAAAGGCCGCGGCGTTTCCGCCTGTGCCACCTGCGACGGTTTCTTCTACAAGGACCAGGACGTGGTCGTGGTCGGCGGCGGCAACACCGCGGTCGAAGAGGCGCTGTACCTGTCCAACATCGCCCGCAAGGTCTACCTGGTGCACCGCCGCGACACCCTGCGCGCCGAGAAGATTATGCAGGACAAGCTGTTCGCCAAGGTGGCAGCCGGCAAGATCGAAGCCGTCTGGCACCACGCCATCGACGAGGTTCTGGGCAACGATGCCGGCGTCACCGGCGTGCGGGTCAAGTCCACCATCGACGGCAGTACCCGCGACATCGATGCGCACGGCTTCTTCGTCGCCATCGGCCATCACCCGAACACGCAGTTGTTCGATGGCCAGCTGGCGATGAACAACGGCTACCTGGAGATCCGCTCCGGCCTGAACGGTGCGGCGACCGAAACCTCGGTGGCCGGCGTGTTTGCCGCCGGCGACGTGGCCGACCAGCACTACCGCCAGGCGATCACCTCGGCTGGCTTCGGCTGCATGGCCGCGCTGGACGCCGAGCGTTTCCTCGACAAGAGTGCCTGAGATGGCGCCTGATTGCCGGCCGCGCCACGCGGCCAGCATCGCCGGCGGGCCGACCACATGACCGTGTCCGCTCGCTGGTGCCGCCAGTTGGACGAACTTCCGGCTGGCGCCTGGGATGCGCTGCACGATGGCACGCACCCCTTCATCAGCTACGCATTTCTGCAAGGCCTGGAACGCGAGGGCTGCCTGCGCCCGGATTGGGGCTGGAACCCGCTGCACCTGACCTTGTGGGAAGGCGACACTCTGGTCGCCGCGGCACCGGGGTATCTGAAGAACAACTCGCATGGCGAGTTCGTGTTCGATCACGCCTGGGCACATGCATATGCGCGCTACGGGCAGGAGTACTTCCCCAAGTGGCTATGCGGGGTGCCCTACTCGCCCGTCACCGGCCCGCGCCTGCTCGGTGCGCCCAAGTGGCGTGGCTACCTGCTGGCGGCGATGCGCGAGTTGGTAGAGCACAGCGGGCTGTCATCGGCACACGTGAATTTCTACCCAGCCGATGAAGACGCCGCCTTCGATGCCGACTGGCTGGAGCGCAACGACCTGCAATACCACTGGCACAACGTCAGCGGCTGGAGCGACTTCGAGACATTCCTGGCGGCGATGGACCACAAGCGGCGCAAGAACATCCGCCAGGAGCGCGCCAAGGTGCAACGCGCCGGCGTGCAACTGCGCGTGGTGCATGGCAATGAAGCCAGCGACGCCGATCTGGACGCGATGTATGGCTTTTATCTCAAGACCTTCAACGAGTACGGCAACTCGCCCGCGCTGACGCCCGAGTTCCTACGCCATCTTGCGCAGCATCTGCCGCGCAAGATGGTGATGTTTCTGGCCGAGCTCGACGGGCGACAGATCGCCGGCGCGCTGTGCCTTCGCGGGCAGGACACACTTTACGGCCGCTATTGGGGTGGCAAAGCGCTGCCCGGCCTCCATTTCGAAACCTGTTACTACCAGGGCATCGAATACTGCCTGCGCGAAGGCCTCACTCGCTTCGAACCGGGTGCGCAAGGCGAGCACAAGATTGCGCGCGGCTTCCTGCCGACCCTGGTGCGTAGCCGGCACTGGATCGCCGACCCGGGTTTTCGCAAACCGCTGGCACAGTGGTGCGCAGACGAGCGCGATGCCGTGGCCCGACACGCACGCGACCTCTCCGAGCACTGCCCGTTTCGCGATTGATTCAAGTCAGCGGGTATTAGCGGCGCTGATCGAATGCGCACGATTGCGCCGCCCTTTGTATTGCGCGGCGCATCACTGCGAGCTGCATCGCACGTACGCAGCGCCACCAACCAATCGCAGCCAGCCGTAATCCGGTGAGCGCAAACAGCGAGCAGGAGCTGGAGCGCGTGCGTGGAAGTGCCGAGGCTGAGGATCGTCCTCAGCCGCGCCTAGCGGTAAACCAGTCGTTTTATCAGCTGCTCTAAACTGCCCGGATGACGCGCCACCTCCCCTTTTTGCTCGATCCCGATCCAGCGGCGCCGTTTCCGCCGGCCGCGCAAGCCTTGCGCGACCCGGACGGCCTGCTCGCCATCGGCGGCGATCTTTCGCCACAGCGGCTGCTCAATGCCTACGCGCACGGCATCTTCCCGTGGTTTTCGGACGGGCAGCCAATCCTATGGTGGAGCCCAGACCCGCGCATGGTATTTCGCACCGATGCGCTGCGTCTGTCGTCGCGCTTCAAGCGCCAGCTCCGCAGCAGCAGCTGGACCATAAGAGCCGACACCGCCTTCGAACAGGTGATCAATGCCTGCGCATCGGTACCGCGCCCAGGCCAGGACGGCACCTGGATCACCGCGCCGATGCAGCAGGCCTACATCGCATTGCACCGGCTTGGCCATGCACACTCGTTCGAAGTCTTCGATGGCACGCATCTGATAGGCGGCATCTACGGCGTTGCGATCGGCCAGATGTTCTTCGGGGAAAGCATGTTCAGCGTCCAAAGCGGCGGCTCCAAGGTGGCGCTGGCTGCGTTGGCTGCGTATCTGCAGGCAGAAGGTTGGCCGTTGCTTGACGCCCAGGTGGAAAACCCGCACCTGCTCAGCCTGGGCGCGCAGCGTTTGCCGCGTGCGCCGTTTCTGCAGCAAGTGGAACTCCAGGTCGCCCAACCCGCCGCACCCGGCGCTTGGTCCGAGCGCTACGGAGAACGCCCTGCCAGCGCGCTGGGTGAAGGCCGCTTAACATAAAATTTGCACCACGGGGAGATGGCGCGTAAAATGTCGTCCCTTACGGCCCTACCGGGCCAGCCGTGATTGCACAGGATTACATGTCGAAAGACGACTCCATTGAATTCGAAGGCAGCGTCAGCGAGACGCTTCCCAACACCACGTTCCGGGTCAAGCTGGAGAATGGGCACGAGATCATCGCCCATATCTCCGGCCGTATGCGTAAGAACTACATCCGCATCCTGACCGGCGACCGGGTCAAAGTTGAGATGACTCCTTACGACCTGACCAAGGGTCGTATTACCTACCGCATGAAGTAAGCGGTTTTGGTATTGAGACGCAAGGCGGCCACTGGCCGCTTTTTGTCGTGCCCGCGATTTCAGTGCGCAATGCAGAATGATGGTTAACGCGTACTGTTCCGGATCAGTTCCTTGGCTATGAGGCACCGGCAGTCCAGTAGAGAAGCGACGCGCCGGGCCATCGGTGCTAACGCCATGCGAGCGATGAAGTGGCCAACCTCGCAGACATTTGTCCCATTTGTAGACGTAAAAAAGCCGCTCTTTCGAGCGGCTTTTGCTTATCTGCCAAATCAGCGGGTGGCGATCAATCCACCGTGGCAGGCAGCAGACGCTCCGGCTCCGGATGCGCTTCGACTATCAGTTCGCCATCCTTGACATCGATATTGACCCGGCCGCCGTCCACCAACTTGCCGAACAGCAATTCGTCGGCCAGCGGACGCTTGATCTTCTCCTGGATCACCCGCGACATCGGGCGTGCACCCATCAGCGGATCGAAGCCGTGCTGGGCCAGCCAGTCGCGCGCGGTCGGCGTGGCAGACAACGACACGTGCTTTTCCTGCAACAGCATTTCCAGCTCGATGATGAACTTGTCCACCACCCGCAGGATGTGGTCGAACCCCAGCGGCTGGAATTGCACGATCGCATCCAGACGGTTGCGGAACTCGGGCGTGAAGCCGCGACGAATCGATTCCATCGCATCGGTGGAATGATCCTGCTTGGTAAAGCCGATCGACCGACGCGACGCCTGCGTGGCACCGGCATTGGTCGTCATCACCAGGATCACGTTCTTGAAGTTGGCCTCGCGCCCGTTGGTGTCGGTGAGGATGCCGCGGTCCATGACCTGCAACAGGATGTTGAAGATGTCCGGATGCGCCTTTTCCACCTCGTCCAGCAGCAGCACGCAGTGCGGGGTCTTGACGATTTTCTCGGTCAACAAGCCACCCTGATCGAAACCGACATAGCCAGGAGGCGCACCGATCAAACGGCTAATTGAGTGCGCTTCCATGTACTCGGACATATCAAAGCGCACCAACTCGATTCCCAGCTGCAGCGCAAGCTGCTTGGTGACCTCGGTCTTGCCAACACCGGTGGGACCAGCAAACAGGAAGTTGCCGATCGGCTTCTCCGGATTGGCCAGGCCAGAACGGGCCAACTTGATCGAACCGGCCAACGTTTCGATTGCCGGGTTCTGCCCGAAGATCACCATCTTCAGATTGCGCTCCAGATGCTGCAGCACATCCTTGTCGGTCGCGCTAACCTGCTTGGCGGGAATCCGCGCCATCTTGGCGACGATCGTCTCTATCTCTTCGATATCGATCAATTCCTTGCGCTTGCCTTCCGGCAGCAGTCGCTGACGCGCACCGGCCTCGTCGATCACGTCGATCGCCTTGTCCGGCAGCAAGCGGTCACCGATATGCTTCACCGACAGGTCCACGGCCGCCTGCAACGCATCATCGGCGTAGGTGACGCCGTGATGCGCCTCGTACTTGGGCTTGAGGCCTTGCAGGATCTCGAAGGTTTCGCCCACGGTCGGCTCGACGATGTCGATCTTCTGGAAGCGACGTGCCAGCGCACGGTCCTTCTCAAAAATGCCGCGATACTCCTGGAACGTGGTCGAGCCGATGCAGCGCAGCTCGCCCGACGACAGGGCCGGCTTGATCAGGTTGGAGGCGTCCATGGTGCCGCCCGACGCCGAGCCGGCACCGATGATGGTGTGGATCTCGTCGATAAACAGCACCGCATTGGGCACCTTCTTCAGCGCGGCCAGCACGCCCTTGAGGCGCTTTTCGAAATCGCCGCGGTACTTGGTACCAGCCACCAGTGCACCTAGATCCAATGAGTAGATCACTGCATCGGCGAGCACTTCCGGCACATCGTTGTCGACGATGCGCTTGGCCAGCCCTTCCGCAATCGCGGTCTTGCCCACGCCCGCCTCACCCACGTACAGCGGGTTGTTCTTGCGCCGGCGGCACAGGACCTGGATGGTGCGCTCGATCTCATCGGCGCGGCCGACTAGCGGGTCGATCTTGCCGTTGCGCGCCTGCTCGTTGAGGTTGGTGGCGAACTCGGCCAGCGCGTCGCCCTTGGCTTCGCCGTCCCCGCCTTCGCTCTTGGACTCGCCATCCGGCGCGGACGGCTGCTCGCCGTCCTCACCCAGCTTGGCGATGCCGTGCGAGAGATAATTGACGATATCCAGACGGGTGATGTCCTGCTGATTCAGGAAATACACCGCATGGGAGTCCTTTTCACCGAAGATCGCGACCAGCACGTTGGCGCCGGTCACCTCCTTCTTGCCTGAGGACTGTACGTGATAAACGGCGCGCTGCAGCACGCGCTGGAAGCCCAGCGTGGGTTGCGTATCGCGCCCATCGTCTTCGGCCAGCCGCGAGACCGACGCTTCGATCGCCTGTTCCAGATCGTTGTGCAGACGCACCTGATCAGCGCCGCAGGCCTTGAGCACGGCTTGTGCGGAAGGGTTGTCCAGCAGCGAGAGCAGCAGGTGCTCGACGGTCATGAACTCATGACGCGCCTCGCGTGCTCGCTTGTAGCACTGGCCAATTGTTTGCTCTAGGTCTTTGCTGAACATTGGTGACTCCGAACGGCTGTTGCCAACAATATGCGGCTTTTGTTGGGATTTTCCACAACCCTATCGGATAGGCATGTTCAGACAGCGTTAGTACGTGATCGCAGCCACACTGTTGCGCTGCTGAAATGACCCGGCCGAGGCCTCAGGCCTGTTCCATCGTGCACAGCAGCGGGTGCTGGTTCATGCGCGAAAACTCGTTAACCTGCGCCACTTTCGACTCTGCAACCTCACGGCTGTAGACCCCGCAGACGCCACGCCCGCGGGTGTGGACGTGCAACATGATCTGAGTGGCCTGCTCCAGGTTCAGGTTAAAAAACTGTTCCAGGACCGTCACCACAAAGTCCATCGGGGTGTAGTCATCGTTCAGCAATAGCACCTGATAGCGCGGCGGTGGCGCAACTTCAGGCTTGCTGGCTTCGACCATCAGGCCGTGGTCGTGTTCGTGTGAGGTATTCCGAGGCATCCAGTCATTATACGGTTCAAGCTCGCGTGCATTGGACGATTTACGCTGCGCCCCGCACAATTTGTCTCCAACTTTCTGGCTGGCCCTTGATGATCGATTCTATGACCGCGCTGTTGCTGGCGCCGTCGTCTACCGCAGATGCCCCCATGCCCGCAGCGAGCGACGGTGCAGGCGCACATGGATGGCACCGCGATGCCGGTCCCGCTGCCGATGCGGTAGGCATGCCTTCGGTCGCGCAAGAGCAGGTGCGATGAGCGCCCAAGAGCAGCGCTGGCATCCTGATGTGACAGTGGCCGCGGTTGTGGTGCGCGACGGGCGCTTTTTGCAGGTGGAAGAATCCATTGGCGGCCGCCTGCTGCTGAACCAGCCCGCCGGGCATCTGGAGCCCAACGAAAGCCTGCTGGACGCCGCCGTGCGCGAAACCCTGGAGGAGACCGCCTGGGATGTGCGCCTGACCCAGTTCATTGGTACCTATCAATGGGTCGCGCCCAGCGGGCAGTGCTTTCTGCGCTTTGCCTTCGTTGCCGATGCCGTGACCCACCACCCCGACCGCAGCCTGGACACCGGCGTGGTGCGCGCGCTGTGGATGACCCCGGAAGAGCTGCGCGCCTCGACCGAGCACCTGCGCAGCCCCCTGGTGTGGGACGTGGTGGCCGATTACCTGGCCGGGCAGCGTTACCCGCTGTCGCTGTTGCGGCACGTCGCATGAGCACGCCGCGCATTGTGGTGGGCGTGTCCGGCGGCGTGGATTCGTCAGTGGCCGCATGGAAACTGGCGCATCAAGGCGAGCAGATCGCCGGGCTGTTCATGCAGAACTGGGCCGACGACGGCAGCGGCGATTGCCGCGCAGAAGACGACCGCCGCGACGCGGTCGCCGTCTGCGGCGTGCTGGGCATCCCGTTTCATTTCCGCGACTTCTCCGGCGAATACTGGAGCGGCGTGTTCGAGCATTTCCTGGCCGAATACGCGGCCGGGCGCACGCCAAACCCGGATGTGTTGTGCAACCGCGAAGTGAAGTTCAAGCATTTTCTCGACGCAGCGCAGGCGTTGGGTGCCGAACGCATCGCCACCGGTCATTACGCGCAGGTGGCGCATCGCGGCGGGCGGTGGCGGCTGCTGCGCGGCGCCGACCGCGGTAAGGATCAGAGCTATTTTCTGCATCAGCTGGGGCAGACCCAGTTGGCTGCGACACTGTTCCCGATCGGCGATCTGGAAAAAAGCACGCTGCGCCGGACTGCCCAGGACGCCGGCTTGCCGACCCATGCCAAGAAGGATTCCACCGGCATCTGCTTCATCGGCGAACGTGATTTCCGCGAGTTTCTGGGCCGCTACCTGCCCGCGCGCACCGGCGAGATCCGCGACCCGCAGGGGCAGCGCATTGCCGAGCACCCCGGGGTGTTCTACTTCACCCTGGGTCAGCGCGAGGGGCTGAACATTGGCGGCGTGCGCGGACGTGCTGCAGCGCCGTGGTACGTGGTCGGCAAGGACGTGGCGAGCAATGTGCTGTACGTGGATCAGGACCGCGACAGCCCGCTGCTGCAATCGCGCTGGTTGCAGTCAGAACAGGCCCACTGGGTGACCGGTGCGCCGCCAGCGCGCCGCTTCAGTTGCACCGCGCAGACCCGCTACCGCCAGCCCGACGAGCCCTGCACGGTGGACGTGCAGGACGATGGCAGCGTGAAGGTGCATTTCGAACGGCCGCAACGGGCGGTGACACCGGGGCAGTCGCTGGTGCTGTACGACGGCGAGGAATGCCTGGGCGGTGCGGTCATTGCCGCCACCGACGCGCCGCTGGAACGCCAGTTGGCGGGATCTTCTTTTTTCCTCTGAGGTAGTGGCTTGATGAGTGTTTCCATGGATCACCGCGTGCTGGCGCTTGCCGGCGTCGCCCAGGCCCTGCAGCAGGTGCGGCGGATCGCCGAAACCGGGCATTCGGAAGCGGCGACGGTGCGCACCGCCATGGACAGCGTGTTCCGGGTGGACGCCGACTCGCCGGAGGCCGTCTACGGCTCGGCAGCGGCGCTGGCGCCCGGCCTGCGCCTGTTGCACAACTATTTCCGCAACCAGGGCCAGGACGAGGTGCTGCCGCGCCTGGCACTGGCGGTATTGCAGTTGGAGCGCCGGTTCGTGCGCGACACCACCACCGTGGCCACCGTCGCCAGTGGAATCGACGCGGCGGCGCGCCAGGCCCAGCAACTGGGCGATAGCAACCACCCGGATGTGCTGAGCTCGCTCGGCGGGCTGTACGCGCAGACCATCAGCCACTTGCGACCCAAGGTCATGGTGCAAGGCAACCCGCACTACCTGGGCCAGGCCGGTGTGGTCGCCGAGATCCGCGCGCTGTTGCTGGCAGCGGTGCGCTCGGCGGTACTGTGGCGGCAGATGGGCGGCAGCCTGTGGGATTTCCTGTTTGCCAAACGCGCCATGATCGAAGCGGTGGACCGCGCGCTGCGCTAAGAGCGGCTAAAACCGTAGCGAGCAGTCGTCAGGTGGGTGCGGACGGCGCGCAGGAGCCGGTGTGTACCCGTCGTACATGCCGATTCCGAGCACCGGCCGCGCCCGCCGGCGGCTGCGGAGTAGATTGTTAGCTGCTCTAAAACAGCGCGAAAAACAGCTTGTGGCGCAACGCTAGCGGCCGCCGGCGCGCGCCAACCGCGGTTGAATGGACAAGACGATCTGGCGATCGTCGCTAAAGACAATGGGGGGAGTGCCGATACAGCAACCGTGACTCTGCCGAGAACGCCCATGTATTCACGTCCACTCATCCGTCTAGCCGCTCCTTTGGCTCTGACCTTGCTGTTTCCCTTCGCTGTCGGATTCGACTGGCCCGCTTCGGTGCGCTGGGCAATCCTGGCGACCATGACCCTCAGTTGGTTGGGTTTCGCTGCCTGGGTGACTTATTCCCAGTTCCGGTCTAATCCGGACCAGGCACGCATCCTGCGCGAGCAGGACCAACTGCTCAACGAACTACGTACGTTCGTCAGCAACGAAGTGGACGGTTCGCGCTCAGAAGTTGAGCGTGCCCGTGAACTGATCCGCCAGGCCGTGTCCGGTCTTGGTGGCAGCTTCGAAGCGATGAACCGCAAATCGCGCCAGCAAAGCCAGGCACTGGCCCGCATCGTCGACCGTGCCGGTGACGATGGCAGTGCCGGCGTCGACGTCGCCCGCTTCGCCCAGCATGCCAGCTCCCGCATGGAGCAATTGGTGGAAGCGCTGGAACAGGTGAGCGGCCAAAGCACCAATACCGTCCATCACATCGATGAGATGGCACAGCATCTAGATGGCATCTTCGCACTGTTGGAAGACGTCAAGTCGATTGCCGACCAGACCAACCTGCTAGCCTTAAACGCCGCCATCGAAGCAGCACGTGCCGGTGAAGCCGGTCGCGGCTTCGCCGTGGTTGCCGACGAGGTGCGCAATTTGTCCGAGCGTTCCACCACCTTCAACGAACAGATCCGCAAGCTGGCACACAGCTCCAAGGAATCGATCGCCAAGGTACGCGAAACGGTCTCGCAGCTGGCCTCGCGTCATATGGACCGCTCCCGCGAGGCGCGCCATGAATCGGCCGCGATGCTGGAGAACGTCGCTCAGATAAACGCCTCGTTGGGCGATGGCATGCGCGAAATCTCCGAGTGCGCACGGTCGATCGATGGCAGCGTGGCCGAAGCGGTGCGTGCCCTGCAGTTCGAGGACATCGCCACGCAAACGCTGAGCGGTATCCACACCCACCTGGATCGCCTTACCGCAATCAACCGCGAAGCGGTGGCGCTGCAGGAACTGCTGCATCGCAATGGTGGCGTGTACGACAGCGACCTGGTCGCCGCATTGGCCAAGGTGTCCAACCGTCTGCGCGACATGCGTGTGGAGTGGGAACGCCCGCCGCACAAGCCGGTGGCACAGCAAGGCATGGGTGCCGGCACGGTCGAGTTGTTCTAAGAACGATGCCGTCACGCAGCTGCTGATCCCGACATTCCCCGGCCTTCCGGGGATTTGTCGTTCCGTAACCATCTGGTGTTCCGCTCATGACGCTTCTAGCTCCGACCATCGATGCCTCCACTGCCGCACTGCAGGCCGCTGCACTGGCAGCCGCGCATGCCGAGCGCATCGCGCAAAGCGATGCGGCCAAGCCCGCGCTGCGGCGCGTCCGCATGCCGGCCGCGTTGGAACGGCTGGAAAGCAGCGCCCGTGCAGAGCTGCAGGCACTGATCAACCCGCGCCGCGCCTGCAGCGAAGAGGAACTTTTGTTCGCAACCGTGGCCTGGGATATGGGTCTGGATGGCGCTGCGGTCGACGGATCGGGGCGATAGGCCGCCACTGCCGTCAACAGCGGGGCGTGCCTCGGCAGGCGCCCCGTTGCTTTGTCTCACTGCCCGACCATCAGCGCTTTTGCATCAAGCCGGGCCAGCAGGTCTGGCTCTGCGCTCGTGATGCCGATCAATTGCAGCATCAGGGTGATTGCTCCCCTGCCCGCCTTCTCGACGACGGTTACGACAGAGCGTGAGGCTTCAATTGATGCGGAATGCTATGGTGCACGGCAATCGCGCGTCTGCTGCTTGGCTGCAACGCTATTGCCTGCGCGTCGTCGCATGACACGCTACAAGCACCTTCTTGTCGCCCAAGCGCTTCGGCTTAGTCACATGAGTGGAAAATGGGCGCGCCAGGTGGAGAGCTGCTGATTTGCGGTTCGGCTGCGGGGCCCTTGCCCGCTCACCATCGCGGGACACGCTGCAAGTACGTCCCTGTAAGCTCCTTGGCGGCATGGATGCCGCCTTCGAACCCCCATCGACGGGTTTACGGCATGTCCCGCGAGCGGTAAGGACGCCGCGCACTCAAAGCCGCGAGGGTTGCTGCATGATCCGCGCAACTTGGCGGGAATACTCAGCGTCGTCGATGCTATCGCGGAGCTTCCAGGGCGGCTTCACGGCTTGCCCGTTGATCGTGAGGAAAACGCGCATTCGACCGAGCAAGCGTTTAACTGCATTCAAACGCCGCTACGACTCGTCATCGGATGTCTCGAATCGTCGCACACGCGAATAGATCACTCACAGTGCTGACGACTGGGGCTTGAACTCACGCACCGCCAGGCAGTATGTCAGTTGGCGATGACCAAGCGCGCACCCAGCCGCATACCGGCGTCGGCTTCGCGTAGCCACTGCGCCATGTCGCGTGGCGACAGCGGGCGTGAGTAGAAGTAACCCTGAATTTCGTCGCAGCCCTGCTGGCGCAGCAGTGCATCTTCCTGCACGGTTTCCACACCTTCGGCGACTACCTGCATGCCCAGGGCATGGCCCAGATGCACGATGGCCTGAGTGACTTCGGCAGTGTTGGCGTCGTCGAGCATGCCTTGCACGAAGCTGCGGTCGATCTTCAGCCGCTGCACCGGGAAGCGGTTGAGGTAATGCAGGTTCGAGAAGCCGGTACCGAAGTCGTCCACCGCCAGCAATACGCCGTTCTGTTCGAACAGTTCGAAACAGCGGCGCAGCGAATCGGAGTCGCGAATCAAGGCAGATTCAGTCAGTTCCAGCTCAAGACGCGAAGGCGGCCAGCCATTGTCGCGACAGATTTCCAGCACACGCTCGGCAAAACCGCGCTCGCGCAACTGCACCGCAGACACATTCACTGCAACGCGGCTGAAATGCAGGCCGGCGCGATCCCAGACCACGGCCTGGCGGCAGGCTTCGCCGATCACCCATTCGCCCAGTCGCACGATTTCGCCGCATTCTTCGGCAATGGGAATAAATTCGACCGGGCTGCACGGACCGTGTCCAGGGCGGTTCCAGCGCATCAGCGCTTCGATCGCCGGCGATGCATCGCCTACGGTGTTGACCAGCGGCTGATAGACCAGCGTGAATTCTTCGCGCTCGAGCGCGCCCTGCAGCGCATGCTCCAACTCAAGGCGGCGCTGCGCACGCAGCAACACGTCCTGGCTGTAGTAATGGAAGGTGTTGCGGCCAGATTCCTTGGCGGCATACATTGCCGCATCGGCGGCGCGCAGCAAGCTGTCGAAATCCGACAGCCCTTCACCCTGCAGCGCGATGCCGATGCTGGCGCCGAGCTTGACGGTGACGTGTTCCTTGCGCAGCGGCTCGCCAAGCGCGGCGATGAGCTTACGCGCAACATGGCCGGCATCTTCCGGCTCGGACATATCGCGTAGCAGGACAATGAATTCGTCGTCGCTGAAGCGGCCGAACAGGTCGCTATTGCGCAAATGTTGATGCAGGCGTGACGAGGCAAGCTTGAGCAGGTTGTCGCCGGTGGCATGACCGAACGAATCGTTGATGCTCTTGAAGCCATCCAGATCGATCAACAGCATCGCCAGCACCTGACCACGCTCGTTCGCTTCGCGAATGGCGTTCTCTGCCTGCTCGCGCAGCAAGAAACGGTTTGGCAAACCGGTCAGGCGGTCGTAATGGGCAAGCAGTTCGATGCGTTCGTTGGCTTCGCGTTCGCGGGTGATATCGCGGAATAAGGCCACAAATCGCAGCGGCAAGCCCTCGCGGCGATCCAGCTCGATCAGCACCTGCACCCAGACACGCTGGCCAGAGTTGCGATAAAAACACAGCTCCAGTTGCTCAGGCAGACCGCCATCGGAAATACGCAGCAGCGCCGCTTCGAATGCGTCGCGCGAATCCTGGGTGTACAGCGACAACGCCTGTTCCAGGGTGATATTTTCCTTGCGCAGGCCGTGGATGCGGTAGCACTCCTCGGTCCATTGCATACGCCGGGTGTCGACCTCGATCTCGCAGCCGCCGATCTTGCCCAACGCGGACACGCGGTTGAGCAACTCGGTGCGCCAGCGGATCAGCGCGTCGGTCTGGCGTTGTTCCGTGACGTTCTGCAGTTGGCCGAGTAGGCGTACCATGCTGCCGTCGCCGTCGAACACCGGCTGCGCCCATACCCCCAGATGATGCGGATTGGCGCCGAGCAGACCGTTGATTTCCAGTTCGAAATGCACCGGCATGCCTTCGTGCTTGATCTTGCGCCAGGCGCTGCGCAGTTGCGCAACCGAGGGCCGACCAAGCAAACGCAGGACGTCGCGAATGCCATGTAGACGCACGTTGGTCATGCCGAGTTGTTGCAGGAAGTCCTGCGACACCCACAGTGCGTCTTGGTGCGAATCCCAACTCCAGCTACCCATGCTGGCAATGCGTTGTGCTTCTTCGAGCTGGGCCTGCTGCTCGCGCAGCTGCTGCTCGAGCAGTTTGTGATGGTGCACGTCGGTATGCGTGCCGACCATGCGCAGTGGGCGTCCGTCGGCGGTGCGTGATACCACGCGGCCGCGATCCAGGATCCAGCGCCACTGGCCATCGTGCTGACGCAGCCGGAATTCGGCCACGTAGGTGTCGGTGCGGCCTTCCAAATGGGCCTGTACCGCCGCGCTGACATGCGCGTGGTCTTCCGGATGAATCAGCCCGGACAAGGCAGTGAGATTGTTCGGCAGCGGCGGCTCGGAATAACCGAGCATGCGCGTCCAGCGCTCGGACCGATACACCACATCGGCCGGAATGTCCCAGTCCCACAAGCCGTGATCGGCGCTGTCCAGGCCCATTTCCCAGCGGCTGGTGCCATCGGCACCCTTCGGCTCGGGAATGCTCAAGGTGAAGGCCATGATCTGGCCCTGCTCGTCGCAGACCGCACGCAACCAGCCTTCCAGCCGACCGCCGACAGGCCCCGGCAATACGCAAGGCGCCATGCCACCGCTGTCGGCCAGCTGGGCACGGCTGCTTTCCAAAACGTCGGCATAGGCGCCAAGGGTTGCCGGCAATCCAAGCGATTGCGCAACGCGGTTGGCCGCCAGAGGCTGGCCATGCGCATCCAACAACACCACCGCTGAGGTCAGCGGGTGCTGCAGCATGCTTGCAATGACGCCTGAGTCCACTCTGGAACACTCCGAAGAATCGACTCTGGCCTTCGGAGTCGCAATGGATAACGGCCGTGCCGCGGATTAGTTGAGCCACCTGTTTCGAGCTGGACCGAACCGGCCCGAGTTACGGCTAAGATGGCTGCATCGTCAGCATCCAAGGTCGTCCGCGGATCCATGCAACAGCCCCTCGCCGCGCCCGCGTTTTCGTCTGTTACCGTCTCCTGTCTCCGCCTCGGCCAACGCCTGCAGCAAGGCCTGTGGACCCTGACCGGCCTGTATCTGCTGATTGGCGCGGTCTGGCTGCTACTGGGCAACCGGCTGCTCAACCTGGCCGGCGCCGCCATGCAGGAGCGCTGGTCGGACGCGAGCTTTCTGGTGGTGTCCAGCATCGTCATCCACCTGGTGCTGCGCCGCTTCACGGGAGTGCTCGTGAACGAGTACGCACAGCTGGCGCAGTCCGAGGCTTTGCTGCAGGCCAAGTTCCTAGCCCTGCCCAGCCCGGCCTTCGTTTACGACCTTGCCACGATGCGCATCCTTGATGCCAATCCGGCGGCGCTGGAATTTTTCGGCTGGGAGCGTGACGAGTTCCTGCAGCAGACACTGCAGGCGATCTGGCCCAATGCCGATGGCGAGCGGCTGGAGGAGATCATTGCGCAAATTCGCGGCAAGGGAGATGCCACCTGCGTGTTGAACGAAGATCTGATGACACGTAGCGGGCCGCGGCATGTCGAGGTACGTAGCAACCAGCTGCATCTGTCCAGCGGCCTTGCCCGCCTGGTGGTTACCGTGGACCGTAACGAAGAGCGCCAAGCGCAGCATCTGCGCGACGAAGCGCTCGAGCGCCTGGAAGAAGCGCAGAGCATCGCGCGGTTGGGTTCCTGGCAGCTGGACCGCACAACCGGCCTGGGACGCTATTCGCCTGCCGTCTATCGCCTGCTGGGGCGCAGCGTGCCAATGCACCGTCGCGAACACCGGCTGGAAGAATTGCTGACCGCCTCCGACAGTGCCACCCAGGCGCGCATCGAACGCATGATCGAAGACATGTGTACCGGTGGCGAGGTGCAAATCGATGTGCTGTTGCCGCTGACCGGCGGCGATTCGCAACCGCGCACTGTGCATTTGCGCGCCGAAAGCGTGACCAGCCCCAGCGGCGTGCGCCATGTGCACGGTACCTTGCAGGATGTGAGCGAACGCGAGCAATCGCGCCGGCTGCTGCGCGAGCGCGAGGAGCAGTTTCGCGAACTGGTGCGCGTGCTGCCCGACGGTGTGCTGATCCTCGCCGACGAGCATGTGATGTACGCCAATGCGGCCGGCTCTGCGCAGTTCGGCTTTCAGGGCGAAACCATCCTGGGCGAGCCGCTGCAGACACTGGTTGGCGATAACGACCTACCAGTGGTGCGTGAGTACCTGCGCGCAGGCAGCGATCGCAACGAGCCGGTCTCCAGCGCACGTGCGATGCGCCGGCGTGATGGCAGCACCTTCTACGCCGGCCTGTCGGCCGGCGATATCCGCTATGGCGGCCGCAGCTGCAAGCTGTTGGTCGTGCGCGACCTGAGCGAGCCCGAGCGCATGCGCGATGCCCTGGCTGAGAGCAATACCGAGTTGCAAGCCATGGCCAAGCGGCTGTTCTCGTTGCAGGAAGACGAGCGCCGCGCCATCTCGCGTGATCTGCATGACGACATTGGGCAGGCGATCACCGCGATGAAGCTCTCCGCGCATGCGGCGCTGGATGAGCTTGACGCGGATGCGCGCCGCGAGGATTTGCTGGAAGTGGTGTCGCTGGCCGACAGCACGGTGACCAAGCTGCGCAATCTGTCGATGCTGTTGCGTCCGCCCCAACTCGATGCCTTGGGCCTGGAAGCAGCCTTGCGCTGGCAGGCGTCGATGCTGTTCCGCGCCTCACAGGTGCGGCTGGAGCTGGACATTCAGGCGCTCGAGGAACGGCCGGGTAACGAGATCGAGCAAGCCTGCTTCCGGATCGCGCAGGAAAGCCTCACCAATGCATTGCGGCACGCCTGTGCGGGCGAAGTGCGCCTGCGCCTGCATTCGATCGACAGCGACAGTTTTCGTCTTGAGGTCAGCGATGATGGCGATGGCTTCGAGCCTGAGGGCCCGCGCGGGCTGGGACTGATTGTGATGCGTGAGCGTGCGCAAACCGTGGGCGGCACGCTCGCGATAGAATCAGCACCCGGAGCAGGCACGCGCGTGACGTTGCGCCTGCCCTATCACCCGGTCGGCGAGTCCGTCCACGACGATGGTGGACGTTGAGTCATGTGGAGCCCCGTAATCCCGCCCGGACTGGAAATCGTCAAGCCCACACGGCTTGGCGCCGGCAACGCCGAATTGCTGCATCTGGTGGATGCGGCGGCATCCGGGGGCCCGCCGCTGATGATCTTCCACGTCGACATCGATCACTTCGCCTCGATCAACGAGAACATGAGTGGCGAGGTCGGCGATCAGGCGCTGACACTGGCAGCGCGCCGCCTGCAGGAATTCCTCGGAAACCGCGGCAAGTTATGGCGCCACGGCAGCGATGAAATGATTGTGGTGGCAGTGCGTCGTGAAGACACGCCGCTGCCGGAAGATTTCGCCGAAGAAATCCGTCAGCAACTGGAGCTGCCACTGTCGGTGCTGCCGTATACGTTGTTCATGACCGGCAAGGTCGGCATCAGTCTGTGCCCGGAACACTCCACTTCGCTGTCCACATTGCTGGATTACGCCGAAGAAGCCAGCTACCAAGCCGCGCGCGAAGGTGGCAACACGGTACGCCTGTACACGCGCAACTCGGCCACCAACGCGCATAGCGAAAGCATCATTGCGCGGCAGATTGTCGATGCAATTCCGCACGGCGAATTGCGTTTGCGTTACCAGCCGCTGGTGAGCGCGCGCGACGGCCGCATCGTCGGCATGGAAGCGCTGCTGCGCTGGCAGTCACCCACCCTGGGCATGCTGGTGCCGGAGCGTTTCATGCGCACCGCCGAGCGCCTGGGCGTGATCGTGCAGATCGGCGAATGGGTGCTGCAGAACGCGGTGCGTCAGGCGCGGCTGTGGCGCGACCAGGGCTTCGATGACTTCAGCATTGCGGTGAATGTCTCCACGCTGCAGCTGCTGCGCCCGGGCTTCTTCAACGAAGTGATGGCGATGCTGCAGACCGCGGGCGTGCCGGCGCAGTTCGTCACGTTGGAGATCAACGAAAGTGCGTTGACCAACAACGTCAACTTCGTCCACGAGACGATGGCCAACCTGCGCAACGAAGGCATCAGCCTGAGCCTGGATAACTTCGGCACCGGCGATTCCAGCCTGAGCGCGCTGGTGCGCTACCCGGTGGACCGGCTGAAGATCGACCGCAGCTTCATCAAGAGCGCGCCGGCCGGCAGCCGCGAGGCGGCGATTGCGCGCGCCATCATCGCCATGGGCCACCAGCTCGGCATGACGGTCATTGCCAATGGCGTTGAATCGCAGGCGCAGCTGGGCTTCTTGCGTCGTAACGATTGCGACATCTTCCAGGGTTATCTGTTCGGCGAGCCGATGTCGGCCGAGTCGGCCGGCATGGCGTTACGACGCCGCTACCTGCGCCCGGAATCGTTCGCCGAAAGCCGCCCCGACCGCACCTTGCTGCTGCTGGACGACGAAGAGAACGTGCTGCGCTCGCTGGTGCGTCTGTTCCGCCGCGACGGCTACCGGATTCTGGCGGCTGGCAACGTACGCGACGCCTTCGACCTGCTCGCCACCAATGACGTGCAGGTGATCCTTTCGGATCAGCGCATGAGCGACATGAGCGGCACCGAGTTCCTGGGCCGGGTGAAAATGCTCTACCCCGACACCGTGCGCTTGGTGCTGTCCGGCTACACGGACCTGGCCACGGTCACTGAAGCGATCAACCGCGGCGCGATCTACCGCTTCCTGACCAAACCCTGGAACGACGACGAACTGCGCGAGCACATTCGCCAGGCATTCCGCACGCATGATGAGTTGCGTAACGGCCGGGAATAGGGAATTGGGAATGGGAATCGGTAGAGCAGACCTCTGCGGCTTGCTTTGACAGGCATGCAGCAAAACCAAGCGACTGCCAAGCCGCTTGTACCCATTCCCGATTCCCTCCCCATTCCCTGCGCGTCAGCGCTACCGCGGCTGCCGGATCGGCAGCACGATCCTGAAACTGGCGCCCTGCCCCGGGGTGCTTTCAACGTCGATGCGGCCGTGGTGCTTGTTGATGATGCCGTAGGAAATCGACAGGCCCAGGCCGGTGCCGCTGCCCACCGGTTTGGTGGTGAAAAACGGGTCGAAGATGCGCTGCAGCAGATCCGGGGCGATGCCGGCGCCGCTGTCCTGGAATTGGATCCAGACGTTTTCTGCTTCGTCGCGACCGGTGGTCACCACGATCGTGCCGCGCTCGACAATCGCCTGACCGGCGTTGAGCAGCATGTTCATGTACACCTGGTTGAGCTCGGACGGCAGGCATTCCACCAGCGGCAGCTCGGCGTAATTGCGCTCCAGCGTGACCTTGTACTTGAGCTCGTTCCAGATGATGTTGATGGTGGATTCGAGACCCGCATGCAGATCGACCATCTTCCACGACTCGGACCGGTCCGAGTATGAAAAGTCCTTGAGGTCGCGCACGATGCGGGTCACCCGCTCGATGCCTTCGCGTGATTCGGCCATCAATTGCGGCAAATCGCGGCTGATGAAGTCGATGTCGGCACGGTTGCGGATCTCGTCGATTTCCGGAATCAGCGCCTTCGGGTCCGGCGCCTGCAGCGCGCGCTCATACGCTTCGATCAGGGTGAACAGGCTGCGCAGATATTCCTGCAGGCTGCCCAGATTGGAGTGCACGTACCCAATCGGATTGTTGATTTCGTGCGCCACACCCGCGGCCAACTGGCCGATGGACGCCATCTTTTCAGATTGCAGCAATTTATCCTGCGCGCCGTTCAAGCGCAGATAGGCTTGGCGTAATTCGGCATGGCGCTGTTGCAGCTCGCGCTCGTAATCCTGCTGGCCTTCGATGTTGTGGAACAACGCCAGAAAATGCCCGACGCCGCACTCTTCGTTGTAATACAGGTGCGCGATGACCACGCGGTCGGCCACCGGCAGGCTGCCGGTCCAGCTGCCCTTGCTGCGCGCCTGATTGAGGGCGTCCGATGGCAACACCTGCGAAATCCGCTCGCCCAGATTGCGATCGTCGGCGGGATCTTCCTTGCACAGGCTTTGGCGTGCGATGGCATTGGCCAGAATCAGCTTTCCGTCTGCGCGGAACAGCAGCACGCCCTCCAGCATCTGGTCGCCGAAGGCGCGCAGGATGTCTGAGGACGGCAATAAGGCTTGATTGAGAAAAAACTTGGCGGTCACGAGAGCAGGCGGCGTAGAGGACGCCTCAATATACGCCGAACCGTTGACGCGCCCTATCGCCGTTTCGCATTTATCCGGCGCTGTGTCGCAGACCCAACAGCACCTACCGGCGCACGTAAGCGTGTTGGGTTATCTGCAACCCGATCTGCTGCAAAACAAACTGCGACTCAGGCGACTGCCAGCGAACGTCCGCCGCGCAACACGCTCGATTGCCCCTTGGCGTCGTAGGACGGCGCACTTTCGGTGCGGCCCAGATGACGCAGCGCCCAGTTCACTTCGCGGCGTCGGCGAGCCAGCAGCGCGCCGTTGGCGCGATTGGCTTCTGCCAGCTCACGCAGGCGCTCTTCTTCGCCTGCAGGCATCGCCGCTTCTAGCGCATGCAGCGCCGACAGCTTGTCCTGCGTGTGTCGCATCAACCCATCGATGTCGTTCTCGAGTAATGCCTGGCGTTCGCCGGCCAGCGCATCGCTGAGACGTTGCAGGAACTCGTTCACGTTCATCCTTTCAGTCGGGGATTAACCCGCCAGTTGCTGATTCAGATCCATCATGCGGCTAGCGATGGCATCCGGGTTGATGGAATAGGTGCCGTTGTGCAATGCATCCTTCACCGCCTGGACGCGACCGGTGTCGATCGCCGAGGACTGCGAAAGCTCGCGCTGCAGGTTCTGCAGGTTGGTGGCTTCGCCGGTCAACTTGACGCTGTCGGTCGGCGGGGTTGCGGCTACTGGGGACGCGCGATCTTCACCGGCCGAAGCGATCTTGCTGCTGGTGGCCGCGGTGCGAAGGGTGGCAGCGGTCGGTAGATTGCCTTCAATTTTCTGGGTCATGTCAGGAACTCCTCTACAGGTCGTAGGGGATAACGGCACCCAGAAAAAAAACTTTATAGAAATTTTTTACCGGGAGACCACAACAGTTCCGCTCGCTTCAACAATGCCCTGCACCACCCGGCGCGAGGACGAATTCTCTACCGAGACGCGCTCGTTCTCGCCAGCATCGGACAACGCGCGACCGCTCATGCGCACTTCCAAGCCGCCATTGCGCGAGACCAGCGGCACGGTGTCGCCGCGCCGGACCAGCCGCTGCGTCACCAGATCGTTGGCCGACAGCAGCGAGCCTGCCGGCAGGATGCGGCGGGCGGTCTTGCCCACTGCAGCCACCGGGTCGGCCAGCACCGCACCGACAATGCGCGCGGCGTCACGCTTCTCGATACTAATATCGGCAAGCGAGATGGTTTCTCCAGCGCTGATGCCACGGCGCAATACCAGCACGTCTTGGTTGCGACGCACCTTCAACGGGACGAACAAGCGCCAACCGGCCGGCTGCGGACACGCCACTTCCACCGTATTGGTGCCGGTGGGCTGGGCCTGCAATGCGATCGGACAGGCCGGCATGCGCAGGCCCGGATCGAGTGTGGCCTCGGCTTCGGCGTCCGGGCCAACGGTGGCCAGCGCCGCAGCACGGATGGAATCGACAGACTGATAGCTCTGGGCCCAGGCCGGAGCGGCAGCCAACAAGATGACAAGCAGGAGCAGGCGCATGGGACCAGATCCGGAGGAAGACGGGAACTGTTATGCAAGGGGTGTGCCGTTTCTTGGCCGGGGAATCGCGAATCGCGAATCGGGAATCGGGAATCGGGAATCGGGAATCGGGAATCGCGAATCGCGAATCGGGAATCGGGAATCGGGAATCGGGAGCCGGGAATCGGGAGTCGGGAGTCGGGAGTCGGGAATCGGGAATCGGGAATCGGGAATCGGGAATCGGGAATCGGGAATCGGGAGTCGGGAGTCGGGAGTCGGGAGTCGCAAGAGCGAGAGCGAGAGCGAGAGCGAGAGCGAACGGCGTCTGACACATGTCAGGGCCAGACAGATGGCGCATGGCGCCAGCGCTGCTCCTCGCTAAATCAGGTATCTCTCAGCCCTCAATCGATTCCCCATTCCCTATTCCCCATTCCCGGGGTGGCACTCGGCAGGCTGCAATGTCCCCTCAAGTTATCCGGCCACCCTGTCGATACCTGCAGCATGACCCACGATCTGCTCAACCGCATCGACCAGCGCACGCGACTGGCTGGCCACAATCGACTGGCCCTGCTGCTGTTCCGGCTGGGCGGACGCCAGCTTTTTGGCGTGAACGTCTTCAAAGTGCAGGAAGTGCTGCGCCGGCCGGAACTGTTTCAGGTGCCCGGCCTGCCGACGGAGTTCGCAGGCGTTGCCGACGTGCGCGGGCGCTCGGTGCCGGTGCTGGATCTGGGCGTGGCCATCGGCCACCCGGAACGCGATTCGCACTCCGAAAACGGCCCCGGCTATTTAGTGGTCGCCGAATTCAACCGCTCGGTCCAGGGCTTCCTGGTCAGCGGAGTGGAACGCATCGTCAATATTGCGGTGGAAGACATCCATCCGCCGCCGGAACTCGGTGCCGAAGCCACTTATTTGACGGCAGTAACGCGGTTCCAGGGCGAACTCATCCAGGTCATCGACGTGGAGAGCGTGCTGGCCGACATCGCCAAGGTCAGCAAGGAAGTGCAGCTGGATCCCTCGCTGCAGCTGGTGGCCTACGATCGCCAGTTCCAGGTGTTGGTGGTGGACGATTCGCGCGTGGCACGTCAGCAGATCCGCAGCGTGCTTGACCAGTTGGGCGTTTCGGCGACCCTGCTGTCCGACGGCCGTCAGGCGCTGGACCACCTGCTGCAGGTGGCGGCATCGGGCGAAAACCCGGCCGACCGCTACGCCATGGTGATCTCCGATATCGAGATGCCGGCAATGGACGGTTACACGCTGACGACGGAAATCCGGCGCACACCGGGCCTGCAAGGCCTGTACGTGCTACTGCACACCTCCTTGTCGGGCGTGTTCAACAACGCCATGGTCGAACAGGTGGGCGCCAACGCCTTCGTGGCCAAGTACAGTGCCCACGAACTGGCCGATTACGTGCTGGCGCGCTTGAAAGCGGTCGCCGAAGCGGCCTGATCTCACCCGGTTGCGTTGCCCACGGGCACGGCCGGGTATCTGCAGTCCCGTTCTTCCAGAAAGAACAGGCCTTTTAAAGGCATCCGCGCGGTTGGGCACACGCCGCGCTGAGTGACAGCCATGCCAGGCAGTCTGGCTTGGTCTGTAAGTTGCACAGTCAATCGCAGGTAGCCGAGCGGCAACACATCGCGTGATGTCTGGCACCTAGACCGCCCGTCTGACGCTCGACGTGCATCGCCAGCTCCGCCTCCCGCACCACCTTGATTTGGCACAAACATTGCTTTCTCCCTTGCAACACTTCGCGGGAGAGCACCGTGTCCAGTCCCTTCTCTTCGTTCCTCGGCGTCCATGGCGACGCGTTGGCGCTGCGCGAGCAGCGCATGAAGCTCATTGCCAGCAATCTGAGCAATGTGGACACGCCTGGCTACAAGGCCAAGGACCTGAACTTCGAGGCGGCGCTGAAATCGGCGCAGGGCGAGCAGGATGGCGGCCTGATGCAAACCACTGACGCCAAGCACTACGAAGTGGGCGGCGGCAGCGGGCTCAACCCGTTCCAGATCACTCGCGAATCCGATCAGCCCAGCCTTGACGGCAATACCGTCGATCCCGATGCCGAACGCGCCGCCTACGGCCGCGCCGCGCTGGAATACCGCGCGTCGCTGAGCTTCCTCGAATCCAAGGTGCGCTCGATGCTCACCGCGATCACGGGCCAATAAGTCATGAGCAACCTTCCCATTTTCGATGTGGCCGGCTCGGCGCTGCACGCGCAGTCGGTCCGCCTGAGCACCATCGCCTCCAACCTGGCCAATGCGGACTCGGTCGCAGGCTCGGCCGAGGCCACCTACAAGCCGATCGAGCCGATCTTCCAGGCCCAGCAAAGCCGCCAGGACCCCAGCCTGACCTCGGTGAACGTTAAAGAGATCACCACCACCAATGCGCCGCCGATCCGACGCTACGAGCCCGGCCACCCGCTGGCTGACGCCGAGGGCTATGTGTTCTCGCCCGACGTGGACCCGGTCTCGCAGATGGTCAACATGATTTCCGCCTCGCGCAATTACCAGGCAGGCGTGGAAATGCTCAATACCGCCAAGGAACTGGCGCTCGCGACCCTCACCATGGGTCGCTGACCCTTCCTAGCTGCCCCATACACACGGAATCCTCCAGATGAGCACGATCGCCAGCGATATCTACAAAACTCTTGGCCTGAGTACCGGCAGCAAGACTCCCAAAAAAGAGGATGCACTCGGCCAGGCCGACTTCCTCAAATTGATGACCGAGCAGTTGCAGCACCAAGACCCGCTCAAACCGATGGAAAACAGCGCGTTTCTTGGCCAGCTGGCGCAGTTCTCCACCGTGCAGGGCATTGGCGACCTCAATACCAAGTTCAGCAATCTCTCCACGTCGATGAGCAGCGACCAGGTACTCAAGGGCGCGGCGCTGGTGGGTCACAACGTGCTGGTGCCCTCGGCGCAGGTCGCCATCGATGCCACCGGTTCGGCCAAGGGTGTGGTCGCCGCGACCTCGGCCGGCACCGTCAATTTTGAAATCACCGATGCCAACGGCGCCTTCGTCAAACAACTCAGCGTGCCGTCCAGCGCCGCTGGTGAGGTGTCCTTCGCCTGGGATGGCACCGATGCCAACGGCAACCGCATGGCGGCCGGCAAATATGGCGTCACCGCGACCCAGACCGACACCGCTGGCTCCAAAAGCAAGTTATCCACCTATGTCGACGCCCCGGTGGACAGCGTCACGATCGGCTCGGACGGCCTGTATCTCAACCTGACCGGGCTAGGCACTTCCCCGCTCGCCAACGTGCTCCGCGTCAGCTGAGCCGGCAACCAACACCTAAAGGAACTCATCCATGGGCTTCAATACCTCGTTGTCCGGCATCAACGCAGCCAATGCCGATCTGAACGTCACCTCCAACAACATCGCCAACGTCAACACGACCGGGTTCAAGGAATCGCGCGCCGAGTTTGCCGACATGTTCCAGAGCACCAGCTACGGCCTGTCGCGCAATGCGGTGGGTTCGGGCGTGCGCGTCAGCAACGTGGCGCAGCAGTTCTCGCAGGGCAATATCGACCCGACCGGGCGCAGCCTGGACCTGGCAATCTCCGGCGAAGGCTTTTTCACCGTCTCGTCCAACGGCGCCAAGATGTACACCCGGGCTGGTAACTTCCAGACCGATGCCAACGGCTATGTGGTCAACCCGCAGGGCGCACGACTGCAGGTGTTTGCCCCCAACCCGAGCGGTAACGGTTTTGACGTGGGCCGCCTGTCGGACCTGCAGCTGCTGACCACCGACAGCCCGCCCAAATCCACCTCCACGGTCAACCTGGCCTTCACCCTGCCCGGCAATGCCACCGCGCCGACGGTGACTCCGTTCGACCCGGCCGACGACAAGACCTATAGCCATTCCACCGGCGGCATCAACGTCTACGACTCGCTGGGTGTCAGCCACGTGCAGACCTCCTACTTCGTCAAGACCGCCAACCCGAACGAGTGGCAGGTGCACAATTACGTGGACGGCGCCGCAGTCGGTGCCCCGACCACGCTGCAGTTCTCCGACACCGGCGCGTTGACCACCCCGGCCAACGGCATCATTGCGATGGACCCGTTCACCCCAAGCACCGGCGCGGGCGTGCTGAACATGCAGCTCAATGTCAGCGGCTCGACCCAATACGGCGAAGCCTTCGCGCTGCGCGATACCCGCCAGGACGGCTACGCCAGCGGCAAGCTCAACGAGATCAGCATCGATACCAGCGGTGTGGTGTTCGCGCGCTATTCCAACGGCGCCGACAAGCCGCTGGGCCAGGTCGCACTGAGCAGTTTCGTCAACCCGCAGGGCCTGCAGTCGCAGGGCAACAACATGTGGGCCGAGAGCTACACCTCCGGTGCCGCCCGCACCGGCGCGCCAAACACTTCGGATCTGGGCCAGGTCGAATCCGGCTCGCTGGAAGCATCCACGGTCGACCTGACCGAGCAGTTGGTGAACATGATCGTGGCCCAGCGCAACTTCCAGGCCAACTCGCAGATGATCTCGACCCAGGATCAGGTCACCCAGACGATCATCAATATTCGTTAATGGCTGGGAATCGGGATTGGGGAATTGGGAATCGTAAGAGCTGGCATCGCGTGTATCGGATGCCGGCCCTGCGCCCTGCTCTCCCAGCTTCCCGCAACCCGCGTTTGCGATTCCCGATTCTCCATTCCCGATTCCCGGTGTCCCATGGATAAAGCCCTCTACGTTGCGATGACCGGTGCCCGCGCCTCCCTGCAGGCGCAGAGCACCGTGTCGCACAATCTCGCCAACGTCGATACGGTGGGGTTCAAGGCCGCGCTGGCCAACACCGAGGCGTTCAAGATCCAGGGCAAGGGCTACCCGTCGCGGATCGATGCCTTGCACGTGGATCAGGGCTTTGATCGCAGCCAGGGCGATCAGAAGGTCACCGGCAACCCGCTGGACGTGTCGTTGCAGCAGGACCGCTGGCTGGCAGTGCAGTCGCCCGACGGCAGCGAGGCCTACACCCGCAACGGCGAATTGGCGCTCACCGCCAATGGCCAGCTGGTTACCGCCAACGGGCATGCGGTGCTGGATGAAGGCGGTACCCCGATGACGATCCCGCCGCACCAGGCGATGGAGATCGGCAGCGACGGCAGTATTTCCATCATTCCGCAGGGCGAAGGCCCGCAGACCATGGCCATCGTCGGCAAGATGAAGGTGGTGGATGCGCCAGCCGACCGTTTGACGCGGCGCCCGGACGGGCTGATGCGCAACACAAGTACCGACCCGGCGCAGGCATTTGCCGTGGCCACCGGCAAGACCATCAACAGCGGCATGTTGGAAGGCAGCAATGTGGATGCAGCCGGCGCGCTGGTAGAAATGATCCAGCTGCAGCGGCAGTTCGAGATGCAGGTCAAGATCATCAAGAACGGCGACGACAATGCCCAATCGGCCAATTCGCTGTTGCGGGTGAGCGGCTAAGTACAGTTCAAGCGAATTGGACCGCCGAAGGCTCGTTAGTTGGTGCCAAGCATGCTGATACCAGCTGCAACGTTGTCTCAGACGCCAAAAGAAGCCCAAATGCGATGATTGGTCAGCAGCGACCGCTACAACGCCGGCAGCGGCGATGCCCGCGGCGAACGCAATCTCAAGCTCAGCCTTACGCAAGCAGTAAAGCGCTGGCTACTGCGGTGTCGTAAATAATCAGCGCCCTGGTGACGACTAATATCCATGGTTGTCGGCCACTTTTATGAGTGCGATGGGCCGCCATCGCACTCATAAAAGTGGCAAATAAAAGCAACTTCACGCAGGTCTGCGGCAGAGCGACCGGCTGGATCTGCGCGGCGGGGAGGCTGATCTTCGGCTTGGCTGCAGGGCTCTTGCCCGCCACCATCGCGGGACACGCTGCAAGTATGTCCCTGTAAGCTCCTTGGCCGCATCCATGCCGCCAAGGGTCCCGCGACGGTGAGCGGGCAAGGACCAGTCAAGATGATCGGTGGTCTATGAGAGCAGTGCTTGAAGTGCGTTAGTGCGTATTGATCGTCACGCACACGTCTGTGATCGCACCATTGAGTTGCACGAAACAAGCGATCCGTAGCAGCACGCAAAACCAAGGCGTGCAACGACCCGCTTTCGATTGATCGCCAGCCAACCGTCTGGTGCGGTGCCCTCGCCGATTGCGGGACCGATGGCGGCATCGATGCCGCCAACGAGCTCCCAGGAACGGGCTCACGGCGTGTCCTGCGAGCGGTGAGGGCACCGCGCACTCGACCGACTCAGCGCTTGCCCTGAGCAAGGGCCACGCCTAACAAGAAGCAGCTAACAAACTCCACCCGCTCTCCGCTAAGTGAGCAGGACGCTACAACCGGCAGCCGGCAACAGATCTCCAAGCATATCTGTCACACAGCCCCACCGCTACCGGTTACACCTGCGGCCAGCTGCAGCCCCTGCCCTACGCAGCCCGCTGCATACCCACTCCGCATGACCATCGCACCAGCCGGCAGAAATCCGACGCGGGTTTGGCACGGCACGTGCATATACCCAGCCGTGCCCGGAACACATCCCCGGGTCTAACGAGGAATCGGGTCATGAATCAGGCTTTGTGGGTCGCCAAAACCGGACTGGATGCGCAGCAGACGCGCATGTCGGTCATTTCCAACAACCTGGCCAATACCAATACCACCGGCTTCAAGCGCGACCGTGCCGCGTTCGAAGACCTGTTGTATCAACAAGTGCGTGCGCCCGGCGGCTCGACCTCCGCGCAGACGCAGCTGCCGACCGGCCTGCAACTGGGTACCGGCGTGCGCGTGGTGTCCACGTTCAAGGGCTTCGACCAGGGCAGCCAGCAGCAGACCGGCCGCGCGCTCGACGTGATGGTCAACGGCCGCGGCTTCTTCGAAGTGCAGATGCCCGACGGCACCTCTGCCTACACCCGCGACGGCACCTTTCAGATCAACGCCCAGGGCCAACTGGTCACCAACAGTGGCTACCCGCTGCAGCCGGGCATCCAGGTGCCGGAAGGCGCGCAGTCGCTGACCATCGGTAACGACGGCACCATCAGCGTCACCCTGGCCGGCCAGGCTGCCGCGCAGGAAATCGGCGCGCTCACGCTCACCGACTTCATCAACCCCTCGGGCCTGCAGGCCAAGGGCGAAAATCTGTTCGTCGAGACCACCGCTTCCGGCCCCGCGCAGAACGGCACCCCTGGCCTCAACGGCCTGGGCAACACCGTGCAGGGCGCGCTGGAAGGCAGCAACGTCAATACGGTGGAAGAGCTGGTGAGCATGATCGAGACGCAGCGCGCCTACGAAATGAACGCCAAGGCCATCTCCACCACCGACTCGATGCTCGGTTACTTGAACAACAACGTCTGATCGGTTCGTCGCTCGTCGCCCTCTCAGGAATCAACGCCATGTCACGCCTGCCTTCCCTCTCCTCCCTGTGCCTCGCCATTGCCTGCAGCACGCTGCTGGGTGGCTGCGTGGCCGCTGGCGATGTACGCCCGTTCGCCGAACTGGCGCCGATCGTGCCGGTGGTTGCACCGGTGGCGCAGCCGACTGCCGGCGCGATCTACGCCGCCGGCCCCGGCCTGAACCTGTACGGCGACCGCCGTGCCCGCGATGTCGGCGATCTGCTGACGGTGAACCTGGTCGAAAGCACCACCGCCTCGTCCACCGCCAACACCAGCATCAGCAAGAAAGACGCCACCACCATGAGCGCGCCGACCTTGCTGGGCGCACCACTCACCGTCGGTGGCTTGAATGTGCTGGAAAACAGCACCAACGGCGACCGCAGCTTTGCCGGCAAGGGCAACACCGCGCAGAGCAACCGCATGCAGGGCAGCGTGACCGTCACCGTGATGCAGCGCCTGCCCAACGGCAATCTGGTGATCCAGGGGCAGAAGAACCTGCGCCTGACCCAGGGCGACGAACTGGTGCAGGTGCAAGGCATCGTGCGCGCCGCCGACATCGCCCCGGACAACACCGTGCCCTCCAGCAGAGTGGCCGACGCCCGCATCGCTTACGGCGGCCGTGGCGCGATTGCGCAGTCCAACGCAATGGGCTGGCTAAGCCGCTTCTTCAATTCCCGTCTGTCGCTCTACTGAGCCTGCCACCATGAATCTGTCTTCCCTGCCTTTCCGTCTACTGGCTGCCGCCGTTGCACTGTGCGCAATCGCCGCGCCGGCCAGCGCCGAGCGCATCAAGGATCTCGCCCAAGTTGGCGGCGTGCGCGGCAACGCACTGGTCGGTTACGGCCTGGTGGTTGGCCTGGACGGCAGCGGCGACCGCACCAGCCAGGCGCCCTTCACCGTGCAGAGCCTGAAAAACCTGCTCGGCGAACTGGGCGTCAATGTTCCGGCAAACGTCAACCCGCAGCTGAAAAACGTCGCAGCCGTGGCCATCCACGCCGAATTGCCGCCGTTCGCCAAGCCCGGCCAGCCGATCGACATCACCGTCTCTTCGATTGCCAACGCCGTGTCGCTGCGCGGCGGCTCGCTGCTGATGGCACCGCTGAAAGGCGCCGATGGCCAGGTCTATGCGATGGCCCAGGGCAACCTGGTCGTTGGCGGCTTCGGCGCACAAGGTAAGGACGGCTCGCGCGTCTCGGTCAATATCCCCAGCGTTGGCCGCATTCCCAACGGTGCCACCGTCGAACGCGCATTGCCGGACGTGTTCGCCGGCACCGGCGAGATCACGCTCAACCTGCACCAGAACGATTTCACCACCGTCTCGCGCATGGTCGCAGCGATCGACAGCAGCTTCGGTGCCGGCACCGCGCGTGCGGTGGACGGCGTCACCGTCGCGGTACGCTCACCGACCGACCCGGGCGCCCGCATCGGCCTGCTGTCGCGGCTGGAAAACGTCGAACTCTCGCCGGGCGATGCACCGGCCAAGGTGGTGGTCAACGCACGTACCGGCACCGTGGTCATCGGCCAGCTGGTGCGGGTGATGCCGGCTGCTATCGCGCATGGCTCGCTCACCGTGACCATCAGCGAAAACACCAATGTCAGCCAGCCGGGTGCCTTCAGTGGCGGCCGCACTGCGGTGACCCAGCAATCGACGATCACGGCCACCTCCGAAGGCAGCCGCATGTTCAAGTTTGAAGGCGGCACCACGCTCGATCAGATCGTGCGCGCAGTCAACGAAGTGGGCGCCGCTCCCGGCGACCTGGTGGCTATCCTGGAAGCGCTCAAGCAAGCCGGCGCGCTCACGGCGGAGCTAGAGGTGATCTGACATGCGTATCGCAGCCGCGCCCATTGATCTCAACCCGAGCACCAAGGCCGATCCCGCAAAGATCGACAAGGTCTCACGTCAGCTCGAAGGCCAGTTCGCGCAGATGCTGGTCAAGAGCATGCGCAATGCGAGCTCCGGCGACCCGATGTTTCCGGGCCAAAACCAGATGTTCCGCGAAATGTACGACCAGCAGATGGCCAAGGCGTTGACCGAGGGCAAGGGGCTGGGGCTATCGGCGATGATCTCCAAGCAACTGAGTGGCGACACCGGCGGCCCGGCGTTGAACACCTCGTTGAACACCGCCGAAGCGGCCAAGGCGTATTCCCTGGTTGCCGGCAAGCGCGATGCCTCGTTGCCACTACCTTCCCGCGATGGCGCGGCCAGCGGCATCACTACCAGCAGCGTTGCGAAGGCGGCCCTGGGCGCAGGCAATCTGAGCGGCATCGGCATGAGCCAGGTGCTGGATATGATTGCCGGGCGTACCGGCGGTGGCGACTCCGGCAGCGACGATGCCGCGGCACTGAGCTGGCCGTCGGCCAACGACCGCTGGGCCGATGTCGCTGCCAGCGACGCAGCCGACGCCAATGCCGCAGTCAACGCAAGCGCCGCCAGCACTGCAGCTGCAAGCCTGGGCGAACGCACGCCGGAAGGCTTCGTCGCCAAGATCTGGACACATGCACAGAAAGCCGCGCGCGAACTGGGCGTTGATCCGCGCGCGCTGGTGGCACAGGCCGCGCTGGAAACCGGTTGGGGTCGTCGCGGCATCGGCAATGGGGGCGATTCCAACAACCTGTTCGGCATCAAGGCCACCGGCTGGAGCGGCGACAAGGTCACCACCGGCACCCACGAATACGTCAACGGTGTCAAAACCACCGAAACCGCCGATTTCCGCGCCTATGGCTCAGCCGAAGAGAGCTTTGCCGACTACGTGCGGCTGCTGAAAAACAACAGCCGTTACCAGTCCGCGCTGCAGGCCGGCACTGATATCAAGGGTTTTGCACGCGGCTTGCAACAGGCTGGGTACGCCACCGATCCGGGCTATGCGGCCAAGATCGCGGCGATCGCTCACGGTCCGACCATCGACCGTGCGGTGGTCGCAATCGGCAACGCAGCGGCCGATCTGTCCAACCGCTATGCCAGTACCGCCGAGCCGGCCGGGCTCGGCACCATCCGTCGCTGAGGTAAACGCCCATGTCCATCATGTCCACCGGGACTAGCGCGCTCATCGCCTTCCAACGGGCGTTGTCGACCGTTAGCCATAACGTCGCCAACATCAATACCGAAGGCTACAGCCGCCAACGTGTGGAATTCGCAACGCGCACGCCCACCGACATGGGCTACGCGTTCGTGGGCAATGGCGCCAAGATTACCGATGTGGGCCGGGTGGCCGACCAGCTGGCCATCTCGCGCCTGCTCGACAGCGGCGGCGAACTCTCGCGCCTACAGCAGCTGTCCTCGCTATCCAACCGCGTCGATGCGCTGTACTCCAACACCGCCACCAACGTGGCCGGGCTGTGGTCGAACTTCTTCGACTCCACCAGCGCGGTGTCGTCCAACGCTTCGTCCACTGCCGAGCGCCAGAGCATGCTCGACAGCGGCAACTCGCTGGCGACGCGCTTCAAGCAGCTCAACGGGCAGATGGACAGCCTGAGCAACGAAGTCAACAGCGGGCTGACCTCGTCGGTAGATGAGGTCAATCGCTTGACGCAGCAGATCGCCAAGCTCAATGGCACCATCGGCAATAGTGCGCAGAACGCAGCGCCGGACATGCTCGATCAGCGCGATGCATTGGTGACCAAGCTGGTGGGCTACACCGGCGGTACCGCGGTGATCCAGGACGGCGGCTTCATGAATGTTTTCACCGCCGGCGGCCAAGCGCTGGTGGTCGCTACCACCGCTTCCAAACTGACCACCGTTGCCGACCCGTATCAGCCGACCAAGCTGCAGGTGGCGATGCAGACCCAAGGCCAGAACGTCAGCCTCAGCGCCAGTTCGCTGGGCGGGCAGATCGGCGGCCTGCTGGAATTCCGCAGCAGCGTGCTTGAGCCCACCCAGGCCGAACTCGGCCGCCTGGCTGTGGGCATGGCCAGCACGTTCAATGCCGGCCACAGCCAGGGTATGGACCTGTATGGCGCGATGGGCGGCAACTTCTTCAACATCGGTTCGCCAACCACCGCCGCCAATCCGAACAACACCGGCAGCGCATCGCTGAGCGCAAGTTTCAGCAACATGAGCGCGGTGGACGGTCAGAACGTCACACTGAGTTTCGACGGCACCAATTGGAAGGCCACCAACGCCAGCACAGGGTCTGCCGTGCCGATGACCGGCACCGGCACGGCGTCCAACCCGCTGGTGCTCAATGGCGTCAGTATGGTGGTGGGCGGCACCCCGGCCAGCGGCGACAGGTTTCTGCTGCAGCCCACCGCCGGGTTGGCTGGTAGCTTGTCGGTGGCCATCACCGATCCCTCGCGCATTGCTGCGGCCACCCCGGTCAAGGCCACCGCGACGATCGCCAACCAGGGCAGTGGCAAGATCAGCGACGTCAAGGTCACCAATGCGCAGAACCCTGCGCTGCTGACCCCGTCGTCGGTCGAGTTCATCGACGCCAACCAGTACACCATCGATGGCGCCGGCCCGTTCGCCTACACCGCCGGCCAGACCATCAGCGCCAATGGCTGGAGCTTCGCACTGGACGGCGCGCCCAAGGCTGGCGACACCTTCGGCGTCGGCCCGACGGGTGCGGGCTCCAGCGATAACGGCAACGCCAAATTGCTGGCCAAGATCGACGATGCCAAGGCGCTCAGCGGTGGCACGGTCACGCTCAACGGCGCGTTGTCGGGCCTGACCACGTCGGTGGGCTCGGCCGCGCGCGCAGCCAGTTATTCGGCCGATGCGCAGAAGGTCATCAACGACCAGGCGCAGGCCAGCCGCGATTCGATTTCCGGCGTCAACCTCGATGAGGAAGCCGCCAACATGCTGAAACTGCAGCAGGCCTACCAGGCCGCCGCACAGATGATCTCCACCGCCGACACCGTCTTCCAAGCCATCCTGGGTGCCGTACGCTGATGACCGACCGTATCTCTACCAGCATGATGTACAGCCAGTCGGTCGCCTCGATGGGCGCCAAGCAGGCGCGGCTGAATCAGATCGAGTCCCAGCTCTCCAGCGGGCAGCGCTTGGTCACGGCCAAGGACGACCCGGTCGCCGCAGGCACCGCGGTCGGTCTGGATCGCGCCCTGGCGGCAATCACGCGCTTTGGTGAAAACGCCAACAACGTGCAGAACCGCCTCGGGCTGCAGGAAAATGCGCTGTCGCAGGCCGGCGACAAAATGGCGCGCGTCACCGAATTGGCGGTGCAGGCCAACAATTCCTCGCTCAGCCCCGACGACCGCAAGGCGATCGCCTCGGAACTGACCGCCCTGCGCGACAGCATGCTGAGCCTGGCCAACAGCACCGATGGCACCGGGCGCTACCTGTTCGGCGGTACTGCCGACGGCAGCGCGCCTTTCATCAAGAGCAGTGGCAACGTCACCTACAACGGCGACCAGACCCAGAAGCAGGTGGAAGTGGCGCCGGACACCTTTGTCAGCGACACCCTGCCCGGCAGCGAAATCTTCATGCGCATCCGCACCGGGGACGGCACCGTGGACGCACACGCCAATGCCGCCAACACCGGCACCGGGCTGCTGCTGGATTTCAGCCGCGATGCCAGCACAGGCACTTGGAACGGTAGCAGCTACAGCGTGCAGTTCACCGCCGCCGACACCTATGAAGTGCGCGACAGCACCAATGCGGTGGTAAGCACCGGCACCTATAAAGATGGCCAAGACATCAAGGCAGCCGGCGTGCGCATGCGCATCAGCGGCGCGCCGGCGGTCGGCGACAGTTTCCAGATCGGCGCTTCCGGCACCAAGGACGTGTTTTCCACCATCGACGACATGGTCAGCGCGCTGAACTCAGACACGCTGACCGCCCCGCAGAAAGCGTCAATGACCAACACCTTGCAGTCGTCCATGCGCGACATCGCGCAGGCGTCTTCGAAGATGATCGATGCGCGCGCCTCCGGTGGCGCGCAGTTGTCGGCGATCGACAACGCCAACTCCTTGCTCGAATCCAACGAAGTCACGCTCAAGACCACCCTGTCGTCGATCCGCGATCTGGATTACGCCTCGGCGATTGGGCAGTACCAGCTCGAGAAGGCCTCGTTGCAGGCCGCTCAAACGATTTTTCAGCAGATGCAGTCGTCGTCGTTGTTCAACCTGATCCGCTGATTTTGCCGCAGAAAACCTGGGTTTTCTCTACTCCTGCGCGTGGCATTTGCGCAGGCGGACGGAGTTTATTTTTCGAAGAGTTATACCAGCGCTAAAGATTGGCGGGGTGCTGCCGAATAAACCAAACCCCTTGATACACAACGCTTACGTATTTCGTCCTGACGCAGAAAAACAGTAAAAAAATACTGAATTTCGCTAAAGGTTCCCAACGCAACGCCGTTATTCATCTCAGCAGCGGCAACGGCCAACTTGATGGCCCCCCTGCGGAGGCTCCGGGCAAGTCCCCCTTGCCGGAAAAATCGCTTAGGAGAAATCAAAATGGCACAGGTAATCAACACCAACGTAATGTCGCTGAACGCTCAGCGTAACCTCAACACCAACAGCTCCAGCTTGGCGCTGAGCATCCAGCAGCTTTCGTCGGGCAAGCGCATCACCAGCTTTGCCGTAGACGCAGCCGGCGGCGCAATCGCCGAGCGCTTCACCACCCAGATCCGCGGCCTTGACGTTGCCTCGCGCAACGCCAACGACGGCATCTCGCTGTCCCAGACCGCCGAAGGCGCGATGCAGGAAATCGGCAACAACCTGCAGCGTATCCGCGAGCTGTCAGTGCAGTCCGCAAATGCAACCAACTCGTCCACCGACCGCGAAGCGCTGAACTCCGAAGTCAAGCAGCTGACCGGCGAAATCGACCGCGTCGCCAATCAGACCAGCTTCAACGGCACCAAGCTGCTTGACGGCTCCTTCTCTGGCGCGCTGTTCCAGGTCGGCGCCGACGCCGGCCAGACCATTGGCATCAACAGCATTGCCGACGCCAACATCGATACGCTGGGCAGGGCCAACTTCGCCGCCGCCGTTTCCGGCGCTGGCGTCACCGGCACCGCCACCGCGTCTGGTTCGGTCAGCGGCATCAGCCTGTCGTTCAAGGATGCCAGCGGTTCGGCCAAGAGCATCACCATCGCTGACGTCAAGGTCGGCGCCGGCGACACCGCTGCCGACGTCAACAAGAAGGTTGCCTCGGCGATCAACGACAAGCTCGACCAGACCGGCATGTACGCCTCGATCAAGAGCGATGGCTCGGTGCAGATCGAATCGCTGAAGGCTGGCCAGGACTTCACCTCGCTGTCGGCTGGTACCTCCAGCGCTGCTGGCATCACCGTCGGCGCCGGCATCACCACCGCTTCGGCCGCTTCGGGCTCCACCGCTTCGACCTTGGGCAGCCTGGATATCTCCACGTTCTCGGGCGCACAGCAAGCACTGGAAATCGTCGACAAGGCGCTGACCACGGTCAACTCCTCGCGCGCCGATATGGGTGCGGTGCAGAACCGCTTCACCTCCACCATCGCCAACCTGAGCGCAACCTCGGAAAACCTGTCGGCCTCACGTAGCCGGATCGCCGATACCGACTACGCCAAGACCACCGCCGAACTGACCCGCACGCAGATCCTGCAGCAGGCCGGTACTGCGATGCTGGCCCAGGCCAAGTCGGTTCCGCAGAACGTGCTGAGCCTGCTGCAGTAACCTGCAATCAGCTGCCGCCGCGATACGGCAGCGCTCCGGAGCAAGTCCAAAGCCCCTCTTCGGAGGGGCTTTTTTGTGGCCGCGGCCTGCCGCAGATGCCTGGACACTTTATTGACGCAAACCACCACCTTCGGTAGGCATGGAATTTGCATGGCTACATTTCGTGAGCGCGACGTACCGCTGCCGCTAAAGTCCACGCGGATGCGGCCGATACCCATCACGTAATCCCATGCGTCCGTCTGTTTCGGACGCCCAGACGAGGAATGCAACATGGCATCGGTGATCAGCACTTCCGCCTCCGGATTGGACATCCCTACCGTGGTGTCTACCCTGGTGTCCCGGCAGAGAGACCCCGAGCAGGCACGCATCAACAAGGCCGGCACCGCCGCGTCGACGCAGTTGTCGGCCATCAGCCAGATCAAGAGCAGCATGACCACGCTCAAGTCTGCGCTGGACAAAGTGGTCAGCAGCGCCGACACCAACGCCTACAAGGCCACGGTGCCGACCGATGCCGGCTTCACCGCCACCACCACCAGCTCGGCGGCGCCAGGCAACTATTCGGTGGAAGTGGTGTCGCTGGCGACCTCGCAAAAACTGGCCTCCGGCGCGTTTACGGCCGATGCCACGGTGGGTAGCGGCACGCTGACGATCGGCTACGGCGACAACAGCGTCACCGTGGATATCAGCGGCACAGACAAGCTCACCGACATCGCTGCAGCCATCAACAAGGCCGCCGGCGGCAAAGGTGTGACTGCCAGCGTGGTCACCGCCAACGATGGCCAGCATCTGGTCTTCAATGCGGTCGATCCCGGCACCAAGGGCGCGCTGACCGTTAGCGCCAGCGACCCCAGCCTGAGCAGCCTCACCTACGGCCCCGGCGTCACCGGCGGGCTGAACCAGACCGTGGCAGCCGCCGACGCACTGGTGCGCGTGGACGGCTTCGAGCGCACCTCCAGCTCCAACACCATCAGCGACATCGTGCCCGGCGTGGTGCTCAACCTCACCAAGGCCGCTGAAGGCACCAAGTTCAATCTGGGCGTGGCAGCCGACACCAGCGGACTCAAGGGCAACCTCACCGCCTTCGCTGCGGCCTACAACACCGCCAACACCTTGCTGGCGAAAAGCAGCAGTTACGACGCCACCACCAAGACCGCCTCGGCGCTGACCGGCGATTCGCTGGTGCGCAGCCTGCAACAACAGCTGCGCGGCCAGGTCAGCGACAACGTCACCGAACTCAAGGCCCTCGGCCTGACCATCGACAAGGATGGCGTCATGAGTTTCGATGGCAGCAAGTTCGACACCGCCATCGCCTCCGACGGTGGCGCGGCGGCTGATGTATTTGGTAAGGACAGCAAGTTTGGCGGCAACCTGACCAAGCTGCTGGACAGCAACGTCAATGCCAACAACGGGACGCTCACCCTGCGCTCGGACAGTTTGAACAAGACCATCAAGGGCTACGAATCTGACCTGGATGACCTTGATGCGCGCATGGAAAAACTCAGCGACAGCTACACCGCACAGTTCGCCGCGATGGACGCCATGATCAGCAAGTTGCAAGGCAGCACCAGCTCGCTCAGCGGCCTGCTGACAGGCTGATTTCTGTGATGGCGACCCTCAAGTCCTGTCAGGGTATAGCCGATACATGTAGGGCCTATCGTGCTTTCGGCCTTGCCTTCCGGCAGGAGCGTCGTCGCAGGAGCACAGCGCTCCGGGACCAGCGAAGGTCAGCCCATTGAGGAGTCATCCATGTACGGTTCCAATCGTCAATATGCCGAGCAATACCGCAAGGTCGGCGTGGCCACCAGCGTGACCGAAGCCGACCCGCATAAGCTGGTCTCGCTGCTGTTTGCCGGTGCCTGCCAGCGCATCCGTCTGGCCCAAGCCTGCCTGGCGCAGGGCGACCAGGCGCGCAAAGGCAAGGCCATTGGTGAGGCCTGCGCAATCGTCGGTCACTTGAACGGCTCGCTCGATCACGAAGCCGGTGGCGAGATCGCTGGTAACCTCTCGGCCCTGTACGACTACGTGATGCAGCGGCTGACCGCAGCCAACCTGCACAATGACGAGACTGCGTTGATCGAAGCGCTGGATTTGCTCAGCGAAATCGACTCGGCGTGGAACTCCATCCCCCTCGAACAACGCGGCCTTCCCGCCGTTTCGTGAGTCCTGCCATGCATAGCGTGCAACGCCTTCAAGCAGAAATCGCCGACCTCCGCCTGGCCATGGCGCAAGAGGACTTCGAGGACATGCCGCCGATGCTGGACGCCCACGACCTGCACCTGCGCGAATATGCGCAGCAGGTGGATATTGAACAGGACCGCGACGCGCTGCAGACCTTGCTCACGATGCATCAGGACCTGATGCGGATGATGCGCGAGCGTCAACGCAAGCTACTAGAGCTGATCCGCGCACAGCGCACCTCGTCGTCGGCCAGCCGGGCCTACGCACGGGTCGGTCGGATCTGATGAGCACGCTCGGCACACTTGCGCCATCTGCCGATGCCGAACTGTTTGCCGACACGCTCAGTTGCGAGTTGCAATTGCCGGCCGGCTTCCGCGCCGGAAGCGAAGCTGGCACGCAGAGCGCCGCAGAAACACTGTTGCGCAGCCTTGGCCAGGTCGAAGACTTGCGTAGCGAGGAAACCAGCGAAGACCGCGGCGAACTGCCGTTGCTGGTGCAGCGCATGGACGCCAAACTCGATTTGATGCTGGCGCTGATCGGCCGCTTGGTGCGCCACGGCGACAGCGGACTGAGCCAGGGCCTGGTGCACTGGTCGGTGCGCGGAATCCGCCTGAGTTGCGCAAGCAGCCACGCAGCGGGCACCACCGGCAGCGTTTGTTTGCAGCCATCCGATTGGCTTCCTGAACTTGTACAGCTTCCCGCCACGGTGCTGGCAAGCGCAAGCGATGGTCATGATTTCTGGCTGTGGCTGCGGTTTGCCCCGCTCGCACCCGGTCTGCAGGACGCCCTGGAACGCCACCTGTTCCGTTTGCATCGCCGTCAGATCGCCGACGCCCGCCGCCAGCGCTGATTCCCATGGTTGGCGCGGGGCGTCGGGTCAGCTAAGGTGCTCTTTACTGAAAAAGAAGGTCTCTTCTGCGCCGTGCGAGTCATCATCGTCGACGATCACACCCTTGTTCGTGCCGGCCTGTCCAGGCTGCTGCAAACTTTCGCCGGCATTGATGTCGTGGGCGAGGCAAGCAACGCGCAACAAGCCCTGGACATGACATCCCTGCACCGGCCCGACCTGGTGTTGATGGACCTGTCACTGCCCGGCCGCAGCGGCCTGGATGCCATGACCGACGTCCTGCGCGCCGCGCCGCGCACGCACGTGGTGATGATGTCGATGCATGACGACCCGGTGCACGTGCGCGATGCGCTTGATCGTGGCGCCGTCGGCTTTGTGGTCAAGGACGCCGCACCGCTGGAACTGGAATTGGCGTTGCGCGCCGCCGCCGCTGGCCAGGTGTTCCTGAGCCCGCAGATCTCGTCCAAGATGATTGCGCCGATGCTGGGCCGCGAAAAACCAGTCGGCATTGCCGCACTGTCGCCGCGTCAGCGCGAGATCCTGCGCGAAATTGGCCGCGGCCAGAGCAACAAGGAAATTGCCGCCGATTTGGGCATCAGCGTGAAAACGGTGGAAACCCACCGCGCACGCATGATGGAATCGCTCGGTTGCCGTCGCGCCAACGATCTGGTGCTGCTGGCGGCCAAACATCACAACGAGTTGGTCTGACGCGCCAACTTGGGCGAGCGCGGTCTGCCAGCGACGATCAAAACAGTGACGGAATTCCGGCAGGCATGCTTGAGCCTGCCTGCAACGTCAGGAAGTTTCTGACGCGCTGTCAGGAAAATCATGAGTCATCTCACCTGACTCCCTGATTAGAAACCCGTCGCGTTGTCCTGCAAGATGCATTCCATCGCTGCTGCGTGCAGCGCCCTTCGGAAGCGCTTCCATGAAGACGACCATTTCCGCCCAGCTTGGCCAGCAACTGCACCTCACCCCGCAGTTGCTGCAGTCGATCCGTCTGTTGCAATTGGACGGCATGCAGTTGGAACTGGAGATCCGTCGTGCCCTGGAAACCAATCCGTTGCTGGAGTTGGAAGAGCTGGCCGATAACGGGGACGCGGCCACCACCAACGACGATGGCGCCAGCGATATCGCCGCGTTCGACGAGTTGCCGGAAAGCACGATGTGGGACGTGCAGAGCAGCAGTTGGAACGATGGCGACGACGACCGCATGCAGCGCGTGGCAGCCGGCGAGTCCACCGACCCGCATGTGCGCATCCTGCGCGAACTGGCGCTGGACCTGGACGAGGCGGCATTGGGGGCCGCTGCGTTCTGGCTGGAGCAGACCGACGACGCCGGGTATCTGACCGAAGCGTTGTCGACGCTGCAGCAGCTGGGCGCCACCCGTCTGGGCATGAACGTGCAGGCAGTGGAAGCGATCCGTCAGCGCCTGCTGCACGGCGACCCGGCCGGGCTGGCCGCCTGCGACCTGCGCGAGTGTCTGCAAGCGCAGCTGAGTGCCCTGCCCGGCCGCGTACCGGCCCGCCATCTGGCGGCGCGCATCCTCGACGGTGACCTGGAGCTGCTGGCTGCGCACGACTACGCGGTACTGGCGCGCGCGCACGATGCCGAGGTGGACGATGCGCGCGAAGCGGTGCGGCTGATCCTCTCGCTGCAACCGCGCCCGGGCGAGGACCTGCTGCAGGAGAGCAACGCCAGCGTGATTCCGGATGTGCTCGCCTGGCATGCGGACGGCAGCTGGCGCGTTGCACTCAATCCGGCCACCACCCATCGCGTCAGCATCAACCCGGTGCACGAACGTGCGCTGGCTGAAGCCGGCGAGGCCGCGCAGCCGTTGCGCGACATGCTGCAGGAAGCGCGCTGGCTGACCCGCGGGTTGTCGATGCGCTACGAGACCCTGCTGCGCGCAACGCGCGCCATCGCCGAACGCCAGGCCGCCTTCCTGGCGCGTGGCGAAGAAGCAATGGCACCGCTGACGCTGAAGGAAATTGCCGACGAGATCGGCATGCACGAATCGACGATCTCGCGCATCACCACCGGCAAATACATCCAGACCCCGCGCGGCACCTTCGAGCTCAAGCACTTCTTCGCCGTGCGGCTGGAAGGCGCCAGCGTCTCCGGCCAGGCCGTCAAGGCGATGGTGCGTCGCTTGATCGAAAGCGAGCCGGCCGGCCGGCCGCTGGCCGACGAGGCCATTGCCGGATTGCTGTCGCGGCAAGGCGTTAACATTGCGCGCCGCACCGTCGCCAAGTACCGCGAACAACTTGATATCGCCCCGGCACGCGAGCGCCGTCGCACCACTAAACCGCTGCTTGCCCGGGCAGGATAAGGACTACTATGAGCAAACTCACCGTGCTGCTGGTCGACGACCACGAGGGCTTTATCAACGCTGCGATGCGTCATTTTCGCAAAGTCGAGTGGCTCAATATCGTGGGCAGTGCCGCCAATGGGCTGGAAGCGATCGAGCGCTCTGAGTCGCTGCGCCCCAATGTCGTGCTGATGGATCTGGCCATGCCGGAAATGGGCGGGCTGCAGGCCACGCGTCTGATCAAGACGCAGGACGATCCGCCGTATATTGTCATCGCGAGCCACTTCGATGATGCCGAGCATCGTGAACACGCTCTTCGCGCGGGAGCTGACAACTTTGTCAGCAAGCTGTCCTACATCCAGGAAGTCATGCCAATCCTGGAGGGCCTGACGGAAGGAGCCAGGAATGAGTGAGTCCCGCATTCTGTTGATCGACAGTGACGCTGTGCGCGCCGAGCGCACCGTGTCGCTGCTCGAATTTATGGACTTCAATCCCCGCTGGGTCACTGACGGCGCCGACATCAATCCTGGCCGTCACCGCCACGATGAGTGGATGGCGGTGATGGTGGGCTCGGCGCAGGATGCTGCACAGGCCGACAAATTCTTTGACTGGCTGGCCGATGCCAAGCTGCCGCCGCCAGTGCTGCTGATGGAAGGCAGCCCGACCGCGTTCGCGCAAACACACGGCCTGCACGAAGCCAATGTGTGGGCATTGGACACTCCCCTGCGTCATACGCAGCTGGAAGCCTTGCTGCGCCGCGCAAGCCTCAAACGGTTGGATGCCGAGCATCAGGCCGGCGTACAGCAGGATTCTGGTCCCACCGGCAACAGCGAGGCGGTCACTCGCCTGCGCCGGCTGATCGACCAAGTGGCCGCATTCGACACCACCGTGCTGGTGCTGGGCGAATCCGGTACCGGCAAGGAGGTTGTCGCGCGCGCCATCCACCAACATTCGCCGCGGCGCGATGGGCCGTTCGTCGCAATCAATTGCGGCGCGATCCCGCCGGATCTGCTGGAAAGCGAATTGTTCGGCCACGAAAAAGGCGCCTTCACCGGTGCCCTGACCACCCGCAAGGGCCGGTTCGAAATGGCCGAAGGCGGCACGCTGCTGCTGGACGAAATCGGCGACATGAGCCTGCCGATGCAGGTCAAGCTGCTGCGCGTGTTGCAGGAGCGCAGCTTCGAGCGCGTTGGCGGTGGCCAGACCATCCGCTGCAACGTGCGCGTGATCGCCGCGACCCACCGCAATTTGGAAACCCGCATCAGCGATGGCCAGTTTCGCGAGGACCTGTTCTATCGCCTCAACGTGTTTCCGATCGAAATGCCGGCGCTGCGCGAGCGCGTGGACGATCTGGCCATGCTTGTACAGACGATTGCGGGCCAGCTCGCACGCACCGGCCGCGGCGAAGTGCGCTTTGCCGAGGAGGCTCTGGAGGCGCTGCGCAGCTATGACTGGCCCGGCAACGTACGCGAGCTTACCAACCTGGTGGAGCGCCTGGCGGTGCTGCATCCCGGTGGGCTGGTGCGGGTGCAGGATCTGCCGGCGCGGTATCGCGGCGATTTCGCCTCGGCCATTCCGGTCGAGTTGCCACCGGAACCGCCACTGGTGGCCGCACCGGTAGAAGTCACCGATCTACCAAGCAACGTGGTGACGCTACAGCCCAAGACGGCCGATGCCGAACCGGCCGCTGCGTCCAGCCTGCCGGACGACGGTATCGATTTGCGTGGCCACATGGCCAACATCGAATTGGCGCTGATCAATGAAGCGCTGGAACGCACCCAGGGCGTGGTCGCACATGCCGCCCAACTGCTCGGCCTGCGCCGCACCACGCTGGTGGAGAAGCTGCGCAAGTACGGCATTGATCGCGAGCAGACCGAACTGGCCAACTGAGCGGTCATACGCTCAGCTTCCGCTCGCTGGCATAGCGCTTGCTTCAGCAGGATCACTCCGTTGCAGCCACCGGCTGCAGCGGAATCCCGACCTTCACCAGCACCTGCCGAGGCATTGATGCCCATCCCCGTCACCAGTCCGCTGCTGCCGCCGCTGGAAGAATTTCTGCCCTATCTGGAGCGGATCTGGACCAGCCGCATCGTCAGCAACGGTGGCGAGATGCACCGCGCACTCGAACGCGCACTGTGCGACTACCTGGGCGTGCCGCATCTGGCATTGCTCACCAACGGCACCACCGCCTTGATCACTGCGCTGCAGGCGCTGCGTATCACCGGCGAAGTGATCACCACGCCCTACTCGTTCGTTGCCACCGCGCATTCGCTGTTGTGGAAAAGCATCACACCGGTGTTCGTGGACATCGACCTGGTGACGCTCAACATGGATCCTTCGAAGATCGAAGCGGCCATCACCCCACAGACCACCGCAATCATGCCGGTGCATTGCTACGGAACCGCATGCGACACGACAGCCATCACGCGTATCGCCGACATCTACAACCTCAAGGTGATCTACGACGCCGCACATGCCTTCGGCGTGCGCGATGACGGCGGCTCGATCCTGCGTCATGGCGATCTGAGCGTGTTGAGCTTTCATGCAACCAAGGTCTTCAATACCTTCGAAGGCGGCGCGATTGTCTGCCCCGACGAAAAAACTTATCAGCGCATCGGGCATCTGAAGAACTTCGGCTTCGTCGATGAAACCACGGTGGTGGCACCGGGCATCAACGGCAAAATGAATGAGATCAGCGCGGCGTTCGGCCTGCTGCAACTGCAGCACATCGACAACGCCATCGCGCAGCGCAGCGCCATCGATGTGCAGTATCGGCAGCGGTTGAGCGATGTGCGCGGCATCCGCTGTGTTGCGCGGGCCGCGTATTCCAGCCCCAATTACGCGTATTTCCCGGTGCTGGTGCAGGACGACTACCCCCTGTCGCGCGATGCGCTGTACCAATTGATGCGCGAGCACGGCATTCTGGTGCGGCGCTATTTCTATCCGTTGATCAGCGACTTCCCGATGTACCGTGCCCTGCCCTCGTCGGCGCCGGCATGGTTGCCGGTGGCGCGCTCGGTGGCCGCGCAAGTGCTGTGCCTGCCGATCTTTCCTGGCCTGAGCAGCGACCAGGTCGATACCATTGCCGATCTCATCGCCGGCCAACAGGCGACATGACCGCAGCCCGCTCCACGTGCTTTTCCACTTCCCGTATCTTCAACAGGCAACCAGGCGAGACCGCATGACCCAGGAAACGTTTATCGAGAACTTTGTTTCTGCCACCGACTTCCAGGAGCCAGTGGAGGTCACGCTGGACACCGTGCTGCTGGAATTGCCGGAATGGGATTCACTGGCGGCACTGGGCGTGATCGTGATGTTCGACATGGAGTACGGCAAGACCATTACCGGCGATGACCTCACCGCTGCCATCACCGTCGGCGATCTCTACAAACTGACCGAGGCGTAAGCACCATGCCGACCTCCACGCTGCATAACGTCCGCTTTGCCGGCATGGCGACATGCGTGCCAAAGCGTGTGGTGTCCAATCTCACCGATTGCCGGCCGCAGATCCGTTCCGAACGCGAGCGCCTGGTGCGCAACATCGGCATCGAGACGCGGCGCATGTCTCAGCCTTGGCAGTGCTTTTCGGACCTGGCCTTCGACGCAACCGAAGTGCTGCTCGAGAAGCTGCAGTGGAAGCGTGAGGAGATCGATGCACTGATTGTGGTGACCCAGTCGCCGGATTATCCGATTCCGGCCACTGCGATCATCCTGCAAGACAGGCTGGGGCTTTCGCATGCCACCGTCGCCTTCGACGTCAACCTGGGCTGCTCGGCCTACCCGTTCGGCATCAACCTGCTCGGCTCGATGATCGCCGCCGGCGGCGTCAAGAAAGGCCTGCTGCTGGTGGGTGACCGCAGTGCCAATCTGGAAGATCCCATTTTTTCCGATTCCGGCACCGCCACTGCGCTGGAGTTCAGCGCCGACGCGCCGCCGATGTACTTCGACCTCAACAGCGATGGCAGTGGCTATAAGGCAATCATCCTGCCGGTCGGCGGCCAGCGCGAGCCGGTGACCCTGCAGCACCTGATCCCGTTCCGCGAAGAGCCTGACGGTCCATGGCGGTGTGCAACCGACCTGATCCTGGACGGCGTGGCGGTGTTGGGCTTCTCAACGCAACGTATCCCGCCGGCGGTACAGAAACTTCTCGACTACACCGGCGTTTCCAAGGATGAGATCGATTATTTCGTGTTCCATCAAGCCAACCGCATGATCAACGAGACCATTCGCAAGAAGCTCGGCCTGCCGGTGGAAAAAGTGCCTTCGACGCTGCGCGACTTCGGCAACTCTAGCGGTGCCTCGCTGCCGGTGACCATGACCGCGCGCATCAACAAGGAACTCGAATCCGGACCCAAGCGCGTCTTGCTTTGCGGCTTCGGCATCGGCTTGTCGTGGGGCACCTGTCTGCTCGACATCGAAGGGGCCGTTTTTCCGGATCTGATCGAATCGTGAGTATTGCCCCTGACCCCTTCTCGCTTGCCGGCAAACGCATTCTTGTTACCGGCGCCTCCTCCGGTATTGGCCGACAGATTGCCATTTCCTGCGCCGAGCTCGGTGCCCAGCTGGCGATCAGCGGGCGCGACCGCGCGCGGCTGGCCTCAACCTTGGAGGCATTGCCAGGCGAAGGACACGTGGCGATCGCGGCAGACCTTGACCGGCAGGAGGACATCGATCGCCTGGTCGCCGACGTTGGCCTGTTGGATGGGATGGCGCACGCGGCCGGCATCTCTCGGCTGGTTCCGCTGCGCCTGGTCAACCGGGCGCATTTGGACGACATCTTCTCCAGCAACACATTCGCACCGATGCTGCTGACCCGCGGCCTGCTGGCGAAGAAGCGCATCACCGCAAACGGCTCGTTGGTGTTCCTCGCTTCAGTTGCCTCGCACATCGGACCAATGGCCAGCAGCGCGTATGCGGCCAGCAAAAGCGCGCTGCTCGGCATGGTGAGATCGTTGGCGCAGGAAGTTGCCAAGAATGGCATCCGCGCCAACTGTATTGCCCCGGGTTACGTGCGCACGCCGCTGCTGGAGGGCCTGCAGGGAAGCGGCGGCAATATGGAAGGGCTGTTCGAACTGACACCGCTCGGCATGGGCGAGCCGGAGGACGTCGCCTACGCCGCCGCGTTCCTGCTGGCCGATGCAAGCCGCTGGATAACGCGCAACTATTTCGTGGTGGATGGCGGCCTCACCGTGCCGATGGACATCTACGCATGAACACACCGGCACACACTGCGTTTTCGCTCAATGGCAAGACAATCCTGGTGACGGGAGCGTCGTCGGGGTTGGGCCGTCAAATCGCCATCGCCTGCGCGCAACGAGGCGCCCGCATCGTTCTCACTGGCCGCGACAAAGACCGTCTCGCGCAGACCCAGGCGCAGCTGCAGGGCACGGGCCACGTTGGCGTGCTCGGCGACCTGAGCAGCGCTGCCGATCGCGACACACTCGCTGCTGCAGCGGGTGCGACGGTTCATGGCGTGGTTCACTGCGCAGGCATTCAGAAGCACTGTCCGATCCGGCAGCTGACCGAGGCGGCGATGACCGAGATGTACACGGTCAATTTTCTCGCTCCGGTGATGCTGACGCAGCGCCTGCTGCTGGCAAATGCCATCGCCCCTCAGGGCTCGATCGTGTTCATGCTATCCACTGCCGCGCACCTCGGCACGCGCGGCGTAGGGCCGTATTCGGCGATGAAAGCAGGCCTCATCGGCATCATCAAATGCCTGGCGCTCGAACAGGCCAAGCGCAGGATTCGGGTCAACGGCATTTCTCCGTCTGCTGTAGCGACGCCGATGTGGGGCGCAGACCAACTCGATGCACAGAAGGCAAGGCATCCTCTGGGCCTGGGCGAGCCGCAGGATGTGGCCAACGCCGCGATCTACCTGCTAGCCGATGCCAGCCGCTGGGTCACTGGGACCAGCCTGGTGATGGACGGCGGCTCAATCCTATGACGCACCCGGTTTTGATTATTGGCGCCGGCGGATGGGGGCGCGAGGTCTTGGCGCAGATGCAGGGTGATCCGGCGTGCGGAACGAAGTGGCGTCCGGTGGGATTTCTCGACACGCGCCTGCAGATACTGGACGGTCTGGACTGCGACCTGACCATTGTCGGCAGCCCGCTCTCATACCAGCCGCAGGACGAAGAGCGCTTCGTCTGCGCGATCGGCGATCCGCATGCGCGCCAGCGCTATGCGCAGCCATTGCTTGAGCAAGGCGCGCACTTCATCCCCATCGTCACCGGCGCGTTCCTGAGCCCGTACGTGCACATCGGCCAGGGCTGCTTCCTGTGCCACCGCGTGCAGCTCAGCCCCAACGTGTGGCTGGGCGACTTCGTCAACGTGCAGGCAAACACCATGCTCGGTCACGATGTCCATGTCGGTGACTACGCGCAGATCGGGGCAATGACCTTCGTCGGTGGCGGCGCACGAATCGGTAAGCACGCGATCGTGCACCCACACGCCACCATCCTGCCCGGCATCCACATCGGCGACGGCGCGGTGGTCGGCGCCGGCTCGGTCGTGGTGAAGGACGTGCCGGCCGGCGCCAGCGTCTTCGGCAACCCAGCCCGAATCATTTACCACAAAGATTCCTGAGGAAGCCCGCCGATGCGATCGCGAATGCACCCCAGCTACTATCTGTCGACGGACATATTCGAGCGTGAACAGCGCAAGATCTTCCGCAAGGCGTGGCTGTTTGCCGGCCTGAAGACGCTGCTGCCCGACAACAACTGCTTCATCACTCGCAGGCTCGCTGGCATTCCGGTACTGATCCAGAACTTCAAGGGCCGGCTGCGCGCGTTCGAGAATGTCTGCCTGCACCGCAGCGCGCTGCTGCAGACCACTGCGGTGGGAAAGCGCCCGCTGGTCTGCCCTTACCATGCATGGAAGTACGACTCCGACGGTCAGGTCGAGAACATCCCCGAATGCGATGCCCTTTATGGCTTCGGCGAGGAGGAAAGACGCGGCCTGAAATTGCGGGAATTCGCCTTGCATGAAGTGGGGAACCTGCTATTCGTCAACCTCGATCCCAACCCGATGCCAATCGAGGAGCAGTTTTCGGCAGACTTCATCGCCTTGCTGGACAGTAGCTCCAACGCCTATGACACTGAGGTCATGGTGACCACCTGGCGCGGCCGGTACAACTGGAAACTCGCTTACGAAAATCTTCGGGATGCCAATCACCCGCGCTTCGTCCACCCCAAGACCTTAGCCAAGAGCGTTAGCTTCGTTGCCGAGGTAAACCAAGAACACGCCAAGGAGTCCATGGAAGCCTTGCAAGACAGCTCGCCCGCTGCCTTGAGACGCGAGATGCGCCGCTTCAGTTACGGCGGCCCGGACGCACCCATACCCAACCTTCAACACTTTGGCTGGCACGAGAAAGTGGAACGCTGGGGCACGCAGGATGCCTACTTCAATTGGTTGGTCTTCCCGAACATGCACATCGCCAGTTCCAATGGCGGGTATTCCTTCACGCTGGAACACCACATTCCCGTCGCACCGGACCGCACCGACCTGGAAATCTATTGGTTTAGTGCCCGCAAGAAACAGCCTTACGGCTCTTCCAGCCAAGTGCTACTGGCACAGATGCACGGCAGCAAGGTCGTTGTGGGAGAAGACGTTGACATCATGGAGCGGGTGCAGGCGGCATTGCACATAGACGCACCGCTCCCCACCCAGGGAGCCTATGAATCCATGAATCGGCTGGTCGAACGCTGGTACGCGCTGCTGATGGAGACCGAACATGAAATCTAGGTGGATCATCGGCCGCAGCGAATACCTCGACCTGGCATTCCACGCATGGAAGCAGGCGCGTCAGGACGAGATGGTCGTCAGGATTGAGGTACCACAAGACTCCGAACACGAATTCGATCTTGGCGTGCTGGATGGATTGAATCCGACCGACGGGGCCATGTTCGTGGCGTTCGACGAACGCTTCGGCAACTTCAAGCGCGTAGAACTGATGCAGGCAGCGATGGAACGCGGCTTCAAGCTGGAGCCCTTTATCCACCCCAGCGCAGCGATCGGCACCGACGCGGTCATCGGTCTCAACGCATTTGTGGGTGCCAATGCTGTCATCGGGCACGCGTGCAAGATCGACTACAACACGGTGATCCATGCCAGCGCGCACCTCGGACCGGCATGCCGCGTCAAATCTTCATGCTGGATAGAGAATGGTGTGCAAATCGGCGCGGGCGTCGAGATTGGCAGCAATAGCGTCCTGCGGACAGGCGCCATCGTGCACCGGGGCGTCAAGGTGGGACGAAGCTGCGAACTTGGCTGGCCGCGTGTCTACCGCGAGGACGTGCCTGCCAAAACCTATTTCGACGCCCGCTACGACAACCCCATTCATACCTATGGGACGTGACGTTCATGAACTCAAGAAATGAGCAGCTTCGCCAACGGATTCTACGTATTGCGGAGCAGGAGCGCCCTGCACTCGAAGATGTCATTGCGCGCCTACCCGCCATTGCCAACCGCCCTGTATTCCTCGTCGCTCCCGAGTCCCGTGTAGGCATGGTGCACGGCCCCCGCATCGTTGCCCACCTGCACCATGTCGTTGCCGCAATTGATGACCAAAGCATCCATCTGGACTACATCCACGGCGCGCCGCGCTGGAGTAGTCAGGAGCTTCTTGCCAAGGCGGGCCAGTATGCCGATGCAATCGCTATCGATTTCTCCTGCAGCCTGCGCGGGCGGGCGTTTGCAAATGACCTGTGCGCAAGCGCGGGTATTGAGCAACTGAGCGTTGCGCCTTCGGTGGATCCGCCGATCCCAAGTTTCGAGCAGCGCCCCCTTTTTCTGCTTCAGCCGCGCTCGGGCCTTGGCAACATTTATGGACCACAGATCGTCCAGCGCTCCAGTCATGTCATTGCCGCCATTGATGACGAGCCAAGCGACAGCGATACCGTTCATGGGGTGCCGCGTTGGAGTTCGCGCCAGTTCATCGAACAAGCGGCTCAGCATTCCCAGGCATTGGCCATCGATTTTTCTTACAGCCCCGGAGAATCGGGCTTGGCTCGCAAGCTCTGCGAGCAAGCAGGCATTGACAGGGTCGATGCCTGCCTGGCCGTTGCGCACTGCGGGCTTCCCGCCGTATACGAGCCTGCCCAGGTGTACCGTCAGCGGACACTTGTGCGCCTGGAAGAATTTCTGCGTCTTGCGGATCGACTGGACGACGATCTCAGCGTTTTTACGCTCTACAGCAACCTGTTGTTCCGCCTGACCTACGATTCCAGACTCCTATTGGACTGCTGGGCGACGCCGATCAACGAGTATTTTTCAGAATACGCAGATACCAGCACGTTCCAGCTTGGCCAGCGTGAACATTTCTGCGATGGCGGTGCCTTCCAGGGACCTATCGTGCATAAGTTTCTCGAAGCATCCCGCCATCGCTACGAAAGCATCACCGCCTTTGAACCGGATCGCATCAACTTCCAGAAATTGGAGAGCATTGCGAGCGCCTTCCCCCTTCCCCCGCACAATTTCAAGGCGCTAAAAAAAGCCATCTCCAACGAACAGACCACGCTGCGCTTCGAGGAGACTGGCACCGTCTCCAGCCACGTATCGCCGGGTGGCGGAATCTCAGTAGCGACGACGCGCCTGGACGACGAATTGGAAAAGCTGACGCTACTGAAGTTGGACATCGAAGGATTTGAAGCCAGGGCATTAGAAGGCGCATCTCACCTCATCAGGACCCAGCGCCCCCGTATGGCTATTTGTGTCTACCACTACGCCCAGGATTTACTGGATATCGTCGAACAACTGGACAAATTGGTGGAGGGCTATCACTTCCGCCTACGCCAGCACTCTCCCGGCCACTACTACGATCTCGTGTTGTATGCATCGCCGGTCGCTGGCGCCGCACCTCCGCCCTGGGCGGAGTAAGCCCAGGAACATCTACGAGTGGAAAAGATAGAGCGATGCCGGATCTTCAGCTGTCTGCCCTATTGACTCCGCTGCATGCCCTTATTTTCGAACTGCTCATTGACCCATGATGCACCACCCGGAAGATCGCTCGGCCACGCGTGCGTTTGTCAGCATCGTGATGCCCGCCTACAAGCTGCGCTATCTAGATGAAGCGCTTACGAGCGTAGTTTTGCAGTCTTACCCCAGGCTCGAGTTGATCGTCTGCGACGACAGTGCCAATGCGTCGATCGAGCAGTGCGTCGCGCGGCATGCGCTGGAATGCCCTTTCCCGATCCGATATTTCCGCAATCCCGCTCGCCTGGGCGAGCTCGGCAGCAAACTCAGAGGGATTGGCCTTGCGCAGGGCGAGTACATCAAGTTCCTGCACGACGACGATGTGCTGCAGCCCGATTGCATTGCGCAATTGGTCGAGGCGATCGAGCGCAACCCGGGCACGGCGATGGCGTCCTCGCGGCGGGTACGCATCGATGACGACGGGCAACCGCTGCCGGACATCCTGGCCACCTGCTTTCCGTTCGCCGACGACGTGCTGATCGACGGGCCGGAGTTGGTGTCGTTCCTGGCCGACCACACCATCAATTTTATCGGTGAGCCGAGTTGCGTGCTGGCACGGCGCGCCGATCTGTTGGCGTTGGGCAACGAGTTGATGGCGTTGAATGGCAAGACCATTCACTGGGTGGGCGATCTGGCGATCTACGTGAAGCTGCTACGCCATGGCAATCTGGCGATGCTGGCCAGCCCGCTCACGCAGTTTCGTGTCTCAAGTGCGCAGTTCAGTCAGGGCGGTCGCGATCAGCCAGGCATCGGCGATCAGGGGCATGAAGACTTGCGTCAAGGCATCCGTCAACTTGGTTGGCGGCGCGAGACTGGCGACAACCGACTGGTGCGCGTGGCTCCGCTCAGTCCGCACAAGGCGCGCGTGTTCAAGCCGGTGGATCTGGTCAATGCGCTCATGCAGAGCGCTGGTATGGCCGAGCGCGTGTCGCCGGCCACCTGGCTGGGCGTGCGCCATCCGAATGCGGTGCAGCGTGCGTTGATCGAAGCGCGCTTGCAGGCGCACGCCGGTGGGCCGCGCATCGCGGTATTGCTGATCGACCGTCACGGCGATACCGCGGGGGTGGCAGCAACGCGGGACAGCCTGGACGCGGTGGCCTGCTATCAACGCCATCACACCTGGGTTATCAGCAGCTCCCCGCAGCAGGTTGCCGAATACGGCGAGCGCGGCGTGCTGATCGACGCGCACGGCTTGGCGGCAGCACTCAATCGGGTGATCGCCGCACAGGAGGCGATCGATTGGGTGCTGCTTGTCGATGCCGGCAGCCGGTTCACCAGCAGCGGCTTGCTGATGCTGGCACTGGAAATGCTCGCGCTACCGGACGACTGCCAGGCCATCTACGCCGACGAGGTGATGGCGTTGGACAACGGCCAGCTCGGGCTTGCGCTACGGCCGGCGCTGTATCTGGACATGCTGTTGAGCGCGCCGACGACGCTATCGCGGCACTGGGTGTTCCGGCATCGCACGCTGCTGACCGATGGCGGCTTCCCTATCGAGCCTAGCGCGGCGCTCGAACTGGATTACCAGCTCGGCCTGGTCGAGCGTTACGGGTTGGCCTGCATTCGTCATGTCGCCGAGCCCTTGCTGATCGCATCGGCCACGCCGCAGCATGCCGACGAAGACGAACGACAAGCCATCGCGCGTCATCTCGCCGAACGCGGCTACGTCGACGCCGTGGTGCACAGCGCGGGGCCAGGCCGGCATGCGGTGGAGTACCGCCATACGCAGCAGCCGCTGGTGAGCATCCTGGTACTGGTCGATGGCCGCCTGCCGCAGGTGCAGCGCTGCCTGGAAAGCATCCTGGCCAACACGGCCTACCCGCATTACGAGGTGCTGTTGCTGGATCGCGGCACCACCGCGCCAGACCTGCGCGACTGGCTGGCTGGCATCGACACCCTGGGCATGCAGCAGATCCGCGTGCTGCGCTTTGATGCCGAGCCATCGCGCGAAGCGGTCTGCAATGCCGCCGCCGAGCACACACGTGGGGACGTGCTGCTGTGGCTGGCAGCCGGCGCGGCGGTGATGACAGCCGATTGGCTGGAGCAATTGCTCAACCATGCGCTGCGCCCGGAGGTCGGTGCGGTCGCTGGCAAGTTGCTGCGCGGCGATGGCACCGTGCACCACGCCGGCATGCTGCTGGGTCTGGGGGCACCGGCAACGCGCGCGTTCGAAGGTGCCGCCTTCGATGAGTCGGGCTATCTGCAGCGTCTGCAGCTGGATCAGAACTACAGCGCGTTGAGCGGCGAATGCCTGATGCTGCCGCGCCAGCTCTTCATGGACGCCGGTGGCTTCGCACTGGAGCCGGCGCTGGCGCAGTGGAGCGATGTCGATCTGTGCCTGCGCCTGCAGCAAGCCGGCTACCTCAATGTCTTCGCAGCGCGCGCGCAGTTATTGATCGACCCGCCTGAGGCAACACCCACCACAGCGCTGGACGAAGAAGCGATGTACGCACGGTGGCTACCGGTGATGGCCAACGACCCGGCCTACAACGCGGGCTTTTCATTGGACCCGGGCGCCGGCTTCTCGCTGGCAGACCCGCGCGCGAGTTGGCGTCCCTTGCAGTCGTGGCGGCCGCTGCCGAGCCTGATCGCGTTGCCGGCCGATATCGAAGGCTGTGGCCACTATCGGGTGATCCAGCCGCTGCGCGCCTTGCGTGAGGGCGGAATTGCCGAAGGGGTGCTGTTCAACGGCTATCTGGAGATCAGCGAGCTGGCGCGTCAGGATCCCGACGTGGTGATCCTGCAACGCCAGGTCGGCGAGGCGCGGCTGGAGGCAATGCGGCGGATGAAGGCGTTGTCACGCGCGTTCAAGGTGTACGAGCTGGACGATTACCTGCCCAATTTGCCGCTAAAGAATGCGCACCGCGACCACATGCCCAAGGACATTCTCAAGACGGTGCGGCGCGGTCTCGGCATGGTGGACCGTTTCGTTGTGTCTACTCCGGCGCTGGCGGAAGCGTTCGCCGGCTTGCACAGCGATATCCGGGTGGCCGAAAACCGCTTGCCGCCCCATTGGTGGGAGCAGTTGCCCGCACGGGCCGAGCGCCAGGGCGGCAAGCCGCGGGTCGGTTGGGCCGGCGGTGCCAGCCATACCGGCGATCTGGAATTGATCGCCGATGTGGTGCGCGAGCTGGCCGACGAAGTCGAATGGGTGTTCATGGGGATGTACCCGTTCGCGCTGCGCCAGCATATCCACCACTTCCAGCCAGGCGTGCAGATCGATCACTACCCGGCCGCACTGGCGGCGTTGGAGCTGGATCTGGCGCTGGCACCGGTGGAGCAGAACCTGTTCAACGAGTGCAAGAGCAATTTGCGCCTGCTCGAATACGGTGCCTGCGGGTATCCGGTCATCGCAAGCGACGTGCGCTGCTACCAGGGCACCCTGCCGGTAACGCTGGTGAAGAACCGCTACCGCGACTGGATCGGAGCCATCCGCGAGCATCTGGCCGACCTGGCTGCGGCGCGCGCCAAGGGAGCAGCCCTGCGCGAGGTGGTGCGGCGCGACTGGATGTTGAGCGGCAGCAATCTGGAGCATTGGCGAAAGGCGTGGCTGCCGGACTGACTGATCATCCAGCGCGCAATGCACGCACGGATGCCGGGACATATCGGCAATCCAAGCCAGACTTGGCCAATTGATTCGCCCAGCAGCAGAGATGTCGAGGCGTCGCGTCAGTTAGTCGCCCCTGAAAAACCCCAACCACCCAACGACCGCAAGGCCTTGATGTCTGCACCGGCGTGCTAAAACTACCAGTGTTCGCTACGCTGAAGGCTGGTTTCTTGCAATTTCCGCCCATGCGTAC